>DASSEZ010000001.1:0-7581 GCA_035694945.1 Vulcanimicrobiaceae bacterium
AGCTGCGGCGACGGTGCCGGAGACGGCACCGCCGCGGCGGCGGCAAGCAAGACACTAGCGATCACATTCACTTTTTCCGTGTACTCCTGTAGTTTACGAACCGGCGCGTGCAGCGCTCTTGGGACGCCGCATCAGAATGACGAGCGGCGCGAGCACCAGCGTGATGAGTGCGGTGAGCCGTGACGTATCCGCGTACGAAAGTACGTACGCTTGCTGCGTCACGAGATTTGCGAGATGTGCGAGCGCGCTGCGGGAATGCTCTCCGCCGTGCGCTGCGAGGTATTGGTGGACGGCCTGGGCGTGCAGCGACACGTCGGAACCGAGCGCGGCCTGGTGATGCGTAACGCCGCGAACGAGCACCGTTACGAGCACCGCCGTGGCAATGCTTCCGCCGACCTGACGCGCCAGATTGAAGAACGCCGACGCGGCGGCAACGTCCTTGGGTGGTACCGAGCCCAGCACGGCAATCGACAGCGGAACGAAGATCTGCGAGAGTCCCAGACCACTGACGATAAGCGCCGCGCCGAACGTCCAGAACGAAGAATCGGAGGTCGTAACCTGCGCCAGCATCCAATTCGAAATGCCGAGCAGCACGAAGCCGATGAAGATCTGCCAGCGCGCGTCGACGCGTCCGCGCATCGCCAAGATCGCCGCGGCGGGCGTCAGAATGCCGATTGCCAGCGCACGCACCAGAATCGTTTCACCGGATAGCGTTGCGGTAAAGCCGAGCGAGTTCTGCACGTACTGCGGCAAGATCAGCACCGATCCGTAGAGACTTACGCCGAGCGCGGCACCCAGCAAGCTCCCCGCAGCGACTTCTCGATAACGAAGAACGTGCAGATCGACGACCGGAATTTTCGAGCGCAGCGTCCACACGATGAACCCGACGATGCCTGCCGCGGCCAAGACGGCGAACAGCCTGATGTTCGGATCGGACAGCCAGTCGAATTGCTGGCCCTGATCGAGCACGTATTGCAGCGATCCCAAACCCATAGCCAGCAGCCCGAGGCCAATCCAATCCAGCTGCTTGTTCTTTTGCGGTTTGATCGGATTACGCAGCACCGACCAGACGGCAATTGCTGCGAAGATGCCGACCGGAATGTTGATGAAGAATGCCCAGCGCCACGTCAGATTGTCGGTGATGATGCCGCCGAGGAGCGGCCCGAGCGCGGGCCCGACGATTACGCCGAGTGAAAAGATGCCCTGCGCCTTGCCTTGCTCGTTCAGCGGATACGTGTCGCGCAGGATCGCTTGCGAGGTCGAGATGAGTCCGCCGCCGCCCACGCCTTGAATGAGCCGCCAGAAGACCAGTTCACCGAAACTGCCCGACATGCCGCACATCACCGACGCGAACGTGAAGAGCAGAATCGACGCCATGTAGTATGCGCGCCTGCCGAAGCGTTCGGACAGCCACGGCGTTATCGGAATGACGACGACGTTGGCGATGATGTAGCCGGTAACGACCCACGCGCCTTGATCCACCGACACGCCGAAGTTGCCTTGAATGTTGGGCAGAGCGACGTTGACGATCGTGGTGTCGATGATTTCCAGCATCGTTGCCGTAATCACGGCGAGCGTCACCACCGCCCTGCGCCAACCGTACTCGGTGACGGACGTATAAGCGATCGAACCGTTCATGGCGGCCCGTTACTGCACGAGGACCGCGGTCTCGACGGACATGCCGGGCCGCATCGGATACTTGCCCGGGTCTGCGTCGTCGATGGAAATTTTCACGGGAATGCGCTGCGTCACTTTGACGAAGTTGCCCGTGGAGTTTTGCGCCGGAACCAGCGCGTACGTGTTCTGCGATGCCGGATTGATCGACATCACCTTGCCGTGGAACGTGATGCCCTTGTAGGCGTCGACCTTGATGTCCACCGGCTGGCCGGGATGCATCTTTCCGACCTGCGTTTCCTTATAGTTCGCCGTGACGAAGACGCGATTCGGAATCAGTGTGAGCAGCGTCATGCCGGGGCTCACGGTCTGGCCGATCTCCACGCTCTTCTCGCCGACGTAGCCGTCGATGGGCGAGTAGATCTTCGTGTTCGAAAGATTCTGCTGCGCGAGCTGCACGGCGGCTTCTTGCGCGGACACTTGCGCGGGCGCCTGCGCTTGGCTGAGTTTACCTTGCGCGGCTTGTACGCCGCCCTGCGCCGCGCCGACCGCGGCTTGCGCAGCGCCGACTTTTTGCTGCGCCGCAACCAGGTTCGCCTGCGCGACGTTGACGTTGTCTTGCGCGGCGTTGAACTGCGATTGCGCCTCTGCGTACGCCGCTTTGGCCGCGTCGAGTTGCGACTTGGGAACGTCGCCGGAGGAAACGAGCGACTTGGTACGGTCGTAATCGGCACGCGCGCGGCTGAGCGCCTGCTGCGCGCCTGGAAGCGCAGCCTGCGCCGCTTCGACTTGCGCTTGCGCCGCTTTGACGCCCGCCTGCGCGACCGGAACCTGCGCCGCGGCGTTTTGCACGTTTGCCTGAGCCTGCGTTAACCCGCCCGCACCTTGCGTGGTCTCCGCCTGCTGATTCTGAAGCGTGAGTTGCAGGTTGGCCTTGGCCTGATCGAGCTTCGCTTGTTCGTCGGCATTGTCGAGCGTCACCAGCAGTTGGCCTTTCTTGACCGGCTGGTTCGTGTCGACGAGAATCTTGTCGACGCGTTCGGTGATCTTGCTCGTTACGGCAACGGTGTTCGCATCGACGCGTGCGTCGTCGGTGGATTCATGAACGTGTGCATATGAAAACCAGCGGACGCCCCAGATGATGACGAGGATGGCGACGATGATGCCCGCGCCGATAAACACGGGACGCATGTTGCGGCCGCCGCCGTTGCCCGAATCCTCCTGAACGTCCATGCTCTTTCCGTTCCCGGCGGCGTGCGCCGCCTGCTCTTCGCGGTCCCGCGTCTGCATTGCTCTAGTTCTTCTTTCTTACGCCGTTTAAAAATACGTTGATGTTGAAGTCGATGATTTGATCGAGGGTATAGTCCGGGTAGTGCATCCGTTTGCGCCCTACCACGTACGCGAAAATTGTCCCCATAAAGAGGCGCGCCATCAAAACCGGGTCGCCTTCGAGTTCGCCGCGCTGCACCCGCGCGGCCATGTAGTCGGTAAGGATTTGCTTGATCATTGCAGGCGCGCGCCAGGCGGCATCGCCGGCGGCGCTCCATTGTTCTTCCTCGACGAACGTCGCGAGAATCAGATCGCGCAGCGACTCCATGCGCTCGGTCATGAAGTGCGCGATCGCTCGCAAGTCCTCTTCGATGTTTCCGTCGCGATTCGGCAAAAAGGCCTGCAAATCGACCGCCGGACAATAGTGCAGCACGCAGGCGTCGATGAGCGCGTCTTTATTGCCGAAGTGCCGAAACAGCGTCGCCTCGTTCACGCCGGCAAGCTCGGCGATTTCGCGCGTGGTCGTACCCCGCCGGCCCTTTTTTGCGATCAGTTGGCGCGCCGCCGCGAAGATGCGCAGACGCGTTTCTTCGGAAGAGCGGGGCGAATGCGTTTCTTGCTGCAGCATCACTTCCTCGTGAACACCGCGTCGTTGACCGCGACGTTGGTCTGGTATTGCGCGTAAGTCGCGTCGGCAACCGCGTGTACGTGCGGGATATGGATGTCCGCGTGCTGCGTGGACACGACGCTGTACGCGCCCTGCTGACGGTAGGTTTGCGTCATCGTAATCGTGCCGCCGTTGCGGTAGTGCCAGTCCATGCGCACGACCTGATACGACGCCGGATCGACATAGGCGACGGTGTCTTTGATCTGATCGCTGTAAATTTTCTTCGTCATGCGCAGCGCGAACAGCGGCTTGCCGTCCACGGTCTGCACGCCGTCGTAACCGATGTTCCAGTTCTTCATCCAATCGGCGACGTTGTCGATGCTGCCGAACAGTTTGTCGATGCCGTGTGCGTAAGACGGTACACGATCGAACACGACCTCATAATTGTCCGGCCGCTTGAAATACGAGGTGCCGTCGAGTTTGGGCGAGAGCCACGGAAAATTCAGCATGCGCACGTTGACGTGCACGCGCGCCCGGAAGGTCTGGAGCGACGGATTCCGCGCCGCGATGCCCGCCAGGATGGTGGACGGGCCTGCCTGGGCCGAAGCCGGGGCAGCCGGTGCCGCTGCGAGAGCTCCCGCCAGTACGACGGCGGCCGGCAGAGAAAGGAAGCGAAAATGCTGTTTCATAGGTCAATCTGCTAATGCAAGTACGTACTTGCACGCACGATGCTACCACACCCCGCCCGCGAGTGCAAGTACTTACTTGCACTGTTGGAAGCGAGCCATGTTGACCGAAGACTTGGTTTGCCGGGCTGCGGTCCAAGCGGGCTTGCAGCCCGGCGCTTTCATTGTCCGGCGCTTGGACGCCGCGCAGCCGGCCATCCAAGTCGACCCGGAAGCCGCCTTCTATCCGGCCAGCATGATCAAGACACCGCTGGCCGCCGCCGCATTGGCGCTCGTACAGGACCGGGAACTCTCGCTGGACGACCGTTTCGCGGTAACGGCCGGCAACATGACGGCGAACGACAAGCCGTCGCCGCTTGTGCCGGGGTACGAAAGCGCGCTGCGGGAGCTGATCGACCTGATGCTGACCCGCTCGGACAACGTCGCGACGAACATGCTCTATGATGTGCTCGGCCGCGACCGCGCGACCGGTATCGTGCACTCTCGTTTCGGGCTGACGCGAACTGCGTTCCGGCGCAAACTTTCCGGTTCTTTGCCGCTCATCAGCGACCCCGAGTGGGACGGCGAACACCGCAACACGCACCCGCCGAGCGATGCGGCGCGCCTCTTCGAACTCATCGCGCGTTCGCAGGTGCCGCTCGCGACGCTGCTGCGCGACGTCCTGGCGCGCCAGCAATGGAACAACAAATTGTCCGAAGGATTACACGCGGGAGACCGGTTCGCGCACAAAACCGGTGACACCGACGAAGTGACGCACGACGGCGGCATCCTGGAAACGGCGGACGGCGCGCGCTATGTGATCGTGGCGTACACGGGTATGGAATCGAACGATGCGAACAACGCTCGCTTCGGCGCGTTCATGCGCACGCTTCGCGCGGCGTTATAAGACGGGCATCCAAGCTGGCGCACAGCGCGTTTGCGCTTGTGGACGGCGGGTAAAACAGCGCTCGTGGGCAGAGAAACGTAGGCCGTGCACAGCACGGTCTGCGTTATTTTTTGGCTGCGTGGTAACCGGCGTGCACGGCGTCGAGTTCGCACATGTACCCGCCCGATTTCGTGTGGCCATAATACGGATCGCTTTGCGTGTGATACACCTTCGATCGTTCGTTGACCCAGACGACCGGTTCGTTTCCGCAATGCAAATCCGATGGCGACGACGCGAGCGCGCTGTTTGCGCCGTGGCCCGCGGGCAGCGCGCCGGATTCGACCGGCGCGGGCGTAATCGCGGTGGTGCGGGTGGATGCTTTTTGCCCGCAGCCGGTGAGGAGCGCGACGGCTAGTAGAACGGCGAGAGAACGCGGCACGGAGGGCTCCTTTCCGCCTCTTGAAGATTAGAGGCGCAAGCGCGGGAGCATATGCTCCAGCGCGGCAAGCGCTTGCGCAGGCGGGGCGTGCGTGCGTTCGCGCACCAACCGGCCGGCGACGTACGTTTCCAGCACGTCCGCGCTTTCCGCGCGATAGACCAGTTGGTTCCATAACGGTACCCATGGATCCATGCGCGTTATGTCAATGGCGACGTAGTCGGCAAATGCACCCTCGCGAAGGTCGCCGGCATCCACTCTTAGCGCGCGCGCGCCTTGCGCCGTTCCCAGAGAAAAGGCATCACGGGCGCCGAGCGCCGCGCCGTCCAAGCGCGAGACTTTCTGCAGCAGCGAGGCTGCGCGCATTTCGTCCAGCAGCGAGGGCTTCACATCCGCATCGGTGCCCAGGCCGATAGTCACCCCGAGTTGCAGCAAGCCGGTCACGTCGCAAATACCGTCGCCCAAATATTGATTGGTCATCGGATTGTGAATGACGCGCGCACCGGTATCCGCGAGCATGCGCTTCTCGCCTTCGGTAATGTAGATGGCGTGAATCCCGACGGTGCGCTTGCTCAGCGCCCCGAGATGCGCGAGCAGCGAGATGGGCGTCGCGCCGAACCGTTCGAGCGTTTCGGCGCCTTCGTATTGTGCTTCGGCAACGTGCACGTGCAGCATACAGTCACGCTGCGCCGAAAACTCCGCCGCCGCCCGGATCATGTCGCGCGACGCGGCGTGCAGCGAATGCGGTGCGATGCAAATGTGCGTATCCGGGAATTCGGCCATGAGCGACGCCGTGCGATCCTGTGCCTGCGCGATCGTCTCGCGGAATTCGGCGGGCGCATAGTCCGCATCCATCCACGTTCGCGCGAAGACCAGGCGGATGCCGGCATCGTGCGCGGCGCGAATCGCCTGCTGCGCGTGCGCGTTGCCGTGGCCGTTGAGATAGAAAAACTCCGCGACCGTCGTAATACCGGCCGCCAGCATCTCGTCGAACGCCAGACGGAACGTCCAATAGACGTCGTCCGGCGTGAGCTGCGGTACGATGCGATAGAGCGCATCGGTGCGCCAGCGCGCGAACGGCAAATCGTCCGCCCAGCCTCGCATGAGAATCTGATACGCGTGGCTGTGCCCGTTGATGAAGCCGGGCACGACTGCGACGCCTTCGCCGTACGACTGTGACGGCGCATCGGGGAAGCGCGCTTGCGCCTCTTGCACGCTGCCGACGAAAGCGATGCGATCCTCGTCGATTGCCAGCGCGACGTCGCGGCGCTCTTCGCCCCCAATCAGTGCGCGAGCACAACGCACGAGGCGTGTCATGCCGCGCGAACTCCGTCGCGGTACACGGCCGCGGCCAGGTTGCCGCCGAATTGCCAGCCGAACTCGTGCGGCGATTCCAATCGCAGCGCGACCATATCCGCAGGCGCACCTTCACGCAGCGTGCCCGCCGGCACGCGCAGCGAACGCGCCGCGGCGACCGTTACGCCATACAGCGCTTCGGCGGCAGAGAGCCCGAACAATTTGCGCCCGAAATACGCGACGGTTTGCAGATTGAAGCACGGCGAGGTTCCAGGATTATAGTCACTCGCCAGCGCGACCGCTCCGCCCCGCTCGAGCAGTTGCCGCACGGGCGCGCGCTGCGGCAGATCGAGATACGCGATAGTCGCGGGGCATGCAACCGTAACGATATTACCGCCCACGATTGCCCGTACGTCTTCGTCGCGAATGTAGTTGCAGTGGTCGACGGCATCTACGCCGAGTTGCGCGGCCATCTGCGCGGCGGCACCGTATTGCATCTCGTCGCAGTGCACGCGCAGGCGCAACCCGTGGTCGCGCGCCGCTTGCAAATACCGCTGCGTTTGCTCCGGCGAAAAGAACCCCGGCTCGCAAAACGCGTCGGCATACACGGCGCCGTGCGCTTTCGCGAACGGCATGCACTGGTCGACCAAGTAGTCGACGAAATCCGCTTCGTTCGAAAACTCCGGCGGTAAAGCGTGTGCACCCAAGAACGTCGCAACCAACCGCGGCATGCCGCTCTCGCTGCGATGCGCCGAAATGAGTGAAAGCAGTTCCATCTCGCCGGGTTTGTGCAACGCGTATCCCGTTT
>DASSEZ010000002.1:0-7872 GCA_035694945.1 Vulcanimicrobiaceae bacterium
GGAATGTCTTTGGGAAGTGCGTTCAGCGCTGCGAACGTGGAACCTAAATGCACGGTCAGGTTTTCCCAATCGCACCCGAGGTAGGTGGGAATGCGCACGCGATGCAGCAGCGGCAACGTGTCGCGCTCTTCCCAGTACGCGTCGAGATACGGATGATCGAGCAGAAGGTCTTGAATGAAATTATCCCAGGGGTGCGCCGGATACCGTCCTTTGACGATGTTTTGCAACAAAACCATCGTCGCTTCGCCGTTGCGATGCTGCCACTTGGCGTGAATACGCGGGTTGCGCATGATCTTCGTGAGCGCCGAGGCGAGCGGCCCGCGTAAAAAGTCGTCGCTGAGCGACGCGAACAAGCCGACAGCGCGGAAAAACATGTAGATGAATATTTTATTGAACAGCCCGCCGTGCATGGTGATCTCGCCCGGACTCGTGGAGGTGGCGAGCGGAAAGATCGCGCGCAAATGCGGCGGCTGTTCGACTGCCGCTTCCAGCTGCGCCATCGCGAAATAACTGATGCCGATCATGCCGACGTTGCCGTCGCACCACGGCTGCTGCGCAGCCCATTCGACGACGTCGTGTACGTCGCGGCGCTCCTGCGCGTCAAAGAATGAATAGCTGCCGCCGGATCCGTTCGTTCCGCGCGCGTTGGCAATAACGTGCACGTATCCGCGCGGCACGAAGAAATCCGATTGGCCGGCCTCTACAAAGCCCATCGGAATGCCGATGTTTTGGATTTGCCGCGGGTAGGCTGAAAACGCGACGAGCGCGGGAAACTTTCCGTCCGCTTTCGGACGATGCACGTCCGCCATCAAGTTTACGCCGTCGCGCATAGGCACGTGAAGATTGATGTCGTGCGCAATCGCATACTCGGGCTGCGAGAGGTTCGAATACGTTCTTCCGGTGGTTTGCGGTCCGTTGAGTTTGCGCTGACCCGGTTCTATACCGGACGCGGCAATCGCCATGATGCCTCCTTGCTGCGGAATGCGCGAGCTTCGATGGGACGAGGTAATGTCATGCAACCAAGCGTTTGGTGATATGCGTTATGATTTGAGGAACTTCGAGCGAGCGCTCTCGCGTTTATTAAGCAAACGCTGGTACGCACGAGGAGTCATATGCTACAACGTCTTTCGAAAGCAGCAGCCGCCCTTGCGATAACCGGATCGCTCGTCGCAAGTCCGCTGCTTGCACGGCCCGCCCAGGCAAGCACCGGTTCGACGTACACGATCATCGAGAGCGCGCTCGCGCTCATCGGCGGCATCATTTTATACAACAATTATCAGCACAAGAAGCAGGCTGCGAGTCGCGTCGTCGGCTACACGCGCAACGGTGGAACGGTGTACGGCGACGGCCGCATCGTGATGCCCGACGGTACGACGATCTATCCCGGCCGCAACGGCCAATACTCGTGGGGGCAATACGCGTACTACTCGCCGTATGCGAACGGCTATCAGTACGATTACAACCGCACGGGCCGGTATGACGTTACCGGCCGCCACGACAACGGCCATCACTACGGTTGGCGTAACGGCCGAGGCGACGGACATGGCCACGGCCATGGGCATCACGGCGACGGCGGCGATCGCGGCTAAGAGCCGCTACGCTTATCCTACATATCATGAGGGCTTCCGGTTCATCCGGAGGCCCTTTTTGAAGATGTTTTCATCGCCGGTTCTCAAAGCGAGCCGACCGTCGCGCCACGATATGGCTGGTTGGGCGAGGAGGCAATTATGGGTGTTCAAGCAGATCGCAAAGTTGCGATCATAGCAATCCACGGCATCGGGCCGCAGCAGCGGTATGTGATGCAAGATAACGTCGCGGAGCAACTTCGCAGAAAGCTACACGAGCGCACGGCGCGCGATTGGACGCCCACGATTTTCTACCCGAAGGTCAATCAGCAGAAGGATGCAGCGCAAAGTTATGCCACGGCGCTGCATGTTGCGCAATGCCCTGCAGATGGCGGTTGCTCAACGCTGGACGAGCGGCGCCGTACTGTTTCATTCCGACCGTGGATCGCAGTACGCTGCCGACCGATGCAGCGCTTTCACGACCGCCATCATATCGTTGCGAGCATGAGCCGTAAGGCGAATTGTTGGGACAATGCGGTCGTCGAGAGTTTCTTCAGCACGTTCAAGTTCGAACTTATCGAGGACCGCGTGTTCGAAACGCGCGAGCAACTGCGCGAAGTGATTTTCTGGTGGATTGAAACGTGGTACAATCGGCGACGTCGCCATTCGACGCTCGGATATGTCAGCCCCGAGCAGTTCGAACTGAATCAGGCTGCATAAACTGCGTGTCCATAAAACTCAGACCACCCCAGCCATCTCGTCACTCAAAGGCACGATGATTGCCGTGGCAGCCATGCGCGGTGCAGACGATGCAAGCATACGCGGTCAAAGCGGCTGCCGCACCGAGGCGACAATTGCGAAGTGGAAAGCACGAGCTTGCGTCGGTGTCTCGACGCAGCGGTTAGGATCATGATATACGCTACGACGCTTCGATCACCGCGTCGAACGTCGCGGTCGCCGTTTTAAAAACGTTTAGCGCAAACGCTTCTCGGCCCTACAGCGCCCTTGAAGCGGCTATGGCGAGACTAGAATATGCACGGGATTGCTGTAAATGGTTCCCCTCAATATTTCTGGTCCACGCGGACCGCTTTCGAACCGTACATCTTTAAGACGGAAGATCACAGTGTAATGCCCGGCTGATGTAACGGGCACGTAATCTTGCAGGGTAACCGTTGTTGATCGCTCGGAGCCCGCCGCGAAGTGGGAGTGAGGCAATACTGTGCCCAGCAATCTGTTCTTTGTAGGAATCGATCGACCGAGATCGTCACTGACGTCCACATCTAAGGCTCCCCATCCCGGGTAGTTGACGAATTGTCCCTGTTGAAGGGTGTTCCGCAGTACCACGGTGATTTTTATCGGGGCGCCGAGCTTCACGGTAGCGGGTCCCTCGGCATATAGCTGCAGACCGCGTACTGTCGCGCCAGATGCATTCGTGACAGCTTGCGCTACTGCCGTGCCACCACCAACCAGTATTGCCGCAGTTAAAACGGCGAAAACAATCTTTAGCATCCGCATACCTTTCTTAGAATGTGCATCTTGTAGTAACGGTCGGCTCCGGAATATTGTTTCCATCGAAGGCAGTGGGGTGAAGCAGCGTTGTAACCGTAGGGCCGCTGAAGTGTGTAGGGTCAGGCGATCCGCCGGGCGCGGGCGTAGAAGACCCGTATGTTGTCTGCGCGGCCCACGCCCAACGCACATGGCCCAAAGAAATCCAGACTGCGCCAGGCATCACACCGCTATTCTGAGCGTCCGGTGGCTTGTGAAGCTGATCCGGTTTCATGGACACTTCCTGCTCGGCAAGAAAACGATGGAGAATGAGATCCTTCATGAAGCGCTCGAGGTGGCGCAGCAAAAAAAGTGGATATCGCACGCGCCGTCCTTGCCGCCAATCCACGACGAGGAATAGCGACCGTTGCGCGTGCCATCGTGATGCCCGACGGCACGACGATCTATCCCGGCCGTAACGGCCAATACTCGTGGGGCAATACGCGTACTACTCGCCGTATGCGAACGGCTATCAGTACGATTACAACCGTACCGGCCGCTACGACGTTACCGGCCGCCACGACAACGGCCATCACTACGGTTGGCGTAACGGACGCGGCCACGGGCATGGGCACGGCCATGGACATCACGGCGACGGCGGCGATCGCGGCTAGGAGTCGTTGATCCGTTCTAGTTCCGCGATTGCTTCGAGTTGCTTGACGTCGTCGATGTCCTTGGGCCGCTTCAAAACTCGCTTCGATTTGATCACGCCGGCGAGCGTAAGCATCGGAATCGATCGCCCATCGACATCGACGGCGTTGGATGCTTTCTTAATTGCACCGTAGCTCTTAAAACCAGCAATCGTCGATAGCAAGTCAACCTCGCCGAGTTTGGTCGATAATTGGAGAAGCCGGTGACGCTTGAGGTGCTGCGGCGTCAGCGTTAGCCCGGAGCCTTCGGGTTGACCGAGCACAATGATGCGCGGTTCAATTGCATTGATCACGGCGCAAAGCTTGCGCAGATTGGTCGCCTCCGTGCTATATACGATATCGATGTCTTTCGTTACCCGCTGGCTTCCGCGTAGATTCGCGGCTAGTCCGCCCACGACAACATAGTCGACGCCCGCTTCGTTAAGCGCAGCAAAAAGCGAATCCGGATCCATCATCGAGCGTACCGCCGGAAGGCCTTCATCGCATCAACCGCTTCGCGATAGCGTTCTTGCGGGGTCTGGATGAGGGCGCGTGCAAGGCGGTTCATGTCGATGCCGTACGCTATCGCTTGCGCGACCTTGCTTCCGGCAGGCGGATTCTTGAGAAACGCCTGGACTGCCGGCGAGAGTTTGCGTACACGCGTCAGGCGCGCGAACGTACGAAGCTCGCTTGAAAGCCGTTTGCGGCCGGCTTCCGTGATGCGGTAGAGCACGCGACGCGGACCGCCGTGCGGCGCCGGTTCGCCGAGCTTCTCGCAGACCAGTTTCGCGTCGCGCAGTTGTGCGAGCGCGCGTGCAAGTGCGCCGCGATTCACGGGTGCCTCGAGCCGCTCCTCGATTTCCGCGCGCAGCGTGGCGGCGTGCGCCGGAGCGTCCGCTTGAGCGAGGGTGGCGAGGACAGCCAGATCGAGTCTGGAAAGCGCTGCCATGCTACAAATTGTAGCACGGACGAGCAAGCCGGGCGACTCTACAGGTGTTGTAAGAAGAACGTGGCTGTGGCGTTGTCGGCGTGCAGCCACGTTGCATAGCGTAAGAACGCGTGCCCTTCGTTGGGGAAAACCAGTAGCTGATGGGGCACGTGGTGCGCTTGCAGACGCGGAACGAGATCGACGAGTTGATGGAACGACACGTCCGGATCGTCATCGCCTTGAATCAGCAGCACGGGTGAACGCCACTTCGCAATCGACGCGACCGGTGAAGAAGACCAGCCGAGGTTGATCCACGGTTTGAGATCGACCGTGTCGGCGGCCTCGCCCTGGAAATACCACACCGCATCGTGCGCGAGATCGTGCACGCCGCTGAAATCGACGCCCGCTTTGAACACGTCGGAGTTGCGCGCGAGTGCGAGCGCGGTGAGATAGCCGCCCCACGAACCGCCCCAAATGCCGATGTGCGCGCCGTCGATCTGCGGCTGCTTTTGCAGCCAGCGCGCACCGGCCAGAACGTCTTGATATTCGCTCGCACCCGTCCAGCCGCGCCGCAGCGCATAGTGAAAATCGTGTCCGTAATCGACTCCGGAACGATAATTCACCGAAAGCACTGCGATGCCGCGGCTCGCCAAATACTGATTGACTGCGTAGGCGTTCGAATAATAGCCGCTCGGGTTCCAGGTGAGCAGCATCTGCCGCATCGGCCCGCCGTGCACAAAGATCACCGCGGGGGTTTTATGGCCTCGACAGGCTCGGCCGCGCTTCGATACCTCAGCGTGACATGCCATAAATAACTGCGCGTGAATGAGCGTGCCGTCGGGCGCGTGATACGTCACCTCTCGCGGCGTGACGAGTTTGCTCGCTGGAAAATCCGCCGGCACCAGCGCGCTGTCGATCGTGCGTGCGTGCGCTGCGTTTGCATCGCCGAGTGCGACCAGCGGCGGCTGCTGCGCCGTTGTCGTAACGTAAGCAATGCGTCCGTCGGCAAGCGGCGTTGGCCACCACTGCGTCGATGCGCCGCTGGTCAGCGTTTGCGTTGCGCCGCTCGCGATATTCACGCGATACAAATGCCAGCGGTCCACGTCGCCCGCGGTTTTGCCCGTGTTGGCGCTGTAGATCACCGACTGCGCATCGCGCGACACGGCGAACGACACGACGGCAAAGGCACCGGCCGTCAATCGTTTCGGCGTTCCGCCGCTTGCGTTTATCGTATAGAGGTGCGGCCAGTTGTCCATCTCGCTGAGGAACGCGATGCGATTGTTCCCAACCCACGTGAGATCGACGTCGCCGCCCGCGATGGGAAATGACGCACGCTCGGTGCGCGGGCTGCGCCAGATCGTGCGCGCACTGGCGTCGGAAACGCGCGCAACAATCAGCGACCACGGCACCACCGGACGTTGCAACGGCGATTGCGGCGCGCCACCGCCGCCGGGGGTACGCGCAAACACGATGCGCGTGCCGTCGGGCGACCAGCGTTCCTCCATGTCGTTGTAAACGGATGGTGCTAAAAATTCGAGCGGTTTGCTTGGCCCGCGATACACGCCGATGAACGAATGATCGTCGCGCGAAGAAACGAACGCGAGCGCATCGCCGTGCGGCTGCCATTGCAAGCCCCAGTCCTTGCCTTGGTCGTAGAACAGTTGTTTCGCCGGCGTGTGCCCGTCGATCGGCGCGGCCCAAACGGCGCTCTTATTAATGAAAGCAACGGTGGTGCCGTCGCTGGAGATCGCGGGCGAGGTGCCTGCCCCGAGCACTGTCTGCGCGCCGGTGGCAACGTCTACCGCATACACCTGGGATTCGGGTTTGGTCAGCGAGAGACTGGGATTCTCCGAATTGCCGTGCACGTACGCGATATGCGAGCCGTCCGCGGATATCTGCACCGAACCGACGCTCTGCCCGTCATCGACGGTGTACGCAACGACCCGCTTCGGATGGTATTGCGGTGCGCGCGCAATCCAAATGCTGCGCTTGCCTTGCTGGTTGATCGCGTAGACGATCGTGCGTCCGTCGGCGCTCGTACTGAGCGTTGTGGGAAGCGGATACGAAAGAACCTGTGCCAGAGAAAAGGCAAGTGCGGCGAGGATCATGCGTGCGAGCTACGCTATGCGAACGACCTTTTCCCGGGATGTGAACGGCGCGGTACTGTGAAACGCTAATCCCATGGGTTGAGAAGCCGGATCTTATCGAACGGCGGCGTGTGAAAATCGCGAGTATTGCGCGTAACTATCGGAAGTTCGTGTACGTACGCGATCGCCGCAATTTGGGAATCGACGAGCGCCAGCGTGGCACCGCGGCGGCGCGCGGAACCGACCGCTCTGCCCCAAATGCGCGCGCACGCATCGTCGAGCGGAAGAATGCGATCTGCATATTCGCGGATGAGCTCGTCGAGCCACATCGCTAATCGTTGCTGCTTGGCTTTGTCTTGAAGCATAGCGATGCCGCTTTCGATCTCGCCGATCGACGGTGCGGCGATAAAGCCGTCATCCATCGCGTTATCCGAAAGCCACCGCACGAAGCCGTCGTTGGGGCGCGGTTTGGTGAGCTCTGCCAGAGCAGTGGTCTCGAGCAGAAATGGCATCAGTTTTCCCGGTCTGCAAAGAGATCGGTGCGCGGCTCGTACGGCTCGTTGACGCGCGTAATATCGATCTCCGAACCGCGCAGCGGTGAGTCAAGCAGAAATGAGATCAGCGACTTGCGCGGGTGCAGCGCTTGATACTCGCCGATGGAGACGATCGCCGCGGCAGGCACGCCGCGGCGCAGAATGACCTGGGCCTTGCCGGCCTGCGCGCGGTCGACGAGTTCCGAAAGGCGCGCCTTCGCATCCTGGAGATTCCAGGTGGCTTCAGTAGATACGCGGTTCATCACACTAGTTTAAACTAGTGTATTTCTCTGAGTCAACACTTCGCTCGCGGAGCCGCTTGTAAGCAGGTGGACACTTGGCCGGTGCTAATCCCTCCCATTCGGTCGTAAAGAGGGAGGGTTTTCTATGGCCCGTTTATCACGTCTCGCCGCGCTCGCGCTGCTTACGCTCCTCGCCGCCCCGCCGCTTCAGACCCACGCGAATCCGTTCACGTATAATATCGTCGTGTCGAATCCGACGAGTTACGATGCGTGGATCACGATATATTCGCTAGGAAAAGTTCGGATCGAAAAGGCTGGCCGGGTCGCCGCCCACAGCAAAGTC
>DASSEZ010000003.1:0-13946 GCA_035694945.1 Vulcanimicrobiaceae bacterium
GCAGCTTGTTCCCAGCACCTCCACTGTCATGCAGAGGCATCGAAGCAAGGCCGAGGTATCGAGGCCAAGCAAAAAATCGAGCGGCGATTTCGCGCCGCTCTACCGATCACACGGGGCTTCGATGCCTCAGCCGCGCTTCAATACCTCAGCGTGACGCGCGCTTACGCGCTGCAAAACAAAACGGGCTTCGATGCCTCAGCCGCGCTTCGATACCTCAGCGTGACACGCGCTTACGCGCTACCTGGGCCTTAGATCAGTGAGATTTCGCGGGGCATCGTGAAAATGATCTCGGGTTCCGGTTCTCCGAACTCCTCGATCGTAAACGTGCCGAACTCACGCAAGCGTGCGACGATGGCTTGCGTCAAACTTTCGGGCGAAGAAGCGCCCGCCGTTACGCCGACGCGCCCGGCTCCGTCGAGCCATTCGCGCTGCACCTGATCAGGATGGTCGACCAGGTGGGCTTTGGCGCCGAGTTGCTGCGCGAGTTCGCGCAGGCGCAGTGAATTCGAACTATTCGGTGAGCCGACAACCACCATCACGTCGCACTGGCCCGCAAGATCGCGCACCGCGTCCTGACGGTTTTGCGTCGCGTAGCAAATGTCGTCGCGCGCGGGCGTGCGCACGTTCGGAAATTTCCGGCGCACCGCGTCCATGATGTCGCGCGTTTCATCTACGCTCAGCGTCGTTTGCGTAATGACTGCCACGCGATCCGGATCGGGTACCGTAACGTGTTCGACCGCGTCGACGTCTTCGACCAGCGTAATCTGCCCGGGAATCTCACCCATCGTGCCGATCACTTCGTCGTGCTCCGCGTGGCCGATCAGCAACACGTGCAAGCCCGCTTTCGCAAATTTCTTCGCCTCGTAATGGACTTTGGAAACGAGCGGACACGTCGCGTCGACGACGCGCAAACGGCGGTCCGCCGCTTTTTGACGCACTTCCGGCGAGATGCCGTGCGCGCTAAAGACCAAAATCGCTCCTTCGGGCGCCTCGTCGACCTCTTCGACGAATACGGCACCGCGCGCGCGAAGACGCTCCACCACTTGGCGGTTGTGGACGATCTCCTTACGCACGTACACCGGTCCGCCGTGTTCGTCGAGCAGCTGATCGACGACGGCGATTGCGCGATCCACGCCGGCACAAAAGCCGCGCGGATTGGCCAGAAGCATATCTTTTGAGGTCACGAGCAAGCGTGTTCGTCGCCTTACGGCTGGCGCGCCTGCATCCTCCAGCGGCGAATACCTTCTTCGCGCAGCACACCGTCCGTGCGATCGGTCTGCCACGCCGTCGAAAACGACGCTCCGGCGCTGTGCGGGCGGCGCTGCGGCGGCAAATCGTCCATACGGATGCGGACCGGCAGCCGCACGCCCTCGCCGGAGACGAGCGCCTGCTGCGTGGGCAGACTGGGCAACGCCGCCAGCATACCTTGCGCGAAGTCGGGAACGCCTCGCGCGATGAATTGCTGATCGACTTCACTGGTCATGCGCAGCGCAAAAATCGTGCCGCATTGCGAGAGCGCTTCCGGCGCAAGTTCCGACGGGCGCTGCGAAACCAGCGCCAGCGAAAGCCCGTACTTGCGCCCTTCTTTCGCGATGCGCGTAATGACGCGCGAGGTTGCGCCGAATGCGCTGTTCTCGTGCGAAGGAATGTAACGCTGCGCCTCTTCGCACACGATCAGCATCGGCGGCATCGCGGTACCTTTCGACCAGAGCGCAAAATCGAAGATCAAACGGCAGCAGAGCGACACGACGACTTCGGTAACGTCTGACGGTACGCCGGAAAGATCGAGTATCGCAATCGGTTTTCCGTGCACCGGAATGCGCATGAGCCGCCCAAGCACGTCGTGCAAAATATCCGGCACGTCCAACCCCTCGCCGAACATGAACGCGAACCGGTTGTCGGCGCGCAGCGATTCGATACGAGAACGCAAACGCAAGTACGGAAACGTCGTGTCCGGCTTGTCGAGCCGCCCCATGGCTTCGTTGATGAATCGCACCAAGTCGGCGATGCGGTACGGCACCGGCGTATCGACCGTAAACGAACTCGATCCCGCAACGTCGCCCGCGAAATGCCGGCGCGCGCGCAGAATGCTATCGCGCAGAATCATCGCCTGCGTTTCGCGCTCCGCCGGAGTGCCGCCGACGACGAGCACGCGCACCGCTTCTTCCGAATCCAGCAGCCACAGCGGCAGCCGCAGGTTGTCGACGTTCAACATTTCCGCTTGATCGCCGAACGCGCTCGCATATTCGTTGTGCGGATCGAGCATGAGCACGTGGGCGTTCGGATGCGCGTTCAAAATCGACGAAAGAATCAAGGCAACGGTGCAAGACTTACCGGAACCCGTCGATCCAAGCACGGCGAAATGCTTGCCGAGCAGATCGTCGATCTGCACGAGTGCCGGTTGCTGCGCGTCGTCGTACAATACGCCGACGCGAAAATCCGCGATCGACGGTTCGTCGTACAGCGCGTGCATGTCGTCGGCATCCACCGCGTACACGGCGGCCTCCGGAAGGGGATGATGCGAAACGCCTCGTTGGAACTGCCCCTGCGCGATCTCACCCACCAAGTCCACGACGAGCACGTATTGGCCGGTCGATTCCTCGGGCGCAATCTCGCTGATGCGGCCGATGATCTGGTAGCCGTCGCCTTCGACCTTCACCAGGCTGCCGATGCCCGCCGCATTGACGATGCGCGCCCGCATCTGCGATCCCATTACCGTGGTAACTGCGGCAAGCATGCTTTTCGTCAGGGGCGTCAGGCGGCGCTCAATCATGTTCCCAGCCTAGCGAGCGGCTGGGAACCTCCGTTGAAGATCCTCGGAAACTTCGCCGCGAGTGGCCTGCGCGAGAGCAGGCTGCGGGTGCAGGCGCGCTTCGTTCGCCCGCGTGATTTCGGCACCGAACAGCAGCAGCTGCGCCGAATAGTAAATCCACAGCAGCAAGAGGATGATGCCGCCCGCTGCGCCGTACGGCGCGGCCGGGTGAAGGCGCGTAAAATACAGTGAGAGCGCGGCCTCGCCGATGAGCAGAATCGCGGCGCTCACCCCTGCGCCGACGAACGCGCTGCGCCACTCGATGGAGCATTGTGGAAGTACGCGGTACACGACGGCCAGGAAAATCGTCAGTGCGGCGATGTTGATGATGCCGGTGCCCACCTCAACTGCCGGCCCGGAGAAACTGCCGCCGATGGCCGTTTGCATGACACCGCCCACGACGTTCGCCAAAGCCAACGCCACGACGGCGATAATCGCGAGCGCGACGATGACAATGAGCGCGTGCAAGCGCAGCGCGACGAGTCGCACGAACCCCCCTTTCTTGTCGGGATGAATTTCGAAGACGTCGTCGAGTGCGTTCTGCAGCGCGAGAAACATGCCGATAGCCGAGAACAGGATCAGTGCTCCGCCGACGATCAGTGCGATCTTGCCGGTACCGTGATGATTGGCACCGGCGATGAGCACGTTGATCATGTCGGTACCGTTGCGGCCGACTACCTGCTGCAACTGCCCTTGCACTTGCGTCTGCGCATTGCTCTGTCCGAGAAACAGACCGAGCAGCGCGATGACGACGAGCAGCAGCGGGGCGAGCGAAAAAACCGCGTAGTACGCGAGCGCGGCGGCTAAGCGTCCGTCCTGATGGCGTTGCCATCCACCAAACGCGTCACGCAGCACCAGCCAGGCGGTTTTCATGACGCGCTTGTACCCGCGTGCCCAACCACAAAATCGCGCAGAACGAGATGCTGCTGCCCACGACGATCGTGTGCTGCACGCCGAAACTCGTGGCAAACACGCCGCCCAGCAGTGAGCCAACCGGCAGCGTTGCCCATGTGAGCGCGCGAAAAGCCGCCGCAACCCGGCCCATGAGCGGTTCCGGTATGAACGCGACGCGATACGTGTTTTGCGTAACATCGTACATCGGGCCGGCGAACGTAATGAGTAAGCGGCCGAACAGCACCGCGCCGAGCGGCGAGAGATTCGCAGCCACGTACAAGAGTTTGCCGATTCCCGAGATCAACACCGCGCTGCCGAGCGTTCCGCGTTCGCCGAACAACCGCTGCAACGGTTTGGCCGTGAACGCGCCGACCATGCCGACGTTAGCAACGCCCATGATGACGCCGAGCACTTGAGGTGGTAAATGCAATTGACGATACACCAGCACGGGGAAAACGGCCGTAACGATCGAGCCGCCGAGATAGTTGGTGGCGGTCATCATCGCGACCATGCGCAGCGCGGGCTTTTCCCACACCTCGCGGAATCCGGCAAGCGTTTCACGCGCGAACGCACGCAGCGTGCTCTCGTCCCGATCTTCTTCCGTTTGTATCGCCGTGCGCCGCGGCGGCTCGTCATGGCGCATGCGCCACAGCGTCGTGAGCGAGATCACGAAGGTGAGTGCGTCCGCAAGCATCGCAAAGGGCGCGCCGAGCATTTGCACCAGCGCACCGCCGGTCGATTGCCCAACTGCCTCGGCAACCGAGCCGCTCATCGAAAGTTTCGCGTTCCCGTCCGCCAGACGCTCGCTGCCGACCAGCGACGGCACCAGCGCCTGGTAAGCCACGTCAAACATAACCGATGCCGCGCTCGCGATAATGCCGCAGATAAACAGTTGAGCGATCGTGAGGCGGCCCAAACCGTAGGCGATCGGAATCGTCAGCATGGTCACGAGGCGAACGGCGTTCGTCACCATCATGACGTATCGGCGCCGGTGGCGGTCGGCGAGGGCTCCGGCGATAATAGCGACGACGGAGATCGTGGCGAACTCGACGCTTTGCAGCGTGGCAACCTGCAACGCGGTCGCGTGCAGAACCAAAATGGCAACCACCGGCAGTGCAAAGATCGAAAGCTGGCTGCCGAAGTCGCTGATGAACTGTCCGGACCACAATAAGAGGAAATTGCGGTCTCGCATAAGCGATCCGGTGGTTTTCATCCCACATAATAAATCGTCGCCGTTTCAAATTTTGTTACGAGCGCGGAGTAAAGCTTGCGTTGCGGTTCTCCGGCGATGTCGGGGTAATGAGCGATGGCATGAACAGAGTCCGAAAGCGCTGGTGGCGCCTGCTCGGCCCCGGCATCATCTCCGGCGCGTCGGACAACGATCCGACAACGGTCGCAACGCTCGCCGTGATCGGAAGCACGACGGTCTACGCGCTCGGCTGGCTCGTCATTCTGGTCATCCCAATGCTTGCCGCGGTGCAAGCGATCAGCGGGCGCGTCGGCGCAGTCTGCGGCGAAGGCTTGGAGACCATCCTCAAAAAGCGCTACGGGCGCGTGGTAGCTGTGGTCGTTTTGCTGGCGGTGTTCGCCGTCGATCAACTCACGCTCGCTGCCGATTTGGAAGGCGGCGGCGCAGCGCTGCAACTGCTTTCCGGCTGGGATTACCGCTGGTTTCTTCTGCCGCTTGCGGCGCTCACCGCAGCGTTGCTCACATTCGCGAGTTATCACGCCGTGCGCCGTCTCCTCATCTATATTCCGCTGGTGTTTTTGGCATACTGTGCGGCGGCGTTCATGGCGCATCCGCACTGGCAAACGGTGTTACGCAGCACGTTCGTGCCGCACGTTACGCTCAGCCGGACGTTCGTTGCAGGCGCAATTGCATTGCTCGGCACAACGCTGACGGCTTACGCTTACGTGTGGGAAACGATCGAAATGTCCGAAGAGCGGCCGAAGCTCATGCAACTGGGCCTCGTGCAGGCCGATGCCGCGCTCGGCACCGTCATCGCCGGGATCGTATTTTGGTTCATCGTCATCGCGACCGGAGCAACGCTCGGCATACAGCACCGCCACGTGCAAACCGCGCAAGACGCAGCAAACGCGCTCGCGCCGCTCGCTGGACACTGGGCATCCGCAGTATTCGGCATCGGACTGCTCGGATCGAGCATCATCGCGCTTCCCGTCCTTGCCGGCACGAGCGCATACGTGGTCGCGGAGATGTTCGAATGGCGCAAAGGCATAGATTCGAATTTTCAACAGGCACCGTTTTTCTACGCCGTCGTTCTCACGACGCTCGCGATTGCCGTCGGCATATCGTACGCGGGTATGCAGCCGATACCGCTATTGTTCGCCGCGTCTATTGCGGGCGGACTTGCGACGCCCGTCACACTCTTCTTCGTGCTGCTGGCCGCAGGCAGCACGCGACTCATGGGTAGTTTCCGTCCGCCGCTTTGGCTGCGTACGGCAGGGTGGTGTGTCTTCGCCGTCGTGTCCGCCGCGGCGATCTTGTACCTGCGGCAAGTGCTTTGAGCACCGGCGGCGAAGACCCACGCCCCAAACACCATGAACGACGAGCACCACGTGAACGAGCAAGCCCAAGAAGCGCAAATCCCCGAAGCGCAAACGCCCGAAGCGCAAACGCCCGAAGCGCAAACGCCCGAACCGCCCGCACCGGAAGTGCAAGCGCAACCCGCGCAAGCCACGAGTGACGAAGACGCAGCCGCCAAGGCCGAAGCCGCAAAAGCCGCATCCGACGAACGTCGCAAGGCTGCGCAGGCGCATTGGCAGCGTTTGGTCGACGCAAAATCGAGCGGCGAAACCGTGGAGGGCGTCGTGAAGACGCCGGTCAAGGGCGGTCTGCTCGTGGATATCTCCGGATACCGCGGATTCTTGCCGGCTTCGCAAACGGGCGTCACCAAGGGCACGCCGCTGGAGTCGCTCGTCAAGACGACGGTGCCGCTCAAAGTGCTCGACGTCGACGAGGCGCGCAAGCGCGTCGTCGTTTCGCACCGCCGCGCAATGCAAGAACAGCGGCGCAGCGACCGTCAAGAACTCATTCGCTCGCTCAAAGTAGGCGAAGAGCGCGAATCGACTGTCGTACGCCTCACAGATTTCGGCGCATTCGTCGACCTGGGATCCGGCGTGGATGCACTCGTGCCCGTCAGCGAACTCGCGTTCGAACGCGTCGAGAAGCCGAGCGATGTCGTACACGTGGGCGAAAAGATGAACGTGCGGATTCTTCGCGTGGAACAGAACGGCAAGAAGATTGCCGCATCGCGCAAAGGTGCGCTGAGCGATCCTTGGCGCGAACACGCCGAAGTCCTCAAGCAAGGCAAAACCGTCGAGGGTAAGGTGATCGGTAAAGATCGCCGCCTGGACGTCGAGCTCGCGCCGGGCGTTACCGGCAGCATCAGCGACCGCGAAGTGAATCCGGAAGATTACGAAATCGGCGAAACGATCGAAGTCACGGTGCGCAACATCGACTTCCGCAACCGGCGACTGCGCCTGGGAAGCCCGCACACCGCCGCTGCAGCGCAGCGTTCATCCACGTCGTTTGCTCCGCTCGGAGCCGAACTGGGTCTGAAGTAACCGCTCAGATTACTTTAATGATGCCCATCATGCCGCGATCTTCGTGGAAGAGCATGTGGCAGTGGAACACGAACGTGCCGCGCGGTACGTTGCGAAAATCGAGCAGGACCTTCGTCAATCCGGGTTTGATCAGCGGATAATTCGGGTCTGCCTTGTTGGGCAGAATGCTTCCCGTCGGCACCAGCACCGTATCGAGCATCACGGGCTGCGGCTGTTCGTCCTCGGCGACGAACGCCATCTGATGGATGTGAAAGGTGTGCGGTTCCAGCGACGCGTTGAAGAGATACCACTCCTCAATGGTGCCACGATGTACGACGACGTCGGGCTGGGGCACTTTCGCACCGTTTGCGTACATCGGCCAGAACGGACGCTCCGTGAAATGCACGTTGCTCGTTTCAGTAATGTAGAACTCGGGATGCCCTCCCGGTTTCCCGGAATTCGGCACAGGATACTGCGTATACGTAAAGGCGCGCTTGCGGATGGACGACGCGTGCGCGCGCGCATAGCGCAGCAATTCCACGGCCGGCGACTGCACCGGCGTGAGCTGCGTCGAAGCAACGACGGTGGGTGAAGCGGGTTGCGCGCCCGCCGTAACGGTCAGCAGATCGTGCTTGAGCGCATATTCGCCGACCATGCCCAGACAATCGTGGTCGCTGTAGAGTGTGACGCTTTCTCCCGCTTTGAGCGTGAGCAGGAGGTCGAGGCGGCCGGTCGGCACGAGCCGCACGCCGGAGAGCGCGAGGTATTTCGCATACGGCTGCGCCGCATTCCCTGAGAACGGAATACCGTCGCGCCCGGCAATCTGCATCGAAAGCACCTTGCCCGAGGCATCGCGCATGCGAAGATACTTGAAACTATCCGACGTTGCGTTGAGCACGCGCAAGAGTTGCGTTTGCCCGGCCGGCACGGTAAGCGTCGCCGGGGCGTCCACGCCGTTGACGGAAACCTCCGGCGAATCGAAGTTGCCGCAGCGATCCTTGTTCAGAAACTCGTCACCGAAACGCACCGGAAACGGCGTCGGCCACGGCGGCGGATTGAACGGATCGTATGCCATAACCGGCGCGCTCTTTAGGGCAGCCTCATGCATCGTCGCGAACGGGCCCATCAACGCCGTGTCCGGCATGTAACGGTCATCCTCGACGAAGGGTACGCGGTATTTGATGATCACCGCGTGGTCGTCGCTGCGCGCAATTTGCGGTGATGCAGACTCAACGATCCACATGCCGGAAAGCCCGCCCGCGACCAAATCGTCGGACATGCCGTGCGCGTGCGGATGATAGAAATACGTGCCGGGCGGTTGGGTCTTGGGGACCGTAATATCGTATTCGCACGCGTGCTCCGGTGTACTGAGCGTCGAAAGAAAGACGTTCTCTTCCGATGCCGGTCCTTGAAAACCATGTAGGTGAATGTTGACGTCGGTGGCCTTCATCACCGCGTTTCGGGCGTAAAACGTATGGCCCAAATAGCCGGCGAACGCGCGCGGTTCTTCCATCTTCATCGGCGCAGGACTGCACGGCGGAATCGCGCTCGCAGCGAGCGTTGCACCGCTCGCAGGTCCCTGTATTTCGTTCACGATGCGCAGTGCAAAGCGTTCTCCGCTTCGCATGCGCAAAACGGGTGCGGCGTTTTGCGCGCGTCCCTGGAACGTGTACAAGTAACAAAACCGCTCTTTGTCTTGCGCGACGCGCAAAATCAGTTCGTGCAAGCCACGATCGTCAAGCGGAAGCGACGATACTTCGATCTCGGGTGGGCGCGCTAAACTGCCCGCAGGCATTGGACTGCCGCAGATTGCCGCGCGAGGTGGAGCCGCGGGCATGGTCATCCGTGCCAGTATACTGCCGCGCCGCGGATTTCGCGTAGGCTATACTACCTAACTTTCCATCAGCGCATCGTAAACCAGACAGGTTACGCACCCGTAGAGCGCGCGCGGAACGAGATCCATCAGCCACCCGGAGACACCCCACGCGCGCGGGTCGGTCTTGCCCATGGCCGTCGCAGTGCCTTCGCTGAGCACCATCGTGAATACGCCGAGTGCCGCGCCGGCGGCGTACCACGGAATGCCGCGCATGCGTGGGCGCAGCACGCCGAACAGCACGCCCGCACCGAAGCCGTCGGCGTAGCCGAGCAGCATGCTCAGGCCCTGCACGCGAGGCTGCTCCAATTTGCGCACGCCCGCCCGGCGCGCAAACTCTTTGACCACGCGTTTGGGCACTTTGCTCGGCGGACGCGCTCGCAGCGCCATGTCGGCGTAACTCACCGCGTTGAGCGCGGCGGTACCCGCTGCTCCGGCAGCGAGTCCACGCGCGAGCGACTTACCGTCGATCATTCGACGTACTGCTCGACGGTTTCGCCCGAGCGCATCCGCGCACGATCCGGGTTTTCGCCGAACTCGCGCTTTGCGCGCCGCTGACGCAGCAGATCGTAATAGCGGTCGAGTTGCACGTTCAGTTCATCGAGGCGCTTGCGCTCGTCGTTCGTCAGCGGCTGCTCGTCATTGCGATCGTACAGCCGGTGTTCTTCGGCCACGAGGTCTTCTATGTGGCGGTGAATGGAACTATCGTTCATCATGCACTCCGTGGTGCGCGCTGACGGGTTGCCGCAAACCCAAGCGCACGAGATCCTCGTCGTTCAACTCGATCTTCGCGGCGGCCATATTTTCTTCGAGATGCGCGATCGACGACGTGCCCGGTATCGCGAGCACGCAGGGCGAACGGTACAACAGCCACGCGAGCGCGATCTGCACGACGCGCGCGCCGTGCGCCTTCGCGACGATCTGCGCCTCGGTGTTGTCCGTAATGCGCTCGTCACCCGCGCCCAGCGGGAACCACGGCAGAAACACCATGCCGCGCTCCTGGCAATAGTCGATGATGCGCTCGTTATCGCCGCCGCGGTGCATCATGTTGTAACGGTTTTGCACCGATACGATCGGCACGATATCTTCAGCTTCGCGCAATTCCTCGAAGGTAACGTTGGAGAGACCAACGTGGCGGATCTTTCCTTCTTCGCGCAGATCGCGCAGCGCGCCGACTTGTTCTTGGAACGGTACGTTGGGATCCACCGTGTGCAACTGGTACAGATCGATGCAATCCAATTTGAGGCGGCGCAGGCTTTGCTCGCAGCATGCTTTCAAGCGCTCCGGCCGGCAATCGGGCTCCCATTTTCCTGGGCCGGGGCGCGTGTTGCCGCCTTTCGTCGCGATTATCAGACCCTCGGGATACGGATGAAGCGCAGTCGCGATCTCTTCTTCATTGATCTCCGGTCCGTACGCGTCCGCCGTGTCGATGAACGTGACGCCCAGGTCGATCGCGCGCCGCAGCACTCGCAGCGCATTTTCGCGATCCTCCGGCCAGCCCCAAATACCCGGTCCGGTAAGGCGCATCGCGCCGTAGCCCATGCGGTGAACACGCAGATCGCCGCCGATGGTGATGATCTTCATAGTCTGCTCCTCACCGAGGTTGCGGGCGCATCTCCGCTTCCAAGCCCGGCTGGCGGTCTTGGTGTTGCGGCGGAATTTTCACCTGTGCCATACGGGCAATGTACCCGATATGGCGCGAGGTCTCGTTAGCGGCCTAGTACGAGCGCATCCAAGCGCATGACGTCCAATCCGACTTGCGTATCGCTCGCCGGCTGCAGTTGGATGACGTGCAAACCTTTCGACGGCCAACGCCACGCGAAGAATACCGAGTCGCCGTCAGGCATCGTATGGTTCTGCCACAGGCCTGTGCGATCGAACGTTTCGACCCCGTCGATGAACACGTGCACATGCCAGCTCGAACAGAGCTTGCTGATGGTACCGCTGAGCGCGATGCCGGAACCGTTGAACACGATCGTCGCCGGGAGTGTGGTGATCGTTTTCCCGACGTTCGTGCCGCCGTTCCACGCGTCCGAGGCGCGGGGTCGGCCTTGCGGCTGCAGTGCGCCGGCCGCAATTTCGAGCGCAATCCCGCCGTTCGACTCCCAAATGGATACGGTGCTTTGCGGCGGCCCGTCAAACAGGCGCGAAAACGTGCCGTCGGCAGCGCGTGCGGAAAGCGCCGCACCGGCGTTGTGCAGAATCCACTCGCGCGCGAAGTCGACGTCTTCTTCCGAAGCGAGCGCATACATCGCCTCGACTAGCGGTTCGACCACGTCGTTTTCGCCTTGCAAATCTACGAACACGCCGCGTGCGTCCGAAAGATTTTCCGCGACGGACTGCGCCGTAGCCAGCGCCTCGTCGAAGAAATGCTGTTGGTCCGTGTAACGCCACAACTGCAGCGCGTTCCAAATCATGTCGCCGTTTACCGAAGCGAAGAACCGATCGGGAACCTGCCGGCATTGCACGCCGTCGTCAAGTACGTGCACGGTGTAGAGATTGGCTTCGCGATCGAAAAACCACGTGCGGTCGTCACCGTAGCGCATGATCGCATCGTTGAGATAGGCGCGGTCATGCGTCGCACCGTAGAGGAGCAAATCCGCTTTCCCGAGATTCGCATCGCTTTCGAGCGTTTTGACTTGCGAGGGGTTGGGCTGCGCCAACTGAAACGGAACGCCCGTGCACGCTCCGCCTTGGAACGCCTGCGACTGCTCGGCGTAACGCAGTGCGGCCTTGGCCTTGTCGATTGCCCGCGCGTCTCCCCCGAGCACTTGCGCTTCACGCATGAACGCGACGGCATCCCATGCGGGCGTATCGCTCCATGCCGGGCACGGCGCGCCGTCGCACGGCTGCGGATATTGCGTTCCATTGTGCAAGAGCTGCGCCATCGTAAACGCAATCGACGGATCGTGCGTCGTCACCCACCGCAGATACAGCGAGTACGTTGCGGAATCGGCGCCCCAATCGCTATCCCGCGCGCGGCAGTCAAGCGCATTGCAGTCGCGCCACATGCCGTTGCCTGCGTAGAACACCTGCATAAGCGTGGCCTCCGCTTGCGCGGCCGCCAGACCAAACGTCGAAGTGGGCGCCGCGTGGACGGCGCTCGGAACGAATAGCAAAAACAACGCGAGTGCAAGCGCATATACAGCGCCGCGGCGAGCGGATCTCCCCATCTATACTGATAACGGAAAAAAAGCCGCCGGGGTTGTAGCTGCCCGCCCCTCGACCTAGCACCGTGAGTGTCATCCTGAGGTATCGAAGGACGGCCGAGGTATCGAGGCGCCCGTAGCCAAAAAGCCCCAGACCGTGACCACCACCGAGCATCGCACATCTCTGCCGGAGCTGCGCCACACCGCCGCGCACGTGCTGGCCTATGCCGTTCAAGACCTGTTTCCGGATGCCAAGCCGACCATCGGGCCCGCCATCGAAAACGGCTTCTATTATGACTTCGATCGCGAGCGGCCGTTCACGCCCGAGGATCTCGAGCGCTTGGAAGCTCGCATGAGCGAGATCGTCGCGGCGAACTACGAGATGACCGGTGAGCGCGTCACGCGCGACCAAGCCGTCGAGCGCTTCAAGAACAATCCTTACAAGGTAGAACTGGCGCAGCAGATTCCCGAGGGTGAGCCGATCACGCTCTACACCATCGGCGAATTCACCGACCTGTGCCGCGGCGGCCACGCGCACCATACGGGCGAGATTGGTGCGGTCAAGTTGATGAACGTGGCGGGCGCCTATTGGCGCGGCGACGAGAAGAATGCGATGCTGCAGCGCATCTACGGCACGGCATGGCACTCGAAGGACGAACTCGACGCCTACCTGCACCAACTCGAGGAAGCAGCCAAGCGCGACCATCGCAAACTCGGTCAAGAACTCGATTTGTTTTCGGTCGAGGACGAAGCGGGCGGCGGCCTCATTTTTTGGCATCCCAAAGGCACCGTCATGCGCGGCATCGTCGAGAACTTCATTCGTGAGGGCCTGCGCGAGCGCGGGTACCAGCCGGTCGTCACGCCGCACATCGTCAACGAAAAACTGTACGGTATTTCCGGACATTTGGAGAACTACGCCGAGAACATGTTCGGCGCGCTGGAAGTCGAGGAGCAGCGCTTCCGCCTCAAGCCGATGAACTGCCCCGGCCACATTCTGATTTACAAGAGTCATCTGCACAGCTATCGCGAGCTGCCGATTCGCTTCTCGGAGTTCGGTACGGTCTACCGCTTCGAACGCAGCGGGGTGCTGCACGGCCTCACGCGCGTGCGCGGCTTCACGCAAGACGACGCGCACTTGTTCTGCACGCCCGATCAGCTGCAAGGCGAGTTCGAACAGACCCTCGACGAAGCGCTGCGATTGATGAACGCGTTCGGCTTCAAAGAGTACGAGTTCGTGCTCTCAAAGCGCGAGGCGGAGTTGCGCGGCGACACCGATCCCATCGCCGAAGACGCGATTCGCAAAGCGCTCGAGAGCCACAACATGCCGTACGAGGTCGACGAAGGCGGCGGCGCGTTCTACGGGCCGAAGCTCGACATCATGCTGCGCGACGCAATCGGGCGCAAGTGGCAGCTGGGGACCGTGCAAGTCGATTTTAATTTGCCGCGTCGTTTCGATCTAAAATATCGCGGCCCGGAAGGCGACGAAACGCCGGTGATGATCCATCGCGCACTTGCGGGATCGCTCGAACGCTTCTTCGGCATTCTCATCGAGCATTACGGCGGGAACTTCCCCGCGTGGCTGGCGCCCGTGCAAGCGGTCATCGCGCCGATCTCCGAGCATCAAGCGGAATACGGACGTCAGGTGCGCGATGCG
>DASSEZ010000004.1:0-31815 GCA_035694945.1 Vulcanimicrobiaceae bacterium
GTTTCTCAGTCCCAGTGTGGCTGGTCGCTCTCTCAAACCAGCTACCCATCGTCGCCATGGTAGGCCATTACCCCACCATCTAGCTAATGGGACGCGGTCCCGTCCGAAAGCGGATTGCTCCTTTCATCTATAAGAGATGCCTCTCATAGATCGTATGCGGTATTAGCTAACCTTTCGGCTAGTTATCCCCCACTATCGGGAAGGTTGACCACGCGTTACTCACCCGTCTGCCGCTGGGTATTGCTACCCCGCTCGACTTGCATGTGTTAGGCACGCCGCCAGCGTTAGTCCTGAGCCAGGATCAAACTCTCCATAAAACATTTTATGGAGCCGTCTTTAGTTGGCTCTCAAATAATCGCTGACATATTAAGGATAGATTGCGAATCTATCCGCACCGATTGCTCGGTGCTAGTCATAAAGTTTGTACGCTCAGATTTCCAAAGGACCGGTGGAACGGAGCCTTTGTTCCTCTGAGTAAAATTCTCAGAAACTGCCAAAACAAAAAACGCCTTTCGGCGCCCGTTGTCTTAGAGTTTTAGAGACCCACAGACTTATGCGCTACTGCACTGTTCAGTTTTCAAGGAACGAACACCGATACCGAACCTTTTCAGTTCGGACCTCGCGGCCTCACTTTTCGTGGAGGGCATCGGAGTCACGACGAGCATCATACCGCGCTGGGGTACGGCTGTCAAGCGCGAATCGAGATTATTTTTTCAGGCGTTTTCGTGCGACTTTTCTCTTGCCCGGCGGCGCTGCGCCTTCGCACGATTCCCACAGACGCGCATGCTGCACCAAGCACCCGACCCGTTTTTCGACTGGTCGTAGAACGCCCAGCGACAGCTATGTTTGCGACATGCCTTGAGACGCGACCACGTCCCCTGCGCGATCGCGTCGTAGACGATCGCGAGAATTGCCGCGATGGCAGCTCCGGCGCCGGAGCCCTGCGGGCGTAGCGCGGGCATGCCCTCCGCCGTGATGTACATGGTATAACCCGCGCGGCCGGCATACGGTTCCAGCGCACGCCAGCGGTCGGCCGGCTGCCCGTCGCCCGCGTTGGCTTCCAGCACTCCGCGCAGCGCTTCACGGAACCGCCGCAACTCAGCCAAAGCCGCGGCGTCCGCATCCGGACAGAGGCCACTCTGCGCGCACCACTGCGCAAGCGAGTCGTTCGGCCCGAGAGGATCAGCGTCACTCTCGAGTTCGACCGAGTTCACAAAGTGGCGAACGGTTTCAAGCGTCCCAGGGGCAGCAGTGGCGGCCATTACAGAGTCATAATATCACCGGTAAATTGACTTGACAAGTTACTATCACCGACGTATCATGTTTGCAGGTTACCACTGAAAGACTTGGAGTCTGCATCATGTCACAGTCCAATCCCACGGTCCCTCTCGTTTTTGATTACGTCGATCTGCGCTTGCGCATGCCCGTGCGCCGGCCCGACGACCCGCTGCTTCGCGAAGCGGGGATCACATTGCCGATTTCACGCGTGCTCTAGCAGAAAGGAACGCCATGCTCTTCGATCACGTCGACATGCGAGTACGGGATCTCGCCCGCGTCCGGCCGCTCTATGACGCCCTGCTTGGCGCGATGGGCTACACCCAGGTCAACGCCGACGAGGAGTCCGCGGGGTATCACCAGCCAGGGGAAACGGGTGCGGAACCGTTTCTCTGGCTGGTGGCCGACAGCGGCCACCGCCCGCCCGAAACGCGGATAGCGCTGTCCGCGCAGACACGCGCCGAGGTCGATCGCCTGGCGGAAATCGCGCGGCAAGCCGGCGCGCGAGGATTCGAAGCGCCGCAGCTTATCGCGGAATATGGGCCCGCGTATTACGCCACGTTTTTCGACGACGCCGAAGGCAACAAGCTCGAAATCTGCTGCCGCCGCCCGCAATAAGGCCTCGATGCCTCGGCCGTCCTTCGATACCTCAGGATGACAAACGCGCTTGCGCGCTATTCCTCAGGATGACAAACGCGCTTGCGCGCTATCCGCGCACGAAGAACGCCTTGAGGTATTCGGTTTCCGGCATGGCTGGGTGAATCGGATGATCGGGTGCGTGCGCGTGTTTTTCCAGCAGTTGAACGCGACGGCCGGCGTCTTTGGCGGCCCCGAGAATCGCGCGCTGTAGCATCGCCTGCTCGAGATGATGCGAACACGAACACGACACCAAGATACCGTCTTCGGCAAGCACGTTGAACGCCAACCGGTTCAGCCGCTCGTAATGCGCTTGACCCGCCGCAACGTCTTTGCGCCGCTTGATGAGCGCCGGCGGATCGACGATCACAACGTCGAAACGGCGGCCGTCGGCCGCATACTCGGACAGCACGTCCAGCGCGTCTCCCAATCGAGTTTGCACGTCCACGCCGTTGCGCGCGGCGTTTTCCTGCGCGTATTCCAGCGCGAGCTGCGAGCTGTCGGAACACGTGACGTTGCTTGCACCAAAGCGTGCCGCGCGTACGCCCCACGAACCGATGTACGAATACATGTCGAGTACTGTTCGTCCGCACACATAGCGGGCCAAGCGCGAGCGGTTGTCGCGCTGATCGAAAAAATACCCCGTCTTCTGCCCTTTGCGCAGCGGCGCGGAAAATAGCGCGTTATCCTCTTCCACGTCCGCAGCGTCAGGAACATCGCCAATCGCTTCGTCGAACTCGTCGATGCCCTCGATTTGCCGCACGGAACCTGCGCTGCGCAGCAAAATGCCGCGCGGCTTGAACGCCGCTTGCAGTGCCTCCACAATGGCGGCGCGCATTCGCACGATCCCGGCAGTGTTGAGCTGGGCAACGAGAACGTCGCCGTAGCGATCGACCACCAGCCCGGGACAACCGTCGGACTCGCCGTACACGGCGCGATAGTGCGGCGTCGGATAGACGCGATCGCGAAGCGCCACAGCCCGTCGAAAGCGCGCCGCCCACCATTCGCGATCGATCGTCGCCTTCGCATCGCTCGTGAGGATACGCGCGCAGATAAGCGCTCCGGGATTGACGTATGCCGTCCCCACCGGCTTGCCGAACGCATCGCGAACGACCGTAATTTCCCCGGGCGTGAACGCTGTCAGCGGGGAGCGCGAGATATCCACTTCATTGCTGAACACCCATGCATGGCCCAAGCGCACGCGCCGGTCGGCGCGCGGCAGGAGAAACAACTCCCCCACGCTAGGCGGCCGGTTCCGCGCGCATGCGCCGCAGCAGTTCGCGTTCCTGTCGCGCGAGCGAGTCGACGACGGCGAATTGCGCGCGAGCGCGATCCAAGTTCTGCTTGTCGTGATGCACGCGGAAGTACACGTCACCGTTCAAATAGTCGGCCAAGAAGCGGATGCCGTTTTCAAACGCGAGCACTTTGCCGGCGGTGACGAATGCCTCGCGCTCGTCGGGTGTAATCATCGCACCCGCGCCGGCAATGAAACCGTTCGCGACCGCTTCGAACAGGTCGGGGTCGACGTGCACTTTCGATGCATCCGGTTCGTCTTCGGCCGCGCGAGTGCTCGCCGTGCGTACGAGTTCGCCGACGTCGTACAACGTGAGCCCGGGCATGATCGTATCGAGATCCAAAATGCAGATCGCCTCGCCGCTGCCGCGATCGAACAGCACGTTTGTGATCTTGGTATCGTTGTGCGTTGCGCGAATAGGCACGTTCCCCGCCGCGGCCACGTCCTGCAGCGCCGTGCACAGCGGCTCGAGCCGAAGCGCACTTGCGATTTCACTTTCCGCCGATGCGGCGCGGTTCTGCACGTCGCTTTCAATCGCGCTCAACAGCGCGCCAAAGCGCGCGGGCGTATCGTGAAAGCGCGGCAGCGTTTCGTACAACTCTTCCACCGGAAAATCGTCGAGCAGCGCAGCGAACTCGCCGAACGCACGCGCTGCGGAAAACGCTTCGGACGGCGTGGGCGCGTTGCCGTAGCACACGGTGTCTTCGATGAATGGATAGGTTCGCCAGTAATCGCCGTGCGCGGTCACGAGCATCTCCAAGCCGTCGCGCGTCGGTAGCAGCCGCAGCACACGGCGTTCGATGTCCGGCGTATTGCGCGCGAGCAGTTTCTCGCGAACGTGGCGCGTAACGGCCGAGATATTTCTCGTGAGCGCGTGCGGGTCGCGGAAAATACCGACGTTGATGCGCTGGTGCACGTATCTGCGTGGCCCGCTCGAAGCCGAATAGGTGGCGAAGTACGTGTCGTTGATGTGACCGCCATGGTAGCGTTCGCAGCCAACATATGCGCCGTCGAGCTGGAAATGAGCGCCGATTTCCGCAAGCATTGGTGCCCTATTGTACGAAAACCCGGCAATCGCCTCGATGGCCGCAGTCAGGAGATCGGCGCCCGCCCGGACGTCCGGCGGGCAAGACCGCCGTGCGTCCGCCGTGCCGCAGCTCGCCGGGCGATTCGGGGTTACAATGAAGCGATGATGAAGTACGTGCCGTGCGCGCTCGTCGCGCTGTCGCTTCTTTGGCCGCTGCACGCCGTGGCGTCGCCCGCAGTGCAGGGTGCGTCAACATATGAAGCCACTTCCTCTCACGCACCGAGCGTGCGCGATCTGCTCCCGGAGCCGGGCAGTACGCTCAAGGCGTTCTTTCCGCGTTTTTCCGCGAGAGTGCAAACGCACGGCGCACCGCTGCGCGGCCAAAGCATTCATCTGTACGTCGACGGCCGTGACGTAACTCCGGCGGCAACAGTAAACGGCTCTACCATTACGTACGTTCCACAGGAGCGGATGCGCGCCGGCTGGCACGACGTGTTCCTCGAAGGATCCGATTCCGCGAGCAATGCGTTCAGCCAAGCATGGGTGTTTCGTTCGCAGAACCCGGACATCGATATCCCGACGGGTGGGGACGGCAGTTTCGCGTTCGTGCCGGTGGGATTGCACAGCCGCTTTTCGCACTTCTTTCTGATATCGCCGTTCGACGGCGTGGGACTGCTGCAACTATGCGGCTTCGAAATTCCGCTGCACCGCGCAACCGGCACGCCGGTGTTTTTCGTCACGGTTCCGCTCACGCTTGGAACCGTGCTGCTGAACTGCAATCCGGGCCTCGCGTTTACGCCGTTTCAAGCCGGCATCGGCGTGCTCAGCCCCATCTTCTTTCCCATAGAGATTGCCGGTCCCGGATTTTTTGAGCATGGTCCAATTCATCGCCGCCGGCCGCTGACCGGCATCACCCCGACGATGCCGATCTATCGGACGACCACGACGCCGATGTACCGGACGACGCCAACGATGCCGATCTACCGCAGCACGGGAACGCCTATCTATCGGGCGATGCCGACGATGCCGATCTATCGGACAACCACGCCGCCGATCTATCGGACGACGACCGTGCCGAATTTCCCGATGACGAGCAGGCCCGCGATACCGCTACGCGCAAGCGCGCCACTGCCCGCGGGTGCGTCAATGCCGGCCGTCAGTATTCCGCAGCCGTACATTCCGCATTGACGCGCCGCGCGCGTTAGACTTTGCGCGAGATCGACTTGGCTTGCTGGAACAGCAGCAGGTAATCGTGCCCGCCGGCCTTGCTGTCCGTGCCGGACATATTGAAGCCGCCGAACGGATTGCCGCCGACGAGCGCGCCCGTGCACTTACGGTTGACGTAGAGATTGCCGACGAAGAACTCGTTCTTTGCGCGTTCGATTTTGGCTTCGTCCGTGGAATAAACCGCGCCGGTTAAGCCGAACTCCGTGTTGTTCGCGATCTCGAGCGCGTGATCGTAATCGCGCGCTTTGATGATTGCAAGTACCGGCCCGAAGATTTCTTCCTGCGCAATAACTGCATCGGGCGCGACGTCGGCGATCACCGTCGGTTCGAGAAAATAGCCGTTGTTGCCGATACGCTTGCCGCCGGAGATCAATCGGCCGTTCTTCGCGCCGATCTCGATGTATTTCTGGATAGACGTCATGGCGCGCTCGTTGATGACCGGCCCCATCCAATTGCGCTGCTCACTCACGTCACCAACGGTAATCTTGGCAACCCGCGCTTTGAGTTTCTCGACAAATTGGTCATAGAGTTTTTCGTCGACGATCGCGCGCGAACACGCCGAGCACTTCTGGCCTTGAAAGCCGAACGCCGAAACGGCGACGCCTTCAACGGCGGCGTCGAGATCCGCATCCGCTGCAACGATGATCGAATCCTTGCCGCCCATCTCGGCCACGACTCGCTTTATCCATTTTTGGCCCGGTTGAGTCTTTGCGGCGCGCTCGTTCACGCGCAGACCGACTTCCTTCGATCCGGTGAACGAAATGAAGCGCGTGAGCGGATGTTCGACGATGGCGTCGCCGATGACGCTGCCGCTGCCGGGAACGAAGTTCACGACGCCCTTCGGTACGCCGATCTCGTGCAGCAAATCGACGAACCATGCCGCAATCACGGCGCTGTCGCTCGACGGTTTGAGCACGACCGTGTTGCCCGTCACGAGCGCCGCGCACGTCATGCCGGCCATAATCGCAAACGCGAAATTCCACGGCGGAATAACCACACCCACGCCGAGAGGAATGTAGCGCAGTTCGTTTTCCTCGCCCGGAATCGGCGTGATCGGCTGCTTGCCCGCGTACCGCAGTGCCTCACGCGCGTAAAACTCCATGAAGTCGATTGCCTCAGCGGTATCGGCGTCGGCTTCTACCCAACTCTTTCCGACTTCATACACCATCAGCGCATTGAAATGATAGCGGCGCTCGCGCGTGAGTTCCGCGGCTTTGAACAAGAACGCCGCGCGCTCTTCCGCCGTCGTGTTCTTCCACGTAGCGAAACGCTCGTGCGCGATCTCGATCGCGCGATTCGCTTGCTCCAGTGATGCGGACGAAATGTCGCCGACGACGTCGCTTGGATTCGAAGGATTGAGTGACGGGATCGTCTTGTCGGTGAAGATGCGCTCGCCGTCGACCAGCAGCGGATATTTCTTGCCGAAACCAGCTTTGACCGACGCGAGTGCGGCCTGCATGGCCGCAACGTCCGCGGGATCGGTGTACAGTTTAATCGGCTCGTTGGAAAACGGTGCGATGCGTTCGGCGGTCGTGCTCAAGGTGAAACTCTCTCCTCTATAAAGGCGCTGCTCGGGCAGCCCACCTATCTTAACCGCAATGACTTCCCTGCAGTTACGACCTTCCCCCTACGGCCGCGCGGCCCACCTGCCGCCACGCCGCCGCCCGCCCGAAGGAAGCGGGCGACGGGTACCGTGGAACATCACCGCATGAGCGCCATTCGGGAACTCCACGAGCGCGACTTCGATGCTCTCCTTTCGCTTTTTGAACGGGTGGCGGACGAGCGGCGCTGGATTGGCACCGAGCCGGGGTTCGACCGCGAGCAGTACCGGCGGCGTTGGCGCAAGATCTTGCGCGGCGAAGGCGCCGGGTTCGTGTGGGCAGAGCCGGAGCGCATTGCGGGTTACATCGGTGTCTATCCGCACGACGAGTACGGCCACGTGATCGGCATGCTCGTAGACGAACGGTACCGCGGGCGCGGCATCGGTAAAGCACTGCTGACGCGCGTCATCGAGTGGGCGCGCACAGCCGGACTCGTCGAGATCAGCTTGCTGGTGTTTCCGCACAACGAACGCGCGCTCGCGCTTTATCGTAATGCGGGCTTCCAGCAGCGCGACTATTACCCCGGCGATGTCACACGGCAAACGGGCGAAGTGTGGGATTCACTGTTGATGACAAAACGGCTGTAAGGACTTTTGCCTCTCCGAAGCGGCGGTACGCCCGCCCTATACTGGCGCTATCTCCCGGGAGACCGCAAGATGAAGAATACACCCGACACGACGGCGAGCACGCGCGGCGTCACGCCGGCAACGAATCCGATGAATCTCACGTGCACGACGATCAATGCAGCGCAGGCCGCGCCCGACGCGGCGCCGAGCATGGTGCGCATCATCATCCATCGCAACGGACACGTACCGCCTCCGGGTCAGGGCTGGCTGCCGTTCGTCGAACCCGATGCGAACATCACGTATCAGTTTCTCGACGAAAACACGGACCCGCCGACGCCGTTCGAACTCAATGGCGCGGGCGTGGCGATTTACTACAAAGAGTAGTCTTCGAGCATATCGGCAACCGTGCGCTGCACCGCGTCGCGCGCACGGTCCGTCGCCGGTGCGACGTTCGCAAGTGCGGCAAGGTCTTCACGCAGTTCATGCACGATTTCGTAGACGTAGCCGTGCTCCGCTCGTATCGCTCTAGCCAGAGCCAAGATCTCGCGCGCACGAGATTCCCGTCCGCCATGTAAGTACAGCACGGCGAAGACTTCCATGCAGCCGATGAACAACGACGGCACGTTTACGTCGCGCGCGAGGCCGAGTGCTTCACGCGCGTACGAGATAGCCGCTTGCGCGTCACCGCGCCGTATCTGCAGCACCGCAAAGTTACACAATACCTCGACCTGATCGTGGCGATCGTCGAGGGCGCGTTTCATCTCCAGCGCCTGCTCTAATGCCGACGCAGCCTCGTCGAAGGAACGCTCGTGCATTGCAATCTCCGCGCGCAGCGTCCAAAACGTCGCCAGCCGGTCCGCGTGCTGTGCCGATGTGCACAGCGCCATCCCACGCTCCATAGAAGCTTTTGCGGCCGTGAAATCGCCGCGGCGCTTTGCCGTCTGGGCGAGATTGTAGAGTGCCGTAATGGTTCCGATTTCATGATGCGTCTGTTCGAAAATGCTCAGCGCTTGACTGTAGAGACGATAAGCCTCGTCTTCGCTGCCCGAGCGCTGTTCGATGACGGCGAGATTATGCAGCGCTTCGGCGGTCCCCGGACGATCGCCCAGTTCTTCGAACAACGCCCGTGCCTGCAAACTCAGGTCCCGTGCGGCGGCGTAGTCGTCTTCGATCGTCGCGAACGTTGCGGCGCGCCGCAGCAACTTGGCGTGTACAAGGCTTTTTGAATCCGCTGCTGCGCTGCATGCGCGTGCAAGCCAGGAACGTGCCTCCGCGATACTGCAATGCTGCTGCCAGTACATACCGACCTTGAGCAGCATTTCAAACGCCGGAACGCAGTCTTCACGCGAGAGCGCGTAATCCAGTGCGGCGCGCACGTTCGGCATTTCGACCGCAAGCGTGCGAAGATAGATCTGCTCCTCCTGCGGCGAGTTCCACGTTCCCCAGCGCTCGGCGATCGCGCGGTAATAGTCGAAATGCGCGTCACATGCGATCGCAACCTCGCCGGAGTCCAGCAATTTCTTGCGCGCGAATCCGTGCATCGCTTCCAGCAAGCGATAGCGCATCTCGTCGCCGGCCGGCTCCGCGGCCACGAACGATTTATCGACGAGTGCGTCGATAAGCGCATAGGCCGGATCGTCTTCCTCACCGGCCCACGCAACCGATTCGCACGCCTCGAGCGTAAAGCCGCCTTCGAACACCGACAGTAACGCGAAGAACCGCTGTTCCTTGGGATTGAGCAGCCTGAAGCTCCATTCGATGGTCGCCTCCAGTGTGCGGTGGCGTGCTTCTTGCGAAGAATCTTTTGATGCAAGCATCGGAAGGATGGCGTTCAGGCGCGCGTCAAGCTGGCGTGTCGTAAGCGCGCCGATGCGTCCGGCGGCAAGTTCAATCGCCAGTGGAAGCCCGTCGAGCCCCTTGCAGATGTGCCGGATGTAAGCATCCGCGAGTTCCAGATTTGCGCGATTCACGAAGAGTGCTTGTGCGTCTTCACCGGTGAGCGGACCGATTCGCAGCACGCGTTCCCCGGTCACGTGCAGCGGTTCGCGGCTTGTGACGAGCATCGTCAGGCGGGGGCACGATGTCAGTAAGCAGCGCGCTAACTCTGCAGCCGCCGATAAGACGTGCTCTGCGTTATCGAGCAGAATGCACGCGCTCTTGCCGGACAACTCGCGCACGAGCGTTTTGTCCAGTGCTTCACCCGGAACGCCCGCGATCTGGAGTGCGGACGCAACGCTTTGCACGACGAACTCCGGATCCGTGACGTCGGCCAGACGCGCGATCCAGCATCCATCGCTGAACGCGGCGATCGTATCCGCGACCGCTTGCAGCGCCAAACGCGTCTTCCCGACGCCTCCCACACCGCAAACCGTAACGAGCCGTTCCGACCGCAGCAGTTCGTTCAGACGGCGCACTTCTTGCGCGCGTCCGACAAACGCGGATATTTGCGACGGCAGATTATTCGGATGCGCGTCCAGCGAGAGCGGCGGCGGAAAACCGGCAGCCAGGCCGTCCGCCGCAACTTGAAAAAGATGCTGCGGTTGCGCCAGGTCTTTCAGGCGGTGCGCACCGAGATCCGCAAAAGTGCATTCCTCGAGCAAATGTCCGCGAACCGAATCCGCAGTTGCACCCGAAACCAGAATTTGTCCGCCGTGCGCGGCCGACATCAAGCGCGCTACGCGGTTGAGGGTCGCACCGAAATAGTCGCCGCCGTCGCTTATCGCCTCACCACTGTGGACGCCGATGCGCACTTGGAGCCGGCCCGCTTCCGCGGGCCATTCTTCGGTTTGCATCGCGCGTTGAACCGCGATGGCTGCGCGTATCGCGTCTACAGGATCGTCGAACGCGCAGCAACAGGCATCGCCCACCGTCTTGAAGATGGTCCCGTGATACGAAGCGATGCACGACGCGATGATGTCGTAGTGCCTGGCGACCGCTTGCCGTGCTGCTTGCGGCGCGCGCTCCCACAAGCGCGTGCTGCCCACGATGTCCGTGAACACAAACGTATGCAGGGCCTGCGCGACTGCGGCGGGCGCCATGGCAACATTATGGCTTGCCCGGTAGCGAAGTGTCTAGCTGACGAGCGAACGCGCGAACTCGGCCGCGCGCTGCGCCGCTTCCTCTCGCGTCGTGCCGGCGTACGCGTCAATGAGCGCGCTGCCCACGATGACGCCGTCCACCAAACCGCGCACTTCGTGCACGTGTTCGCGTTTGCTGATGCCAAAGCCGACGGCAAGCGGTTTATCCGTCACCTCGCGCAGCATCGCAACCTGTTTGCGCAGCGGCGAAAAATCCGGGGCGGCGCCCGCGCCCGTTACGCCGAGGCGCGAAACGACGTACACGAAACCACGCGACTCGTCGGCGATGCGTTTGGCACGATCGCGCGGCGTCGACGGTGAAACCAAGAGCGGCATCTGCAGACCATGCTTCGCAAGCGCGTCGCGCAGTGCTTGGCCTTCTTCCAAAGCGATATCCGGGACGATGACACCGGCCGCGCCCGCATCGGCTGCATCCTGCGCGAAGCGCTCGATGCCATATTGGTACACGGGATTGAAATACGTGAATAGGACGATGGGCGGTGCACCGCGCACGTTTGCTTCGCGAACCAGATGCAACACCTGCGCAATGCCGGCGCCGCCGCGCAGCGCGCGAATGCCGGCGGCAGCAATAGTCGGCCCATCGGCAAGCGGATCGCCGTAGGGAATGCCCAGCTCGATGGCGTCGGCGCCCGCATCACCGAGCGCGGCAATGATGCGCGCCGTCGTGTCGAGATCCGGATCGCCCGCCATTACGTAAGGTATGAACGCGCAATGGTCGGGTTTGAAAATGGCCTCGATACCCTCAGGGTGACGCATGTTGTACCTGGGCGATGTCCTTGTCTCCGCGGCCGCTGAGATTCACCAGAATGAGATCGTTGGCGTCGCGTTCCTGCGCGAGCTTGCGAGCAAAGGAGATTGCATGCGCGCTCTCGAGGGCGGGGATGATGCCTTCCATGCGAGAGAACTCGAAGAACGCATCGAGCGCCTCGCGATCCGTAACCGGCACGTAGTTCGCGCGGCCGGAAGCTTTGAGATAGGCGTGCTCGGGCCCGACGCCCGGATAATCCAAACCCGCGCTGATCGAATGCGTTTCGATTACTTGGCCTTCGGGCGTTTGCAGCAAATACGAACGCGATCCGTGCAATACTCCCACGCTTCCGGCTGTAATCGCCGCCGCAGTGCGGCCGGTTTCGATACCCTCGCCCGCGGCTTCAACGCCCCAGAGCCGCACGTCGGGATCGCCGATGAAACCGGCGAAAATGCCCATTGCGTTGCTGCCGCCTCCCACGCATGCAACCACGTCGGACGGCAGACGCCCGAATTGCTCCAGGCACTGGCGGCGTGCTTCCACGCCGATGACCTTTTGAAACTCGCGCACCATGTAAGGATACGGATGTGCGCCGACGACGCTGCCGATGACGTAGAACGTGTCGTCCACGCGTGCAGCCCACTGACGAAACGCCTCGTTGGTCGCATCCTTGAGCGTCTGCGTTCCGCCGGTCACGGGATGCACCTGCGCGCCGAGTAACTTCATGATGTAGACGTTGAGCGCTTGTCGTTCCACGTCCAGCGCGCCCATGTACACCTCGACCGGAATACCGAACTTCGCGCCGACGGTCGCCGTGGCGACGCCGTGTTGCCCCGCACCGGTTTCTGCGATGATGCGTTTTTTGCCCATGCGCCGCGCGAGCAGCGCCTGTCCGACGGTGTTGTTGATCTTGTGCGCGCCGGTATGATTGAGATCTTCGCGTTTGAGGGCGAGCATCGCGCCCGACGAACCGCTTAGATAACGCTGCGCACGGTAGACCGGCGACGGCCGCCCGACGAACGTGCTCAGCATTGCTTCGTACTCGGACCAGAACGCCGGCGATTTAAAGGCGTTCTCCACTTCGCGCTCGAGCTCGGCGAGCGCCGCAATGAGCACTTCGGGAACGTACCGCCCGCCGAAGTCGCCGAAATACCCGCGGGGATCAGGAAGCATCGGTTTCTTTCACAGCTTGGACGAATGCGCGCATTTTCAGCAAATCTTTGCGGCTGTCCGTTTCGATACCGCTGCGCACGTCGACGCCGAACGGCCGTATCGTGCGCACGCAATTGGAAACGTTTTCCGGCGTCAGACCGCCCCCAACGATGACCTGCCGCTGCCGCGCGATCGGCGCGATCGTTCTCCATGGAAACGTCAAGCCGGTGCCGCCGCGATGCCCGTTCACCACAGTGTCGAACAGCAAAATGGCTCGTGGGTGCTCGTTGCCCGCCATCTCGACCGCGGCGGAATCAGCGGCATCCTGAGCGACGTGAATGGTCTTTATCACCTTGCCGTCGATCGACGAGACGAAACTAGGCGTTTCATCGCCGTGCAATTGAATAACGAGGTCCGGAAAAATGTCGCGCGCCCGCGCGACGTCGTCGCGCGTGGGATCGACAAAAACGCCCACCGGTGTAATAAAGGGCGGCAGCCGCTCGGCAATGTGTTTTGCGGCGCTCTCAGTGATGCGGCGCGGCGAGGGAGCGAAGATCATGCCGATCGCGTCGGCACCCGTCTCGACCGCCATCATGACGTCGTGCATGTCGACGCAACCGCAAAACTTGATCCGCGTTCTCAATGCATCGCCGTTGCACGCACCGCGGACTTGAGCTCGCGGATGAGCGCACCGGGGTCTTCCGCACGCATCAGCGCCTCGCCGACCAGGAATCCGCGCGCGCCCGCGCTGTGCAGCCGCAAAATATCCTCGGGCCCTTGCATGCCGCTTTCCGCTATCACCGTAACGCCTTGCGGAACGTGCGGCAGCAAATGTTCGGTGACGGCAAGGTCGGTTTCAAACGTTCGCAGATTGCGGTTGTTGATGCCGATGAGCCGTACGTTCAACGCGGAGGCGCGCCGTAGTTCGACTACGTCGTGCACTTCGACCAGCACGTCCAAATCGTACTTTTCCGCTTCTTCGATGCATGCGCGCAACTGCTCGTCGCTCAAACCCGCAACGATCAGCAGCACTGCGTCAGCGCCGTAGGCCGCAGATTGCGCGATCTGATACGGCGTACTCAAGAAGTCCTTACGCAGCAGCGGCCGCGACGAATGGTTGCGCGCGGTTTCCAAATACTCCAGTTCGCCGAGAAAGTGGTCGGCTTCGGTCAGCACGCTGATGCAGTCGACGTGCGAGGCATCGTACGCGCGGGCAATCGCGGCCGGATCGAAGTTGCGCGCGATGAGACCGGCCGAAGGTGAGGCGCGTTTGATTTCGCCGATGATCGCGGGGCCTTGTGCGCCGCGAATGGCTTGAAGAAACGGACGCCGTTCCCGTCGGCGCGCGAGTGCGTGCGCGCGGACGACGTCATACGGTTCGCGCGCTTCTTCTTGCGCGCTCGCCGCGGCTTTCGCATCATAGATGCGATGCAGAATGTCAACCATGCGAGAACTGCTTTGCGCGCTCGAAGACCGCCGCCGCGCGGCCTTCCTTCAGGAGCGTGCGAGCCAGTTCAATGCCCTCCTTCAAGTCCGGTGTGCGTTTGCACACGGTGAAAACCAGTCCGGCATTGAGCGCGACGACGTCGGCTCGCGGCGATTGTTCTCCGGACAGAATGCGTTCGAATGCGTCTTTGCAGGCGTCGACGGAACCGCCGCGGATCTGCTCCAGCGGCACGCGGATGCCATAGGCCTCCGGTTCAAGGGTCCAGCGTCTACTCTCGCCCTCGTCGAACGTGTACACGGTGGTCGGGCCTTCGCCGCCGACTTCGTCGATACCGCTGGACGCGTGCACCACCGCCCCGCAGCGTACGCCGAGCCCGCGCAGCACGTCGCCCATGAGGCCGATGAGCTCCGGGCGCGCCACGCCGACAACTTGGTGCGTCGCGCGCGCGGGATTGGTGAGCGGCCCGAGCACGTTGAAGATGGTACGCACGCCGAGTTCCCGGCGCACCGGTGCGACGTTCTTCATCGCCGGGTGGTAGCGCGCCGCATACATAAAGGTAAAGCCCGCCTCGCGCAGCATCTCCGCCGCGCGTTCGGGATCCACGTCGATCGCCATACCCTGCGCTTCCAGTACGTCGGCGCTGCCGCACGCGCTGGAAGCGGCTCTGTTGCCGTGCTTTGCGACGGGAATGCCGGACGCCGCAACGACGAGTGCGGTGATGGTGGAGATGTTGATGGTGTTTGCGCCGTCACCGCCGGTGCCGACCACGTCGACGACCATGGGCAACTGATGATCGACGTGAAGGCTGCGATCGCGCATTGCGCGCGCCGCACCGACGACTTCGGCCGTCTGCTCGCCGGTCATCGCGAGTGCGGTCAGCAGGCCGGCAGACTGAACCGGCGTGAACGAAGCATCCATGATGGCGCCCATCATGGATGCCGCATCGGCTTCGGAAAGATGCTCGCCGGCAATGAGCCTGCGTAAAAGAGGAGCGTATTCCATTTATGGTGTCACGCTGAGGTATCGAGTGCCGAAGCCCTGAGGTATCGAAGGGGCGGCCGAGGTATCGAGGCCTCGACGGACTCGGCCGTGGTTCGATACCTCACCATGACACGATTTAGCGGACGAGTTCGAGCAGCGACATCTCCGCTGCGTCACCCTGGCGCACGCGCGTTTTGGTGATGCGCGTATATCCGCCGGTGCGGTCCTTGAGCGCCGGAGCGATCTGCTCCACGAGCTTCTTCACGACCGCGGGTTCGGTGATGTATTCGGCGATGAGGCGGCGGGAATGCAGATCTCCGCGAGAGGCCTGCGTGATGAGGCGCTCCACGACGCGGCTGATTTCCTTGGCTTTGGTCGAGGTCGTTTCGACCTTCTCATGCTTGAAGAACGACGTCGCCAAGTTGCGCAGCAGCGCCTTGCGGTGGCCGTCCGTACGGGAAAGTCTCTTATAGGCGATTTGATGCGGCATGCTAGCTTCCTTACGACTGACGCAGCGAGAGGCCGCGTTCTTCCAGAACTTGCTTGATCTCGTCCAGTGACTTCTTGCCGAAGTTGCGCATCTTGATGATCTCGTCTTCGCTCATGTCGAGCAGTTCGGAAACCTTCGAGATGCCGGCGCGCTTCAAGCAGTTGAACGAGCGGACGGAGAGGTTGAGCGTCTCGACCGGGATGTCCCATTCGCTCGCCGGCGCTGCGGGCAGCGGCTTCTCTTCATTCGTGAAGTTGACGAAGAGATCGAGCTGCTCTTGCATGATCGTCGCGGCGGTCGAGAGCGCCTCGTCCGGCGTTACGGAACCGTTGGTTTCGATCTCGATCGTCAGACGATCGAAGTCGACGTTCTGACCGACGCGCGTATCGTCGACGGTGAAGTTCACCTTGCGAATCGGCGAGAAGATCGAATCGAGCGGAATGAGACCGATCATATGCTCGACGTTGCGCTGGCGATCCGCGGTCACGTAGCCGCGCCCTTTCTCGACGCCGACTTCCATAGAGAGTTTCGCGGTCTTGGCCGAGAGCGTCGCGATGCGGTAGTTCGGATCGAGAATTTCGATGTCGGCATCCGGCGCGAAATCTGCGGCCGTCACGTCTTTGGGGCCGGTCGCGCTCAGCGTGAGCACTTTGGGTTCGTCGGTGTTGAGTTTCACCGGCAAACCCTTGAGGTTGAGCATCAGCGCAATCGTGTCTTCGACGATACCGGGAATGGTCGAGAACTCGTGCAGCACACCGTCGATCTTCATGTACGTGACGGCAGCGCCCGGAATCGAACTGAGCAGAATGCGGCGCAGCGCATTGCCCAACGTAATACCGAACCCGCGCTCGAGCGGTTCGATGACGAATTTCGCGTAGTTATCGCGGCGCTCGCGAACTTCGATGCCCGCGCCTTGGGGCGTATCCAGAACGGTCATTGGTTTCCTTGGTCCTTTGTTGCTTCTTACGTTATCCGTCGCGCTGCCCAGCAGCGCGGCGATCGTACGCCTAGAAGCGGCTTGGGTTAAATGTTCTCTCGCTGAGTATTTTCGTTGTTAGGCGAGGCGCTCGGTGCCGCGGTTTACTTTGGTAAACGAGACACCGAGCAACGACGCCTGACACGAAAAGACTAGCGAGAGTAGTATTCGACGATGAGTTGTTCGTCTACGGGCGTGTCGATTTGCTCGCGGCTCGGCAGTTGCAGAACCTTCGCCGACGCTTCGGCTTCGTTCCACTCAAGCCACTCCGGCGCGCGGCGGTTCTTCGCCACTTCGAAGTTGGCTTCGAACACCGGCGACTTCTTGCTGCGCTCGCCAATCGTGATCACGTCGCCGGCTTTCACGATGAACGACGGAATGTTGACCAGTTTACCGTTCACGCGGAAGTGGCGATGCGTGACGAGTTGACGCGCTTGCGCGCGGCTCGTCGCCAGATTGAGACGATAGACGACGTTGTCCAAACGGCGCTCGAGCAGTTGCAGGAACGTACGGCCGGTCTGGCCCGGTACGCGGGCCGCCTCACGGAAGTAGTTCTCGAACTGCGTTTCGTGCACGCCGTAGTAGCGGCGCATCTTCTGCTTCTCGCGCAGCTGACGGCCGTATTCGGAGATCTTCTGACGCTGTTTGCCTTGCGTCTTCTGTCCCGGCGCCGTGCCGCGGCGTTCAACCGCGCACTTTTTGCTCAGACAGCGATCGCCTTTGAGAAACAGTTTGATCTTCTCGCCGGTCTTGCTCGCCGCGGTTTCACGACGGCACAAACGGCAGACGGGTCCAATATAACGTGACATTGCTCTCTCTTACGCTCCCCTACTACACGCGGCGCCGTTTTGGCGGACGGCAACCGTTATGCGGAATGGGCGTTACATCTTTGATGAGGGTGATTTCCAAGCCGGCGGCTTGCAGGGAACGAATCGCGGCTTCGCGTCCGGCGCCCGGTCCTTTAACCAGCACTTCCGTCGACTTCATGCCGTGCTCCATCGCTTTGCGCGCGACGGCTTCCGCTGCCATCTGTGCGGCGAACGGCGTCGATTTCTTCGAACCTTTGAATCCGAGATTTCCGGCCGATGCCCACGCAATGACGTTGCCGAGATTGTCCGACATCGTCACGATGGTGTTGTTGAACGACGCATGAATGTGCGCGACGCCCGATTGAACGTTCTTGAACTCACGCTTCTTGCGCGACTTCGTTTGTTTCTTTGCTGCCAAAATAGCCTCGAAGATTTATCCTGTCCGCTCAACGAGAGCGGTGTCGTCGCCTCGACGGCGCGATCTTCCGTTGGAAGAACACCATCTCGTACGCGAACCCGCGGCGAACGGGTCGCGGCTCCCGGTGCGGCTAAAGCACCCTGAAGCACGCCGGGAGAGAGTTCCGGCGCCAAGGCGTTATTCTACAGGGGAACGGTTCGCCGCGCAAGCGCCGAGGGCGCACCCTACCGCAGGCCGGCGAACGCCTCGGGACGCAGCAGCGCCGCGAGGGCCAAGAGCGCGAAGAGGGCGCTCGACCAGCGCGCGAGCGCCTCGCCCCGGCGCCAGCGTTTTTCAAGCAGTACGAGCAGGGCCACTCCCGCCATTGCGGCCAGGTTCATGATTCCCGCCGCCAGGAGCAGCATCATGAGTCCCCAGCAGCAGCCCACGCAATATGCGCCGTGATGCAGGCCGACGAGCAGGTCGCGTCCGCGCCGTGGGAACGCGGCATAGCGCATCAGGGCGGCAAAGGGCGACCGGCAGTGCAGCAAGCAGGCGCGCTTTAGTGGCGTCACCTGATACATGGCCGCCAACCCGAAAATGGCCGCTCCGGCAATCCCGGAGCTGCCCGGCCTGTGTGAGAGCAGCGACGACAATTCGAATATCGCGCCGTACAGCACCGCACCAAACGCGGCCCACGCCACCAGATAGCCGGCGACGAATTGAACCATGCGCCACGCTTGCTGCGCGCCTGAACTGGTGCGCGCGATGGTATGCGTCCAAAGCAGCGCCGCGGGCGCAACGGACGGAAACATCATGGCGATCATCATGACGATCCAGAAAACCAGAAACGCGGGCAAGGGCATCATCGCCGGCATCGGCATGCCGGCAGACATGTTGATCGTCAGCACCCACGCAAGCGCAGCAGCACCAAGTGCCGCTATCCACGTCGCAAACGTCAAGCGCCGCGGAGTTACACGTTGTTCCATGAAAACGGAATATGCTTGCTCGAGCGCCCGATCCACTCGAAATCAAAGCCCATAGCGTTCGCGCGGTCCGCGGTGGCAACGCCCCATGTCGCCGCGCCGCCCGGCCCCACTTCGGATCCCGGCGCGTTTGTCGTTTGCACTCGCTTTCCGGGCGGCGTCATCGGCCCCGTAAGCGCTTGCGCGGCCGCTTCCACTTTGCCGGGGATGCGCGCACGCCAGTACGATAAATCATCCGCGAGTTCGAATTCGATCGGCGCCGTTTCGATGCCGCGGATCTCGCCGATAAGTTTTGCGAATTCCGCGGGAAAGCCGCCGGCTTGTCCGCCGAAGATCGTTTGCAGCGCTGTGCGCTGGCGCTCGTCGGCGCGCTCGTCGATAAAGATGCCGAATGCGGCCTTCGCTTCGCCGGCCCAAATATTTCCATGAAAACTACCGATCGCCAAGACGTTGAATCCGTCGAGCCGGACTTCGCCATACCGTCCGCTGTTCACGTGCCACACGAGCACGCCTTCGCAATAATTATCCGTCGGTGCTTGCGCGAATGTGCAAGGGCAGGGAATCGTGCAGCGGCACACGTCAAACCAGTCGCCGTCGATCTGCCATATTGGAGCTGCTTCCATAGCTGCAGAGCATAACCACCCGTGCGCCAAAATGGGTAGAGGCGCATTTACCAGTACGCGAATGCAAAAAGAGCCCCCGATAATCGGGGGCTCTTTTGCTTGTCGTCTCAGCGGCTAGAACTTGATGCCGAGGCCGACGTACGGGCCGTTGTGCGAGAAGTCCGCAGGAGCGTTGGTCTTGTTGCGGCCATCATCGCCGAGCCAGCCCAGATCCAGGAACACCGGCACCGAATTGCCGCCCAAGTTGACCGTTGCGCCCACCTGGTACTTCAGGACGCGGTATGCCAGATCGAAGGGGCCGGTCGGGCACACGTCGGTGCCGCACGTTCCCTTCACGCTGGGATAGTAGTACGCGCTGCCGTACAGCGAGAAGGTTTGGTCGAGGTCCGGGAGCTTCTCCAGACCGAAGCCGACGCCGTTCTCGCGCGGGTAGCCGTAGTTGTTCGTACGCCACAGATAACCCACGCCGATGAAGATGTGCGGGTCGGCCACTTTCAGACCGAAGCGCGCGTCGACGTCCGTATCCTTGGCGGTGAACGCCGGGACGACCGTTTGCCCTTGTCCGCCAATAACCGTCACCAAACACTGCGGGTCCGTTGCCGAGGTGCAGTTGTGCGGATACTGGTACTGGCGGAAGTCGCCGGCGATCATCCAGGGTAACCCGATGAGATTGAACTCCAGCGCGCCGCGAACGGCGAACGAATCATTGCCCTTGTTGCCGGGGCTGAACTCGTTGTACACCTTGGGACTGATGATGTAGTCGCCCGCGATGTAGTGATCTTGATACGGTCCCACGACCGGGGCCGGCGTCGGTACCGCGGTTGGTGACGGCGCAGGTGCGGGCGGCGGTGTGCTCGGCGGCGGCGGCGGGGTCGGCGTTACGTAACGCACGACGACGACGCGGCGGTCGGGCACCCACTGCACGTATGCGCCCATACCCTCGGAAATGACGCGAACCGGAACGAGAATCGTTCCTTGGTACATCATCGGCGGCACGTCGAGCGGACGCGTCTCACCGTTGATCGTCACTTCCGGTTTGCCGAGCGTCACCTTCACGTCGGATCCGGGTTTGGTCACGTCAACGGTTTTTGTTGCCGGATCGTACGAAACGGTCGCGCCCATTTGTTCGAACATCGAACGCAGCGGAATCAAAATGGTACCGCCGCGCACGAGTGCGGAAAGCACGCGTCCATGTCGCAAAACGTCCGGTTTGGAATAGACGTGGTGGTCATTGAACAGGATTGGAATTTGACCCGACGGCGGTGAGCCGAATTGCATTGGCGGAACGTTTGCCGCGGGCGCGGTCGTCGCCGGAGCTGCCGGCGAAGCCATGGGTGATGCAGCGGGAGTCGCTGCCGGGGACGGAGATGCGACCGGCGTGGCCTGAGCAACGACGTTGTGTCCGATGTTTCCACGTGTTGCATGGCCCGACGGAGCGGCAACCGCTGTGAGCCCCATGCCCGCGACCGCGAGCAAACTGAGGACTCCGGTGCTCAGTCGATTCAATGTAGCCTCCCTAATCGTTGATTTTCTTGGAAACCGGTCACCCGATCGTGAAGCTGCGCAAGTGCGCCTTCGGTTTCCCAGCTGTTTAAACGAACGAGGGCGAGATCGAAGTTCCCCCTGCCCGACAGCCCTAGGGAGTATTCCCAGAAGCGGCTTTTTCTACTGACGACGCCTTGGTTGCAGGCAAGCGCCAAATCCACAGCATGCCGCATACGACTTCGCATGCGGCAAGCACGAACGCGATACGCGAGGCGTGCGGGCTTTGCAGAGCATGCAGCGCAACCAGCAAAGCGCTTGCCGCCAGGGGCGCGAGAATCTGCGGAACGAGCAGCGCGAGATTCCAGATACCCATTGCCGTCGCAAGCGCGAAGCGCGGAAGAAACCGACAGCCGAGCGCCCAATCGCCGCTTAGGAACACGCCCCACGCAAAACCGGCAAGGAGCGCGCTTGCCAGAATGCTCGGCAACGCGTGGGATGCGAGAAAACATCCGAGCGCGAGAACGAATCCGGCGGCGCCGGCGGCCGCAATAAAACGGCGATCGTAGCGATCGGCGGGACGTGCCGCAGCGAGCGCGCCCACGGCGCCGCTCGCAGTTACCGCCAGAATGATGGAACCGGTGAGCAGTTTCGTATCGCCGCCGAGCGACGAGCTGCGAACGTAGAAAAACAAATACCCAAGCAGCGTGTAGAATCCGAGAAATACGAGCGCGCGCGAGATAAAGAGATCGACGAACGCGCGGCTGATGCGCAGCGGCTGCGCCTGCGCTGGCGCAAGTGGAAGATCGCGCACGTGTGCGACGGTGATCGCGCACGAGGCGGCGAGCGCCGCCACAAGAACCGCGGCCACGAAACGCGCGTTCGATACGAGCGCCGCAACAAGTGCACCGCACGCATTACCGACACTCTGAAGCCCCGCCATCCACGATGATGCCGTGCCCACTTCGCGTTCGGAAACGAAATCGGGAATCACCGCTTGGTACGGACCGATCGCGACGTTCATTGCAAGTTGCAGCACCAGCACTGCGGCAAAAAGCGACGCAAGGCTCGGCGCCGCATAGAACCAGAACAGCACCGGACAGGCGACCGCGACGCCGCACACGTAGAACTCAATGCGACGGCTGCCGCGCAGTCGCCGTCTATCGGCAACGATGCCTACGAGAATCTGCGCGATCGCCGCGACGGCGGCGCCGCTCGATGCAAGCACGCCGTACGCGGCAACGGCATGTGCGCCGGACAACTCGGTTGTACGCGCTTGTAATGAAACGCCGAGCAGCGCGCCCCAAACGACTTGAATGCCGAACCAGAAAACGCCCAGCAGCGAGGGTCTAGGCGTGTGCGACTGCATACCGGTATTCTTCGAGCACGTCCACATCGTATGCCAGCTCGGGCGGAGCGCCTCGTACGGCGAGCGCGGGAACCTCGAGCAAACGCCGTGCATGCGATTCGAGCTGCGCGATGCCGAGGCGCCGCAGCGCGAACTGCAGCAGCAGCACCGGACCGGTCAAGCGCGCCATACGCCACACGCTTTTGCGTGCATCGAAAAACCGCGCTGCGAAGTGTTCGATGCGCTGCGCCCCGCCGGGTGGAATCGCGAACACTCCGCCGTTTACGACTGTTTCGCCGGCGAGCGTTACGCCAAACGGCGGAGCGCCGGGAAAGCGTTGCGCGAACGCATCGAACTCGGCGAGCGGCAGCGCAAGCGTACCTTCTGGCACGCGCCTGAGAAACGTTTGTACTGTTTCGGCGGTGATAAAAGGCATGTCGCTCGTCGCATACAGGAGCGGGGCGCAATCGTCCCACGCGCGCAGCGCTCGCCGCAAATTCTCCGCACCGTCGCTGCTCTCATCGATCACACGCACGTCGTCTCGCTCGCACGCCGCCCGTACTTCCGCGCCCCCAACCACGGCGATGCGATCGACGCCGATTGCGCGCAGCGCGTCAATCGTCCGGCGCAAAAACGTCGCGCCTCGAAAAGGCGCGAGCGCCTTGACGGGAGTTCCCAGGGCCTCCGCAAACGTTGCGTCGACCCGACCGCCGGCGGTTATGACGGCACACCATTCCACCGGGCGCGTTTTCGGCTAATCGAAGAGCGAGCCTTGTCCGGGCGGCTTCGGCGCCGCCGGCGTGAGCAGCGAGAGCGCGCCGGCGTATCGCTCGCGCAGCATGTCGATGAGGAGTTCCGCGTTGCGTGCCGCGTTACCGCGCGCGTGATTGTTGAAGAACGCGAACGTCGTTTTCGCCTGCTCCTCGATCTCGGCGATGCGTTCGGTCCACGGCTCGAGCTCTTCGGCGGAATAGTCGTAATCGTAGCGAGTACGGTTGTCACCCGTCCACCACTTTTCGGCGTTGCGCCCGTGAAAACGCACGTATCCCACGTCCGACGACACATCCGAACTCGGCCGCATCAACGTATCGTAGCCCGGCATATCCACGTTGCACCAGCCAACGCCGAGATCCGAAAGGAGTTGGAAGTATTTTGGTGCTTGCCATTCGCGGTTACGGAATTCCGCAACAAGCGTAAGGGGGTGCAGCGCCTCTATTGCGGCACGAACATAGGCTTCCGTGCGGTCGTTGGGTTTGAAGCCGTTCGGAAATTGCAGCAGTGCGCAGCCGAACTTGCCTGCATCGACGATCGGAGCGAGGCTTTCGACGAACGCCGCAGCATCGCCGTGGACGCGGGATAGTCCCGCGTCGGGCGGATGGGAAACCGTTTGCGGAACTTTGAAACAGAAGCGGAACTCTGCCGGCGTGCGGGCGTTCATGCGCGCAACGGTGTCTGCTGAAAGGACGCCGTAATACGAAGCGTCGATTTCCACTGCGGCAAAGCAGTTCGAATAATACGCCAGCATCTCGTTCTGCCGGATCGTCACCGGATAGAACGTTCCAAGCCAATCTTTGTACGAGAAGCCGCACGTGCCGACGTAAATCACTATTCGTATGCTTTCTTACGCGTCGAGTGCTGTTACCCCGGTCTATAGTCCCAAGCGGCCGGGACGCCGCAAGCGTTCGTCTACTTCATCTTGCGATTCCCTTTACGGCAGCGGCGAACGTATCGTGTCCGACGCCGGTTCCCTCGCCGACGCTCTTGACGTACGACGAAGCGACGGGCGCCGAGCAACACAGCCTGTCACTCAATTATCCGACTTACGTATCCGACTTACGCATATGCACAAACACTGTCGCCTTCGCGCGATGCGCACACACTGTATCCACCTCGAACAATGCCGTCCTTGGCACCTTCAAGCTAAGCATGCCCGGAAGCGTTACCGTCAACGCAAATGGGCAGTTTGCGTTGATCTCGCAGAACGGGAACTCGGGCTTCCAAAACGTCGACCCTCGCGCATTGCCTTCGTCAAGTCGACGGTACCGGGGCATCGGCCGAAACGCGAAAGCAGTAGTCGCCGGACGGGTGCGTCCAGAACGCGGCGTTCGCCGCGCTTGCGGCAGTGTCGAACGACGCGCACAGCCGGTATGCGTTCTTCGATACGGGCGCATAGCGGTACAGCGCGTGCGAGACGGGATCGTACAGCAGCGTGCGGTCGTTCAGAGGCACTTGTGCCAGTGTCTTCGGAAGGCGTTTGTTCGCCGCGGAGTACGCGCCATTGATCTCCGTTGCCAGCGTCTGCAAATTACTGACCCGCTGTTCATCGAACGACACGCTGCGGTTATAGGTTGGATTTCCGATTCCGGAAAAGCCGGCAATCAATCCGATCACCACGATACCCGTAGCGGCGCAGCCGAAGTACAGGTCGCGCCGCCGCACGTTTTGTTCGGACGACACAGAACCCAGGTAATACCAAAGAACGCCGCCCGAAACCGCAAACACGATCGACGCCTTGATTGCAAAACGCAGCGTCAGTTCGCCGAGCAAAAACTGGGTCAGAAACCACGTGGCGTCGCCGAGCATGATCACGGCGGTGATGACCAGCGCGACGTACGTCAGCCATTTGCGCACCCCCGACTCAACGGACTCCGGCCGTAAACGCGTCTGACGCACTATGGCGGCGCTCACCGCCATGAAAATGGGAAAGGCGACGATGATGCTCGCGAGCTGACCCGCCACGCTGGACCGAAACGGCGCCGCGTAGTTCGTCTGGTCGAGCGTGCTCGGCAAAGCCCAATCCGCGAGCGCGTTTGCCAGCCATACCAGCGCGACGGTCCATGTGGCGAGCGTCGCAAACGCGAGCAGATACAGGAATGCGTCGCGCGCGCTTTCCACGGCGCCTCCACGTTCGGGAATAGCGCCGAGCCGCCCCGCGTAGTAAGCGGACAGTGCCGCGTAAGCCCGCCGTTGCGACCAGCCGTGCTGCTGCAGCAGCCCAACGAGATCGGCGTCTGCTACGCCGTCCTTCTTCGCTGCCTCTACGAACGCCATCAAGTCGCCCGGAACTCTGCTCATCCGCGGTCCTCCGAAAAGAAAAGAGACCCACTCTCACAAGCGAGGTCTCTTTGGATTCTCTGGCCGGCCGACTACTTCTTGGCGGCGGCTTTCTTCTTGTTGCCGACGGTCTTCTTCGGCCCCTTACGCGTGCGCGCATTCGTCTTGGTGCGCTGTCCGCGAACCGGCAAGCCGCGCCGGTGACGGATGCCGCGGTAGCAGCCGATGTCCATCAGGCGCTTGATGTGCGAGCCAACCTCGCGGCGCAGGTCGCCTTCGACCTTGATGCCCTCCGCGTCGATGGCCTCGCGAAGCTTGCGCTCCTGCTCTTCGGTGAGCTCTTTGACGCGCGTGTCCGGGCTCACGCCCGAACGCTCGAGCAGACGCTTCGCCGTGGGAACGCCGATTCCGTAGATATACGTGAGCGCGATCTCGATGCGCTTTTCACGCGGCAGATCGATACCAGCAATACGTGCCATTACTTACCCCTGTACCTGCTTGTGCTTGGGATTGACGTCGCAAATCACTCGCACCTTGCCTTCGCGGCGGATGATCTTGCATTTTTCACAGATTCGTTTGACTGACGGTCGTACTTTCATTTCAATTGCTCCGGCCTAGCCTCCGCACCCCACTTCGTGGGGCCCGACCCTCTAGGCGCCTTATCGTTTCTGCCGTTTTAAGCGCTCCCCGTGGGCGCCGCATTACTTGTATCTGTAGGTTATCCGCCCGTGGGACAGATCGTAGGGCGAGAGTTCTACCAGGACTCGGTCGCCGGGAAGGATGCGGATGAAGTGCATCCGGATCTTGCCCGACACATGGGCTAACACTCTATGGCCGTTTGCGAGTTCCACCCGGAACATGGCGTTCGGCAGCGGTTCGACAATCGTGCCCTCGACTTCGATCGCTTCTTCCTTAGGCGTCGCACTCTGCGCCGCTTTCTCGGCTTTTCTGCGCGCGCGGTCTGGGCGGCCTCCGCCGCGTCTGCCGCGCGCCATTTATTGCACCTCGTTCATGCAGCCATTTCTTCCTTCGGACGGTACTTGGCGACGTCGGGGTGCTCGCCGATGTCGCGCAGGGTTAAAATTTTCGGTCCGTCGTCCATAATGGCGATGGTATGCTCGAAGTGCGCTGCGAGTTTACCATCTGCCGTGACGACTGTCCAGCCATCCTGCAGGGTTTCCACCGAGTAATGGCCTTCGGTGATCATGGGCTCGATTGCCAGAACCAGCCCGGGGCGCAGTTCCAGCCCGGCCCCGGCGCGGCCGTAGTTGGGAACCTGGGGCTCCTCGTGCATCTTGGTGCCGATGCCGTGCCCGACCAGTTCCCGCACCACGCCGTAACCGTGCGATTCAGCGTGCTCCTGGACCGCATGGCCGATGTCGCCAAGGTGCTTGCCCTTGGTCATCTGCGCGATGCCGATCATCAAGCACTCTTGCGTGACGCGCATCAGCCGCTCGGCGGCGTCGCTTACCGTGCCTACCGCGACGGTAACGGCCGAATCGCTGACGTACCCGTCGAGCGTCGTGCCGATGTCGATGGAGAGCAGATCGCCTTCCTGCAGCGCATAGTCGCCCGGAATCCCGTGAACGACCTCGTCGTTCGTCGACGTGCATATGCTGCACGGATAGCCGTGATAGCCTTTAAACGTCGGAACGCCGCCCATCGAACGAATGCCTTGCTCGGCGAGATCGTCCAACTCGCGCGTGGTCATGCCCGGCTTGACCGCGCGCATGAGATCGCCGAGCACCTTCGCGGTCACTTTGCCGCTGCGGCGCATCTTTTCGATCTCACGGGGCGACTTGATGGTGATCACCGTGCCGCTCGCTCCGCGTCCACTTTTGACACGAGATCGCGCGTAACGTGGTCGACCGACGCCAGCGCATTCACTTCCACGAGTTTTCCGCCCGCGCGATAGTAGTCGACGAGCGGCGCGGTCTGGCGTTCGTACACATCGAGACGCTTGGTTACCGTTTCAGGTTTGTCGTCCTCACGCTGCACGAGCGGCCCGCCGTCTTCATCGTCGATGCCGGCAACACGCGGCGGATTGGTGATCGTGTTGTACGACCGTCCGGTGCGCGGGTTCGTCCAGCGCGCCGTGAGGCGCGTGAACAACGTGTCGCGATCCGCATTGAACAGCACGACCGCATCGAGCGGCGTCTTCTGCTGTTCGAGCAGCGCATCGAACGCTTCGGCTTGCGCGACGGTGCGCGGAAAGCCGTCCATGATGAACCCGCCGTCGAGCTTCTGGAGTTCGGCCTCGATCATCTTGATGATCACTTCGTCGGGAACGAGCGCACCGCTGGTCATGTAGCTTTCGGCGAGTTTGCCGAGCTCCGTGCCCTTGCTGCGGTTCTCGCGCAGGATGTCGCCGGTCGAGATTTGCTTTGCGCCGAAGCGCTGCTGCAGAATCTGAGCCTGCGTGCCTTTGCCCGCGCCCGGCGGCCCCAAGAAGATCAAACGCATATTAGGCGCGCCCTCGGGGAGCGTGTCCCAGGCAGTACGCGTATGCGGGCCATGGTTTGGGGGGCCCAACTCGTTGGGGGGCGCGCAGGCTAGGCCGGAGCGCCTTTGCAATCAAACGCATTAGCGCTTGATGAACCCTCGGTAGTCGCGCATCGCCAGGCGTGCTTCAATCTGCGTGATCGTGTCGAGCGCAACGCCGACGACGATGAGCAGCGAGGTCGAACCCAGGTAGAACGTCGTGACGGACAGACCCTGCTGCAGCGCGCCCGGCAGTACCGCCAGCAAGCCCAGATAAATCGCAGCCGCGGTGGTGATGCGCAGCAGAATGCGGTTGATGTAGTCGACCGTCGGCTGGCCGGGGCGGATGCCCGGAATGAACGAGCCGCTCTTCTTGAGGTTGTCCGCGATGTCTTTGGTGTTGATGACGACCGCGCTATAGAAGAACGTGAACACGACGACCAGGACGAAATACACCAGGTTGTACAGCCACGAGTTCGGGCTGAAGTTCACGTTCACCCACGCTGCTATATTTGCCCAAATGCCGGTTCCGCCGGCCTTGTTGAACCACGACAACGCCTGTTGCGGCAGCAGCAGAATCGAGATTGCGAAGATGATCGAGATGACGCCGGCGTTGTTGAGGCGCAGCGGAATGTACGTCGAACGACCGGCGAACATCTTACGGCCGACCACGCGGCGCGCTTGCTGCACGGGCACGCGGCGCTGACCCTGATACAGGAACACGATCGAAATGATCACGGCGATGGCGATCAGGATGTAGAGAATCAAATTCACGAGCGACTCGCCGCCCTTGGACGTCGAGGCGTACGTCTGAGCCACGTACTGCGGATAGCGCAGGACGATACCGATGAAGATGATCAGCGAAACGCCGTTGCCGATGCCTTTGTCGGTAATCTGCTCGCCCAGCCACATGAGGAACAGCGTACCGCCGACCATGGCGATGACGGCGAACAGCATGAACCAGATAGAATTGTCGTAGAACACGCCGGCTTGGCTCATGAGGTGAGCCATGAAATACGCCTGCAGCGTAGCCAGCACGATGGTGAGCCAGCGGGTGTACTGACCGATCTTCTTGCGGCCTTCCTCGCCGCCTTTCTTGGCGAGTTCTTCCAAATTCGGAAGCACTACCGTCATCAGTTGCATGATGATGGAAGCGTTGATGTACGGCGTGATGCCCATCGCGATGATGGAAAGTTTCTGCAGCGCGCCGCCCGACAGGAAGCCGAGCAGGTTGTAAAACACGCCTTGCGAGAGCAGCTTCTGCCACACCGGTTCGTTCACGTTCGGAAGTTGCACGTGAATCATGAACACGAACACGGCGAACGCGCCAAAGACGAACAGCACCCGCTGCCGGATGTCCGGAACCAGGAGCGCTGCGCGAAGATTATTCAGCATCGAACGAAGCGCCGGCGGCCTGCAGCGCCTCGCGAGCGCTATTGGAGAACAGCACGTCGCGGAAGCGCAAACCCGTGGGCAGCGTCTTGCCGTTCTTGCTGCCGCCCAGAATCTTCACGCCGTCTTGCGCGTTCTTGATTTTCTTGGCGACGATGAGCGTTTGCGGCGTCACTTCGACGGACGCATCCCAGTCCGCCAAATCGTGAAGATTGACGACGGCGTACTGCGTGCGGAAGTGGCCGATGTCGCGCGCCTTTTGCGAGTAACCGCGGCGATGCGGAAGCCGGCGCTGCCAGGGCGTTTGACCGCCTTCGAACGCTGGGCCTTTGCCGCCGCCGGAACGGACTGTCTGGCCTTTACCGCCTTCACCGCCGGTCTTGACCATACCGGAACCGTGGCCACGGCCGACGCGCGTACGTTTGGGCCAGCTGCCCTTCGCGGGTTTGACCGCACCGAGCGTCAGCATGGAACCGTTGCCGCTCGCGATGTTCGCACTGCTAGCGGTTTTTGCCGTCTTCGTTTTTGAAGCGGCCTTCGTGCTGGACTTTGCGCTAGCCGTCTTCGTGGATTTCTTTGCTTCTGCCATGTAATGCTTTCTCTTTATGCAGCGAATATATCTGCGACGTTCTTGCCGCGCAGCTGCGCGACTTGTTCGGCCGTCTTGAGCGTACGCAGCGCTTCAACGGTCGCGTACACCACGTTCACCGGGTTGCTCGTGCCGAGCGACTTGGTGAGGATGTCGTGAATACCGGCAAGTTCCAGCACCGCGCGCATCGGGCCGCCGGCGATAACGCCGGTACCGGGTGCAGCGGGCTTGAGCAGCACGCGTGCCGCGCCGATGGAGTGATTCACCAAATGCGGGATCGTCTTTTCGACCATCGGCACGGTGACCAGATTTTTCTTGGCCGCTTCGACGGCTTTGCGGATTGCTTCGGGAACTTCGCCCGCCTTGCCGATGGCAAAACCGACGCGCCCTTTGCGATCGCCAACGACGACGAGCGCGCTGAAGCTGAAGCGCTTACCGCCCTTGACGACTTTCGCCACGCGGTTCACGCGTACGACGGTTTCTTCGAATCCGGAATTGTCGCGATCGCGACCACCACCACGGTATTGCATTAGAACTCCAGTCCCGCTTGTCGAGCTGCGTCAGCCAGCGCTTTCACGCGGCCATGGTACTTCAGACCGCCGCGATCGAAGACGACCTGCGTGATGCCGGCCTGCTTCGCCTTGGCGGCGATTGCCGCGCCGATCTTTTCGGCGGCGGCGATGTTGGTCGTCGAATCGAGTCCGTCGGCGAGATCTTTCTCGCGCGTGGACGCCGCAACGATCGTGTGACCCTTCGCGTCGTCGACGACGGTCGCGTAAGTATGATGCAGCGTGCGGCGTACGAGCAGGCGCGGACGCTCACTCGAACCTTCGAGTTTGCGGCGCAGCCGGCGGTGACGCTTCTGACGGCTGATGTCCTTGGAAACGCTAGGCATTACTTCTTCCCTGCCTTACCGGCCTTACCGAGTTTCTTGCGAACGATCTCGTCAGCGTAACGAACGCCCTTGCCTTTGTACGGCTCCGGGGGACGCAAGTTGCGGATCTCCGCGGCGACTTGGCCGACTTGCTGCTTGTCGATGCCCTCAACGTGAATTTTGTTGGTGCCTTCGACCGAGAGCGTGATGCCTTGCGGCGCCTTGTAACTGACCGGATGCGAATAGCCCAGGGTCAAGTTGATGCCGTCGCCCGCCTTTGCGGCACGGTAGCCGACGCCTTGAATCTCCAGACTCTTGCGGAAGCCTTTGCTCACGCCTTCGATCATATTGCTCACCAGCGTGCGCGTGAGGCCGTGCGCGGCGCGGTGCTCTTTGGCATCGCCCTTGCGGTCGACGACGACTTTGCCGTCCTCGAGTTTCACGGCGACATGCTGCAGCACGTGCTGGCGCAGTTCGCCCTTGGGTCCTTTGACGTGCACTTCGCCGTCGTTGACCGTAACGTTCACGCCGTTTGGAACGGCGACCGGAAGTTTACCAATACGACTCATGATCGATTACCACACGTAGGCGAGGACTTCGCCCCCGCACCCTTCTTTTTTGGCGCGCTTGCCGGACATGATGCCGCGCGACGTCGACATGATGACCAGGCCCAGGCCGCCGAGCACCCGCGGAATTTCCGTCTTGGTCGTGTACACGCGCAAGCCGGGACGCGAGATGCGGCGCAGTCCGGTGATGATTTTTTCTTTGTTCGGCCCGTACTTAAGTTTGATGCGAATCGTGCCTTGCGGCCCTTCGTTCACGCGCTCGAAGTCGTTGATGAAGCCTTCGTCTTTGAGAATTTGCGCCACGGCCGCTTTCATGCGCGACGCCGGCACGTCAACCACGTCGTGATTGGCGGTGTTCGCGTTGCGGATGCGCGTGAGCATGTCGGCGATCGGATCGGTGATTACTGCCATTATTCGCTAACCTCTGCTACCACGACGCCTTGGTCACGCCGGGGATGTTGCCCTTATGCGCGTTCTCACGGAAGCAAATGCGGCACAGCGCGAATTTGCGGTACACGCCGCGCGGCCGGCCGCACAGCTGGCAGCGGTTGTGCGCGCGCACCTTGAACTTCGGCGTGCGTTTCGATTTTTCGATGAGAGCCGTCTTGGCCATTAACGTGCACCTGCTTTTTGGAGCGGCAAGCCCATTGCCGTCAGGAACTCGGTCGCCTCTTCGTCGTTTTTGGCGCTCGTCAC
>DASSEZ010000005.1:0-47690 GCA_035694945.1 Vulcanimicrobiaceae bacterium
CGACCAAGAAAACGATGCTTGCCGCTGCTAGATGCAGCGCGAAGCCTGCTACGTGCCGGGGAACCTTCACGACGCTTGCACCTTGCCCGTGACCGGACGTCGAGTTGCGAACCGTTGGCAGTCCGGATTCCATTACGGAGCGGAGTGCGCCAAAGAAACTCTCGTGCGATTTTGCGACGAGCCCGTTGTCGAATATTACGGCGATCAGCCCCTTCGCGTTGGCCTTTGGATCGTATGGCCATTTCAAACGGTCACAGATGATCTTGATCGTACTCTCGAAAGCTTTTAGCGCCTTAGCTATTGCGTCTTTGGGATCGCCTTCGCGGTATTCACGGTGCGCCTCAGCAAACTCGTGCGAGGCACCTTCGAAAACTTCGTCGTGCAAAAGCGTGAACGCGCGTTCGACGGCGTCTTTGTGGATGTACTCCGAGTCGATTCGTATTATCTCGTTCGCCTCTGGGACAAAGGCATACCCGAAGCGATGTTCTCGGAAGCGGTAATTTATTGACGAAATAGTCTCATCGGCGTCGGATGCGATCCCTGAGCGCTGCGCCTCATAGTCATCGAGCGTGCGCGCCGCGACGTTGATGACCGCCAGGCACTGTTCTACCGCGTCGAGGAAATGATCGGTATCGGCGGTGAGAATGTAGTTTAATACTTGGTTCTTCGGTTCGCCGCCATCAGGATGCAGCTCGAACTCGCCCGCTTCTTGGCGGAGAAACTGAAACACGTAGTGCCAATAGCGACCGGCGACCGTGGGTCCGTCAAGGTAGTTCGTTAGTCTTGTTTGGTCACCAAGGCCCGCAACGAGAATGAGGGCGACTTGCCTCCGCAGAGTAAGAGGCGCCTTGTCGTACTGATACGTGAAGGTTTCGCCGCCGTCTAACGCTTGTTGCTTACGCTTGGAGAACGGAACGTAGCGGGTCGTCATTTGACGGCCCACCGAACGTTCAGCTCCTGAGTACTCTTGATGGGCGGCATATAGCCCGGCGCCGTGTTCATCGTAGACCCCTCCACCCCTAAAGGAACCACCACCGTGTGCCATACGGCATGCACAGTGCCCGTGCGACTTCTATTTTTCTCCGGGAAAATATCGAAGGCCCGCACCGGGCGGGCCTTCGTCGTTGGTGTCTTATCCTATTTCTTGCAGCTTTGTGAATGCCGCGCGTACTTGAGGACCTGGGCATAGTCGATTAGCTGGTTTTTCGGAAGCGGCACGTTGGAGTGCTGGACATAGCGTTCGTAGTCGGCGACCGAGACGGTCTTGTTGCCGGTCGGCCCCGGCTTGCAGTCGTTCCATTCGATCAGACCGGCATCGACGGCGTTGTGCAGGTCGGTGAACGATACGATCTGGTTGGGATTGGGCGCGGCGGTCGCAGCATTGGACGTGGCCAGCTGTGCGGCCGACATGACGAGCGCCGCTAGGATAATGGCGGGTTTACTCAACGATCTTTTCCTTCTATGTGGTGCAGAGTTGAACAAACGGAATGCCTACGCCATAAACGTGGGCCTTCACCATGTTACTATTCCCCAGCCACGTTTGGTGGAAAATCGAGGGGAAATTCCAGCTCGGGCCCCATCGCTCGATGCCTCATGATCGCAGAAAACCCGCACCATGAGGCGCGGGTTTTTGCTTTGTGGCGCTTGATTTATTTGGAGGTAAACCGCGCGCCCAAATCAATTGGTAGCCCCAGCGGGATTCGAACCCGCGTTACCGCCGTGAGAGGGCGGCGTCCTAGGCCTCTAGACGATAGGGCCACGCTCCCCGGCAGTGACTCGAACACCGATAGCCAGATCCAGAATCTGGAGTCCTACCATTAGACGACCGGGGAATGGCAGCGACGGTTATACTACACTGATGGTCCTCTGTCTTGCAAGCGCCGATTACGCTTTGCATTCCGACCGCCGTATGTTTCCGTCTGGCTGTGACAGTTGGGGCACAGCATGCGTAGATTTTCGAGGCGATGGTCGTGTTTCGAACCGTTTATATGGTCGATGTGCATCGAGAGCGGCGCGCCGCGCCACTCCGTAAGGCCGCACTGCGAGCATTCGTTCTTTAGTAGGCCGGCGCGCAGTAGCCGTACCTTGAGGTGGTGGCGGTTTCTTCGCCCGCTTAGTAGAGCCTCGATCGACATGCCATAAGGCCGCGCAATAATTTCGCCGCGCTCACGAGCCTTGTGCCACGAAGCATTGCAAAAGCCAAATCGGCGCTTGCATTCCGTAAACGAATTCCCGGCGTCGTAATATGCCTGCACTGCAGTCCAATCGTACTTTCGTCGGCCGTCGGCATACTTGCGGCCGACGCTCCGAAGTGCGCCACGCTTGATAGCTTTGACCCACGCCGTGTGGCTGAAGCCGAAGTGCCGCTGGCACTCGACAAAACTGTGGCCCTCGTCGTGGTAGCGCTGAATCTCTGACCAATTCCACACCCGTTTGCCCATGCGAACATATGTTCGATGATGTGGGCAGAATTTCCTTGCTTCGATTGAAAGGCGGGCGGGCAGACGCTGCGCAAATTTCGGCGAGCTGCTTTTTGGGGGGACGCCTTGAAGACGTTTCGTGGAGTCGCGCTTCTTATTGCCTTTACTGCGCTCGCCGCATGCGGTGGCGGCAGTTCGAGCGCCGTGCCGGCTGCGCCGAAGCCGCAGACGCAAGAGAACGGCATCGCGCGTTTCACGATTGCCGTTCCGGTGAAAACTGCAGCCGGTTCGTCACGCACCCCGCACTATATTTCTTCGAACACGCAATCGGCGAGCATCGCGGTCAACGGCGCACCGCCGAAGACCATCGCGCTCACTTCCACATCGTCCGCGTGCAGCACCGGCAGCAACGGTTTACAGTGCAGTTTGAACGTTACCGCGCCCGTAGGCAGCGACACGTTTATCATATCGCTGTTCGCGAGCACCGACGGAAGCGGAACGCCGCTGTCCACGCAATCGATGCCCGCGACGATCTCGCAAGGTCAGACGACGCCGCTCGACGTTACGCTCAACGGAATCGTTGCGAGCATCGCACTTGCGCTGTCAAATACGTCGCCGACCGAAGGCGCCGCGTCCGATATTACTCTCACCCTGAACGCCAAAGACGCGTCCGGCGCGACCATTATCGGGCCGGGCAACTACGCGACGCCAATTACGATTGCCGACGATGATACGAGCGGCGCGACGGCGTTGAGTGCTACGCAAGTCACCGCACCTAATGCGAGCACGGTAACGGTACACTACACCGGCGCGCACGTCATCGCGCATTTCACGGCAACGTCCGGCAACGTCACCCCGGCAACCGCATCGCTGCAATCCGTACCGGCTCCCACGCCGACGCCAAGTCCTACGCCGACGCCTACGGCCACACCGACACCAACGCCAACGGCCACACCGACACCAACGCCAACGCCCACACCGACACCAACGCCAACGCCAACTCCGACGCCAACGCCAACGGCCGCGCCCGCCGCGCAACTGCTGTGGATAGCAAATACGGGCGGACAAAGCGTGATCGCACTCGACACGGCGAGCATCTTGACCGGCGGCAGTCCCACGCCGACGGTTGCGATTAGCGGAAGCAACACGCAATTTTCCACATACACGCCGCGATGCGTGCAAGAAGACGCATTCGGTGATGTAGCGGTCGTCGGAAGTCCAGGCAGCCGCCAAGCCGGCGCGATCTTGTACTTCACGAGCGGCGGGTTTGCTCCGGGCGGAAATCTCACGCCTGATGCCGTCATTGCGGGAAGTAACGCGCTGCTGACAAATCCAGCCGGCTGCGCGTTCGATAGTTCCGGCAACCTCTGGATCGCGAACGTCGACGACTTCACCAACAGCGTCGTGATGTTTTCGAGCGCGCAGATCGGCAGCGGCGGAAACGTCGCACCCGCACGCATCATTCACCCGGTAACGTGCTGCGGCAACAGTTCACTGTGCAACACGATCAGCATGGCGTTCGATCCCAGCGGGAACTTGTGGACGGGAAGTCTGTGCGCGCCGACGGCGGAATTTCGCGCCAGCGACATCGCGAGCAGCGGCAGTCCGTTCCCGATCGCGTCGTTCGGGCAAGCTGCCGGCGTCTCGGCGCTCACCTTCGATTCGAGCGGAAACCTATGGACTTCGCTTGGATCGCCGGTTAGCCAGGTTACGGAATTTTACGCCTCGTCGCTGCCGAATGCGTCGAGCGGTGCGCTGAGTGCCGACGCGACGTTCACCAGCGGCATGATGTTCAATCCGTACGGCGTTTCGTTCGATTCCAGCGGCAATCTGTGGGTCGCCGATCAGTTCGCGAGCATGCTGTTCGAGTTTTCGAAAGCAAACCTCGGATCGGGCGGCGCGCTCGTTCCGTCTGCGATCATCTCAGGGCCGTCGACAACGTTGAACGCGCCCACGAATATGCAGTTCTTCGACCTGCCGCGCATCGGAACGTCGGTGCGCAGACGCTGAGCGCGTTAGGCGTTTCAGCACGCTCGTTGGGAGGGAATACCCAGGGTGTGAGGCGCAAGACGCTTCCTTGCTTCATTGTGTTTTTGAGTAGAGGAGAGGGTGCGTGCAGGCAATCGTATTGGTCGGCGGTGAGGGGACGCGGCTTCGCCCGCTGACGTTCGGTACGCCCAAACCGATGGTGCCGATTATGAACGTGCCGTTCCTCGCGCGCACGCTCGAACGGCTGTACGACGCCGGTATTTGCGAGGTGATTCTGCCGGCGGGCTACATGCCGCAGGCGATCACGGAGTATTTCGGCGACGGCAGCGATTTCGGCATGAAGATCACGTACGTCATCGAGGACGAGCCGCTCGGTACCGCCGGTGCGATCAAAAACGTGGAGCAGTACATTCACGGGCCGTTCTTCGTGCTCAACGGCGACGTGCTCACCAGCCTCGACCTGCAGGCGATGATCGCCTATCACGAAGCCAAGGGCGGTCTGGGTGCGCTGCATCTCATTAAAGTAGAAGACCCGTCCGAGTTCGGCTGCGTCGTGCACGACGAGAGCGGCCGTATCTCGCAATTCGTCGAGAAGCCGCCAAAGGGCACCGAACCCACGAACGAAGTGAATGCCGGCACGTATCTGCTCGACAAAGCAGTGCTCGATTTGATTCCGCCGGGACGCAACGTGTCTATCGAGCGTGAAACGTTCCCGAAAATTTTGGCCGACGGGCACGCGCTGTATGCGTACACCACGGCGGACTACTGGATCGACCTTGGGCGCCCCGAGCACTATCTGTGCGCGCACCGCGACATTCTCTCGGGCGCCATGCCGCTCAAACTCGAGCCCGGCATCAAAGGCCCCGGCTCGCAAAAAGTCCATCCGGAGAACATTATCGCACCAGTCCATATCGGCGAAGGCGTCCACATCGATCCGTCCGCGAAGGTCGGCCCGAACGTCGTGCTCGGCGACGGGTGCACGGTCGGCCCCGAGGCTCACTTGACCGAGTGCGTCCTGTGGGACGCGGTCGTTATTGAGGAAGGTGCCGTCGTCGAGGAGGCCATTATCGCCAGCGGAGCGCGGGTCGGCGCGGGGGCGGTCGTCAGCCGCGGCAGCGTGATCGGCCACGACGCCGTCATCGAACCCGGCACGGTGCTCGAAGAAGGCGCCCGCGTGGGCCCAACGGCCCCTATCGCGGCCCGCTAGCAAGCAGGCGGGCGCAACCCTAGCCCGTTCCGAAGGTTTATCCTTTAAGGAGCCGCGGGTATAAAATCCGCGTCCGCCGCAGGGGGTAGCCGCCAGCTTTGCCCACCTGCTTGGGCGAGTTTTCCCTCCCAGCTGGCGTTTGGAGATCTTGGTGATAGGCAGACCCTCAGACACGCTCGCCGTGGTCTCTGTTCCGCGCACCCTCTTCATGGGCTCGTTCCCGCCCCGGGAGTGCGGAATCGCGACATTTACCAAAGACGTGGTCGACTCGTTCGATCGCGCTTTTGCCACGAGCAGCGAGATTATCGCGATCGATGAGCCCGGGGGCGAAGTACGCTCCTACGGGCCCGAAGTCGTGGCGCGCCTGAGGCAAGAATCGCGCGAATCCTATTCGGACACTGCCGCCCTCGTCAACGCGCATCCGGCGCAAGTGCTCAACATTCAGCACGAGTACGGACTCTTCGGCGGAGAACGCGGCGAGTGGCTCATCGATCTGCTGCGAGCGGTCGAAAAGCCGGTTGTTTTGACGCTGCACACCGTGCTGCCCGAGCCCGACGACGTGATGCTGCGCGTCACGCGCGAGCTGTGCCGCTACGCAAATAGCGTTGTCGTGCTTTCGGAAACGGGGCGCGATTTGCTCAGCCGCGTCTACCGCATCGATCCGGCGCGCGTACGCGTGATTCATCACGGCGTTCCGGACGTTGCGTTCCGCGACACCGGGCCGTTCAAAGCGTCGTTCGGCATCGGCCAGCGCATGGTCATTTCCACGTTTGGCTTGATCAACCGCGGCAAAGGCCTCGAATACGCAATCGAAGCAATGCGCGACGTCGTGCGGCGCCATCCCGAAACGCTGTACTTGATTTTGGGCGAAACGCATCCGGTGGTGCGCCGCCAAGAAGGCGAGTCGTACCGCGAGTCGCTGCAGCAGATGGTGCGCGATTACGGGTTGCAGCACAACGTGCAGCTCATCGACAAGTATCTCGATTTCGACGAATTGGTCAGCTATCTCGAAGCGACCGACATTTATCTCACGCCGTACCTGAATCCGACGCAGATTGTCAGCGGCACGCTCGCCTACGCGGTGGGCTGCGGCAAGGCGATCGTGTCGACGCCGTACCTGTACGCGCAGGAAGTGCTCGCGAACCATCGCGGGTTCTTGTGCAGCTTCCGCGACGCCAAATCGATCTCGCAGCTCGTCAACGCGCTGCTCGACGATTCCGCGTTACGCCGCGCCACCGAGCGCCGTGCGTACCGGTTCGGACGCCAGATGACCTGGCCGCACGTGGCCGCGGAATACGGCAAACTGTTTGCGGAACTGGCGCCGCAAGAACTGGAGCTCATCCATTCTGCATAGAGTTGGCCCCGAAGCGGGCGTCGGCAAACCGCTGCCGGATCTCGATCACCTCATCGCGCTGACCGACGACGTCGGCGTGATTCAGCACGCCGTCGAGGACGTGCCGAACCGCTCGACCGGGTACTGTACCGACGACGTATCGCGTGCGTACATGGTCGTGCTCGCGAAACTCGAAATCGATCCGAACGACGCGATGGCGCAGCGCATGGCGGGCGTGTATCTGGCGTTCTTGCACGACGCGCAACTCGACGACGGACGTTTCCACAATTTCATGGGCTACGATCGCGCGTGGCTCGACGCGGTCGGTACGCATGATTCCGTCGGCCGCGCACTGTGGTCGCTGGGATACGGCATGCGGTACGCGCAGCGCGGCTCGTGGCGGCGCGTGTCCAAGAAACTGTTCGGCAAGGGGTTACAGGCGCTGGAGTGGCTGCAATGGCCGCGCGCCCAGGCGTACGCGGCCATTGGGCTATCGCACGCTTGCGAAGCGACGGTGGCTGACGGCGACGCGGCGCAGTACCGCGCGATGCTGCGCATCCTTGCGGATCAGCTCAAGGAGCGGTATCTCGAAGTGCGCGACGCGGACTGGCACTGGTTCGAGAATTTGATGACGTACGATAACGCTCGCTTGCCGGAAGCGTTGCTGCGGGCAGGACTCACGCTCGAGGACGACAGCCTTGTTGCGATCGGTCTGCGGACGTTCGAGTTCTACAGCAACGTCACAGTCGAAAACGGCGTGTTCGTGCCAATCGGCAACGAAGGCTGGTATCATCGCGGCGGCAATCGTCCGCGCTATTGCCAGCAGCCGCTCGAAGCCGTGTCGCTGGTTGATGCCGCGCTCGTGGCACATGATGCGACCGGCGATCCCGCATATCGTGCGACCGCGCAAATCGGGCTGGATTGGTATAACGGACGCAATACACGTGGAATCGTCATGGCGCGCAACGGCGGTTGCCTGGACGGCCTGAACGAAGCTTCGGTGAACATGAACATGGGCGCCGAATCGACGCTTGCGTATTTGGCCAGTGCATACGCGCTGGCGGCGCGGCCTGCGAAAGCCCTCACGATCGCACGTTGATCTCCGACAAAAGTTGCAAGAAACAAATCGCTCCGTCGTAACGGAGCGATTTGCTTTTCCGCCTACGCACACCATGGGGGCCCCAACGAAGTTGGGGGGCGCGGAGGCTCGGCCGCAGCGCCTTTTCAAATAGGGGGCGATTTTTGTGCTCGCGGCGAAGATAGATGCGATGATCTTGGAGACCGAAGCCCTTAACGACGTACAAGCTGCAGCCGTTCGCCATGCGAACGGCCCCTGCCTCATTTTCGCGGGAGCCGGCAGTGGCAAGACGCGCGTGCTCACGCACCGCATCGCGTATTTGCTCGGCGAACTCGACGTTGCGCCGGATCGCATCCTGGCTGTGACGTTCACCAACAAAGCCGCGGGAGAAATGAAAACGCGCCTGGAGCGCATGGTGGGATCGCAAGCTCGCGATCTGTGGGTCGGCACGTTCCATTCGATGTGCGTGCGCATGCTGCGCCGCGACGGCGGCCGCGCGGGCATCTCTTCGAACTTCGCGATTATCGACGACGCCGATCAACGCTCGCTCGTCAAGGAGATCATCGCCGATCTCGATTACGACGAACGCCAACTCACGCCCGGCGCGTGTCTTGCCGAGATCAGCAAAGCGAAAAACAGCCTGCTGTGGCCCGAACAGTATCACGAGAAGAATACGTCGTTCATCGGCGAGCGCTTCGGTAATGTGTACGCCGAGTATCAGCGTCGCTTGGCCGAGTCCAATAGCCTGGACTTCGACGATCTGATTGTCCGCGCGATCGATCTGTTCGAAAAGGACGAACCGACGCGCACCAAGTGGCAGAAGAAGTTCCAATACATTCTGGTCGACGAGTACCAGGACGTGAACTTCGCGCAGTACCGCCTGATCGCGCTGCTGGGCGAGCGGCACAAGAACGTCACCGTCGTCGGCGACGACGATCAATCGATCTATTCGTGGCGCGGCAGCGACTACCGCATGATCCTGCGCTTCGAACAGGATTTCCCCGGCGCGAAGGTTTTCACGCTGGAGGAGAACTACCGCAGCACGCAGACGATTCTGGATGCCGCGAACGCGCTGGTGGCCAATAATAAACACCGCCAGACCAAAAAACTCTTTACCAGCCGCGCGGAAGGCGAGAAAATCACCGCTTTCGGCGCGGACACCGAGCGTTCCGAAGCGCGCTACGTGGTCGAGAAAATCAAGGAACTGGTGCGCGAAGGCGCGGCCTACCGCGATTTTCTGGTGCTCTACCGCACCAACGCGCAGTCGCGCGTTTTCGAAGAAGCGCTCATTGCCGAAGGCATTCCGTATCGCGTCGTCGGCGGCGTGGGCTTCTATGCGCGCGCCGAAATCAAAGACGTCATCGCGTATTTGCGCTATATCGAAAATCCGTCCGATGCGATTGCGTTCAAGCGTATCGTCAACGTGCCGCGCCGCAGCATCGGCCAGCAGACGCTCGCGAGTCTGGTGACCGCCGCCAATCAAGCACACGTGTCGGTCGGCGAGGCGATCTTCGACAAGGAATTGCTCAAACGCGCAGTTCCGAAGAAAACGAAAGAACTCGAGCGCTTCGCGGAACTCATCGAAAATCTGCGCGCACGCGCCAAGGATTATTCGATCGCCGATCTACTGGTCGCCGTGATGGAAGAATCCGGATACGTGCGTGAACTGCGCAACGAGGATACCGCCGATTCGCGTACGCGCCTGGAGAACTTGCAAGAACTGGTGGGCGTTGCGCGCGAGTACGAGAACAACGAACCGGATGCGACGCTTTCGTCGTTTTTGGCGAACATCGCGCTGATCAGCGACCTCGACACGCTCGACGCGGAATCGTCATACGTGACGCTGATGACGCTGCACGGTGCCAAGGGCCTGGAATTCTCGAACGTTTTCCTCACCGGCTTGGAAGAAGGCGTGTTCCCGCATTCGCGTGCGCTCGTCGACATGACCGAACTCGAGGAAGAGCGGCGTCTGGCGTACGTCGGCGTGACGCGCGCGATGGATCGCTTGTACCTTTCCTATGCAGAGCGGCGCACGCTGTTCGGCAATACGTTCGCGCACCCCAAGTCGCGCTTCTTGGAAGAGATGCCGGAGATCGAGATGCTGGGCGGCGTGGTGCTGCCTCGTCCCGCGGGCGGCCGCTGGCGCGAGGTGTCCATCCATGAGACGGCCGGTGCCGGCATGAGCATGAACCTCAAGAAGGGCGACCGCGTGCGCCATCCCAAGTGGGGCGAGGGCACCATCGGCGACGTCGTCGGTGCCGGCGGGGACGGCCTGGTGACCATCGACTTTCCGAACGTCGGTCAGAAGATGGTGATGCTTAAATACGCGCCCCTCGAAAAAGTGTAGGTTAGACGTGGTCGTTCCCCACGTCGCCGTGGCAGGCGCAAGTGGGCGCATGGGGCGGCTGGCCATCGACGCGATATGTAAATCCCCGGACATTGACTATGTCGGGGGATTTGCGCGTGAAGCCGATCCGGAAAACGAAATATTCGACGACATCGAGCGGCTTTTCGTCGAGCGTCAGCCCAGCGTCGTAGTAGATTTCACCACGCGCCCAGCGACGCAGCACGTCGCCCGCACGGCCGTCAGGCATCGGGTGTTGCCAATCATTGGTTCGAGCGAGTGGAACGATTCCGAGCGTGAGGAACTTCGCGCGCTGTGCGATTCATCGTCGACCGGCGCGCTGATCGTTCCGAATTTCGCCATTGGCGCGGTGCTGATGATGCGTTTTGCGCAGATGGCCGCGCCGTTTTTTCCCACGATCGAAATCGTCGAACTGCACCGCGCGGACAAACGCGACAAGCCAAGCGGCACCGCTGCAGCGACGGCAGCGCGCATCAAGGCAAACGGCGGCCCCGGAGAAGTTCCCATTCATAGCGTTCGCCTGCAGGGACTGCTCGCGCACCAAGAAGTCCTGTGCGGCAACGCGGGCGAGCTGCTCACAATCCGTCACGACTCCCTCTCGCGCGACTCGTTCGCGGCCGGTATACTGTTTGCAATTCGCAACGTTCGCGGATTGAAGGGCTTGCACGTGGGACTAGACTCCATACTAGGTGAGATCTCTTGATTCAGTTGCGAGGAGCAAATCGCTCCGCCGTAACGGAGCGATTTGTTTTCCACCTGCCGAGCTTTCCGGGGGCCCCGTCTTTGACGGGGGGTGCGGAGGCTAGGCCGAAGCACCGTTTCAAATGAAAGTTGCCGTCGTCGGCGCCACCGGAGTCGTCGGAGAAACGATTCTGCGCGTTTTGGAAGAGCGCCGGGTACCGGTCGAAAGCGTCGGCCGGTTCGCATCGCGTACGCGCGGCGACGTGCATGAAACGACGCCCGAAGCGCTTGCGCAGTATGACGCCGTGTTTTTCGCCAGTTCCGAAGACGCGAGCGAGAAGTATGCGCCGCCGCTGCTCGAACGGGGAGCGGTCGTCATCGACAACAGTTCGACGTTTCGCATGCGCGAGGACGTGCCGCTCATCGTTCCCGAGGTCAACGCGCACGCGCTGCGGGCCGAGCACCGGCTCTTTCCCGTCGGGAATTGCACGGCGATCATCTTATGCGTTGCGCTCGCGCCGGTGCGCGATACCGCAGGTCTTGCATCGGTGCAGGTTTCGACCTACCAGGCAATCAGCGGTGCGGGACGCGCGGCGCTGGAACAATTCGATCGCAGCGAAGGCAACGTCGTGCGTAACGTCGTTCCGCAAATTGGCGAATTCGGTGCGGACGGATACACCGGTGAGGAATTGAAAATCGCGGCCGAAACGCGAAAGATTCTGGAACTGCCCGATGTGCCCGTGTTCGCGACGGCCGTACGCGTACCGGTGCGCACGGCGCACTCCGAGGCCGTGTTCTTCCAAACGCAGCGCGATACGAGCGTCGAGGAATTGTACGCGGCGCTCGAACGCGCGCCGGGAATCGTCGTGCATCGTGACGGCATCGTCACGCCGCGCGAAGTGGAAGGCACGGATCTCGTCCACGTCGCCCGCCTTCGCCCGTGTGGGGAACGCGCGTTCGCGATGTGGATCGTGGGTGACCAACTGCGTAAGGGCGCGGCGACGAACGGCGTGCAGATTTTGGAACTGTTGTTGCAGCGCGGTTCGACCGTCCTTCGACAAGCTCAGGATGACGAGCAGTGAATACGGTCGTTTTGAAATTTGGCGGCACCTCCGTCGCCACGCCGGAACAGCGCAACCTTGCCATTCTGCGTTTGCGCAAGGAAATCGAACGGGGCAATGCGTCCGTTGCGGTGATCTCCGCCATGGGGCGCGCGCCGGAGCCGTACGCCACCGACACCCTGCTCTCACTCGTCGACGGGCGGAGCGGCACGCGCAATAGCGACGTGCTGCTTGCGTGCGCAGAACTGATTTCCGCCGCCGTGTTCGCCGACGCGCTGGAACAGCAGCAGCTACCCGCCGTTGTCCTGAGCGGCGCCCAAGCAGGCATTATCACCAGCGGCAAGCACGGCGATGCGAAAATCGTACGTGTCGAACCGGCGCGGGTCCGCGAGATTCTCGACGCGGGTGCGATTGCGGTCGTTGCGGGATTTCAAGGTATCACCGAGGATGGCGACGTTACCACGCTCGGACGCGGCGGCAGCGATTTGACGGCAATCGCGCTTGGCCATGCGCTCGACGCGGAGCGCGTCGACATTTATACCGATGTGAGCGGCGCCATGACGGGCGATCCGCGCCGCATCGAAGGCGCGCATACCATCGAACGCGCGAGCCTCGAAGAAATGACCGAACTGGCCGAGCACGGCGCGAAGGTGATGCACCATAAGGCCGCCGATCTCGCGCAGCGCACCAACACGCGTTACGCGATCAAAGGTCTGCGAACCGGAACGGGAACGATCGTCGACGAGCACGTCGAGTATGAAAAACCGGTAACCGGCGTCACGGCCTCGGGACGCGTCACCTGGATCCGCGTGATTCGCGGCGACATCGAAGACCAGAAACGGCGCATGGCGGTGGAACTGCAGATGTTCCAGCGCATCGCCGATGCGAACATCTCGATCGATCAGGTGACGATCAATCAAGCGGGCGTCATGTTCGTCGTCGAAGGCGATCGCGGAAGCGAGATTCGACAGTTGCTCGGCGACCTGAATCTGGCCGTGCGCGTACGCGAAGCCTGCTCGAAGCTCTCGGTGGTGGGCGCGGCCATGCGCTACACGCCGGGCGTCATCAACGGCATCGTCCAAGCGCTCTCGGAAGCGAACGTCGAAATCATTCACTGCACGGACAGCAACATTACCGTTTCCGTACTCGTGCCGTCCGCCGACGCACATCGTGCCGAACAAGCGGTGCACGACAAGTTTCATTTGGAAGAATCGCGCCCCGGAGAGGTCACCGTATGAACTTTGGCAGCATCGTCACCGCGATGATCACGCCGTTCGACCAGAGCGGCGCACTCGATACGCGCGAAGCCGCGCGTATTGCTCGTTGGCTGGTCGATCGCGGCAACGATGGGTTGGTTTTGGCGGGCTCGACGGGCGAGGGGCAAACGCTCTCGCGCGACGAGCGCTCAGCACTGATCGCCGCCGTGAAAGAAGCCGTGTCGGGGCGCGCGTGCGTGATCGCCAACGCGGGAACCAACGATACGCGCGATTCGGTTGCGTCGGTCGAAGAGGCGCAGCGCGCCGGTGCGGACGCAATTCTCGCGGTCGTGCCGTATTACAACAAGCCGACGCAGCGCGGCATGGCGGCGCATTTTGGAGAAATCGCTCGAGCAACGGCGCTTCCGGTGATGATTTACAACATCCCGGGGCGCACGAACGCCAACATGCTCCCGGATACGCTGCTCGAACTCGCCGACCGTCATGCGAACATCGCCGGCGTCAAAGAGTCCAGCGGCGATCTCATGCAGATCGGAACGATTCTTGCGCGCCGCAAACCCAATTTCACCGTGCTTTCCGGTGACGACCATCTGTTTCTGCCGACGCTCGCGATCGGCGCCGACGGCGTCGTGGGTGTTGCCTCGCATTTGTGCTCGCCGGAGTATCGTGCGATGCTCGATGCGTACAGAAGCGGGAACGTTGCGGAAGCCGCACGCATCCATCTCTCGCTGCTGCCGCTCGTGCAGGCGCTCTTTGCAACCACCAGCCCGATTCCGGTGAAGTGGGCGATGCGCGAACTCGGGTTCCGTACCGGTGAGTGCCGTTTGCCGCTCGACACGCTGCCTGACGCGCTCGCACAGCGGCTCGCTCCGCTCCTCGAGCCGTACCGGGAACCCGCGCTATCGTGAAGCAGATCGAAATCTTGGGCTGCCGGCTCGACGCGATCGACGCCCGCGCGGCCACCGATGCGATCGCTCGCTTCGCGCGTGAAGGCACCGGCGCACAGATCGTAACCCTCGGCACCGAAATGGTCGTGCACGCGCAGAAAGACAGCCGCTATCGACAGGTTGTGAACGCGTGCGCGCTCTCGCTGTGCGACACCGTGGGGCTGCTGGCCGTCGCGCGATCTCGCGGCGCGGAGTTGCGCGACCGCGTGACGGGCGTCGAACTCATCGAACACTTGTGTGCGCGCGCGGCCAAAGAAGATATCGGCGTGTATTTGTTCGGCGGCGCTCCAGGCGTTGCGGAGCGCGCCGCGCAGGAATTACAGCGGCGTTACCCCGGGCTTCGCATCTGTGGAACACGCAACGGATATTTCAACGCGGCCGAATCGCCGCGCATCGCGCAACAAATTCGCGCATCCGGCGCGCAGTTGCTGTTTGCCGGCCTGGGCTTTCCGAAGCAAGAGTACTGGCTTTCCGAGTATTTGCGCGAAACGGGATGCGGCGCAGGCATCGGCGTCGGCGGATCGTTCGACGTCATCAGCGGCAGCGTCGAACGCGCACCCGAACGCTGGCGCAAGATCGGCCTTGAGTGGCTCTACCGGCTGCTCAAGGAACCCCACCGGTGGCGCCGGCAACTCGCGCTGCCGCACTTCGTGCTGCTCGTGGCGGGCGAAAGCGTGCGATCGCGTTTCGCCGCGGGAAAGAGGTAGTTCATGAAAGCGATGATCCTGGCGGGCGGGTTGAGCACGCGTCTCTATCCGCTTACCAAACAGGTGCCAAAACCGCTGGTTCCGGTAGCGGGTGAGCCGAACGCGGTGCATCTGATTCGCTACCTGAAGTCCTATGGCATTACCGAGATCGGCATCAACGTACACTATCTCGCGGACATGATCGTCGATACGCTCGGTGATGGCTCGAAGTTCGGCGTACATCTGGAATATTTGCACGAAAGCGTGCTGCTGGGCAGCGCGGGCGCAGTCGAGCAGATGAAGTATTTTTTGGCGGATGCGCCGTTCGTCGTGGTCGGCTGCGACGATTTGACCGACATCCCGCTCGACGATTTGCTGGCGTTCCACAAAGAGAAGAACGCAGTCGCAACGATTGGACTGGTCGAACGCGAGGAAGTCGATCAGTACGGCGTCGTGGTGACGCAGGACGACGGAAAAATCGTCGGTTTTCAGGAGAAGCCGCCCAAGGGCACCGAGCACAGCAATCGCGTAAACACCGGCATCTACGCGTTCACCCCGCAGATTTTCAACTACATTCCGGCCGGTGTGTTTTACGACTTCGGCAAGAACGTCTTTCCGCAATTGCAGGAAACGGGCGCGGCATTCTACGGATTCGATGCGCGCGGCGCGTACTGGTGCGACATCGGCACGCCGGGCGAATATCGTCGCGCCACGGACGACGTGCTCACCGGGCGCTTCCGCATTCCCGGCCACGCGCCCGTCACCAGCGACGTCTGGGTTGGATTGGGCGCGCGCATCGCACCCGACGCCGTCGTGACGGGACCGTCGGTTATCGGCGACGGCGTGGAGATCGCCGCAGGTGCACGCGTGGAGCGTTCCATTATCTGGGAAGGTTCGCGCGTCGGCGAACGTGCGGTGCTTCGAGATTGCATCGTCGGTATGAACTACCGCGTCGAGTCCGGGGCCGCGCTCGAGAACGCCATCGTCGCGAACGAACCGATCATCGCACCGGCAACACCCTGACGCCGCGCCGGGTCGTCGTGAATGCCGCAGTGTGAAACTGCAGCAACTCATCGACGTGCTCTTTCCGCCGCAGTGCGGCGCATGCAACGCCCCGGGTTCCGGCGCGTGCGAACGGTGTTTGCCGAACGGCACGCTCGCCACGGTTGCCTTACCCACGCTGGACGTCACGGCGCTCGCTGCGTACGAAGGATCCGTCCGACGTATGGTGCTCGCGCTAAAAAACGGACGGCGCGACGTTGCACGCGCGTTCGCGCAGCGAATGCGCACCATGCTCGGCGGGGATGAGGTGCTGGTTCCCGTCCCGACGACAGCGGCACGCAGGCGTCAGCGCGGATTCGACGGCTGCGAATTCATCGCACACTGCATCGCCGGCGATTTGCCGGTACGCGTCCACGCGCATTTGGTGCAAACCGCGGGCGATAAGCAGCGCGGCCGTGACCGCGATGCGCGCTTGCAGGCTCGGGGACGTTTTGCTTGGCGCGGCCCCGCCCTCGATGGGACATGCGTCACGCTGCTCGACGACGTCGTGACGACCGGCGCAACGTTGGAAGATTGCGCGCGGACACTGCGTTCGCACGGCGCGGTGGTCCGGCGCGCGATCGTGGTCGCGCGCGCGTGACTATCGCTCGTGACTCTCGCGGACCTGCTTGAGCGGCAGCGCAAGAATCGTGCCGGTGTTCGTTCCAACGATGAGCGTATCGCCCGCTATGAGCGGCGATCCGACGTTGAAAATGCTATGCATGTTTTTGCTGCCGATGACCGCACCGCTGCGCGCGTCGACTGCCCATAAGTAACCGGCGTAATCGCCGAAATACAGCACGCCGTCCTTGCCGCACAACCCGCCTTTCACCACGCCGTTGACTTGCCGGTGCCACAAGACGCGCCCGTTTTTAGGATCCAATGCTTGCACTTGCGGGGCAAGGGAACTGCCGACGTACAATATGCGGCGGTATACCAGCGGAATGGAGGCTTCGTTCCATTGCGGCAGCGTGCCGGTGGCGTACGGTACGTCCCAGAGCAGCGACCCATTACGCGTGTTTATCGCGAACGCGTGCTGCACGGCCAGCGCGCCGACATGCGCGTGCGGCACGCCGGCGGGAGGCATCGTGTAATCGCAAAAGACGCGTTGCCGCTCGCGGTCGCCCGCGAGCGGACAATCGGACATGCCGGAGGCCTGATCGGAAAATTCGTGCTGCCAAATCACCGCGCCGTCGCGACCGTTAACTTCCCAAACGCTGTTCGGAGAAACGCTCGCGGTAACGAAGCGATCGCGTGAGATTGGCAGCATGGAAACCATCGAAGCGCCGCCGCTGATGTGCGTGCGGTAAAGAATCTTTCCATTGCGCGCGTCGATGCCGGTTACGTCGCCACTGCCGTCATGTTCGACAAGCACGCTGCCGATGAGCGCCGGCGTCGGCATGCCCGTTCCCGCGAGAGCGACGCGCCAGCGTTCGTGCCCGCTTTTCGGATCGACGGCGATGAGCGCATTTTCCGACGTACCGACTTTGGTAACGCCCGCGGCGACGTACGAAACCTGATTGCCCTCGCCGACGATGACGTTGCCGTCCAACACGAGCGGATTGGTCATGAGCGGCGATGTGGCATGGAACGTCCACAGCACGCGTCCGTTCGTAATGTCGATGGCGTACAGGCTTCCGCTGTTGTTTGCGGCATAGACCGTGCCGTTCACCTCGCTCGGTGTCGACGAAAACGGCCCGTCGGTTTGGACTTGCCACGTTGTGGAAAGCGTGCCACGGACGACCGCGTTGTTGCCGACGTTGTGGCGGAACTGCACCCACGTCGAAACCGGCCACAGCGGCAACGTTGCCGCCAGCAGCGCAAGTACCCAGCGCATAGCCGTACGCTACCCGTGCAGGCTGGGAATTTGCTGGTTTTTGTTGCAGTAAGACCTTTATGGACGCCCTCGACCGGCTTTTCTTGGCGCGTGCGAACGAACTCGCGCGGCGCGGTACCGGAAACACCGCTCCCAATCCGGCGGTGGGTGCCGTCGTCACACGCGATGGCCGCGTGGTGGGCGAGGGTTACCATCATCGCGCCGGCGAGCCGCACGCCGAAGTGCTTGCGCTGCGCCAAGCAGGCGAGCTCGCAAGCGGTGCGACGTTGTACGTCTCGCTCGAACCGTGCAATCATTTCGGACGCACGCCGCCGTGCACACACGCCGTAACGCAAGCCGGGATCACTCGTGCCGTGATCGGTGCCGCCGATCCGAATCCCACAACCGCGGGCGGCGGCATTGCGTATCTGCGCGAACACGGGTTGACCGTCGAGGTTGCCGACGATCCGGAATCGCTCGCGATCATCGAACTGTTCGCGCGCGCGATTCGATCCGACCGTCCGTTTATCACGCTGAAGATGGCGATGTCGCTGGACGGTTTCGTGACGTCTTCCAGGGGCGTGCAGCAGTGGCTTACCGGCCCGCAGGCGCGCGAGTTCGTACGCGAACTTCGCATCGCGCACGATGCCGTCGGCGTGGGCGCCGGTACGATACGCGTGGACAATCCGCGCCTCACGGTGCGCCCCGAGCATCACCGGTTGATTCCGTATCGGCGCGTGGTGCTGTGTGAAACCGATGCCGTCGATCCGAAGAGCCTGGTGTTCTCGCCGCGGGAGGGCTACGGTCAGACGATCGTTGCCGCGCCGGCCGGCGCGCGCGCGCGTTTTGCGGCGTTGGAGCGCGTCGCCCAGGTGCTTTACGTGGGCGAAGCCGCTTCGACGGAACTCGACATCGCGCAAACGATGCGCGACTTGCGCGCGTGCGGTATCACGTCGCTGCTCTGCGAAGGCGGCCCGACGCTTGCGGGGCGCCTCTTCCATCTCGGTTTGGTGGACCGCTTTTACGGTTTGGTGGCTCCGCTGCTGCTGCGCTCGGCGCAAGCCGTACCGGTCCTGACCGAAGGAACGCTGCCGCAGGTGCGGGGCCTTCGCTTCGATCGCGTCGAACGTGTCGGGCCGGATTTGCTGGTGGCGGGAATCGTGAATGTTTAGCGGACTGATTGCGTATAGCGGAACGGTGCAGCACGTGCAGCCTTTGGCTGAAGGCGGCCTGCGCTTACGCGTCCGGTGCGAGAACGCATCGGATGAAGAGGTCGACCCGAAGGATTCCATTGCGATCAACGGCGTGTGCCTCACGGCAACGTCGGTCGACCACAACGTCATCGACTTCGACGTCATTCCCGAAACGATCGCGCGAACCAACCTCGGCGGCCTTCGTGAAGGCGATACGGTGAACGTGGAATACTCGCTTCGCCTGGGCGATCGCTTGGGCGGGCACTTCGTTTACGGGCACGTCGACGCCGCGGTGCCGGTGCTCTCGCGAATGCCGGAGGGTCAGGGCGAGCGCATGCGCATCGCGTTGCCCGCCGATCTTGCGCGCTACGTGTGCGAGAAAGCGTTCATCAGCGTGGACGGCGTGAGCCTCACGGTTGCGCGCGCGGACGCGGACTGGTTCGAACTTGCGCTCATTCCGGAGACGCTGCGCCGCACGACGCTCGGCGCGCGCCGTCCGGGCGACGCCGTCAACCTGGAAATCGATCCGCTCGCGCGGTATGCGGTGCATGGCGCAATTTAAAGACACCAAGCCGGCCGGCGCGCGAGTATTCGAAACGCGCGTCATGGTGCAGTGGGCGGACGTCGATATCGCCGGCATTATGTACTTCGCGGCGTATCAGCGTGCATCCGAACGCGCCGAGATGGATTTCTTCGGCGAAATCGGCTTGCCGTACAACCGCGTGTTCGAAGAATACGACATCTGGCTGCCGCGCGTGCACGTGGAAGCGGACTATCATAAGCCCGCGCTCATGGGCGACTGGCTGCGCCTGCGCACGCACATCACGCACGTCGGCGCGTCGTCGATCAAGTGGGAAACCGTCGTGTTCAACGAGCGTACGAACGAAGCGGGCGCCGTCATCCGTTTGGCGGTGGCGTGCATGGACCGGCGCACGCTCAAGAGCCGGCCGCTGCCGGAGGAGATTCGCAGCGCGCTGCGCGCGTGCTTGGGAGATCCGGCATGATCGTGCAGCGCACGACGATGCGTTCCGCGATTCTGGTTGAACCCAAACGCATCGAATTGCGCGGCGTGCCGATGCCGCAGCCAGCTGCCGGATCCATCGTCGTACGCGTGCGCGCGGCACTGACCGACGGTACGGATTTGAAAGCGTATCGCCGCGGGCATCCGCAGATGCCGATGCCCACGCCGTTCGGTCACGAATTTTCCGGCGACGTCGCCGCCATCGGCGAGGGCGTCACGAAATTCTCCGTGGGCGAACCGGTGATGAGCGTCCATTCCGCACCGTGCACCACGTGCTATTGGTGTAAGCGCGGCGAAGCAGAACTGTGCGAATCCGTGATGGCCACGAAAATCCTCGGCGCGTACGCGGAGTACATCGAGATTCCGCAGCACATCGTCGAGCAGAACTGCTATCGCAAGCCAGGCGATCTCTCGTACGCGTGTGCGGCGTTTCTCGAGCCGCTTTCTTGCGTCGTGCACTCGCTAAATTTCGCGAGCATTCCCGCCGATTCGACGGTGGTGGTGATGGGCGACGGGGGTTTCGGCTTATTGCACGTCGCGCTGCTTGCGCGAGCCGGAATGCGGCCGATCCTCGCTGGCCGTAGAGACGAGCGGCTGCGCATCGGGAGATCGTTCGGTGCGCACGAAACGATCGACGCGCGCAGCGAAGACGTGACGCAGCGCGTGCGCGAGCTCACGCAAGGCCGCGGCGCGGATGCCCTGATCGAATGCACGGGACGAGAAGAGGTTTGGGAAGCCGCGCCCATGATGGTGCGCCGCGGCGGCATCGTGTCGTTTTTCGGCGGATTGCCCTCGAACGTGCGTGTGTCGTTCTTGGCGGCGCGGATGCACTATGACGAGGTGCGGCTGCTCAGCCCGTTCCACTTCACGCCGCGCGCCGTGCGGCGCGGGTACGACTTGCTCTGCTCGCGCGTGGTCGATCCCGCGCCGCTCGTGACCGCGAGCGTTCCGCTGGAAAACATCACCGACGCTTTTGCGCGTTTAGATGCGGGCGAAGGCATCAAATTCGCGGTGCAGCCGTGAAGGCAGCGGTGCTCTACGACGTCGACGACATCCGCATCGAGGAGCGCGCCGTGCCGGAGATCGGCCCGGGAGAACTGCTGGTGCATACGCGTGCAAGCGGCATTTGCACCGGCGATATCATGGGCTGGTACGTTCGCCGCAAGGCGCCGCTCGTGCTCGGGCACGAGCCTGCGGGCGTGGTTTCTGCCGTGGGTGACGGCGTGCACGATTTTGCACCGGGCGATCGCGTGTTCGTCCACCATCACGCACCGTGCTTTGCCTGCCGGGCGTGCGAACGCGGCGACTACGTGCAGTGCGCAACCTGGCGAAAAACCTCGATCGATCCCGGAGGTTTGGCTGAATACTTTCGCGTGCCGCGCGAGAACGTGCGCGACACGCTGCGTTTGCCGCAAAGCATACCATTCGTCGACGGGTCGCTCGTCGAGCCGCTCGCCTGCGTCGTAAAGTCCGTCCGGCGCAGCGGGCTGCGCGCCGGGGACAGCGTGCACATCATCGGTTTAGGCGTGATGGGGTTGATGCACGCGCTGACGGCGCAAGCGATCGGTGCGGCGGTTTCGGGAAGCGATTTTCTCGAACCGCGCCGCGCGCATGCGTCCTCGCTGGGCGTGCGCGCGCTGCGTCCGGACGAATCGGTCGACAGTGCCGACGTTGTTATCTGCGGGCCGGGGTCTCCGGAGGCGCTGCGCGATGCGTTTGCGGCCGTCGCACCGGGAGGAACGGTCGTGATGTTCACGCCGCTCGAACCCGGCGTGCCGTTTACGTTCGATCCGAACGACCTCTATTTTCGCGACGTGAAACTCGTGACGAGTTACTCATGCGGACCGAACGATACGCGAGAGGCACTCGATCTCATCGCGCGCGGAATCGTCACCGCCGAGCGCCTGGGCGCAACGCTGTACCCGCTCGAAGAAGCATCGGCGGCGTACGAGGCGTTGCGCGGCTCGCGCATCATCAAACCGATTGTGACGTTCGAGCCGACGCTGTTTCCCTAAGCGCGGTCAGATTGTCGGATAGGTTGGATTTTGTGTCCGATTGACCGTCGCTTCCGTTTCGATTGTTCCGGTCGTCGTGGTGGTTCGCGTGTGAGCGCCTTCGCCCGTGCGCCATGCGTCTTGGATCTCTTCTTGCGAAGCGGCGATCATGCTCTCGTCTACCGGCATGCCCATTTGCTTGAGATCCTCTACGACGACCGCGGGAAGCACGTTGCTGATCTCCATGAGCGCTTGCGCGTAATCTTCCAGATGGCGTTTGGCGAGCTGCGCCACGCTCGTATTGCCGAAAGCGTTTGCGGTGGTTAACAGCATCGCGTACCCTGCGGTACACAAAGCCATCGCGGTGTAGTCGTCACGCAATCCCTTTGCCACCTTGGTTTTGCGCATCTTGTCTATTGCGCTGGCGACCCAGCCTTCGATATTGGTTAGCGCGGACTTTGCCGCATGCGCGGGATGACCGCCAAGGGAGTCGAGCGCGCTTTGCAATGTTTGAATATGCGTCTCTGAAAGCGCGGTGATGCGGCTCACAAGCGGTCCCGCGAGCGGGGAACTGGTAAAATCCTTATCGTCGCGTTGCGTTTTGAACGGAACGCAAACGTGCTCTTCAACGGCCAGCATATCGCTGACGTACGTTGCTAAACTATGCTCTACGTCTGCCATGATGCGGCAATGTACCCAGCTGCTGCGAGCACGCTCGCCGGGTCGATGTGCCGGCAAGCGTGAACCGCGTCTCGCGAGCAGACTGCCACCTTTGGGACGGTACGGCGATACGGCGTACGGCGATGATTAGGCTTGACAACTGTTAAGTCGCGGCGTACCGTCGATAGGTGAGTGCTTTTGCGGATGAACTGAACAGCGCCATGGATGCGGCCGGGCTTACCGCGTCCGAACTGGCGCAGCGCAGCGGCCTGACCGAGGCTGCCATCTCTTACCTTCGTTCGGGACAACGGGAGCCGTCTTACCGCTCGCTCCAGCGCTTGACCCGCGTCCTGCCCGAACTGACGAGCACGCTCGAAAAAGCCTCGCCCTTCGACTCCATCGAGGAGGCCATCAAGGATATCCGCGCCGGCAAGATGGTCATCGTGCTCGACGACGAGGATCGTGAGAACGAAGGCGACTTGGTCATGGCCGCGCAGATGGTCACACCCGAAGCCATCAACTTCATGCGCAAGCATGCGGGCGGCCTGATTTGCGTGCCGATGATTGGACGCCGGCTCGACGAGCTGCATCTGCCCCAAATGGTCTCCGAAAACAGCGCCGTGCATGAAACGGCGTTCACCGTTTCCATCGAAGCGCGCGGGCGCACGACCACCGGCATTTCGGCGCACGATCGCGCCGCCACGATTCAGGCACTGCTCGATCCCGCCACGAAACCTTCCGACTTGCTGCGCCCGGGGCATACGTTTCCGCTGCGCGCGCGCGACGGCGGTGTGCTGGTTCGCGCGGGGCAAACCGAAGCCGCTGTCGATCTCGCGCGTCTTGCGGGCCTCTATCCCGCGGGCGTCATCTGCGAAATCATGGCCGAGGACGGCACGATGGAGCGCCTCGACGGACTGGTCGAATTCGCAAAGCGCCACAGTCTGAAACTCATCACGGTCAAAGATCTGATTGCACACCGGTGGCGCACGGAAAAATTGCTGCACCGCATCGCGCAATTCAAACTGCCCACCGAAGTAGGCACGTGGACGGGTTACGCGTATGAAAATTCGATCGATTCGAATACGCACGTAGCGCTCGTAATGGGCGAAATCGGCGACGGCCGCGATTTGGTGGTGCGCGTGCATTCCGAATGTCTGACCGGCGACGCGCTGCATTCGCTGCGGTGCGATTGCGCTGCGCAGCGCGATGGCGCGATGCAGATTATTGCCAAAGAAGGTCGCGGCATTTTGCTGTACCTGCGGCAGGAAGGCCGCGGCATCGGTCTTGCCAATAAACTGCGCGCCTACGAATTACAAGACAACGGCGCCGACACGGTCGAGGCAAACATCGCGCTCGGATTGCCGGTCGACAAGCGCGATTACGGCATCGGCTCGCAGATTTTGGCGGATCTCGGCGTCAAAGAAATGCGCGTCATCACGAACAACCCGCGCAAGATCTTTGGTTTGGAAGGCTACGGCATGAAGATCGTCGGGCGGGTGCCGCTGCAAACGGAGCCCACCCAGTACAACAAGCGGTATATCGCCACGAAGCGCACCAAACTGGGCCACATGTTTACCGATAACGCGACTGCATCGAACGGATCGCTGCCCCACGGGGATCACGCGTGAAGAAGGCGTCCCTCGACAAGCTCGGGATGACCGGTAAAGAGAAGCTTGGGATGACCGGCAAGGACTGCGCGGGGAAGCATTTTGCGATCGTCGTGGCGCGGTTTTACGAGCATCTCGCGGACTGGCTCGAAGACGGCGCGCGCCGCGCGCTCACGGATTGCGGCGTCGGCGACGATCACCTGAGCGTCTATCACGTGCCGGGCTGCTTCGAGTTGCCGCTTGCCGCGAAGCGCTTGATTGCGGCTGACGATCGGCTCGACGCAATCGTCGCGCTCGGCGTGGTCATCCGCGGCGATACACCCCATTTCGACTACGTGGCAGGCGAGTGCGCGCGCGGCATTATGACCGTCCAACTGGCGACCGGCGTTCCCATCGGCTTCGGCGTGCTGACCACCGAAACGCTCGAGCAGGCCGAGGAGCGCGCGGACCCCGAGCGGGGCGATAAGGGGTATGAGGCGGCCCTTGCCGCGGCGTCGCTTCTCCACGTGCCGCGCGAGGCGGCAAAAGAAGCCTTGGGCTTCCGCCGATAGGGGTCGTGGGCTGGCGGCCTCGGGAGCCAGCCAAGCGAGGATTCTCTACGACACAAGTCGGATAGAATCGCCTGCTACTTTTGTGGAGGCCCGAGACCCTTGGAAGACAAGACCATAACCTGTAAAGACTGCAGCCAACCATTCACATTCACCGTTCGCGACCAGCAGTTTTACGCTGAAAAAGGCTTTCAGAACGAACCGCAGCGCTGCCGGGATTGCCGTCAGGCACGTAAAGGCCAGCCAAATGGCGGCGGAAGTTCGAGCGGCGCCTCGCGCCAGAGCTACGAGGCGGTCTGCGCGGAATGCGGCACCAACACCACGGTCCCGTTCCGTCCACGCGGCGATCGCCCGGTCTATTGTCGCGCCTGTTACACGGCGCATCAGCCGGCGGCCGTCTAGCCTCCACACCCAAACGTTTCTCTGACCACAAAGCCGCGCGTTCACGCGCGGCTTTTTCGTAGTTCCGGCGAAGATGCGCCGCGATGGAAGAGCAGTCTTTGGAGGCAGTGCGCTGGGCGGGCGACGCCGTCGAGTACGTCGACCAACGCTTGCTGCCGCATGAAACGCGCGTGTGCCGCGCGTGTACGCCGGAAGAATTGGAAGAGGCGATTCGCACGCTTGCGGTGCGCGGCGCACCGTGCATTGGCGTGTTCGGCGCGTACGGCGTGGCCCTGCTGCGCGATCGCATTGCCGCAGAAGACGCGTTTCAAGCGGCTGTGGCGCGCGTGCGGGCTGCCCGCCCGACCGCGGTCAATCTCATGTGGGCCGTCGATCGCGTGCTCGCCGCGGAGAACATGCTGGCCGAAGCGCAGGCCATTCACGAAGAGCAGCGCTCGATGGATGAACGTATTGCAAACGCGGGCGCGCAGCTCGTTCCCGCCGGAGCGCGCATCTTGACGCACTGCAATACAGGTCCGATCGCGACGGCGGGCGGCGGAACGGCGCTCGGCGTTATCATCGCGGCGCATCGTGCCGGAAAGCGTCCGCACGTGTTCGTCGACGAAACGCGGCCGCTGCTGCAAGGCGCGCGTCTGACGTATTTCGAGTTGCGCCGTGAAGGCGTCGATGCCACGCTGCTGGTCGATGCGGCGGCGGCAATCGCCATGCAGCGCAAAGCAATCGACCTGGTGATCGTCGGCGCCGACCGCATCGCGCGCAACGGCGATACGGCGAACAAGATCGGCACGTACGGTTTGGCAATCGCAACAGCACACCATCGCATTCCGTTTTACGTTGCCGCGCCTCGCTCCACGTTCGATCTCTCGCTGGAGAGCGGAGAGCAGATTCCCATCGAGGAGCGGCCCGCCGACGAGGTGGCCGCGTTCGGCGGCGTGCGCGTGGCGCAAGAAGGCGCGCAAGCGTATAATCCCGCGTTCGACGTTACGCCCGGTCATTTGATTACCGCGTTCATAACCGAATACGGCGTGCTGCGCCCGCCGTATTCCGAATCGATTGCCGATTTGGAGACGCGCCCGAACCTGAGCGCGCTGCCTATTTCGCGATGAACGCGCCCATCGCGCCGAGATCCGCGTCGCCGAAGGAGTGCGTCACGAACGGATAGCGTCCGGTCTGCTGCACGGTAAATTCCACCAACGCGCCGTCGCCGGGTGCTATGGGCATGGTCTGCAAGCCGTGCAGTTCGTTGTCCGGGTTGCCGTCGATCCATGCGCGATCGAAGATCGTACCGATCACGTGGAACGCGGAGAAATGACTCGGTCCGGCGTTTACCACGAATAAGTGCACCGGCACATTCACGTGGATTGGCAGCGGTTTGGCCATGTATTGCATCGCGTAACCGTTCCACTCCACGTAATCGGGCATGGCGGTACGCGCCTTGTTCATGTCGCCTTCGTACACGCCGCGTAGCCCGGGAACCGGTTTGGTGTAAAACTCGCTTTGCACGAGCACGTACGATTGCGCGTCGCCGCCAGGCCAGCCATTTTGCGGATCGACCACCACCGCGCCGTACATGCCGTTGCTGATGTGCATGAGCACCGGCGGCGTACCGCAATGGTAGAGAAACACGCCAGGATACTTTGCGACCCACGAATAGTGAATGGACTGCCCGGGGGCGATCGTTTGATACGCGACGTCCGGCGGCGCGAGCGCGGAATGAAAGTCGATGGAGTGTCCCATGCCGGACTTGTTGGTCAGCGTCACGTCGATCGTTTGACCGACTTTCGCGTGAATGACCGGGCCCGGAACCGTTCCGTTGAACGTCCACGTTTGATACCGGATGCCGGGCGCGATTTCGATCGTCTTGTCGAGCAGCACGAGGTCGACCTTGACCACGTCGCCCACGGGAAGCGGCGGAAGCGCCGACGGATCGCCAGCTGCGGGCGCTGCGACATTGTCGGCAGCCGTGACGGACGCGGCAATCTGCGGTACGCGAACGTCGGATGCTGCTTTTGTCGCGCATGCCGCAAGCAGCAGCGAGCTCGTCAAAAGCACAGCGGAGAAAATGCGCGTGTTCATGCAGCCAGAATAGGCGAAAGTTCTTCCCGGCTGCGGACCCTCGCGAGAAGAAGTTGGGAACGGACGCTTTATTTACGTGATCGCGCGCATGCGGCTCGCGGCGTCATCTGCCGTCAGCCCCGCGCCGGTGTCCAGCAGCGTTTGGAGACGTTGCGTTTCGATCTTTTCTTGAAGCGTCGCCATGATTCGCTTGTTGAGGTTGCGTTCGGTGAGTTCGAGTTCACGGTCGGGGCCGTACGCTGAGCGAAACGCATGAAGAAAGTGTCCGGCGAGTACGGCGGCTTCTTCGAAACGTTCCCGCTCCACCGCGATTGCGGCGAAGTACACCGCGAGCAGCGATAGGCCGATGCTGCCTTGCGGCGCGAGTTCGAGCGCAATGCGCGCGCGATCGCTGGCATCGTCGACCATGCGCAAGTGGAGCAGGTATGCGACCATATTCGCATACGTCACGCGGATCATTTTCTCGTTTCGTCCGGTCATCGCGTATTCGAGCGCCTCGCCCGCGTAGCGTAATGCGAGTTCGGGTTGGTCCGTGTTGAACGCCGTCTCGGCAAGATTATTCAATACCTGAGAGCACGTCCGGTCGTCGCCCGCAACGCGGCCCAGGGCGAGTGCGCGCTCGTACAACGGCATGGCCTCGTCCAACCGGCCGCGCACGCCCAGGCTGCGGGCGCGCCTGCCAAGTGCGATCCCAACCATCCGCTGGTTGCCGAGTTCCGTAAATATCTCCAGTGCTTTTGTAAATGCCGCCTCGCTGTCGTAGTCGAAATCCATGAATGCGGCGGATGCTTCGCAAACGAGCGCATGCGCTTCCGACGCGCGATCGCCTTCGCGCTTTGCGATCGTCAGCGCGCTTGCAGCAGCGGCTCTGGCGCGGTTCTCGTCCGCGGCCAGGTCCAACAGATAGGAAAAGACGTACCAGCAGCGCGCAAGCTCGCGGGGCGCAATGGCATCACCAACGCCGACGATTCTCTCCAAGGTTGCGATCGGCGCCGCAATCTGTTTGCTGTGGATCCAATACCAGACGAATGCGCCGGCGAGCGCCGCGGCATCTTGCCATTGCGTGCGTTCGATCAGCCATTGGAGCGCGGCACGCACGTTGTCTGCCTCGGGATCGACGGATGCGAACCACAACCGCAGCGGCGTCGTGAAATAGCGCCGCTCCGCTTCGATGCTGAAATCACGATAATACCGCGCGTGCCGGCTGCGCACGTTCTGCTCCTCGCCTGATGCGAGAAGGCGCTCGAGTGCGTACTGCCGCGCCGACTCGAGCAAACGGTAGCGTTGTTCGGAGCCCGCGAGTTCGCACGTGATCATCGACTTTTCCACCAGACTCGCCAGCACGTCGAACGGATCCCACGCATCACTGTTTTCATCCGAGCAAACGCCGGCGACCGCCTCGAGCGTAAAACTTCCGGCGAAGACGGCGCTGCGGCGGAACAGCGTACGCTCCGCATCACTGAGAAGATCGTAACTCCAATCGATCAGCGCCCGCATGGTCTGCTGCCTCGGAAGAGCATTGCGGCTGCCGCCCGTGAGCACGCGAAAACGTTCGTTCAATCGAGACGCGAGCTGCTGCAGCGAAAGAACCTTCAGTCGCGCCGCTGCGAGTTCAATCGCGAGCGCGATGCCGTCCAAACGGCGGCACACGTCGGCGACCATTTCCCAATTGACGTCCGTCAGCGTGAACGCCGCATTCGCGGCTTGTGCGCGATCGGCGAAGAGCGCAATCGCGCCGTAGCGCATCGCGGTCGCGGCGGAGAGGACGGTTCCGGGCTGAGGAATCTCTAATGAGGGAACGCGAATGACGCGCTCACCCGCAATCCCCAGTCCTTCGCGCGAGGTTGCCAAGATGCGAAGTGCGCGGCATTCTCGCAGGATCGTTTCCGCAGCTGCGGCCGCCGCTGAAATAACGTGTTCGCAGTTATCCAAGACGAGCAGCAGTTGCTTGGAGCGAAGTGTTGCGACAATCGCTGCGAGCGGCTCGTTGCCGGGATCGAGCTCGACGCCCAGCACTTCCGCGATGGCACGCGGCGTTGCGCCGCCGTCACGCAGGACCGCTAAATCGACAAACCACACGCCGTCGCGAAAGGCTTCCATCAAATCCGCGCCTGCCTGAAGCGCGAGGCGCGTCTTGCCCACGCCTCCCGAACCCACGAGCGTGGCGAGCCGCGCCTGCTCGAGCGCGCGTTCGATATGCTCTATTTCCGTTTCACGCCCGAAGAACGGTGTCAATTGCAATGGAAGATTGTTGGGCAGTGCTTCGAGCGATCGCAGCGGCGGAAATTTTGCCGGCAAAGACGCCCCGACGACTTGATAGACTTGTTCGGGGTGCGCGAGATCGCGCAGGCGGTGCGCGCCCAAATCGCGGAGCGTGAGTTCGGGTGAGAGCGTTCCCTCGCACAATTCCTTGGCGATGCCCGAAACCAGAATCTGTCCGCCGTGGGCAAGCGAGAGGAGACGCGCCACGCGGTTGACGCTTTGTCCGAAATAATCGCCGTCGCGCAGTTCGGCGGCACCGCTATGCACGGCCATGCGCACGCGCAAACCGCCGACCGCGGACCAATCTTCGTTTTGCAGTATGAGCTGCGCGCGCGCTGCGGCGGTCACGGCGGCATCCGCGGTTGCAAATGCGGCGCACACGGCGTCGCCAACCGTCTTGAATACATATCCGCCGTCCGCTTCAATCGCCGCACATAGTAGCGTATCGTGCCGTTCGATGGCTTCGCGCATGGCGTCGCGATATTTTTCCCATCGCGCCACGCTCGATTCCACGTCGGTAAAGAGAAAGGCAATCGTTCCCGAGGGGACATCCCGTTCGCGTACGGCGCTTGACACCATACTTTACTATTTCGGCGGCGAGGCGAAGAATCTCCAGAGTGTGTCGGTCGCATTCATGGCATCGCTCACCGGGTCGGCCGGCGCGATGTGCAGCAGCCGTCCGAGCAATGCGCCGCGCGGTCCCTTGTGCGAGCCCGGCCATTCGTGACCGGCATTCGCAATGGTAATGAGTTCCACGTCATCGCCTTGCGCACACGTCCAGCGCGTGCGCGTTACGACGCCGGTTGTGCTGCGCCTCGGATCGCTCGCGCATCCGTTCGCGTTCTGCCATACGGCCAGGGAACTTGCGACCGGCGGAAACGGCTGCGGTTGCGAATGATTGATGCCGATGCCGCCGTTAAACGGCACATGCTGGTCGGTGAGCCCGTGAATCTCCATGATGCGCGTGCTCTGGGGATGTGCGCATGACGGCATATCGAACGTTCCCGCTACCGAACCGACTGCGGCGATTGGGAATGTCGCCTCGCATGCCAGCCGGTACGCCATCATCGCGCCGTTCGACATGCCGGTGATGTAAACGCGCTGCGGATCGGCGTTCTGCGTGCGTTGGATCTCGTTTACCAGCGCGCCGATGAACGCCACGTCGTCTAGGTGTTGATCGCGCGCCGGACCGCAGCACATGCCGGCGTTCCAACTGCGGCGCACACCGTCCGGATACGCGACGATAAAGTGCTCGCGGTCAGCCAGTTTGTCCCATCCGTAATCTTTCTCGGCTTGCGCGCCGGTGCCGAATCCGCCGTGCAGCATCACGACGAGCGGCGCGCGTTCGCCTTGTCCCAGTGAAGCGGGGCGATAGAGATGGTACGTGCGGTCGATGCCGCCCGACATGAGATGAAGCGTGAGTGAGAGCGCTGCGGCAAGTATCATGGCGTACTATGTAGCACAGCCGAGCAAGCAATCCAAGATACTTGTGCGCGATCTCACCCGATTCTCACCATTGCGCGCGCGTCGGTTTTTCGTTCGAGAAACGCCTGCTCACGCGCAAGTTTTTGGTAGTTTCGCAAACGCGCTTCATCGAGCGTATCACCGAGTGCAGCCGTATCGCGCACCCCGGTTCGGTTTCATGCGCGCAGTCGGAGAAGCGGCACTCCCGTGCGAGTTGCTCGATATCGGCGGTCCGGTCGCGCTGCTGTGCGCAAATGCGTCCTTGGAGCAAGTCCGTTCTCGACGGCTGTGCTTTGGCCGGAACTCGCTGAACATCTCTGGAATAGCCGTTTCCGTGAAGTTCTACGACTTCGTCGATAAAGCGCCGTCGATCGGCAAACTGGTCATTATCGAGGGCACCGAACGCGTGCTGGCGGATCGTGCGCTCGAACTGGTGATCGATCGCGTGCTGCCGCCGGATATGCGCGACATGAACCTCGAACGGTTTCCCGCCTCGCAGCTCGATGGCGCCGGGCGCGTGCGCGAGGCGGTGCAGGCGATGCCGTTTTTAGCGAGTTCTCGCGTGATTGCGGTAACCGACGCGCAAACGCTCAAAGCGGCAATGCGCCGCGAGCTGTGGGACGCGGCGCAGAACGTGCCGGACGGCAATACGCTCGTCATTTGCGATCTGCTCTCGCCGCGCTCGAAGCGCCCGGAACCGTTCGGTGCGCTCGCGGGACGTTCGGCGCTGCGCATCGACACGATGTCGGGCGAAGACGCGCGCGCGCGTTTTATCGAGGAAACATTGCAGGCGCTGGGCGCCAGTGCGGATGTGCGCGTCGTCGACACGCTTGCGCGCAGCGAAGCCGATCTCGCGTCGGTCCGCAACGACCTGCAAAAACTCGCGATCGCCGGCAAAAACATTACCTACAAGGATTTGGAAACCGAGTCGCTGAGCGTCGAAGATCCCAAAGCGTACCAATATGCCGGAGCGCTCGTCGAGGGCCGCGTAGGCGAGGCGCTGGGCATCGCGCGCGAGCTCTTCGGCAGCGACCGCGGCGCCGCGGTGCCGCTCATCTACGCGCTCGCCACCGAGTGCCAGATGCTGTGGGAACTGGCGCGCCCGGGGGGCGAGATTCCGGCGCGCATACGCTGGCGCGAACGCGCTTTGCGGCCCATCGCATCCCGCATCGGCGAGGCGCGCGCCCGCCGCGCGTACGAACGCGCCGTGGCTGCCTTCGACTCCGTGGTGACCGGCAAAGTCGAGGACCCGGAACTGGCCGTCGAGCTCCTGACTGCCGAAGTGTCGACACTAACGGCGCCGCGCCGCTAGGCTCCCGGCCCGGCGGCCGCCTCCAGACAAAAGCCGACCAGGGTGGCCGAACCTGAGGGCGAAAGGCCCCCTACCCCATGAGTTATGCCACCTACGCCTCTCCGTTTTCGTGGAGATACGGCCGCGCTGAATTGCGCTCACTCTTTTCGGAAGAGCAGCGGCGCAAACTGTGGCGCCAGGTGTGGGTCGCGCTCGCGCAAGCGCAGTTCTCGCGGGGTCTGGTAACGCAGGCTGAACTCGACGACATTCAAGCGCACGCGCATGAAGTGGATATCGAAGCGGCGCTCGAGATCGAACGCGAAATCCATCACGACCTGATGGCCGAGATTCGCGTCTTCGCCTCGCAAGCCACGGTGGGCGGCGGCAAACTGCATTTGGGCTCCACCTCGATGGACATCGAAGACACGGTGGAGACGTACCGGCTTCGCTTGGCGCTCTCGATGGTCGGCGCTGCGGTCGACGACGTGCTGCGCGCGCTTGCGGAAAAGATTCGCGAGCACGCGGACGTCGTGTGCATGGCGTTCACCCATCTGCAGCCAGCGGAGCCGACGACGCTCGGTTATCGCTTTGCCGTGTACGCGCAAGATTTACTCATTGACGAGAGCACGCTGCGCTTCGTATTTTCCAACTTGACGGCGAAGGGCTTGCGTGGAGCGGTGGGCACGTCGGCATCGTACGAGCAATTGCTCAACGAAGACGGCGCTTCAGCGCAGATGGAAGCGGCCGTACTGGAACGCTTCGGTTTGGAAGCGCGCGAAATCAGCACGCAAACCTATCCTCGCAAACTCGATTATCTGCTGCTCTCGGCGCTCGCCGGCGTCGGCGCGTCGCTCTCGAAATTCGCCGCGGACATCCGCATCTTGAGTTCGCCCGAGTTCGGCGAGGTGTTCGAGCCGTTCGGCAAGTCGCAGGTCGGCAGTTCCGCGATGCCGTTCAAACGCAATCCGATTTTATGCGAACGCATAGATTCGCTCGCGAGATTGCTCCCTTCGTTCGCCGACGTCGCGTGGCAGAACGCGGCGACGAATTACTTGGAGCGCACGCTGGACGACAGCGCCAATCGCCGCACGATTCTTCCTGAAGCGCTGCTCTGCGCCGACGAGATCGTGCAGATTGCCAAACGCGTCGTCACCGGGCTGCGCATCGATCATCAGCGCATCGCCGAAAACCTGCGCACGTACGGCCCGTTCGCCGGCACGGAATCGGTGCTCATGGAGGCCGTACGGGCGGGCGGCAATCGCCAAGAATTGCACGAGGTGCTGCGTGAGGCCGCGATGGAGTCGTGGAACGCCATCGCACAGGGCAAAGTGAATCCGCTCGGCCATTTGCTCACCGAAGAACACGAACTTACCAGCCGCATCGATCCCGCCGAGATTCGCCGCATGCTCGATCCGGGCAAGCATATCGGCACCGCGGCGCAGCGTGCACGCGCGCTTGCGGCCCGCATCGACGCGCTCGAACCCTTCCCGCAACAAAAGGAAGTAACGATATGATTCAGCCCTCGACAAGCTCGGGCATCCTTCGATACCTCAGGATGACACTTCCGTGAACAAGGGTATTGAGATCGCCCGCGGCAAGACAAAAGTTTTGTACGAAGCGTCGGGCCAGCCGGATATGCTCGTCGTCAAACAGACCGATTCCATCTCCGCGGGCGACGGCGCACGCCGTAACGAGATCTCCGGAAAAGGGCGGCTCGCCGCGCAGACGACCGCGCGCGTCTTTCGTCTGCTGAATTTGTGCGGGCTTCCCACGCACTATTTGAACGGCGGCGAGGACGACGACGACAACGAGATGCTCGTGCGCCGCTGCAACATGATTCCGCTGGAAGTGGTCGTACGCGGCGTTGCCGCCGGGTCGCTCGTAAAACGCAATCCCGGTTTGCAGCGCGGTTCGCTGCTGGTGCCGCGCATGGTCGAGTTCTTCCTGAAAGACGACGCGCGCCACGATCCGCTCATCACGCCGGACGCGATCATGGGTGAGAACATCGCGAACGCCGCGGAAATCTCCGCGATGACGGAAATAGCGCGTCTCACGTTCGAGATTCTGGCGCACGCATGGCGCAAGCGCGACGTTCTCCTCGTCGATTTGAAGATCGAGTTTGGACGTCTTGCCGGCGGCGAAAACAAAGGGCAACTCGTTATCGCCGACGTTATCGACAACGATTCGTGGCGCATCTGGCCGCAGGGGCGCGAAGACCGCATGCTCGACAAGCAGATGTACCGCAACCTGGAAACGGTCGACGATGCCGCTTTGGCACGCGTGAAGAGCGCGTACGAAGAGGTCGCCGATATGGTCGGCGCATTTCCCGTCATGCGTCCGGGCATGATTGCGCTCTTCGCTGAGTCGACGGATTTCGTTCCGCAACTCAACGGCGTGGCGCAGGCGCTGGGGCAACTCGGTCTGCCGGTCGTGCGTCATATATCGAGCGCGTCGAAAACGCCGGGATTCGTCTTGCAGTTGCTGCAGCAGCACGACGCGACGTTCGCGCGTCTGATGTACGTGACGTTTTCGGGACTCGACGGAGCGCTGCACGCGATCATCGACAACGCCACCAGCAATCCGGTCGTCGACGGCGGTGGCGATCCCAACGCCGTAGCGCTGCATTGTGCAAAAGTCCTGGCGCTGGAGGACACGGTGCTGTTCGGCCGCACGCTGCTGGTGCAGACCAACGCGCGATCCGCCGTTCTGCAGTCCGACGCGCAGCTCAACGCGCAGCAGATTCCGGCTGCATCCGGTACCCTTGCCTAACTTTCGCGTCAACGAACTTTCCGACGACGAACTGCGCGAGCATGCCACGCGGGCCGGGCTTGCGTTGCGCGTCGACGAGTTGCGCCGCATCGCGCAAACGCTCGGACGCGATCCCAGTATCGTGGAAGTGCACGCGTTCGACGCGCAGTGGAGCGAGCATTGCTCGTACAAGAGCAGCCGCCATCTGCTGCGAAGGTTGCCGACCGAGGGCCCAACCGTCATGCAAGGGCCGGCTGAAGACGCCGGCATTTTGCATTTGGGGCAGGCGCACGGCGCGAACTGGGGCGTCGTCATCGCGCACGAGTCGCACAATCATCCCTCGCAAGTCGTTCCGTTCGAGGGCGCGGCAACGGGGGTCGGCGGTATCGTTCGCGACGTGCTCTGCATGGGCGCGGAAGTCATCGCAGTAGCGGATCCGCTGCGTTTCGGGCGCGTCGAGGACGCGGAATCGCATCAGCGCTATGTCGCGCAAGGCGTGGTGGACGGCATCGCCGCGTACGGTAATGCAATCGGCGTTCCGAACATTGCGGGCGACGCGTACTTCGACGAGCGTTTCGACGACAATTGTTTGGTCAATGTGGTCGCACTCGGGCTGCTCAAAGAGCAGGACATTATCCATTCGGCCGCGCCCGCCCACTCCGAGGGCTGGGACATCGTGCTGGTCGGCAAAGCCACAGACACGAGCGGTTTCGGCGGCGCCGCGTTTTCGTCGGTGACGCTCGACGAAGAAGACGAAGACGCAAACAAGGGCGCGGTGCAAGTGCCCGATCCATTTCTGAAAAACGTGATCATGCGCGCGACGTACCGCGTGTGCGAGTATCTGCGCGAACGCGGCGTGACCGCGGGGTTCAAAGACTTAGGCGCCGGTGGCATCATGGGCTGCAGCGCGGAGATTTGCAGCAGCGGCGGATTCGGGGCGATTATCGATCTCGACGACGTGAACACGGCGATCCAGAACATGCCGCCCGAGGTCATCGCAGTCGGCGAGACGCAGGAGCGTCTGTGCTGGGTGTTGCCGGGCGACGTGACGCCCGACGTGCTGCGCATCTATAACGAAGAATTCTCGCTGCCGCAGATCGCCCGAGGCGCGTGCGCGACCGTCATCGGTGCCGTGCAGGGCGAAAAGCGCTACGTTCTGCGCCACGGCGGCGAGATCGTCATGGACGTGCCGATCGATTTTCTCACCGGATCGATCCGGGACGAACTGCCCGTGCGGCCGATGAGCGAGGGCAAAGTCACCGATCCGGCTCGCCGGTACGTCGTTGGCGAGCACGATCTCCGGCAGTTGTTCCCGCGCGTGCTCGCGCATCGGGACGTGTGTTCGCGCGAGCCGCTGTACGTGCGCTACGACGGCGCGGTGCGCGGTACCACCGTCATCCCACGCGGCTCGGCGTGCGCGGGCGTTATCGCGCCCGTCTTCGGTGCGCCGCTCGGGGTTGCGCTTGCGGTTGCGGGTAATCCGCGCTTCAGTAAAGTTGATCCGTTCTTGGCCGCGCAATACGCCGTGTTGGAAGCGGTTCGAAAAGTCGTTTCCGTCGGCGCGCGGCCGTTGGGCCTGACCGATTGCTTGAACTTCGGCAATCCGCGCAACATCGAACATTATTCCGAACTCGTACATGCGATCGAGGGCATCGCGCTGGCGGCGCGTCAACTGGGAACGCCGTTTGTTTCCGGCAACGTGAGTTTGTACAACGAATCGAAGACCGGAAATGCGATTCCGGCTTCGCCGATCATTGCGTGCGTCGGCGGCATGGACGACGTTTCAACCGTCGTAACAGCCGGTTTGAAACGCAGCGGTTCGGCGCTGTTCTTGCTGGGGCGTCCGCAGAATGCCGCGGGCGGCGCCGTGTTTGCGGAACTGCTCGAACAAACCGGTGGTCCCGTGCCGCCAATCGACTACGAGCGCGCCATTGACCAAATCGCCTTTTTCCGCGCCGCGGCAGATGCCGGCTTTATTCTTTCCGCGCGCAGCATCGGCAACGGCGGCGTGCTGGCGGCGCTTGCCGAGATGGCGTTCCCGACGCTGCAGCCCGGCTACACGCCGATTGGCGTGCGTTTGGAGCCGGCGCACGGTTGGAGCAACGGCGCCGTGGGCGATTTCGAAGCGTACTTCGGGGAGTGCGGAGGCTTTGTGTTCGAAGCGAACGCGGCGGACGCGCAGGCGCTGCGCGCGATTGCGCCCGAACACCTCTATTTGATGCAGATCGGACACACCGCGAGCGAGGCAACGTTCGATGTGGGGTCGGTGCAGTTCGATTTGAACGAATTGTACGAATGCTGGCATGCGCCGCTCGCGCAGGTGTATCCATGAGCGCGAAGGTCGCGGTGCTCGTGTTTCCCGGCACGAACAGTGAAGTGGAAACGTGGCGCATCTGCCGCGACGTCGGCCTGGATGCCGAGGTGGTGCATTGGAGTCGGGCGGCTTGCCTGCCGCAGTACGATGCGTACGTGCTGCCGGGCGGATTCGCGTACGAAGACCGCATTCGTGCGGGCGCGATACCGGCGCACGATCCGATGATGGATTACGTCATCGAAGGCTCGCAGCGCGGCAAACTGGTTTTGGGCATCTGCAACGGCGCGCAAATCGTCCTGGAGGCCGGGCTCGTTCCGGGAACGGGACCCGTGCGTAAACCGACGGCCGCGTTCACGCGAAACGGCCCGGTGCCGCACTTCGTCTGTAAACACGTGTACGTCAAACTGGCAATTGCACCGGAGCGCTGTGCGATTACGGCGGCGCTCGAACCCGGTGCGCTGATTCCGGCGTGGGCCGCGCACGGCGAAGGCCGTTTGGCCGCAACGGCGGAGCATCTGCGCGAAATTACCGAAGGCAGCCACATCGCGTTCGTGTACGCGCACGCCGACGGAACAGTGGACGAACGAGCCGTACCGAACGCATCGGCGCTTGGCTGCGCTGCACTGACGAATCGCGAAGGGAACGTGCTGGCCATCATGCCGCATCCCGAACGCGACGCGTGGAATTACAACCATCCCGACCGGCGCGACGGCCGCGATATACTCGCGCCGTCCGGCGGCGTCGCGCTGTTCGAAGCATTCGCGGAGGCATTGCGTCGCGCATGAGTCTTCGTACGATTGCAATCAAATTGAAGATTCCCGACAACGAAGCGTATACGGCGCTTACGGCACTGCGTCGTCTGGGCGTCGAGATTGCTCGGCTGGAACGTGCCGAGATTTGGCAGCTGGAAGACGGAGCAGATGCCGCTGATTTCGAACAGCGCGTCGAGTGTAACGAGACGCTGTTCAATCCCAACAAGCACGAACTGCACGTTTTGGATTCGGATCGTCCGCGTGAGGGCGAGGTGTGGATCGAACAGATCGATGCGGAAGACGTTCCGGTGCGCATCGCGGGGGTGACGCGCGCACGCCGTTATGCCGGCTGGCGGCTCTTCACGCACGGTCATGCGCCGGCCGATCCGCAAACCGTTGACACCGCCGTCGAACGACTCTTGTGCAATCCCGCCATCGAAAGAGCAATCACTCCATGAACAGGCCCTACACCATTGCGACGCTCGGCTCGCATTCCGCGCTGCAGATTCTCAAAGGCGCGCACGACGAAGGCTTCCGCACGCTCGCGATTGCCAACCGCGACACCGAACGCCTGTACCGCTCGTTCAGATTCGTCGATGAAGTCATCGGCATCGAGCGTTATCAAGACTTCACGCAGCTCATGCCTGAGCTGGAGAAGCGCAAGCTCATCATGGTGCCGCACGGTTCGTTCGTGGCCTATCTTTCACTGGACGAGCACAAGCGCATGACGATCCCGTACTTCGGAAACAAGGCCGTGCTCGACTGGGAAGCGAGCCGCGAACTGCAGCGCGACTGGCTTTCGCGCGCGAATCTGAAATTGCCGCGGCAGTTCAAAACGCCTGGCGAGATCGACCGGCCGGTCATCGTGAAATTGTACGGCGCAGCGGGCGGAAAAGGGTACATGTTCATCCGCGATGCGGCGGACTTCGAACGGCGCGCGGCGCACCTCAAGGAAGCGCACATCATCCAGGAATACATCGTGGGCGTGCCGCTCTACATCCACTACTTCTATTCGCCGCTCGAGGACAAACTCGAGATCATGAGCATGGACCGGCGCTACGAAACCAACGTCGACTCGCTGGGCCGCATTCCCGCGCAGGCGCAGGAAGGTATGGACGTGAGCCCATCTTACGTCGTCGTCGGAAATTCGCCGGTCTCGCTGCGTGAGTCGATGCTCGCCGAAGCGTACCGCATGGGCGAAGACGTCGTGCGCGTGAGCAAGGAGATTTGCGGACCGAAGGGGTTGTTCGGCGCATTTTGCATCGAGACGATCATCACGCCCGACATGCAGTTCTACATCATGGAAATTTCGGCGCGTATCGTTGCGGGCACCAACCTCTTCATCGACGGGTCGGCGTACTCATATTTGAACTACTCGGAGCCGATGTCCACGGGCCGGCGGATCGCGCGCGAGATCAAAAACGCACTTTTGACCAACAACTTACGTTCTGTATTGGATGACACGAGCGTTTTGTAAACCTCTGGCCGCACTGCTGTGTGCGGCTGCGATGCTGACTCCGGTCACTTCCCGTGCTGCCTTCATGGCGGATCCCGGCAAACTCTACGCAGAGATGAAAGCCGCGTACGAAAAGGGCAATGCGCAGGGCTGGACGTTCTACAACCAAGATCTCTACCTGTCGACCATTTTCAACGCCGGACGCGCATACTCGCTTCAGCGTGCGTCAGACCCGGCGTATCCGCAGCTGGAACAGGTGACCGTCGACATCGCCTCTTCGCTGCATTACGACCCGCTCATCAATCACGAAGCGGTGCCCTGGTACGTGCGCGAGGCGGCAACCTACGTCGAACACAACAACCCCGACCCGGCGGAGCAAGCCAAAGCCAAGGATTTGCTCGCGCGTGTGGATGCGCTCGAAGACCCTGCCAAGTTGGCGCAGTACGCCGATGAGGACGCGACCGCCGTTTCGCAGCAGTTTCCGCACGACGCGAATGCGCAACTTTTGCGAGTGGAAGCGAATTGGCGCGGATGGCTGCTCACGCACGACCCGTCGTGGCGCAGCCTGGCAATAGCGCGCGCGAACTCACCGGATTTTCCGCTGGCCGATCTGCCGTCGACGTGGGGGCCCGGCTTTCTGAACGCGCTTTTGAACGCGTCGCATGCCGCTGAAGGCTATACGGACGAGGACGTAACGAATGCGAAGGCGCTCGAGACTCGCATCGCGCAGTTGCCGCAGCTCAAGACGATCGCCAGCGTCAACGCCGAAACGCACGCGCGGCTCATGACGACGCTCGCGCCGGCCGACGAGTATTTCGGACCGATGGGCATGTCGATTCTCGGCATCCGCAACGAACTCAACCGCGTGAATTATCTCATCAAATATGGGTACGCGCGCCAGGAAAGCCCCATGGCGGTTCAGGTGGCAACGTCCATAGACGATCTGCACAAAGTGTATCCGCGCGATCGCGATCTGCCGCAGTTGCTCTTCGACGTGTACTCGACGCTGCAGAAGATTGACACGCCCGAAGCGCAATCCGCTCGCGCGCATATCCGCGGCATCCTCACCGTCGAGTATCAGGACAGCAAGCAGGCGCGGGACCTGCTGAACGGGTAGCGCTTGCTGCGGTGGCCCTAACCTAGGACTTTGGCCGCTCATCAAGGCTCCAGTCGGGAGCCTATAATGAGATGCCGGGTTGCGGATCTGCGATCGGAGGTCAAACGATGTTGCGCAGATACATCGATTGCCGCACGGCGCCCAGCGAGAACAACTGCACCGTAGAAATTGCCGCGGACACCGAAGACGAAGTGCTCGAACTCGCCGTTATGCATGCGGTTCAAGCGCATAAGCATCATGACACGCCGGAGTTTCGCCGGGAGATTCGAAGCGCGATTCGCACGCGCGACGAAGCGCTCACGTAGCTTTTAGTACCAGCCTTCGGCCAGCATGGTGAGATGGTCGAGCAGCGCGTCGAACTGCGGCTGCTCGGCCGGTAAACCGAGCGCCTCGCGAGCGGCATCGCTCAACGCGGTGCGGAAGCGTTCGCGCCGCTGCAGCTTGCCTTGGCGTAGCGTTTCGATCTGATGCGCCGTGAGCATTTTTACGACGGCTTCGTTCGCTTGCGCGCGCAGCGCGTCGACTTGTCCCCGCGCACGGTCGGCAATCGTCGCGGCGCGCGTCGCGTCTGCGTGATTCAGACCGTGCGTCGGTGCGGCGTACGTGTCCAGCGGATCGAACCATCCGTAAGACTTGTCGTACCGCCTCCATATCTCGCCGAGCTCTCGCGTGGCCGACTCGCGCGTTTGCTGAACCATCTCGCGGAATGCGGCCATGGTCGAGAGCATCGTGTGCGCGCTCTCACGCGGCAGCGTCGATTCAATGGCGGCGCGGTATGCACGATCGGCGGCGTCGGTTGCCGATACCGCCTGTGTGAACGAAACGCGGAGGCGTGCCTCCGCGTCGTCGTCCAACTGTAATCGAGAAGCTGCCGCCGCGGCCAGCGCGAGAGCCAGCAGCGGGACACCGCGAACCGCCACTACAGCGCGGCCAGCGATCCTTCGAACGCGCGCAAAAATTCGGCGCAATCGTCGGCGCTAAAGACCAGCGGCGGCTGAATGCGGATCACGTTGCCGTAACGCCCGCCTTTGCCGATGAGCACGCCGCGTTTGCGCATCTCGTCGACCAGACGCGTTGCCTCGGCCGAGGCGTACGCTTTCGAGATGCGATCTTTCACGAGTTCGACGCCGATCATCAGGCCTTTGCCGCGTACCTCACCGATGATGGGGAAGCGCGTCTGCAACTCGCGCAAACCAGCGAGCAGCGTTTCACCTTGGCGTTTGGCATTGCCGATCAGATCGCGCTTTTCGATAACCTCGATCGTGACACTCGCCGCGCGGCTCGCCAGCGGGTTGCCGCCGAACGTGTTGATGTGCGGCCCTTTGAACACGTCGGCGAGTTCCGGGCGCGTAATGGTAATGCCGATGGGAACGCCGCTGCCCAGCCCTTTCGCCGACGTGATGATGTCGGGAACCACGCCGTACGACGAGTCGATGCCGAACATGCCGTCGCCCAATCGTCCCCAGCCCGCCTGCACTTCGTCGGCGATGAGCAGCGTGCCGAACGGAGCAAGCGTCTCTTGCAGCACTTTGAAGTATTCCGGCGGCGGCGTGACGATGCCGCCCACGCCGGCGACGGTTTCGGCGATCATTGCCGCGGGCGCGCCGCTGGTCTGCGTTTCGATAACGCGCTTTGCCGCTCGCGCGCAGGCAATCTCGCAAGACGGATATTCCAGGCCAAGCGGACAGCGGTAACAGTACGGGTTCGGCACGAAGGCTACGTGCGGATATTCCGTGGCGAAGTTGCGCCAATTGCTTTGGCCCGCCATCGCCACGGTGTACGCGGTGCGCCCGTGATACGCGTGTTCGAGCGCGAGAAAATCGAGCGAGTTCTTCGACGTGCGCGCAACGAGCGTCGCCATTTCGTTCGCTTCTGACCCCGAATTGCTGAAGAAGCTTTTCGTCATGCCTTCGGGCGCGACCCGCGCGACCGTTTCGGCCAAGTCGAGCATCTCGTCGGTCAGGTACAGCGTCGAGACGTGAATCAGCTTCTTGGCTTGATCCGCGACGGCTTGCGCGACTTCGGTATCGCCGTAGCCCACGGTATTGGTCGCAATGCCGGCGAATGCGTCGAGATACTCGTTGCCCGCATCGTCCTTGACGCGCGTACCTTCGCCGCCGGTCAGCGTGATTGGCTCGTCGTAATACGTCTGCTGCGCGGCGAACAGATGTTTACGCGCGCGTTCGGCGTTATTTTTCTTGAGAATCTGCATACGAGTCAAGCCTCCGTTGGCACGAGCGTGGGCGTTTCATTTTTCGTTTCTCCGGTCGTCGAGCGTTCCCCGCGCATGAGCGCCCAATATGCGCACAGGCCGCCGAGCAAACTGAATATCCAGCCGCCGCTCCAGAGAAAATGGAGCGCGGGAACGAAAAGACCGACCAGCGTCACGATCCATCCGGCCAGCAGCGCGGCCACGGCGCGTACGTTCAGGCCCTTGGCATACGAGTAGATGCCGCCCGGCGTATACAGTTGTGCCAAATCTATGCGCTTCTTGCGCACCAGCCAGTAATCGGCAATGGCGATGCCGTCGAACGCGCCGAGCATCGCACCATAGGTCCCCAGCCACGTAAAGATGTACGCGCCGTAGGTTGCGAGCACGCGCCACGGTTCCATCGCTAGACTCAGCAGTCCGGTGAGAACCGCGCCGATGGCGAACGTGATGTACTTCGGCCATAAATTTTCGAACGCGCGGGCGGGTGCCATGACGTTCGCGCCGACGTTGATCGTCACGGACGAGAGTATGACGATGATGCCGCCGATGACGACGACGGGCGTTGGAAACTTGGTGATGAGATCGACCGGGTCCCACAGTGCCTTTCCGAACAGCAGCACGGTCGCGGAAGTCACCGCAATGCCGATAAAGGAGAACGCCGCCATGGTGAGCGGCATGGAAACCGCTTGTCCGATCATCTGTCCGCGTTGCGAGCGGGCGTATCGTGTGTAGTCCGGAATGTTGAGCGCCATCGTCGCCCAGAACGCGATAACGCCGACCACTGACGGATAGAACGCGTTCCAAAAACCGCTGCCGTGAATCTTCGCGGGCTGCGCGAGCATGGAGCCGAATCCGCCCGCGCTCGTCGCAGCCCATACGAGCAGTGCGATCGCGCCGACTCCAACGGTCGGCGCGGCGATTTGCGCGAGTCTGCCGATCGTTTGCGGCCCGCGCATCGCGACCGCGACGTTGATTGCCCAGAAAACGAGAAACGCGATGCCGAGGTGTATGGAAACGCCTTGCCATGCCGGAACGACGTGCGTCAGGATTGCGTCGAGCGCTTGTCCACCGAACCACGAGTTGATGCCGAACCATCCGGCGGCAATCACCGCGCGTGCAAGCGCGGGGAGATGCGCGCCGCGCGTACCGAACCACAGACGCGCGAACACCGGGTACGGAATGCCGTACTTCGTGCCGGCGTGCGAGACGAGCAAGATCGCGCCGAGCACGATGCAGCTTCCGGCAAACACGGTAAGCACCGACTCCCACCAGTTCATGCCCATCGCGATCATGCTGCTGGCGAGCGAATACGTCGGCAGACACAGGCACATACCGACCCACAAAGCGGCAAATTTCGAACCGGGCCACGAATGCTCGGCGAGCGTGCACGGGCGCAGATCTTCGTTCCACATCGTCTCGTTTTTGGACAGCCGCTCCTGCGCTTGCGGGCTGAGCACCACGATGTCGCTCATCGCTACACCTCCACGAGGTCGTCGTATGTTTCCGGGCGCCGGTCGCGGTAGAATTGCCAGGTGTTGCGCACTTGCGTGATGACCTCGCGATCCATCACACCGATGATCACTTCATCTTTGTCGCGTGCGCCCATCGCCACGAATTGACCGCGCGGATCGACCAAATACGACTGTCCGTAAAACTCGCCCATATTCCACGGCGCTTCCTGACCGACGCGGTTGATCGCGCCCAAGTAGTAGCCGTTTGCCACTGCGTGCGCGGGCTGCTCGAGCTTCCAAAGATATTCGGATAGGCCGGCCACGGTTGCGGACGGGTTGAACACGATCTCCGCGCCATGCAGCCCGAGCATACGCGCACCTTCGGGAAAGTGCCGGTCGTAGCAAATATACACGCCGACTTTCGCGAACGCCGTATCGAACACGGGATAGCCCAAATTACCGGGGCGGAAGTAATACTTCTCCCAAAAACCGCAGCCGGCGGGCCCGGCCTGCACCTGCGGAATATGGTGCTTTCGGTATTTGCCCAGGTACTTGCCGTCGGCGTCGATAACGGCGGCGGTGTTGTAATAGACGCCGGGAAACTCTTCTTCGTACATCGGCACGACCAGCACGATGCCGAGTTCCTTGGCGAGATCTTGCATCAGGCGCGTCGTCGGCCCGTCGGGAATCTGCTCAACCGCGCCGTACCACTTCGTCGTCTGCTCCGTGCAGAAATACGGCCCGTAAAATAATTCCTGGAGGCACACGATCTGCGCGCCGCGCTGTTTCGCCTCGCGAATCATGCGCACGTGCTTGTCGACGGCGTTCTTCTTGTGCACCTCGACGGGCTCGCCGCCGTCGGTGTCGTGATGCGCTTGGATGAGCCCGATGGTGACCTTGCTGTCCAACTCTCGCTCCTTTTTGAAATGCCCAAACTGACGCGGGCGGGTCCCCATTTATAAAGCAACCGGGTAGAAGCGGTCGCTCTTGACGTGCTTGCCGGCGCCTTTTGCGCCCAGGAATGTATCGCCGTCCACGACTTTGCGGCCGCGCGAGAAGACGTAGCGCGGGCGGCCTTCAATCGTCATGCCGTCGAAGACGTTGTTGTCGACGTTCATATGATGCGTCTTCGCGGAAATCGTGCGCTTCGCGCGCGGATCCCATACGACGATGTCGGCGTCGCTGCCGACCGCAATCGCGCCCTTGCGCGGGAAGAGCCCGAAGAGTTTCGCGGGATTCGTGCTGCCGAGTGCGACGAAGTTGTTCAGTCCCAGCACCTTGCGGTTCACGCCGACTTCGTAGAGAATCGACAGCCGGTCTTCGATGGTCGGGGCGCCGTTCGGAATCTTCGAAAAGTCGTTTTTGCCCAATTCCTTTTGGCCGCACAGATTGAACGAACAGTGATCTGAACCGAACGAATGCAGTTCCAAGTTCTTCAATTTGCGCAGCAGGACGTTCTGGTTCCATTTATCGCGAATCGGCGGCGAAAGCACGTATTTCGCGCCCTCGAAATCCGGACGCTCGTAGTCCGAAAAATCGCACACCAGATATTGCGGGCACGTTTCGCCGTAGATGTTCAGCCCGCGCTTGCGGCCGTCCGAAATGGCGTCGGCCGCCATGGCACTCGAGACGTGCACCACGTACAGCGGTGCTCCGGCAATCTCAGCCAGACGAATTGCGCGGTGCGTCGCTTCGCCTTCGCATTCCACGGGGCGCGTTAGCGCATGCCACTTGGGCTCGGTCTTCCCGGATGCCAAGGCTTGTTTGGTGATGACCTCGATCACGTCTCCGTTCTCGGCATGCACCTGCACCAGACCGCCATGCTCCGCGCAGGCTTGCAATGTCTTGAAGATCGTCTCGTCGTCCACTTGCAGCACGTGCTTGTAGGCCATGAAGACCTTGAACGAATTCACGCCGTGCTCGTCGATCATCTTGGGAATTTCCGCCATCGTTTCGTCGCGGCCGTCGGCAATCGTCAGGTGGAAGGCGTAGTCGATGCACGCTTTGCCGCTGGCCTTTTCGTGCCAGGTGTCGAGCGCTTTTTTTAGCGAGTCGCCGCGCGTGTGCAGCGCGAAATCGACGATGGTGGTCGTCCCGCCCATTGCCGCGGCGCGCGTGCCCGTTTCAAAATCGTCGGCCGTAACCGTGCCGCCGAAAGGCATATCCAAATGCGTGTGCGGATCGATGCCGCCCGGAAACACGTAGGCGTCGCTCGCATCCACGACTTCGTGCTTGCCGGAGTCAATATTGACGCCGATCGTCGAGATGGTCTCGCCTTCGATGAGAACGTCGCCGCGATAGGTATCCGTCGCGGTGACAACCGTCCCGCCGCGTATGAGTATGCCCAAGTACCAGATCCTCCATGCGCTAAAGTGTCATGCCAAACTCAGGATGACAACGTGTGTTGTTGGCGTTCCTTCCAAGACTGCGGCGGCAAGCCCGTATCGATCTGCACCATCTCGATGCAGTTCTCGACGGGGCAAACCATCTTACACAGATTGCAGCCGACGCAGTGTTCTTCGTCGACGACGACCATCGACGAACCGTTCTGAGCGATCCGGTCGATGCATTGGTGCGCCGCGTCTTCGCACGCGATGTAGCACTTGTTGCAGCGAATGCACTTGTCCTGATCGATGCGCGCGACGATCTTGTAATTGAGGTTCAGGTTTTCCCACGTCGTGATCCGGTCTTGCCCGGCGCCGACGAGTTCGGATACGCTGCGCATCCCGCGTGAATCCAGATAGTTCGAAAGCCCCTCGATGAGATCGTCCACGATGCGGAAACCGTGGTGCATGACGGCCGTGCACACTTGCACGTTGCTTGCGCCGAGGACGAGAAACTCCGCCGCGTCCGACCATGTTTCCACGCCGCCGATGCCGGAAATTGGCAGGCTCACTTGCGGGTCGCGCGCGCAGTCGTTCACCATGTTGAGGGCGATCGGCTTGACCGCGGGGCCGCAATATCCGCCGTGGCTGCTCTTGCCGTCGACATGCGGAATGGGATTGAACGTTTGCAAATCGACGCCCATGATGCTGTTGATCGTGTTGATCATGCTGATCGCGTCGGCGCCCCCTTGCGACGCACCGCGCGCCGCCCAGCGGATGTCGGTGATGTTCGGCGTGAGTTTCACGATGACGGGAACGCGCGCGACTTCTTTGACCCATTCCGCGACTTGCGCGATCAGATCGGCATGCTGGCCGACCGCCGAACCCATGCCGCGCTCGCTCATGCCGTGCGGGCACCCGAAGTTCAGTTCAAAGCCGTCAATGTCGACTTCTTGC
>DASSEZ010000006.1:0-16028 GCA_035694945.1 Vulcanimicrobiaceae bacterium
GCGATGAGCGTGGGGCTTGAGCCGGCGGCCGGATGCAAGGAAATGATCTCCGTGCCGGTTCCTTGTACGTTGCCGGGGTTGTTGAAATCACAGACGACCAGGTCGCCCGCCGAGATTTTACCGGCCGTTACTTTCGCGACGTCCAGGCCGTACGGGTTCACGTCGTGCGGCGTGGACGGCGAGGTCGATCCAATGGTCTGCTGGGTCGTGAGTGTACTCAGGATCGATTGGCCCGACGTTACGACTTGTGGATTCGCGGGACCGCCTCGACCGGACATCGGCGGTGCAGCGGAATTCATACCGCTGCCGGATGAGCACGCCGCCGCCATCGCGGCCCCCACTTCGATTATTGCGGCGCGGAGAAAACGTTTATGCACCATGAGATCTCCCGATTTGGGCTTTGGGGAGCCTCACGGTAGGCGCAGTGTATGAAAAAACTCTGAAAAAAAAGAACCACCCAAGCGGGTGGTTCTTTCGTTCGACGATACGCTTACTAGCGGTACGAGGGCCGTGATGCGAAGCAGTCGCGGCAGTACACCGGCTTGTCGCCGCGCGGTTGGAACGGCACCTCGGCAACGCCGCCGCACTGGCTGCACGTGGCCTGGTACATTTCACGGCGCTGGCCGCCGCCCATACCGGAACCACCGCCGCCGCTGTTGCGCATTTGCTTGCGCGCCTGACGGCAATCGGGGCAACGGTTCGGCTTATTCTGAAAACCTTTGCTGGCGTAGAACTGCTGCTCGCCGGCCGTGAACGCGAATTGGCGTCCACAGTCCACGCAGTTCAACATTTCATCAACGTACACTAAACGAGACTCCTTGTTACGTGGTTGTTTGGGCCTGAGTTCGACTCGCCTAGGTACCTTTGAGACTGGACACTGCGACGGACTTCGAAACCAGATTTACCCGGCAATCCTACCACGCGGTTATGGGAAAAGCAACTTAGGTAGTTCGCCTTGCAAAGGTTAACGAGTTGAAAAGTTCCTGAAAGAAATACAAGGGGCCGATGAGCAGATACACGAGGTTCTCCAGAAACTTCGGCTTGTTTCCCTCAAAGCGATGCCCGACGAGTTGGAACACCCATCCGAGAATGAATGCTGCAACCGAAAGTTCCCACGACAGACGGATTGCGATCCCATACAGAATGGCGAAAGCAACCGCGCTGATGAGGGCGCCGCGAACGTCGAGCGCGACGTAATACAATAGGACTGCGATGGCGGCCACGACCGCCAAGTCGAGCGGACCGATGCGTAGCAACGGACAGGCGTGCAAAAGCCCGAGAAGCCCTAACACGATGAGCGGGATGCCGACGGCGTGGGCACGGCGATTCCGGACGTCTTGGTGATATCCGGCATAGTCGGCGTAGAGCTGTTCCTTGGTCATTTTGTACAGGGTCCCGAATCGTGTGCCAGGGTATGCTTCGTTTCCGACAAAAGTCCCTGCCGGAGTTGTAACGAGTATGACGACGATGATTGACGTTCCCGAGAAACTCACGAGCGAAGTGGTCGCGCTGCGGCGCGACTTTCACATGCACCCCGAACTAGGCTTCGAAGAGCACCGCACCAGCGGTATTGTAGCTGACCGCCTGCGCCGTCTGGGCTTCGAGGTGCATACGGGTATCGCGGGCACGGGTGTCGTCGGCGTGATGCGCGGTGCGCGGCCCGGCCGCACGATTATGCTGCGCGCAGACATGGATGCGCTGCCGATTCTCGAGGAAAACGGCCACCCGTATCGCTCCACGGTCGACGGCAAGATGCACGCGTGCGGACACGACGGCCACGTCGCCATTCTGCTCGGCGCCGCGGAATTGATCGCCGAGTACAAAGATCGGTTGCCGGGCACCATCTGCTTGCTTTTTCAGCCGGCCGAAGAGGGTCACGGCGGCGCGCGCGTGATGGTGGAGGAAGGCGTACTGGATCGCTTTTCCATCGAACGCGCGTATGGGCTGCACCTCAACACGAAGCTCCCCGTAGGCACGCTGGGATTCCGCGAAGGGCCGTTTTACGCGTCGAGCGATTCGATCGAAATCGACGTGATCGGTAAAGGCGGGCACGGTTCGGCGCCGCACGACGCCGTCGATCCGATTTACACGGCGGCAAACTTCATTACGTCAGTGCAGCAAGTCGTTTCGCGCCACGTCGATCCCGTCGAGCCGGCGGTGGTGACCATCGGTTCGATTCACGGCGGTACGATTCACAATGTGATTCCGCGCACGGTGCGCATGCTCGGAACCGTACGCGCGTTCAACGACGAGGTGCGGAGCGCGATGCCGCAGCGCATCGAGCGCGTTTTGAAATCGTGCTGCGATGCGATGGGCGCCCAGTACGAGTTCAACTATCTCTGGCGCTATCCGGTCACCTCGAACGATCCGGAGCAAACGCTCTATGCGCGCGCCCTCGCAGAAAAAACAGCGGGTGAGGAATACGTCGTCACGGCCGACAAACTGATGGGCGCCGAAGACTTCTCCTTCTTCGCGCAACGCGTTCCGGCGTGTTTCTATTCGCTGGGTGCGCGCGGAAGCGAACATACCGCCAATCCGCATCACTCGAGCACGTTCGATATCGACGAACGCGCGCTCCCCGTGGGCGTGCGCATGATGGCAGCTCTAGCGTTCGACGCACCGAATAACGCACCGTAGTGCTCGCGCTCGCCGGCGGCACCGTTTACACCGAACCGTCCGCGCGCCCCATATCTGACGGCGTCGTCGTCATTGACCAATCGCGCATCGTTTCGGTGGGAGCAGGCGACGTGGCCGCAATTCCGTCGAATGCTCGCGTTCTCGATTGCACGGGCCTCACGGTAACCGCCGGTTTTTGGAATTGCCACGTGCACTTCTTCGAGCGCAAGTGGACCGGCGCGCCGGCCATTCCGGCGGAGGAACTGAGCGAACAGCTCCGCGACTTCACGCGGTATGGGTTTACAAGCGTGTTCGATCTGGGATCGGTGTGGCCGAACACACGCGCGATACGCGACCGTATTGCATCGGGTGAAGTGGACGGCCCCGCGATTTACTCGACGGGGGAGATCGTCGTTCCACCGGGAGCCATGCCGCCGGAGAACGTGCTGCGCGTGCTCGGCGTCATGCCGCAAGCGCATCACGAAGCGGCGGATGCGCGTGAGGGTGCCGGTGCAGCGGCGGCGATCAGCTCGCAAGGTACGGACGCGCTCAAAGTGTTCATGTCGGGCAACGCGCCCGGCCAAAAGCTTGCGCCGGATGCGCTGCGAGCGGTACTTCAACGTGCGCGTCTTTCACAAAAACCGGTGTTTGCGCATACGAACGACGGTGACGACGTTCTTGCCGCACTCGAAGCCGGCGTCGACGTTATCGCACATACGACGCCGCGCTCGGGCCCGTGGAGCCCGGCGCTGATCGAGACGGCAAAACGCAAGCGCGCTGCGCTGACGCCGACGCTTGCGGCGTGGCCGCATCTCATGCGGCACGATCGCCTTTCGGTGGTTCATGCACTCGAAGACACCGCCGTCGAACAGTTGCGCGCGTGGAACGCTGCCGGGTGCGAAGTGTTATTCGGCACCGACTACGGAGCCGTCGGCGCCGATCCGTCGCGCGAGTTTGCGCTGATGAGAGCGGCAGGCATGACGTTCGCGCAAATCCTCGACGCACTCACCACTGCACCGGCAAAGCGTTTCGGCAACGCCCGCAGTGGCCGCGTTGCTTCGGGATTCGAAGCGGACATTGTTGCATTTGCAACGCCGTTCGACGTCCGGTACACCATTCGGCGAGGTCAAATCCTGTATGGCTGAAACGATTCCCGAAGTTATCGTACATCCGGCGCCCAACGATTATTTGGACGTCATGACGCGCGCGGTGTTTCAGGCCGGGCTCAGTTGGGCGTCGATCGCAAAGCACTGGGAGCAGTATCGCGAGGCCTTCGACGGATTCGATCCGGCCAAAGTTGCGGCATACACGGAAGGCGACGTCGACCGCCTGATGCGTGCCGAGGGCGTGCTGCACAGTGTGCGCAAAATTCGCGCGACCATCGCCAATGCCGCCGCTATTATAGAGGTAGGCGCCCTTCGACAGGCTCAGCCCCCTCGACAAGCTCGGGATGACGAAGATGGGTTTAGAGTATATCTGCGGTCGTTTCGCGACTATGCCGCATTGACGGCAGACTTCAGGAAGCGCTTCAAGTTCATGGGCGAGATGAACGTGTGGTACTTTTTGTTTCGCGTGCACGAACCCGTGCCACGATTCGAGCACTGGGTGACGACGATTCCAGGCGACCACCCGCGAATGAAAGAAATGGTGGAAAAAGCCCGCGCCGCGGGTCTGTCGATGGAGTTGAAATAGCGTGCATCTTCTACTTGGACTGCTGTTTTCGCTTAGCCAAGTGCTGAGCTACCCGTTTCCGAATGCGCTGGTGAGTTCGCACGACGGCAAGAGCATTGCGTACGTGCTCAACGAGCGCGGCGTGCACAGCATCTGGTTTGCGCAGGCGCCCGCATTTACGCCGCACATGCTCTACTCGTATGGAACGGACGACGGTCAGGAGATCAGCGATCTCTCGATCTCCGACGACGGAAAGTATGTCGTGTACGTGCGCGGCGGCAATCACGACGCGAACTGGCCCGAGCGCCCATGGCCGAATCCGGATCTGCGCGATACGCAAGAACCGCACATGCAAGTCATCTCGCTTGCCACTTCCGGCGGCGCTCCGAAGGTGATTGCCGACGGTGACGCGCCGGCGATTTCGCCCGACAACGCACGCGTTGCATTCATTCACGATCCCGACAACAAGATCTGGATCGCGCCGCTCGACGGCAGTAAGGCTGCCGCGCAATACTTTTTCGATCGCGCGGATGACGGCGATTTGACGTGGTCGCCGAGCGGCAGCGCGCTCGCGTTTACCTCGAACCGCGGCGATCACGCCTTCATCGGCGTGTACCGCGAAGGGAAACCGCTCGTCTTTTTGGCGCCTTCGACCAATCGCGATTTCTCGCCGCAGTGGTCACCCGACGGCACACGTATCGCGTTCGTCCGCGTCGGTGGCGATGGCGGACCACCACAGGATCCGCTTAAGCAATACGCGTTTCCGTGGGCGATCATGGTGGCGAACGCGGACGGCGGATCGCCGCACGAAGCGTGGCATAGCGGCACAACCCTGCGTGATTCTATGCCCGAGATTCACGGGCCGCAACTGCGCTGGGTCGCCGGCAACAACTTGTCGTTCATTTCCGAACGGACGAACTGGCCGCAATTGTATGCGGTATCCGCGAACGGCCCTTCGACAGGCTCAGGACAGGCTGCGCGTGCGATTACGCGAGGCAGATACCTCATCGAAGATACGGCGATTTCTCCAGATCTCAAAACGCTGTACTATACGGCCGACAGCGGCAACTTGCCGGGCGACGACGATCGCCGGCACATCTTCAAAGTTTCGGTAGGCGGCGGTTCACCCGTGCAAGTGACGCACGGTACGAGCAGCGAGTGGTGGCCGGCGGCGACTGCGGACGGCGTCGCCTACGTGCAGGCGGGTGCGCGCAAGCCGATGACGATCGTACACAACGGCACGACGCTCGACGAAGACCAAATTCCCAAGGATTTCCCGACAGCGTCGATGGTCGTCCCGAAGGAAGTCACGTTCCGCAGTAAAGATGGATTGCTCATACACGGGCAATTGTTCATGCCGCCGTCCTTCGACAAGCTCAGGATGACGAGTGGCAAGAAGATCCCAGCCGTCATCTACGTACATGGCGGGCCGCCGCGGCAAATGCTGCTCACGTGGCACTACTTCGACTACTACAGCTACGACTACGCAACGAACCAATACCTGGCCAATCACGGTATCGCCGTTCTTTCGGTGAATTACCGGCTGGGAATCGGCTACGGCCACGACTTCCATAACCCGCCGCACGCCGGGCCCAACGGCGCCGCGGAATATCAAGACGTTGTCGCTGGTGCGAGGTTTTTGCAGCGCGTGCCCGGCGTTGACGCAAAACGCATCGGCATTTGGGGCGGCTCGTACGGCGGCTATTTGACGGCAATGGGACTGTCCGAGAATTCCGACATCTTCAAAGCGGGCTACGACCGCCACGGTGTGCACGACTGGACGATGTTCTCGGAATGGTTCGGCTCGCAGCCGAAACGGTACGAGCAGCCCGACATGAAGCGTTTTATGCGCGTTGCATGGGAATCGTCACCGGACGCGCATATCGCGACGTGGAGATCGCCGGTCATGCTGATCCAAGGTGACGACGACCGCAACGTGCATTTTCACCAAATGGTCGATCTGGTGGAACGCTTGAAGCACACGAAGGTGCACTTCGAGCAGGTCGTGATTCCGAACGAAACGCATGGCTTCGAGCGCTGGCAATCGTGGCTGGAAGCAAACACGGCGGGCACGAATTTTTTGATGCGGGAGTTGAAACCTTAGCTAAGTGCGGTAGCGGCGCAGCCATGCGGAAAAATCTTGTTCCGCGAGCGGGCTGCAGATCTCGAAGCCCTGCAGCGCGTCCACGCCGTTGGCGATGAGCCACTGGCGCTCGCTCGACGTTTCCACGGATTCGCCGATGACCGTGCACGAGAGATGATGCGCCTGATCGATGAGCACGCTCAGCGAATCGCGTTTGGCTTCTTTTGCTCCGGCGCGGATCTTCACGAAATCCGGGCGAAGATCGGCGAGCACACTGAGCGAAAGATGGTCTGACGCAAAATCGGCGATGCCGAAACGCAACCCGCGCGACCGGCACGCCCCGGCAAACGCGACGTAGCGTGATGCTTCGGCGGTTATCTGTTGTTCCGTCACCTCGATTGCGAGCATGGACCCGCTCTTCCCGATTGCTTCGATGAGCGCTTCGTTCGGTTCCGACACGTTGACGTGATAAGCGAGATCGGCGACATTGCGCAGTTCGTCCGCCTTTTCCAGCGCGACGCGCGCAATCATCATGTCGAGTTCGCGCAACACACCTTGCTGCTGCGCAGCCTGCAGAAACGCCTGCGGCGAGCGCATACCTTCGGGATGCAGCCAGCGCGGCAAGACTTCAGCCGCGATAGGGCGACCGCTGCGCGCTGAAACGATCGGCTGATAGCACATGATGAATTGCGATCGAAACGTTGCACGGTCGAACGTGATCGCCCGGTCGACGGTTGTCGCGGTTTGCTCCGCGTAAAACGCGTAGGCCGCAGTGCGTTCGCGCTTGGCGCGGTACATCGCACGGTCTGCATGCGCGAGCAGTTCGGCCGCGCTGGTACCGTCTCGCGGATAGGTCGCAATGCCGATGCTCGCCGACGGGTGCAGCGTCACGTGATCGTACGTTATTGCTTCGCCAAGAGAATCCAGCAAACGGCGCGCGATAATCGCAAGGTCCTCGTCGCTGTGTACCATCGGCACGATGACGCAAAACTCGTCGCCGCCGAAGCGTCCGCACAGTTCGTGTTTGCGCAGCACGCTTTTGATTCGTTGGGCGATGGCTTGCAGCGCCGCATCGCCAATAGCATGTCCGTGCTGATCGTTGAGCTGCTTGAAGTTGTTGAGATCGATGTAGAGCAGGGCGAGGTGCACGTCTTCACGTTGCGCCGCCGAGATCTCGCGCTCGAGATGATCGAGCACGGCTGCGCGATTCGGAATGCCGGTCAAGAGATCGGTATCGGCGCGATGCGCAATGCGGCGCTGCCCTTCGAGCGCGTCGAGCAGCCGCGACACCAGCGCCGCTAGAAAATCGAGGTAGCGAATTTCATCCTCGCTCACGAAGTGCGCGCGCGGATGCAGCCACCCGAACGCGAGCATACAGCGCTTCTCCCCCGCCATGAACGGCCAAAACAGCACGCTGCGCAGACCGAGCGCAGCGACGACGTGATGATGACTGAGGCCGTCATGCAGGGTGTCGAACACCATGTGCGGCCGCTCGCGTCCAAAGCCGGCCGTGCCGAGCGTATCTTCAAGCCGCTCGGCGCCTTCGCCGACCGCACACACCCGAACGTATTCGCCGCTTGCGCACTGCTGGGTCAGTTCAGCATAGTCAAAATCCAGCGCGGTGCGCGAATCCGAAAGAATTCGTCGCGCTTGTTCTTCCGGCGGTTCGCCGATGACCCCCATCTCGACGACCGCGTGCAGCCTGACCATATGCTGGTGCAGCCGCTCAATCTCTAAAGCATCGCTCATGTCTGCAAGCCGTGCGGCCGAGCAAACACTAGGCGCACGCCGTTCATACTTACCATGCGGCGGCACGGCGCAAACGCCAAACGAACTAGGTCTTTTGGTGGGGACGTCGGGACACGGTATGGCGCGTTACGGCTGAGGACTCGGAGTCGGAGACGCTCCCCGCATCCGGCGCTCGGGCATGACCAGATACATGCCGAGTGCGGGAGTGTAGTTGAGTGCCGGTGGACTTGCGCCGTCCCAGCCGAGTTTGGTGAGGTCCGCGCTCGCCGCCGTCGACACGTGGCCGCAGTTCAGGAGTGCGGGAACCGCTGCGACGTCCGTTGCTTCGAGTGAATACCACGTGCCCGCAGTGGAGGTATGCGGCGTGATCGTCCACGACGGCGCGGCCGTGCCGTGCGCAAAATGCGCCTGTAATTGCGCGAGATCTTGCTGCGCAATGCCGTGCATATCGGCGGTGCAACTTTGCGAGACTGCGTGCAGTTCGAACGGTTTCTTGGGCGGCGCTGCAGGCAGTTTATACAGGCGGAAACTTTCCGCGCCGGCCTGCGGCGGACGGCGCACGAAATACAGTCCGACCGACGGCATGAACGTGACGCTTGGCCGGAAGAACATGCCGCCGCTGCCCGACTCGACGTAAAGATTGCGCTGCTGCGCCGTTTGCTCGTCGGCAACGTGGAACGTGGTGCATCCGAAAAGCGTGCGCAGTTGCGCCGTCTGCGTGACGGCTATGGAAAGTGCGTACGTCGACTTCAGCCCGTGATACGTTACGGAAAGCCCTGGAATGTTCGCGGGCGCCATCGAGTCCGGATAACCCGCGGACGTTTTTGCCGCTTCGATCTGCTGCGTGTACGCCTTGAGCGCGTTCAAAATGGTTTGCGCGTTCTTCTGCGCATCGCCGGTGCAGAATTGCGAGGCATTCAGCGCGAACGGATCGCTCGGCGGCGCCGAGGGCAGCGGCTCGCCGAATCCGCGGAATCTGCCGCGTCCACGGCCGCCTTGCCCTTCGTTCGGAACCGCTCGCGTGTTCTGCGTCTGCGCAACGCCCTGTCCAAAGCGCGCCGTATAGGTAACCGAGAATTGGCGAGGCGTGTTCGGACGCGCAATCGTCGGAATCTGCAGTCCGTTTTGCGTCGTATACGGCACGGCGTTTTCCGGCCCGGCGAAGATGCCGCCGTACGTGTTGAAGACGTTGCTCGCCGCGAACGTCAGCGTGCCTCGCTGCAACTGCAATGCCGCGCCCGCATCGACGGTGGTATACGCCGGCAGGTTCTGCGAATTGTTGCTGCCGGTGTAGTTCGCGTCGGCCAGCCATTCCAGGGCGGAGTGCGGCGCCTTGTAATCCAGCGTGAGGCCCGCGCGGTGCAGCGGCACGTTCGGCAACTGCGCACCGGAGATCGTGATTGCGTAGGGATTGCTAAAGCGCGCGTCGGCGCTGATCGCTTTGGCGACCTGCACGTCATAGTACGGCTCGACCACGAGATTTCCCACTGTGAAGAAGCCGTTTAAATGCGTGCCTTCGTACACGCGCCGCACGTTGCCGATGGGCGTCGAAAAGTACGTGTTCTGCGCGCCGAACGGCGTGGTGGGCGGCACGCCGCACGTCGCGTCAAACACGTTCTGCGCTTGCGAGAAATAGTTCGCCGGAAATTCGCCCAGGATCGCGGTCCCGTTGACTTCGACGGGCAGCACGATGTCGTTTTGCACTTGGCGGTAGAACTGCGCGCTGACCAGGCCCCAGTTCGCGCGATGCGTGTAGCTCAAGCGCGCGGAGTTGGAAGAACTCGCTCCCGGCTCGTCGCCCGGCGCGCTGCCGTAAGCGATATTCCCGCTGCAGTCGATTCGCAGTTGCCCTGGATCGGTGAGAATGCCTTGGCGGCCTGCATGCGGCGCAACACCGCCGATGTTATAGTTCAGCGCGAACGCATCGCTGGTCGTAGGCTGCCAATTCGTGCCGAAGCCCACAAGCAGCGAGGACGGGGCGTTGCTCGCATGACTGATGCCGATGGAGTCGGTGAAGCGCAGTTTGGTGTTCGAGCGTATCGAGTCGTTTACGCTGATCGCGGCGTAACTTGCGGATTGGCCCGGAAACGTGAACGGCTGTGCCTGCGCGACCAGCGGCGTGAACGAGGTCGTGCTGTTGGTCCCGTACGCCGTGACGGAAATCGTGTGACGGTCGCGCGCCGGCAGCATGGCGTTGACCGAGAAGCCGTTGGAGCGCATCGTCGATTGCGTGCCCGTGGGCGCGGCCTGTCCGTTGATGAACCGGTCGAGCAGATCGTTCGTAAACTGGCCGCGCGTACCGAACAGCGAGGCCTGCACCTGTGTGTTGCCGATGAGCGCGTTGTCCATCAACGAATACATGTCGAATGTGGTGGTATGCGAATTGTTCGGGCCGTAACCGCACGGCACGTTACCGGTGAATTGCGTACAGACGAGCTGCGCGCCATTTGACGAATGCATGTAGGTGCCGGTCAACGTCTGCGCGTCCGTCAGGTTGTAGCGCAGTTTGAGCAGCGAGCCGAACTGCTGACGATCGCCTTCGTGCGTGTAGTCCAGTCCGCTTGCGTCCAGAAATTGCATGCCGTCGAGCAGGCTGGGCGCCATGCGGTAGGTGTGCATCACCGCAATGCCGAGTTTGCCCAGCGAACCGCTCTCGCCGAACGAATAATTGTTCTTGCCGTTGCTGCCCACGGAAAGCGAGAACTCACTCTGCCAACTCAGCGTCGGCTGCAGCGTCGAAAAATTTACTCCGCCCGCGAGGCCGCCAAGGGTTGGTCCGAAGGACACGTTCGCGCCGGTGAACAGATCGCTGTTGAACATGCGCAGATCGCCCGCCATGCCGGGCGCATTCAGCGGAATGCCGTCGAGGGACATCTGCGTTTGGCTGGCGTCCTGACCTTCGAGCGAAACGGTTTGCGTTGCATCGCTGTCGTTGCTGGACGTGGTGACGTTGACCCCGGAAAGTTTGCCGAGCGCGTCCGCGAGCGTGTCGGAAAGCCTGCGCTGTGCGCTGTTCGCGGCGATGGAGGTGGTTGAAATGGTCGCCGTTGATTTCACGACTTCCGATGCGATCGTACGCAGCGCGCCGTTCTGCGATTGCGCGAGCGCGACGGTGACCGTCACCATGCGTCCGTTCGTGACTTCGAATTCTTCGGACGTCACGCCGTTGAAACCGCGCGCGAAAACGCGCGCGCGATAGATGCCGTCCGGTACGTCGGTGAAGCGCACCTTGCCGTCGTTGCCGGTGAATTCGCTGGTGATGACCGGGCCGTCGAGCATCACGCGCGCCAGCACCACCGGCGCCTTACTGGCGGCGTCTTGCACGACGATATCGATCTCGCCCGTGTCCGACTGTGCGATTGCCGGAACGGCACCCGCAAAGAGCGCGAGCATAAGCAACAGGCACAGCATACGGCGGATCATCGCCCCTTGTTGTACCACGAATTGGTTTGGAACGCGCTGAGAAACTCGGCCGGGTTTAATTACAGTCTAATGGTGACCGTTGTGCCGCGGCCGGGCGCGCTGTCGATGGCGATGGTTCCGCCGGCGCGATCGACCGCGCGCTTTGCGATGGCAAGGCCAAGGCCGGTGCCGGGAATTTCGCCGCGCGCATCACCGCGGTAAAAGCGCTCGAACGCGTGCAGACGCTCGGATTCGCTCATGCCGGGACCCTCGTCGCGAACGCTCAGCACGGTGCTGCCGTCATCGCGGTAAGCCCGCAGATGAATGGGTGCGCCGGGTGCATATTTGAGCGCGTTTTCGACGACGTTCCAGAGCGCCTCGCCGATTTCCGCGCGGTCCGCAACGATCTCTTTGGCACCGTCCACGCTGTAGTCGATGGCGCGTTCTTCGTCCAGCCGCCGGGCCGCGTCGCACTGGTCGCGCAGCAACTCCGTCACGTCGAGGGGGCGCGGCTCGGGGGCGTTTTCGCCTTCCATGCGCGCAAGACGCATCAAGCGATCGATGAGCCCGCGCATGTGTTCTTTTTCCATCGCCATGGTGCCGAGGATCTGGCGCGCGACCTTCGGTTCTTCGATCGCACCGCGGCGCAGCACGTCGATGTACCCCGCGATTACCGTGAGCGGTGTACGCAGCTCGTGTCCGGCATCGGCGACGAATTGCCGCATGCGGGCTTCGGTTGAACGCCGCTCTTCCATCGCCGCGGCAACGCTCGCGGCGGCATCGTTGTAGGCTTCGGTGAGCGTTGCCACTTCATCGCCGCCCGCGGTAACGAAACGCCGCTGCGTGTAGTCGCCTTCGGCCAGTGCTTTGAGCGAGCCGGTCACTTCGTTCATCGGGGCCAGCGCTTCACGTGCAACGACGCGCCCGGCAAAATACGACACGACGATGGCGACGACCGCGATGCCGATGATGATCCACCAATACGGCAGCAGATTGGCGAAGATGATCCAGTCCGAGGCTTGGAACGTGACGAAGCCGCCTTCGACGGCGATGATTGCCCACCAGTCATGCGGACCGGGCGGAACGACGGGATGTCCGCCGCGCTGCGGCGGCAACTCGATGGGGCTGGCCGAACGCTCGGGCGGGCGCGCAATTTTCACCGTGCCCGCAAGCACGCGATCGAGGATGTGCGGATGCACCCCTTTGTCGCCGCCCAAAAACGTTCCGTGCGTGTCGTAGACGGCGACGTGCAGGCCGATGCCGCTGAGATCGTGGGCAAGGCGCGGAGCCGCTTGAGCCAGCGTTTGCCCATCGGATTGAAAGCGTGCCGCCAGAAAGCGCGCTTCTTCATGTTTGGCGATGATGATGTCGTTGCTGAATCCCGCCAGTTCGTACACGAGTGCGATGGATGACGCGATGACGACGAGCAAGACCGTAACGCCCAGCAAAACCGTGTAGAGCGTTGCCAGGCGCGATGCCAGCGAACGGCGGGGCATACGCACGCTCATTGCGCCAGCCCGTACCCCACACCGCGCACGGTGCGGATAAACGACTGGTGATCGCCGCGATCGACCTTGGCACGCAAATACGAAATGTACGTTTCGACGATGTTCGGGCCGCCTTCGAAGTCGTGCCCCCACACCAGTTCCAGCAGATGATCTTTGCTGAAGACGCGGCGCGGCTCGCGCATGAAGACTTCGAGTAAATCGAATTCGCGCTGCGTGAGATCCAAGCGATCCTGTGCGCGCCAGGCCTCGCGCGTGGTCGGATTGATCGACACTTCGTGCCAGCGCAGCACGTCTTCTTCTATCAATTGCGGGCGGCGCAACTTAGCTTGCAGACGCGCGATGAGTTCTTCGAAGACGAATGGCTTGACGAGATAATCGTCGGCGCCCGCGCCCAGGCTCTGCACTTTGTCGACGGTGTCGGCTTTGGCCGTGAGCATGAGAATCGGCGCTTGCGTGATCTGGCGCAGCCGCGGCAGCAGCGTAATGCCGTCGATCTTCGGCATCATGACGTCGAGCACGATGACTTCCGGATCCCACTCGCGCACTAAATCGAGCGCGGCTTGCCCGTCGGACGCGGTGCGCACCGCAAACCCTTCTCGGGTCAGGCCGAGTTCAAGCATTTCACGGACAAAGCGGTCGTCGTCGACGACCGCAACGCGGGACGGCTGCATGGTGAGCATCTACGGTGCATCGTTACTGCAAACCCTTGGAGGGTGCTGGGCGCGTCCCTCGACCGCGCTCGGGATGACGAGTTACGCGGCCCAGCGGCGAAGGCGCTGCCCCGCGACCAGCGATGCGGCGCGAATGCTCTCGAGCGGATGCGAGATAATTGCAATGCCTCGCTGCGCAAGCGTCTCGCAGGTGGCGTCGTCGGGCAGCCAGTGCGCGAAGAGATGCACCTCGTCGCGGTGCGTCTGCTCGGCGAGCGCGGTGAGCACGTCGGCCAGGGTGCATTCGCGCTGTTCGCGCAGCCGGTCGCTGACGGCACTGCGGAACTGCGCGCCGTTCCAGCCCTGCGCAAGAATCAGCAGACGCCGCATCGCTGCGGCGCTGGTTCCTTCAAAATCTACGGCGGCAGCGTGTACGCGCTGAGCGAGCGCCGCATCGACGTTGGCGTGAAGCGTGGCGGGAGTGATGGTGCCGGAATCGCCCGTTTCCAGTATCGCTCCCGCGCCGATAATGTAGTCCATAGAAAAACGATAGGGCGGGAACATGCCACCTGTATGGCATCTTCCCGCCCTGCCCACCCCGGCAGTTTACCGATGGGCGTTAGGCGCTGGACGCGCGGCGAGAAGCCGCACCCCGTTTGACTGTGCCGTTGAAGAGACCGAGCATCGAATCCACGACATGCGGATCCCATTGCGTGCCGCGGCCCGATTGGAGAATCTCCAGGGCCCGGCGCGGAGGAATCGCTTTGCGATAGGGGCGGTCGCTAATCATGGCGTGGAACGCGTCGGCCACTGCAACGACACGGGCTTCGAAGGGGATGTTTTCCCCCACGAGTGCGTCAGGGTAGCCCAGGCCATCCCAGCGTTCGTGATGCGCCCGAACGATAAGCGCGCACCGCGAAAGCGAGGGAATTTGGTTGAGAATCCGCTGGCCCGCTGCTGAATGGTCGCGCATTACGTCCCATTCGGCGGAAGTCAGCGGGCCAGGTTTAAACAGGATGCTCTCCGGCGTGGCAATCTTCCCGATGTCGTGCAGCAACGCGCACAACTCGATGAAATCGGTCAGGTCCTTCGCCAGTCCCATTGCGGCGCAGAGCCGGCGAGCCCATTCGCCGGTTGCCTTGGAGTGACAGCATGTCTGCGAATCGCGCTCGCCGAGCATTGCGAGCAGTGCCTCCGTGGATTCGGAGTGCACCGACCGCTGTTCGCAGTTATCTCCCCCCAGCGCGGAAAGCGCGGATTGAATCTCCGCTTTCAACACCTCGAGGAAGGCCAGCAGCCGCCCGTGATCGATCGGGAACCGGCTCGCTTCGCTGGCAATAACGTGGGCCGCCGCACCGGCGAGCTCCATCGCTCGCGCGGGGCCGAGGCGGCGGCCTTCGCGGACGGCCCACGTAGCCAATCCCACCGGCTTGGAGAGTTGTATGCTGAGACATAGCCGGTCCAGGATTAGTTCTATTGTCGATTCCAGGGCGGGGTCGCCAAAGAGCGCCGGGTCCTGCACCTGCTCGACGACTTGCGTCGCGAGGGCGCGAACGTTCCCGGAAAGTGCTGAGGCCGCACCCGGCAGCGTGTGCACATCCATGTTCAAACGGTCCTTTGATTGTGGGAGGAAGGGCAGAGAGGGAGCCGTGTCTAGGTGACCGGCGTTGGGGGTTGCAGGCACGTCGATGCGGCGATAATGACTGCGGCAACTACCAGGGTGGTGACCATGAAAAAAATTCCTCGCAAGTAAGAACGAACTGTTACTTCCGAGGATACGGTCTATCTGCGGCGGGGTCTGTACCTAAGTTTAGGTAGGGCGTTTCGGCAAGTTCAGCCTACGAGTCCGCGACGGCGCGCAATGATTAGTGCTTCGTTCCGCCCGCTACAGCCGAGTTTCTTGATGATGTTCTTAATATGAACCTGGACAGTGTAAACGCTGCGGCCCGTCTCCAAGGCAATGTCCTTGGGGCCGCGCCCCTCTGAAAGGGCATGCAGAACGGCAAGTTCGGCAGGCGTCAATATACCATCGCCGGCGGCCTCTAAATGGACACTGCGTTCAATGGCTTGCGATACGACCTTGCGGACGCCTCCATATCCCATAGCATCCAATGCCTGCAAACGTTCGAGAGCGTCGTCTTTTAGCAGCTGGTTTTTAACCGCGCGGCAAAGCGCCAAAACAATATCTCGAAGCGCCTCGATCACGGGCAGTGCTTCCCCATTCAATCGCTGCAATATCCGAGACGCACTCGTTGTGCGGCCGGCCAGCGATTCCGCGCATGCGCAAAAAGCCAGTGCCATTCCCATCTGCTTGCGTACGTGTAGGAATGGGCTCTCGAAATCTATCAG
>DASSEZ010000007.1:0-49894 GCA_035694945.1 Vulcanimicrobiaceae bacterium
GTCAGTGCGAGCAGTACGAGCAACACGTACTCGATGAACTGCGTCCTCATGCCGCTGGCTTGCGCCACGACTGGATCGAAAGACGTGTACAGCAGCGAACGCCAGAGCAAGGCCGTGACGAGCGCGACGAACAGCGCCAAAGCGACGATCATGAGCACGTCCTGATGGTTGACCGAGAGAATGTCGCCGAACAAGAAACTCTGCAAGTCGATGGAGTACGTGCGCTGGCGGCTCATCAGAAAGATGCCAAGCGCGAAGGCTCCGGTAAACAGCACGCCGATCGCCGTGTCAAGCGCGACGCGGCCGCGGCGATGCACGAAACCGATGCCAAGCGCAGTAAGCACGGCGACGATACCGGCGCCGATGTAGTAATCCGCTCCGCGCAAATACGCGATGACGATTCCGGCAAAAGATGCGTGCGCGATGCCATCGCCGATGAACGCAAGTTTGCGCAGCACCACGTACGTGCCCATTGCCGAGCACAAGACGCCGACGAGCAGCGCCGTAACGAAGGCGCGCTGCATGAATTCGTAGTGAAACGGTTCGAGCCAATGCTGCATGTTATTCGTGCCCGTGCCTTTCGCCGTGACCGTGAACGTGCACGTGCCCGTGCAACTGCGCGTATGCGCCGGACGCAAGGACTTCGTCGACCGTACCGATGGCCAACACCCGGCGGTTCAGGACCATCAAGCGGTCGAACCAGTCGCCGGCACGCTCCAGATTGTGCGTCGACATGATGACGGGCATGCCGGCTGCCACGAGTTCACGAATCACCTTGCGCAGCGACTCTTCGGTTTCCGCGTCCACGCCGGTCGTCGGCTCGTCGAGCAGCAGCAATTTCGGCTCTTGCGCGATCGCCCGGGCGACGAACACGCGCTGCTGCTGGCCGCCCGAGAGCGCGGAAATGTGCCGCTTCGCGAGCGCGCGCATGTTCACCAGTTCCAAGCCGCGCTCGACCGCTACGCGATCGTGCGCGCCAAACCGGCGAAACAGGCCCAGCCGAGGAAAGCGCCCCATGGCGACCACATCCCATACGGTCGCGGGAAACGACCAGTCGACGTCTTCGATTTGCGGAACGTACGCAATCGAGCCGGCGGGCATTGCACGCGGCAATTTTCCGAGCACGCTCAGGGTTCCGGATGATGGCTCGAGCAGACCGGCAATCGTTTTGAGCAGCGTCGACTTGCCGGAACCGTTCGGCCCCACGATGCCGAGCGCTTCGCCATACGCAACGTCGACGCTGGCACCGTCGAGCGCAATGTGATTGTCGTATCGCACAACGAGATCGTGCACGGATACGGCTGCGCGGCTTCCGTCGGCGTTAGCCGGTCGAACCATTAGCGTAGCGCCTTCACAATAACGCCCGTATCGTATCGCATCATGTCGATGTAATTGCCGACACGCGGATCCGTGCCAATGGAATCGTCGTAGAGATTCGAAACGACTTGGATACCGGCGCTTTTCGCCAGCGTCTGCGCGAGTTTCGGACTGTACTCCGGTTCCGAGAACACCGCCCGCACATGATGACTGCGCGCGAGATCGACGAGTTGACTGATGTATGCCGGATTCGGATCCTGGCCGGGCGAGAGTTCGATGACGCCGACGGTTTGAATCCCGAAACGACGGTCGTAATAATCGAACGCATTGTGAAAGATGATCATCGCGCGCTGTTTCGGCGGAATCGTGGCGATCTGCGCGGCCACCCAATGCTGGAGCGTCGAAAGACGCGCATCATAAGCGCGTGTGTTGCGCTCATACTCCGCTTTATGCGCCGGATCGATCGCCGATAGTGCATCGCGAATCTTCGTCACGTACACCTGCGCGAGCGCCGGATCCATCCACAAATGCGGATTGTGGTCGACAATCGGCAGACCGTCGGAAAGGACGACTTCGCGCATGGTCGCATTGCCAGCGCTCTGAATCATGTGGCGCAGCCACAGGTCAATACCCGCACCGTTTTCGACTACGAGTTGCGCGCGACTGAGCGTGGCGATGTCTTGCGGTGAGGGCTGATAATTTTCCGGCGATGCGCCGACCGGCACCAGGTTTTGCACCTGCACGCGATCGCCGCCGACGCCTTGGACGAACGAATTCAGCGTCGAGAACGTCGTAACGACGTTAATGCGCGCTACACGTGTGTCACGCTGAGCTGCCACTGTGTCACGCTGAGCTTGTCGAAGCGCGGCCGACCCTGTCGAGGCCTTCTGCCCACAGCCCGCTACAAGGAGTACGAGCACAAACGCGACTATCCGCGACATGCGGCGCACTTTCCGAAAAACTCCATCGCATGGTCGTCGAGTTCGAAACCGTGGTGGCTGCGAAGTTCACCCGCAATACGCTCGAGCGCTTCGCAGGCGAGCTCTTCGACCTTGCCGCAGGAGCGGCAGATCGCGTGGTGGTGGTGCGTCGGCGCGCAGACTACGTAGGTCGCTTCTCCGCGCTCATCCACCCGCGAACTGGCTTCGCCCTTGGCTTGGAGCAGGTCGAGCGTGCGATACACCGTCGACAGCGAAACGTTCGCGCGCGCTTTCTTCAGGAGAGCGTGGATTTCAGCCGCGGAGAGATAGCGCTGCTCGTCTCTCAGGATGCTGGTAATCTGCTCCCGTGGCCGGGTGCTGTACTGGGCTCGCATACGGCATTGATTTGCGAATCGTTCTCAGAATCATTCTCAAATCGAGTTCCGACTGCTGGCTTTGACAGGGGCATCGTCCCAGCCGTATAATCAGCCGCGTTGCCCTTGCATCAGGTCGTCAGACGTGTGCGAAAACGTGGGGATGTAGCTCAGCTGGTAGAGCACTTGCTTCGCATGTAAGGGGTCAGGAGTTCGAGTCTCCTCATCTCCACCATTTGAAAACGCCCGAGAATATCGGGCGTTTTTCTTTTCTCGGGCGTGTTAAGCAACCCGTAATTTTGCCGTGGTCCCGCTTTCGGTCCCGCTTTTCGCGCGAAATACATCACCAGTGTCAGTTTTACCGATGCGTGCCCGAGACGCAGGGCGCGTTCGAGCGTCACGCGTTCAGGCTTCAACCGTAAAGGACCGCATCCCGCGGGAACGGCAATACTCCATATGACGTCCGCAAAACGCGTTTTGCTCGGCGTTTCCGCGGTGATCTTGTTCCTGCTCTCTTCGGCAGTGGTACTGCTGCCGGTCAGGACGGCGGATCCGGGGATGGCGCTCGCATTACTTCCGAACGGCGGTGGGCTTCGCGTCGTGCGAGCTGTTGCGCAGGGCGGCGCCGCCCAACTCGCCGGATTGCGCGACGGCGACGTCATCGATCTGGCGGCCATGAGTATCCCGCGGCGTCTGGCGCTGCAGTCACCGCGTTCCCCGAGCGACGTCATCGTCAACGTCAACCGCGCCGGCCGAACTTTCACGGCCGTGCTGCACTTCAGGTCGCCCGTAGCGCCGCTGACGGCGTGGGCGATAGCGCTGACGATAGCGATGGGCTTCGTCTACACGGTGCTTGCGTTTCTGACGCTGCGCAGGGCGGCCGATCGCATCGAGGGCCGTTTCCTGGTTTATTGGATCCTCGGACAACTCGCGAGCGACACGGCGTTCGCAATTTTCGCGCCAACGGGCACGCTCAGTCTTCTCGGTAATCTGATGGTGTTCGCCGGAGCTACGTGGTTCTATTATTTTCTTTCACGTTTCATTCTGGCAGTGCCGCCTCGAGAGTCACCGTTCGCCCGAACTTTTTCTAAGATCGTCGTTGCATGTACTGTTCTGATGGCCGCGACGGGCCTCTATGAAATGCTCAATGAAGTGTTTCCGGCCGCCGTCCCGGCCTTTGCCGCGGCGCCCCCCGGACGGCTGATCGATTTCATCGACATTTGTTTCTCACTGCTATGGCTTGTCATCCTCATCGACGGATTCGCGCGTACGCAGCGCGCCGGCCGCGTGCAACTGCAATGGATTGCCAGCACGATCATCCTGTCCGTGGTGTTGGAATGCATTCGCCAAGTCTCATATCTGTTCGCTCTTCCGCTGCCGCCGGCGACGGACAACGTGTTTTTTGCCGTCGAGACGACAACCATACTCGGCCCCGCATACGCCATTTTGCGGCACCGTCTGATCGATCTCGAACTCGTCGTAAGCCGCGTTGCAATCTTCACTGCCGTTTCCGCTGCCGTCCTCATCGCATTTCTTGTTCTCGAATGGCTTGGGACCGTTATCGCAGAGCGCGTTCTTGGTGTCGTAGCATCGGCGTACGTACGGCAGTTCTCCGGCTTAGCCGCGGCATTAATTGCGGGTGTTCTGGTGCGTCCCATTCACGCATCCGTCGAGCGAGCGCTGAACACCATATTCTTTGCGCGTCAGCGCGGCCATGAAGATGCGCTAAGACGGTTTGCGCGCGAAGCGGAGGTTGCGACCGATCCGCAAGCGTTGCTATCTGCGGCCTACCGGATGCTGCACCAGCACGCGCAAAGCACATACGTTGCGATTATGGTGCGCGACGGCAGCGGCTATCGCTGCGTGCACGCGAGCCGCCCGCTTCGCGAGCACATTCCCGAAAATGAACCCGTCGTGCTGCGCCTGCGCCGGTTTACGGAGCCGTTCGAAGTCGATGATAGCGATGACGAACTGCTGCACGCCACGCTGTATCCGGTTACCGTCTTAGGCAAAGTGATTGCGTTTTTCGCATGCGGGCCGAAGCCCGACCGCACGCATTTCAGCGAACGCGAAAATGAGATTCTTGCCGGCTTTGCGCAGCGGGTCGGGACCGCCTATGCGTGGCTAAGCACCGACTCGCCCTCGCGCATTATCACTTAGCGTCGTCACCGCGCCGCCGCAGCTCACCGTGGTGCGGTTGCGGGCTACCCTCGCGAGCCTCAGCGGGGACGTACCGGACATATGCCGTTAGGTTCTCGCGTCATGCGGAGCCAAGTAGCGCTGAGACCTCAGTAAAATGGAGACAGTGGGCCATGTTTCCGCATGGCCACTTGTCTATCACAACTGAGGCGGGCCATCAAGAATGTCGCGGTTTTGGAAGAACGCGTTGCTTTTTAAATCCGCTAGCAGCGCCTCAGCGCTGTCTTCATAGAATTGGGGAGATCCTAGTAACGCATGGGCGTTCGATAACAGCGTAATTGCGCGTTGCCTTTGTGCTTCTGCCTTAGTATAGCTTCCTAGCGCATAATAGGCGTATGCCGATCGCGCAAGAGCAAAGGCTGCAGGATATGCCATGTCAATTCCGGGAGCGCCCGGGCCAGGGGCCTCGCCATCAACGAGTGCTATTTTGTCCACCGTTCCATCTTGGCCATGGAGGACATCGTACGCAGCTTGATCACACGAAAGCGCCGCGTTCTCCCATTCCTGCCGGAGCCACTCTATAACACAAGAATAAGGCAACACTCTGTCCATTTCTCCGGCGAGCGCTGGCCTGCCAATCATAAGCGCGCTAATTATCAGCAGGGCAATAACTCGTCCGCCGTATCTCATCCAGCCTTCTCCTCATGCCATCTAGCAAGCAATGGGCCGTCTATCAGCAGTATAGCATTACGGAACGAGTCACGAGGACAACCGCCGAACTTGGAGTGAGCCCAGCACACTATTAGATGACCTAAGTTTGCTTCGCGTGCAAGGTCAGGAGTTCGAGTCTCTTCACCCCAGGGGATCTGGATCATGTTGTGCTTCGCGTCGTAATCCCGGCGGCGTAACAGCAATTAATCCAAAAGTCCGTCTCTCAGATAACTGCGCGAGGGCAGGGTATCGAAGGTGCTGCTCTAACAAGATCACGGTGAAGCGCTTGCTCGCGATGCTTATGGCCTTTGGGGCGGTTGCTTTACCGGCCCTGGCGAGCACCGATTCTATCAACTACGCCTCGCCGGCCGGCATCGTCCACTCGTTTTACCGGGACCTTCTTGCAGCGCACGGCCACGGGCTGGCGCAGAGCCGCTACTTCACGCCGCGTCTTGCGAACGACCTTGCATGGGTCGAAGCTGCCGAGCGGTGCACCCACTCGGCGATCATGGACTGGGATCCATTCAGCGGAGCACAAGTTCCGCTCAAGGCGTTCACGCTTGGCGCTTCGCGAAAGGCACCAGATTCGACGGTTCGTGTCACGGTTGAGCTGCGGCTATGGAAGGCCGGAAAAAGCTCCGTCGATGTTGACACCGTTAAGTCCGGCACCGCATGGCGCATCTCCGATTTTATCGATAACAGTCCAGAGGGGCCGTACAGCGTCGATGAGACGCTCACACGTCAACGACATGCCGTCGCGGCCTATACCAAACTCGACCATGCAGAGCGCGCCTGCCTTGCACACATCCCGTACTAGAAACGAGGAACCATGAACCGACGTATCACCGCAGTTGTAGCCGGCGCTGTTTTTCTTTGCGTCCCCGCTCTGTCGCTCGCCCAAAATCAGGGTTCGACGCAGAGCATGGATTCCGTGTTGACCGTCGATCGCCGAGGGCCCGTTGCCTTTAGCAACTCAACCATCGGCCTCAATTCGAAGAAAAATGTGGAAGTCTGCTTCACCTACCGCAATCTCACGGCGACCCCCGCATCCTCGTTTGAATTTTCGTTCTATATTTACGACCAGTTTAATAACGAGCGCCTTTCGAAGAAGAACTACGTCGTAACGCCGCAGTCGACCGTCTATCCCGGCGGGACCGCAAGCGCGTGCATGGACACCGGGATTTCCGGTCAAGCGGCCTCGGGCGCGGTCTCCGGCGTGACGGACAGCGGTAAAGTCGTTTTGGAGGTAAACGGAATATCGTACGCATCAGGTGCGGTGTGGCACACCGGCGACTCGTTCACCCGTGCGTATGCGTACGACGGTTCAGCGTACGTATACACGCCGCCGTCCTTCAATTTAACGTGGTATGGCGTACCAGACGGTGCGCCGGTTGCGGTAACGGCATCGAGCGTCGAAAGCTTCAGCGACGTCTTGGATGGCAATAAGCCCAAATTTCGTCAGTGCACGACGTTCAGGACGGTCACGAATAAAACCGCCTCTTCGATCAAGATCGTTTACCTCTTCGAAAACGGTGACTACCACCGCGTCGACGGGTACACCCACACGTTCGCCGGCACGTTCACGCCGCCAATCCTGATCCAGGACAAATGCTGGGCAATGCCCCTCATGAGCGAAGCGATGGTTCGCAGCATTCGTCACGAAAAGATTGAAGTAACAGCCGTAACGTTTACCGATGGATCGCAATGGAGCTCCAACAGCGCTTGGTTCAAAGCGTACACGAACGACGGCGTGGCATATACCGGACCGCAGCCGCAGCCGAAGCCACAAGCGAGCGGCAGCACGAATGGCACGCCGGCGCCGGCGGCGACGAGTAACCCCAATATGATCGGCGGCGTGGTGGGCCCAACGGGACAACTCTACGGTGAAATCTATTGGGATCGCCTGAATTCCGTCGCGATTTCCGTCAACCAGTCGTCCTACGTCAATGCCGCAATCGACGCCGGAGCGAAGTGCCAAGCACATTCGTCGAGTCCGTCGTCGTGCGCGGCAATCATCGGACAAACCGGAGCCGGATTAAACTCGCCGGCGACGCGGTGCGCGGTACTGCTCTTTGACGGCCGGCATTACGTCCTCGGCGTAGGCCGTGATCCGGATGCCGCCGCAGCGGACAGCGTCAATAAGATGGTTACCGCCGGTGGCCACGTCGATGGAGCAAGGACGCTCGCAAAAGGCTGTAACGACCAGTAGCAGCGGCACACGTGCTCGCGGCGGTCATGCTGATCGTATCAGCACTGCAATTCACAACGATGGACCCGAATAGTTTTCAGGTATTCATCCGCCGTTGGCAGCCGGAGTCAGCGGCGCACTGCGCTGTGATAACGTCCGACGCTCAGTGGAAACAGACGTTTGCGCCGGCGGCGGTTGCGTACGGAAACAAGCCGTTTGCACCGCCGCCGGATTGGTGGAAAACGCACGCCGCGCTCGTGGTCGCACGGTCTACGTATTCCGCCGAAGGCAAGGTGTTGCAACTACGATCCGTGCGCAATCACCGCGACACACTCATCGTCAGCTATGAATTCCGGCGGCCACCTCGAGCCAGTTCCACGATGAACGCCTGGATCGGCGTCGCAGTGGATAAGCCGCTCCCGTCGAGCGTCGTTTTCGTAGAAAACGGGAATCGGGTCTGCCGAAGCCGGCGCTACTTGAGCGATGCGGCCCTATCTTCCCCGAAGTTGACCGTCGCTCGTCCGAAGTTGCGGCATCTTCCAGGTGAAACGCGATAACCAGGCTTGCCCGACGGTCGAACCGGCCTCCTTAAAGAACGCCGTTTCGTCGAGGTTTGGGCGCTTGCGGCATTTCGCCCTGAACGAGGCGCGCAATGACTCCACCAACTCCTGCATCGCAAACGGCTCTAATAGGAGAACGGCACCGTGCATCTCCGTCGCGCCCAGCGGCCCTTCGATTAACCGCACGAACATCATTTCACCGCGCTGCAGGGATTGCGTCGCCAAGCGCTCTTTGACAGCGACCTCTTCGCCGGTCCAAAGGTCTTTGAGCGTGAAGCCCTCGTCGAAATGCACCTCACGAATTTCGTACGGCCGCAGCGTGCTCGCCGCCATGCGCTCGAGAAACCGGCGCTGCCCCGTGGTGAACCGCTTGTTGAACGGCCCGGCCAGATCGAGCACGGATTCCATCAGCCGGTGATTATCCTTGGTAGTGTACGCATCGAAGAGGAGCCACGTGTTGAATGCGATCTGCGTTTGATCGTGCGCGAGCGCGGCTTCGATCTGCTCTTGATCGGCGTCGGCAAATGCGTCGGCGAACCACTCGGATTTCGCGGCCGCGTACGCGCCCTCGAACATCGGAGAATGTATCAACTTCAAGAGAACGGCGATTGCGCGATCGGCCTCTGTCTTACCCCAAGCCGGGAATACCGCGAGATTCGTCACACCGCCGCAGCATCGTTTGTACTTCTTGCCGCTTCCGCACGGGCACGCGGCATTACGCTGGATTGTCGTCACCGCACCGCCGGTTCGCGTCTTGCACGGGGAATCCCGGCCGAGGTCGCACCGTAGGGGGACGCTTTCTTGGCGCTTAGAGGCCGGGGCGGCTCGATTTTAAATAGGCGCCGTCAACCAGGCGCAGCGCCTGACGGGCTGGCTCTCATTGAGAAAATACTCTCGAAATGAGAACCCATATTTGAGCGTCGTCAGCAAAAAAGCGACTGCGCGAGTTTTGGGAACGACATGCCGAATCCGAGACACCCGGAAGATTTGGTACACCACAGCTAAACGGCCCGCTGGAATGATCTTGTTGAAATTCAACGGACCTACGTGAACGCCGAAGCCGTAGGGCGCTACAAACATCAAAGGCAATGCATACCGATTGATCGCGATAATCGAGTATCGCCTGCAAATCATTTTCGCACAAGAAGTTCTAACCCATGCAAATATGACAAGGGCAAATGGCAATGACGGCCACTGATGTCGCCTACCGCGAGTTCTTGATCGACCAGACCGCCAGACCGAGCAATTCACGCGTGCCATCGGTGTTGACGCCCACGGCTATTATCACGGCGACGGAAACAATGCGCCCTAACTGGCGCGTTTTTACGAACGTTGCGTCGATCCACAAGTAGGCCAATCGCCTTCGATCGGCCGACTCAAGAATGCGTTCACACGCTCGTCGATCTCCGCCACCAAACGCAGGGCCGCCATACGCAGTCACCGTGCCGCGATAACGCAAGGCTGCGCGCCACTCAATTTCGGAATCAGCGCGCTCATCGCGATAGCTCATGGCTTCTTCGCTTGCGCAGCTTCCGTGAGTCAACGAATCGCGCGCTCTCCGTCAAAGAGGCATTGCGGTAAAAGATCTGCTTGATATTGTTGTTCGCTGTCTTCGATGATACGTTAGGGCGGTCGCCGTTCTTGGGAAAATGTCCCGTAAGTTGTTCGTAAGGGGTTTAGGGAAGGCCTGAACGATGCGGCGAATCCCGGCATATGGCCCATAGCAGATCCGCACGTAGGCGCGCCAGCGCAGTGAAGCCGCCGACTTGGTATCGGTTCCGCTCGGCAGTATTCGCAGGCATTTTTGGTACGGGCTTCTTGGGCGGCTGGGGCGTGTCTGTTGCGGTTGATGGGCGGTATCTCGCGGCATTTGCCAATCTCGGTTCGCATTGGGGTGAGCGCGGCGCTGCAACAGCGGCGGGAATTGCGCTCGCCACAGCGGTTGCTGCAGTCGCGCTGCGCGTGTGGGGCGCAAGTTACTTAAGCGCGTCGACGGTTTGGGACGAGAACTCGCACGCCGAAGGTCTCGTGAAGTGCGGGCCGTTTGCTTTCGTTCGACACCCGTTGTATCTCGGAAACGTTCTGCTCGCGTTCGGCCTTGGCGCTGCAGCCCCGGTTGCCGGCTGGATATTCGTCCTTGCGGCCACCGTACTTTTTGTCACCGCGCTCATTCACTACGAAGACAATCGCCTCGAAGAGCACCACGGCTCCACGTACGATGCCTACCGCCGAAGCGTTCCAAGTCTCATGCCACGGTTAACTCGAGTACGCACGGTGCAAAGCGTGCAACCTTCGCTGGCGCAAGGTTTACGATCCGAAGCATTCACCAGCTTCTTAATTCTTGGCGTTGTGGGCATCTTCGTCGTGCCCCGTTACGGTGCGTTCGTGTTCGCGTTCTGCTACCTTCTCGGCGTTGTCGTGCAGCGTCGCATCGAAAAGTAAATGGAGAAACGCTCAAGCCCCACCGCACATACGACCAATTTACTTGAAGTGCTGCGCGATGTAGCCGATCCAGTAATGATAGACGTCTGCTGAGCGAACCGGATCGCGTGGGAAGTGTCCATTGACCGGCCAAACGCGCAGCGTCGCATCTTTGTGATTGTCGCGTAAGGCGCGCCAGTACATGGACGAAGTGGCGAATGCGTCGCGATTGTCTCCAACGTCGGAAAGAATGAGTACCGGCGTGGTAACATCGGCCGCATACGTGATGGCCGACGCGCGCCGCCATTCGGCGGCATATCGCGCAATGTACGGCGAGCCGTGAAAGAGGTCGATGTCGGCCAGACTGTCGTCGGAAACGCCGTAATCGGTTGCCCAGTCATCCACCGAGGCGCCGGAAACGGCGGCTTTCCAAATGTGATACTTCGAGATCATCCACGCCGTCATGATGCCGCCGTACGACCAGCCCGACACCGCAATGCGCGAGTCATCCACGATACCGCGCGAACGCACCGCGTTTACCGCGGCCATGATGTCCTTGCCCGGGCCCGCTTCGGGATCCGCGAATACCGCTCGCTGATATGCAAGGCCGAGGTCATCGCTGCCGCGATAATTCGGGCGCAGCACCAGCCATCCGCGAGCGGCCATCACTTGCGCGTAGAAGTCGAAACTGCGCATAGAACTCGACGTGGGTCCGCCGTGGATGTAGACGACCATCGGATATTTGCGCGCCGGTGAAAAATCCGGCGGCGTGAAGAGCACCGCATCACCTTGCACGCTTGTGCTCGTGCCATACGTGAGCCGCTCCGACGATGCCAAGTGCAGCTGCGCAATGGAAGCGTTGAAACCGGTCAGGCGCCGCACGTTCCCGGTGTTCGAGCGTACGTACAGTTCTTGGGGCTGCTTCGTCGACGTCGCCGCGAACGCGAACGCGCCGTCTTGCGTCATTGCATCGGACAAGCCCGACGATATGATGAGATCGCCCAAATCAACGCGCTCCAACGAACCCTCGAGCGGTGCGCGTAGCACGGCAATCGACGCGCGATCCGGCGCTTTAAACAGCAGCGCCTTGCTGTCGGGCGTCCATCCAAAATCATACACGTCGCGATCGAGCGGCGCAGAAATGGCGGTGCCGGCGCCGCCTTGCGGCGTCGTGACGTACAGCTGCGTGAGGTTGATTTGATTGTCGCCGCCCGAGTAAAGGTAAGCTAGATGTTTGCCGTCCGGCGCGAACAGCGCGTTGGACTCCCAGGCCGTGTGGCCGGTCAGAGCGCGCAGTTTTTTGGTCGCAACATCGAGCAGATCGACGTGCGAATAACTCTGGTCGTTCAGAATCGCGTTCGGAACAATCGTGAACGCAAGTGTGCGCCCGTCCGGCGACCACGACAGCGTGGATTGTGCCTCACCCGTTGCGATGCTTTGCGTTCCGAACGTGAGTTGCTGAGCTTGTCCACCCGACGCTCCGACCACGTACAGATGCGAGGGGTGTGGCCGTTCCCCCGCGACAATCGGTTCGGTGGTGAAGACGAAACTATCGCGATACTTGTCCGGCCCTTTGCGGTCGGGCTTCGCGTCGGCGGCAGCGTACGCTATCGCTTTGCCGTCCGGCCGCCACGCGAATTGATCGACCCCGGCCTTCGCTGTCGTAATCGGGCGCGCGTCGCCGCCGCTGAGCGGCATGACGAACACTTGCGATTGCGCATCGTCGCCGGAGCCTTCGTCCGCGATGAACGCGAGGCGTGTGCCGTCGGGCGAGTATGCCGGATCGGAAAGACCGGTGCGGTCGTATGTCAACACGCGCTGCGCGCCATTTGCCAAATCGACGGCGACCAGTTCGCTCTTTCGCTTATCGTCGTTCCAGGCAATGCGCGTTACTTCGATGACCGCAGTTTTTCCGTCGGGCGAAACGACGGGCGAGCCAATGGACACGACGCGGTGCACGTCGTCTTCGGTAATCGTGCGCGGCGCGGCAACGGCAACCGTTTGCGCGCTCAGCGCAAACAACGCGGCAACCACAAGACCTTTGAGCGGCATGAACACGTCCTCCCAATAGCCGCCGCTTCAACGCCGCGCGACGCGGCCCTGGTCACTTTTCTGAGCGAACCACCGTTCAAATCGTACAATGCCGCTGCAAAATCGCGTCACGCCGTTCGGCGAAATCCTGGCACTCCCCGGCCGCGGTCTGCTGTGCGGGAACCGCGGCATTCTGCACGACGATCACCGGCGCATCGTGCGCTTCTCGCAATGCCGGCGATGGATCGCGTGCGCGCTGGAGTATCGGGAAATACGGCGCACGCCGATGACACCGCACACGTGGACGGAACTCTTTTTCCTCGATGAAGCGACGGCGTTCAGCGCGGGCCATCGTCCGTGTGCCGAGTGCAGGCGCGCGGATTACAATCGGTACAAAGCGATGTGGGAAGGCGTGCACGGCGATCCGGTGAGCGCTGACGTTATCGACCGCCGCTTGCAAGCCGATCGCGGCGGCGTCCGGCGCAAGCGCACATATGAAGCGAATCTGCAAGACCTGCCCGATGGCACGTTTGTTGCGTTAAACGGAGATGCGTTGCTGGTATGGGATGCGCATCTCTATACCTGGTCGGATGCAGGGTATACGACGCGCCGCCCGCGACAACGCACGCGTGACGTTGAAGTGCTCACGCCGCATTGCACGGTTGCAATTCTTGCGGCCGGGTATCGGCCGCTCGTGCATCCGAGCGCCAGCCCGCTGCTTCGGCCTTCGTCGGACCGCTAGGGTTCGAGAACGCGCTTGTCGTTCGGATCGTCGTGCGGGGTTGCAACGACGTACGCCTTGATCGGCGACGGGCCGCTGGCCACGATTTGAAACGCGGTATTGCGCGGAATCGAGACGACTGAACCCGGTTGAATGTTGTACGACGGATAACCGATGTTCGCCGTGCCGTGGCCGCTGAGCACGATGAGCAGTTCGTCCTGTTTCGTATACATCTGCCGAGCGGTATGGCCGATGTAGACCGCCAGAACGTCACCCACCGGCGCGTGCATGATCTCTTGTGCGATGGCGCCGCTGCTGTCCGGGTGCATCTGCGAAAACACGTCCGAGGAGTTCGCGAAATTCGAGTCGTCCTGCGCAAGCCCGACGGCGCAAGCAAGCGCGAGCGCGGCCAAGGCCGCCGGGACGGCGAGCAATTTTCTCATGTCCCTATATACGACGCGCTGCCGCTCAAGGTTCCCGCCAGTAGACCCCATCGGCGCGCTCGATCAGGTACGCATCGAAGAGTTCGCGGCGCAGCGTGGCAAAATCGGGATGGGATTGCGCGATGAGATCGTTGACCTCGCGTTCGGTATAGCGGACGCCCGGCTCGAATCGCTGCACGAGCCAACGCAGCACGATGAGTTTCTTGCTGCGTTTTGCCGGAACGCACTTCAACCGCTGGCCGTCCACATAGCCGGACAGAATTTGCTCGTCGGTACGTTTCACGTCCGATGTATTCGCCGACGTTTATCCGGCGGCCTTATTCGTGCAATGCTGATCTTAAGCCGCGAAAAAGCGGCAGGCGGCAGCAGTGCACCCGCCAGAACGCCTACGCTGCGAGGTAATAGCCATGTTCACCCTTCTTGCATCGCTCGTCTTTGCGGCCACGTCGCTGACGGCAGCCCTTCAGGCCGACCTCTCGCAGTATCTTGAGCAGCGAGCGCAACCGGAACACATTTCCGCCATCTCGCTGAGTGTGTATATTCCCGGCTCGTCGTCCAATCTCAACGTCGCGGTCGGACGCACACAATACGGTGCGGGCGTACCGGTAACGAGCGCGAGCCTTTATCAGATCGGCAGCAATACCAAGTCGTTTACCGCAGCCGCGATTCTTCAATTGGAGGCCGAAGGCAAGCTCTCCATCGACGACACCGTCGGCAAATGGCTTCCCGATTATCCCGCGTGGAAAGACATCACGATTCGCCGCCTGCTCAACATGACGAGCGACATCCCGACATACGACGACATGCGCTCGATGCTGGCGGCGTATGCGGCGGATCCAACTCGGAACTGGCCGAAACGGCGGCTTGTCGACGTCGTGTACCCGAAGATAATGCCGGGCGCCGGGTGGCTGTATTCGAACACGGCGTACATTTTGTCGGAAATGATCGTGGAACGCGCCAGCAACAACAGTTACGCCGACGAAATTCGCCGCCGCTTCATCGACAATCCGGCAATCGGGCTCACCGCTACGTATTACGAACCGCATCTGTATCCCGCATCCGTTACGGATCGCATGGTGTCGGGCTATTTCTTCAGCACCGATGCAGATAACGATGGTTTGCAGCCGCTGTATGGCAAGGACGTACGCGACTTTAGCCTCTCATGGGCGCAAGGCGCAGGCGGAATCGTTTCAACGGCGCAGGACGTAACGCGCTGGTGCCGCGCACTGTATGGCGGCGTCGTACTCAAGCCGCAGCAGCAGCGCGAACTGGAAACGCTCGTGTCGGTGGAATCCGGCAAGCCGATTGAAACGACCACCGCGCAAAATAGCCGCGGTTTCGGCTTGGGAGTGGGCGAAATGCTCATGCGCAAACTCGGGCGCATCTGGTTCTACGAAGGCATGACGCTCGGTTATCGCATGGCGTATGCGTATTTTCCGCACTCGCACGCGGTCATCGCGATAGGGCTCAACAGCCAGCCCGACAAAAAGCAGGACGATATCGGCAAGCTCATGAGCACGGTGTACGACCGTCTGCACGCAGCGCACAAACTCTAGCGTCACAACGCTTACCGTCACATCGTTGAGCACACCGAAAGCCGTTTATCGCCGCCAGTGCAAAGCCCAACCCTTGCGCGGCGGCACCGAAGCCGCTCCTGGTCGTGCCTAAGGCCGGCCGATCGGCGGCGGGACGCTGCTGCCTTCGCGATCGTCGCGATGCGCGTGCGCACCGCTCCAGGTCTTCGTCTCTTCCTCGCCGCGCAACATCGGGGGTTTGAAGCGCGCGGTGCGCATCATGCGCGCCGCCAGCACGCCGCCGGCGACGGCTGCCGCTACGGCGAGCGGAATTGCAATACGCAGCCACAGCGGCATGGGCTCGCGCTGGCCTTCCAATTGCAAGCGTTCGCGCGCGCAGTTCTCGTGTTGCGGATCGCCTTCACGAAAGACGTTGCGGTGTTTGGGGCAGTCGTTGTTCAGACACGTGTAGTAGACTATCTCCACGGTATCCATAGCAGCCTTTTATACCCACATGAACGACCTGGTCCAAGCAATGCGCGCCGCGCAGTCGGTCTTCGTGCTGACAGGCGCCGGAATGAGTGCGGAGAGCGGCCTGCCGACGTTTCGCGGCGTGAACGGCTATTGGGGTACGCACCGCGTCGAAGACCTGGCTTCGCCGCAAGGGTTCGCGCGCGATCCGCGTACCGTACCGACAACCAGGATCACCTCGGCCACGCTTGCGGTACGTCTGCGCAAGTGTATCCGGCTGCGTCGCTGGCCATGCACAACGATCGCGCATTCGTTGCGGAGATCAACCCCGACGCCACGGCACTGAGCGACCGCTGCGATTACGCCGTTCGCGAAGGTGCGGCGATCGCATTGCCGGCGCTCGTTAAAACGTTGACCTAGTGCGTCAGTAAACCGACGGCGAAGAACGCAACGCCGACCAAGGTCGCGCCGCCGGCAACAAAGAGCAGCACCTTCGTGCGCATGAGCGCGGTGATCGACACCAAAACGATGGAAACTTCGAACAGCGTGGCGGAAACTTCGTATTTTTCGTATGCCTGCATGAAGCGTTCCGACACTTCGTACTCGTCGTCGGACTGACGCTGCAACTCCTGGGCATCGGTAAGGACGGCCTGGGAGTCCGTATTTTGCTTGGCCACCGTGGCTTCCATGAGTTTGAGGCCCGCGGGGCTGGTTACCGTACCGGAACGCACGAACGCGTTGTTGACTTCGAGTTTGATGCGTTTGGCCTGGTAGTAGTTCCATTGGTCCGTAGCCTTGTTCATCGCCAGAATGGCTTCGTTTTTCTTCGCCAGGCCCGTAATGGAACTGTGATTGGCGAACAACGTCGCCAGCGCGGCAAACACCGCGATTACGGCCGCGAGAACCGGAACGAGTTTGTCGCCCTCGGCAAGTTCTTCTGCGCGTTCGTTGGCTTCCTTGATGGCATTGGCAGCGTTGAATTCGGCCATGCGCGCGGCTTCTTGCCGCCTCGATGCGGTCCCTAGCCGCCGTACGAAATCGAAACGATCTTAAGCGCGACGTTTCCCGCAGGGCGTTGCCATACCACCCGGTCGCCTCGGCCATGTTCCAGCAACGCTTGCGCGATGGGCGATAACCAACTGATGCGCCCTTGGAGGGGCTCGGCTTCGTCTTCGCCGACGATGCGGTACGTGGTGCGCTTTTTATCCGGTGTTTCCACGGTAACGCTTGCGCCGAAGTGCACAGTGTCCTTCGGCTGATCTTCGGGCCGTACCACGATCGCGGCTTCGATACGTTCTTGCACTTGCTCGGCTTCGCGTTCGTCGCCCGCCGCCTGCGCAGCCGCCATCCGGCGCGCGAGCTGCTCGTAGCCTTCCGGCGTCACGTAGTACGGATGCTGGCGCTGCGGTCGCTTCGCGACGACTTCGGTTTCCCGCTCGTCTTCTTTGACAAATGCGCGGCTCACGGTAAGTTAACGTATACCCGCTTTCGCGGCAAACAAGACGGCGGCGCCGTCGACGCGGTCCTCGCGAACGGCGCGCAGCGCCCGCGCGGCGTCTTCGAGTGCAAAGCCGGTCATGCGCGGGCGCAGCCCCGCCTCCGTTGCGACATGCAGAAAGTCACGCGCGTCCGCACGCGTCATGTTGGTGACGCTGCGAATCTGCCGCTCGCCCCACAGCAAGCGATCGTAGTCGAACTGCGGCATGCAATCCAGGTGAATGGCGTTGATCGCCACGACGCCGCCTTTGCGCAGCGCGCCCAGTGCGGCCACTACGACCTCGCCCGACGGCGCGAACGTCACGGCGCGATCCAAGCGAACCGGCGGCGCTTCCGTCGCTTCGCCAACCCACGTCGCGCCCAATTCGCGCGCCAGCGCACGATGCGTCTGCCCGCGCGTGGCAACGTACACCTCGCAGTTCCACGCGCGTAGAACTTGAAGCGCGAGATGCGCCGAAGCGCCGAAGCCGTACAGTCCGATGCGCTCGCCCTTTTGCACGCCGGCAACGCGAAGCGAGCGAAAACCGATGATTCCCGCACAGAGCAGCGGCGCCGCCTGCTCCGTCGTCAGTTGCGGTGGAATGGGAATGAGAAAATCCTCGCGCACGGTGACGTACTCCGCATATCCGCCGTCGCGATCGTAGCCGGTGAACACGGGCGCATCGCAAAGGTTCTCGCGATCGCTGCGGCAGTACGCGCACGTACCGTCGGTACCTCCCAGCCACGAGACGCCCATGCGTTCGCCGCTCGCGAGTTCACCGACGATTTGATGTCCGGGCACGATCGTTTCGTGCCGCGGTGCCAACTCTTCGTCGATAACGTGCAAATCGGTACGGCACACGCCGCACGCGAGCACGCGCAGGAGCGCCTCGCCGGGACGCGCCTGCGGTACCGGGCGTTCTTCGAGCGACAATTCGCCGCACGCACCGGCGTGGTGCACGAGCGCCTTCACCGCGCCGCGACCACCAAGTACAGCGAGTACGCTGCGATCCCGAACATCATATACGCAACATAATCGGTATAGATGCCGCTGTGAAGACCTCGCAGTTGCTTGAGCGGCGGCCCGAAAATCGGGCGCAGCATCTGCGGCACGTGGTCGCGAAACAAACCCAAGAACGCAAACACGATCGCAGCGGCCGTCACGCTCAAATTGATTGCTATGTCTTGTGCGGTTCGCGGTTCCCACGGCGCCCGCGGAAGCGCACGTGTGACGCCGTGCAATACGGCGGCAACATAATACTGGCGATCGACGAATGCGTGGGCGGCGCGTTCGATGCCGTGCCACAGCACGCCGCTCATGCCGACCCACACCGCGACGGCCAGCAGCAGCGCCGGCACGGCGAGCATTGTCCACGGCGTTTTTTCGAGCCGGTCGCCGTCGCACTCGGGTTCTTCCTCACGCGGCGAGTAGCCGGTTTGCTGGCCTTTGCCGATGCCCCAGGTGATGTGGATGCCTGCACGCAGTACCGCGCCGGCGTCCAACGCCGAGGCAAACGCCATGAACGCCGCGACCGAAAACAGCGTGTGATCTTTCATCGAGGCGTCATAGAGCACTTTGGCGGCTGAAATGGCAAACGGCGGCATTCCCGCAAGCGCCAGTCCGCCCAGCAAAAACAGCGCGCTGTTCAGCGGCGCTTCTCTGGCTTTTCCACCCAGCACGTTTTCGTCGAGCGAGCGGAAGCGGTTCAAGTAGTTTCCGGCGCAGACGAAAAGCCCGCTTTTGACGAGTCCGTGCGCAAGCACGAACAGCGCCGCCGCCGCTACACCCGTCGCATCGAACAAGCCCATTGCCGCGACGAACATGCCCGAGTGACTGACGGTGGAAAATGCGAGCAGGCGTTTGAGGTGCCGCTGAGCGTACGCCATGATCGCGCCGATCAGTGCCGTCGCTATTCCGACACCGAGAAAGAGTGCTTTAATCTCATGTGCGTGCGGGCTGAGTGCCGGCGAATACACGGTCCAGTAAATGCGTGTAACGCCATAGAGCGCGACTTGCACCATGATGCCCGAAAACAGAATGCAGATCGGCGTCGGTGCGACGGCGTGCGCGTCGTCGAGCCAAAAATGAAACGGTACCACCGCGCCTTTTACGAAATAGCCGCAAACGATGAGCGCGAAAGACGCCAGAATGAGCGCATCCGGCGGGCGCTGGGCAACGACTTGCCCGAGCTGGGCGAGGTTGAGCGCGTCGGTTCTTCCGTACAGCAACCCGATGCCCAGCAGCACCATGAAGCCCGCGATCGTGTTCGTAACCGCGAGATTGACGGCGCCCTCTATGGCTTCGGCTTCTTCTATCTTGTGCGCCGTCAGCGCAATGGCTGCGGCGCTCATCAGTTCGAACCAGACGAACATGTTGAACAGATCGCCGGTCAGCGCGTATCCGCACATCGCGCCCAAAAACGCCATGAGCAGCGAATGAAACAGCGTGCCGACCAGATCGAACTTCATCCAGGTGTACACGGTCGCAGCGAAGACGAGCAGCGCGATGAATGCCGAAAGGCCCGCGCCCATTGCGTCCACCGAGAAACTGATGCCGATTGCCAATTCCCCTCTGGGCGTCCATCCGCCCATCCAATGCACGACCGGCCCGTGCGCCGACGTATATAACGCCAACGCAATCGACATGCCGACTACCGCGAGCGATGCACCTGCCGCTATGCACGAACTGAGCCACCGCGGCATGTGCTTGGTGAACGGCGCAAGCAGCGCCGCTGCCAAGAGCGGCACGGCCAAGCACAGCGGTGCAAAAACGTTTGCAGTCGCTGCGCTCATTCGCTCATCGGGCGCAGACGCTGCGGATCGATCGTGCCGCGGCGCCGGTGAATCTGAACGGTCAAAGCCAAAAGCAGCGCAGTAACCGTCGCGCCGACGACGATATCGGTGAGCGTGAGAGCGTGCAAGATCGGATCGACGGACGGGCTTCCCGGCGGGTTCGTCGAGGAGAACAGCGGTGCGCCCGCTTTCGCGTGAAAGTCTATGGAAAGCAGCAGCATGTAGGTCGACGACTGCACCACGGTCAGGCACAGCACCGTGTGAATCAAATTGCGGCTCTGCGTAATGCCGAAGCAGCCGACGACAAAGAGCCAGAATGCCACAGCATACGGAAAATAGAGCGTCCAGGCGTTCATGCTTCTTCCTCCGCGGTTTGCTGCGTCTGTTTCAAAAACGTCAGCATCAGCAGCGTGAACCCGCATCCGATTTCCACGAAAACCGCGCAACTCAGGAAATAGATGCTTCCGCTCGAAACCGTGGCCCCGGTTTGGCCAAGCGGCATGATGTTTTTTAGAAATGCCCCCGTGACAAACAGCGCCGCGGCGCCGAGCGCAGCGAACGAAAACGCGCCGAGCGCCTCCAGATGATCGAAGACTTGTTTGTTCGCCGTCTTCACGAAGGCGTGAAGGCCGACCGCGAGATAGATGCACGCCATCGCACTGCCGAACACCGCACCGCCTTGAAATCCGCCGCCGGGTGTGAGCTGCCCGTGCGCACCCAAGTCCATGCCCAGCGCCGCGAGAAATGCCGTCAGACCAACCGGAAACCAGCGTATCGCCCCGGTCTGTCCGCGCGTTCGCTGGCTTTCCATCGGCTGTTCGTGTTCGATCGCTTTTGAGCCGACGCCGCTGAACAGAAACAGCACGCCGACGACGGACGTAAAGAAAATAAACTCCTCGCCCAGCGTGTCGAAGCCGCGGTAATCAAAATTAACTGCTGTCGGTACGTTGTAGATGTGGCGTTCCATCGTCGCGACCCGAAGCACCATGTCGGTGTAGGCGCCGGAAAACGAGCCGAACGCCGGCAGACCGCCGATTGCCGGCATCATCGTACCGAACAGTACCAGAGCGCTGATGACGTACACCCACGTGCGAATGCGGATGCTCACGTCTTGTCGCCCGTCTTCATCAGCGTGACCAGCACCATGAGCGGCACCGCGAGTGTACCTACGGCCACCTCGGAGAGCGCTACGTCCGGCGCATGCAGCACGAAAAACAGCAGCGCCAGCATCATTCCGAACGTCGTATAGATGAACAGCTGGTTCACGGGCCGCTTACTGAAGACGACGGCGCCGCCCAAGAACGCGACGAGCACGTACAGAACGACTTGAAGCAGGCTCATCGGTGCGGCGTCCTGCGGTGCTCGGTCAGCGCGATCGCATGTCCCGTAATCGGACCGCCGAGCAACAGGATCACGATGAAGCTCACGGTCTTTACCGCCGATACACCGACGCCGACGTCCACTAGCACGGCGACGATCGTCAGGATCGGCAACGTCACGCTGGTGACGCCCAAGCAGTGCAGCGCCGCCAGATTATTCTTACTCCGCAGAATGCCGAGCGCCGACACCAGCGCAAAGATCATCGCAACGAACAGCAGAACGAGCGTTGCAATGTGCCGCGCCATCAGAGCCACCGCTCGAGAAAGTGGCCATACGTAATCGTCGCGCCAAGTGAAAGCAGCGCGAGCGCCACGCCCACATCGGCGAATTCTTCGGTCGCGAAGACGATGGAAAGCAAGACGAGCTGCGTCGCGACCAGCATACCCGCGAGTTGAAGCGCGATAAGCCGGCGGACCGTATCGCCGGAAATAATGATCCAGAGCGACACGGCAAGCGGAATAAAGAGCAACTCCGCTCCGAAAAGCATGCCATTAAAAGTGGTAGGCGGTGTCATAGCGGCCACTGCTCCGATTCTTTCGGTTTCTCTTCGGCGATGAGTTGATGGACCAGCAGCGTGCCCCGCAAGTCGACTTCGGCAACCATCGTATTCGGCGCCGCACACACACCGAAGACGACGAGCGCTTCGCGCCCCATGTCGAATTCATTCTCTCGATCTCCCGGTTGGAAAGGCACGCGCTTGAGCACGCCGACGAGTTGATTCCCCGTGCGCAGAGCCCAAACGATGCGGGCGCTGACGAGCAGCGCATCTCGCAGCATGGCAGCCGGAATCTTCGCGAAATGCTTGAGCCACCGCCAGTACACCCGTACGCCGGGCTTCGCGTGCGTGAGCGCTGCGGCCACGATGAGCGTGCAGAGGAAGGCGATAATGATTCCGGCAACCACTTCGCTTGCCGTCTGCGTCACAAACTCGATGACATAGGCCGAGAGGATTGCGAACCACCACATCACCCAGCGCATCGCCGGTACTATACCCGCAATGAACATTGAATCTGCCGCCGATTACCATGCGCGCCACAAACCGCAAGCGCTGCTGATACAACGTGCCGGCGAAACGCTGCTGGAACGCTACGACGGCGGTTTCTCGGCGGACGAACCGCACGCGCTGTACAGCGGCACGAAGAGTTTTTGGGGCATCGCGGCGGTCGCCGCGCAACGCGAACGCTTGCTTCGACTGGACGAGCCGGTATGGCGCGGCGCCACGATTCGCGAATTGCTCACGCTTACTGCCGGTGTCCCGTTCGGTGGGCTGGGCAGTGCCATTCCGACGTACGAAAAAGCGCTCGCATCCGAGCAGCGCAACGCACCGGCAAGCACATTCACGTACGGCGGCATTGCCCTCCAAATTTTTGGAGCGGTGTTCCGCGAGCGACTAGCGCCGATGCGCATGACGCCGCACGACTTTTTGCATGCGCGCATCTTGGAACCGAACGCCGTAACGGTTGCATCATGGCGCACGCTCAAAGACGGAACGCACCCGCTGCCGACCGGCGCCTTTCTTACCGCTCGCAATTGGGCGCGGTACGGCAAATTCGTCGCGCATCGTGCGGCGGAATACGCGGAGTGCTTCAAAGGTACGAACGCCAATCCGCGCTACGGATTGTGCTGGTGGCTCGCTCCGCCCGCAGCGCCGCCGGACCTCGTCTACGCGAGCGGATCCGGCGGACAGGCGATGTACGTGGTGCCGTCGCAAGACGTCGTTGCGGTACGCTTCGGCAACGGCGGATCGTTCAATCACGAAGCGTTCCTAAAACGCTTGTTCGCCGCTTAGGTGGCGGCGAGTTCTTCCAGTTCCAGGCGATTCGTGCGCATGCCGAACGCGCCAATCGTTACCGCCACCACCAGCATCGCAAGTGCGATGACGGAGAACACGCCGAGCGTTCCGTAGGCGCGCAGCACAGCAGCGATGATGAAGCCGACGAAGATCGAACTGAAGCGGCTCCACGAGTAGACAAAACCGACGGCTTGCGCTCTAATATGCGTTGGATAGAGCTCGGCCTGATACGCGTGAAACGCGCATGAAAACCACGCATTTGCCAACGTGATGATGGTGCCGAGCAGGATGACCGGCGCCGGCATCCGTGCACGGGAGAACAACAGGCCGGCAATAGCAATCGCGAGTGCGAGCCAGACGATCTGCCATTTGCGCTGCCAGCGATCCGCCGCCGCCATCGCAATGACCGGACCGAACGGATTGACGATCGCGATGATAAACGTGTACTCGAGCGATTTCGCGAAGCCGACGCCGTGCGCGACCAAAAAGATCGGCACCCACGCGGTGAATCCGTAGAAGCCGATGGTCTGTGCCAGATTGAACACTACCATCATCGCGGTACGTCCGCGATAGGCGCGGCTCCAAATTGCGCTCCACGCGGCTGCCAGGCTGCTGCCTTCGTTGCGTTCGCGCGCGGCTGTCCACCGCGCCGATTCCGGCAAACCTCCGCGGAAAAACCACACGAGCACGCCGCCGAGCGCGCCGACCATGACCACATAACGCCAGCCCTGCAGTCCGGCGTATTCGTGCGGCACGAGTGTATACGCCAAGAACGCGGCAACCGGAATTGCCAGATACCCGATGAACTGCGAGACGGCGATCCAATAGCCGCGCGCGTCCTTGGGCGCGATTTCCGAGATGTATGTGTCAATGGTGACGAGTTGCACACCGATGCCCAGACCGGCGATGAAACGCCACGCATCGATCGCGGCGGCGGTGTGCATGAACGCCATCACCAGCGTCGCCGCAGAATACCACACGAGCGAGTATGTGAACGTCGCTTTGCGACCGAAGCGATCGGAGATCGAACTGAAGATCAGTGTGCCGAAAAACATACCGGCGAACCCGGCACCGACAAAGCTCGCGAAGCCGCTCAGCGCGAATGCCGACGGCGCAGTCGCCACGAACAGCCCTTCTTTGATCATACCGAGCGCAATGTACGCCGTCATGAACAAATCGTAGAGCTCAAACCATCCGCCGATGGAAATGCGCAGGACGGCGTTACGAACGTTCATTTGTCACGCTGAGGTATCGAAGCGCGGCCGAAGCATCGAGGCCAGTTGCCGTTGCAGTGCGGATTCGCCCTGCGTAGTCAGCACTTGATACAGCGCAACAGCAGACGTTCGCGAGAGCACCTCATGCCGGTACCAGAGCGATGGGTTCACGGCGTGCACGAACGGCACGACGGCGCGCACCGCTTGGATCGTCAAGTAGAAATCGTGATCGCTCAGGTTATTCACGAACGTCTCGATGGGCGGCAGCGCCGCAAGAGCATACCCATCGGCTGTTTTCTTCACGAGGCCGTACTCCAGCGGATCGACGCCGGCAATCATGGCGGCTGCGCGGCACCACGTCACGACCTTTTGTTCATCGCCCAAGGACGGAGCGGCATGCGCGCTGAGCAACACGGTGACGAAACGCGCGTCGTGGCCACGAACGATCGCTTCGGCTCCGGAAAGGCAGTGATGGCCGCCGGTGTCGCCGATGGAGAGTTCTTCGGTCAGCGTACCGTCCGCGTTGAATTGGAAGACGACCGTTTTCATGACGTCGTGGTACAGTGCGGCGGCTACGACGACGTCGCGATTTACGCGGTGGCCGTGGTCGAAATAGAGCGCGTCATACGTGTGCTCCATGTTGGCCGCGAGCGTGGCGTTGAAGAGTTCGTGCATCATCAGGCCGCCGGGATAACTGTGATGTGAATTGAGGTCGCTGCCGGGCGCGCTCCAAAACGGCTGGACGATGTTGACGCCGGCTTTTGCCGGGTGCTCGTGCATCACGACTTCCGTGCCGGGCGGGAAAATGCCGGACAGGGGAGCGTCGGGCTTGACGAATCCTTCGCGGGCGAGCCGGTCGCGCAATGCGGTTCGTTGTTCGCTGGTGAAATAGCGCGCGGCGTAACGCGGACGCGGATCTTCAATCAAATGCATCACGTCGCCGCGAAGCTTCGCGTCGCCCATGGAGTGCACGAGTTCCATTACTTGCGCATAGCGCGCACGAATAAATGGCGACGCGTGGGCGATTTGCGCGGCGCGCGCGTTTCCGGGCGCGAGCTTTTGCGGGATTGAGGGGAGGGCCTCGATGCCTCGACCGCCCTTCGATACCTCAGGGTGACACGCCGGCGCTGACGCGCCAGCGTTACGCGGGGACGCGAGCGCGTCCACAGGTGCGAAAATGGGAGCGGCGGCCGCACCGGCCGCCGCTAGAAAAGACGCTCGCGAAAAGAGCGCGCTTCGTTTGGCCTCGATGCACATATCAGTGCACTTGGCTATCTCCCTTGATGCTCCCCGCACCGGCTGCCTTGAGCTGCGCCGAAAGCGGTGCAAGCGTGGTACGCACGTAGGCGTTGTACTTGGCCATTGCGGCGTTGTACTCCACGTCGAAACGCTTAGCGTAGTTGAGCAGTGCCGGCGTCGGCGGTGCCGCTGCCCCGAATCCGCCGCGCGGGATGTCCTCGCGCAGTTTGCCGGGGAACTGGATGGAGTCTTCACCGTTCTGGTAATTGGCCGTGAACGTGTGGAAGAGCGCGTCACGCTGCGCCAGTGCCGCGTCGACTTTTGCGAGCAGCGCGCTGTTTCCGCTCAGCTTCTTCTGCGCTGCCTCGAGCGACTTACGCTGCGCGTCCAGATTGTTGAGGACGACGTTGATCTTACCGCCGACCACGTCGTACTTCTTGGCAAAGTCGTACGCCGCCTGAAGCTGCGCTTGTGAATAGGTGTTCTGCGGATCGGCCTTCACGTTGAACCACTGCGTGTACGTACGGCCGTTCAGTTTGATCCGCGCGCCGTACTTGCCGGGCACGACTTGCGGCCCGACCGGCGAACCCTGGAACTCCTTGGCGCACGACGTGCACAGCGGTGCACCGTCCTCGCGGAAATTCCAAACGACGCGGTTGACGCCGGCTTCGTTCGTGACGCCGGGGCCGGCGCCGCGGAATCGGCTCTCGCCGCCGGTCGCGGATTTTTTGCCCTTCTTCTGAGGCTTGATGTGCCGAATCACGTGGCCTTTGGCGTCGAGAATCTCAATCTGCGGAGCAAACGCCTGCGGCGCGCGCTGATAGAAATCGATGATGACACCGTTGGGCGGATTCTGCCCGCTGAAGTCGGTGTACTGACCCTCGTCATTGGCGTGGAAGGTGTACTGATATGCGGTGCGCGGCTGGAAGAGCATCGCGCCGTGTTTTTTGGCCTGCGGCAGTTGCTGCAGCGATGCGATGTCGTCCAGAATCCACACGTCCCGGCCATGCGTCGCGATGACCAAGTCGTTGAACTGCGGCTGCTCGCGAATGTCGCGCACGGAAACGGTCGGCAAGTTTAGTTTGAAGTTCGACCACTGCTTGCCGCCGTCGTACGAGATCCACATGCCGTTCTCCGTACCGGCGAACAGCAGACTGCGGTTGTGGACGTCGGGGCGAACCGTACGAACGTATTGGTTGGACGGTAAACCGCTCACGAGTTTCGTCCAGGTTTTGCCGTAGTCGTGCGTCACGTATAGGTACGGCGCATAGTCGCCGCTCCGGTGACGATCGACGTTTGCATACGCCGTCGCCGCGTCGAACGGCGAAGGTGCGATGGTTTCCACGCGTCCGTACGGCGGAACGCCGGGAATGGTGTGTTTGCTCCAGTGCTTTCCGCCATCGGTCGTTACCGAGATGACGCCATCGTCCGCGCCGGCCCAAATCTCGCCTTTGCGTACCGGCGAGCCTTCGATGTCCAGCAGTGTATCGGAGTTCTCCGCGCTTGAAACGTCGAGCGCAATCGGTCCGCCCGACGGCTGTTGATGCGCCTTGATGTTCAGCGTGAGGTCGGGGCTGATGACCGTCCAATGGACGCCGCGATCCATCGATTGGAACACGACGTTGCCGCCGGCCCACAGTATGTGCCCGTTCCACGGTGCGAACGCAACGGGCGAGTCCCAGTTGAAGCGGTACTTGCTTTTATACAGATCGAAATCGTTGCGCGAGAAATCGAAATACGGAATGACGAAGCGGCTGGTCTGCGTTTGTTTGTCGTAATCCGCCAGTCGCAGCGTCTGCAGCGTCGCCATGATGTGATTCGGATCCGTCGGATCGGGAACCGCCCACATGCCGTCGCCGCCGATGACGTTCTGCCAGTAACTGTTCAGAATGCCTTCGGAGTTCTTCGAGTTCTCCGGCCCGCAGAAACCATTGTTGTCTTGCAGCGGCGCGCACACCCAATACGGATTCTCGTTGGAGAGCCCGACGTGATAGACCTCGCCGATGGGAATGTTGCGCGAGAACGTCCAGTTCTTTCCGCCGTCGAGCGTGAGCGAATAGCCGCCGTCTTCGCCGACGATTATGCGGTTCGGGTCGTTGCGTGCAATCCACATCGCGTGAAAGTCGACGTGCACCGGATCGGCGATGGCCTTCCACTTCTTTCCGCCGTCCGTACTCATCGCGAGATCGTTCGAAATGCCGTAGACTTTGTTCTCGTCTTTCGGATCGACCGTGATGTGCGTGAAGTAGAACGGGCGCTGATCGGCGATCGTGTCCGTCGAGACCATCTTCCAGTTTTGGCCGCCGTCGTCGCTGCGCCACACGATGCCGCCTTTGGCTTCGATGAGCGCGTAGATGCGCTTGGAATCGCTCGGCGCAATCGCGACCGCGCTGCGCCCCATGATGCCGGTGGGCAATCCGTGTCCGGTCAGACGCGTCCACGTTTTTCCGCCGTCTTCCGAGCGCCAGATTCCGTCGTCCGGTCCGCCGGAGTGGAACGTCCACGGCATGCGGCGGAATTGCCACATGCTCGCATAGATGATATCGGGGTTGTTCGGATCCATTGCCAGTTCCGCGGCGCCGGTTTGCGGACCGACGTACAAGGTCTTGCTCCACGTTTTACCGCCGTCGTCGGTCGTGTACACGCCGCGCGCCGTGCTGTCTTTGAACGGATCGCCGAACGCGCCGACGATAACGTGATTCGGATTTTTGGGATCGACCAGAATGCGCGAAATGCTCCACACATCGTGCAAACCGACGTTCTTCCAGGTTTTTCCGCCGTCAGTCGTCTTGTAGACGCCGTCACCGTACGTGACGTCGTTTCGCGGATTGGCTTCGCCGGTACCGGCCCACACGACGTTTTCATTCGTCGGGTCAATCGTTACCGCGCCGACCGCCGAAACGTCTTGCTTTTCGAACACCGGCGTCCACGTCGCGCCGCCGTTGACGGTCTTCCACACTCCGCCGCCGGCAGCACCGATGTAATACAAATTGGGATCGTTATCGACCCCTGCGACCGCGGGAACGCGGCCGCCCGCGACCGCCGGACCCACCGAACGCCATTTGAGTGAGGCGTACGGTGCGTCCAGCGCCGCAGCTAGGACGAGTGCAGCAATCATCGAGTTAAGGTTTGACCTCCGGAGTCGTTGGTGTTTTCAGTCCGGCGCTCTTGAGCGCGCCGTTCACCGCATCGAGCGAACGCACATACGCGTTGTAGCGCTGCACGGCCGCGCGATACGATGCATTCACCCGTTTTGCGTATTGCTGAACCGCCGGCGTCAGAATGCCCTGGCTGAAGTAACCCAATCCTTGCATGTCTTCGCGCAGCGCGCCCGGACGCTGGATCGAGTCCTCATCGTTATGGTAGTCCGCCGTCAGCGTGCTGAACAGCGCGTCGCGCTGTGCGAGCGCCGCGTCAATCTGCTTCTGCAGCGCCGCGTTGCTCTTGGTCTTTGCGTTGGTCTTCGCGGCGTTCAGTTCTTTCTTCACTGAATCGAGCGCGTTGAGCATTGAGTCGACATTTGAGAACTCGCGCGTGAACTTCTTCGCGAACGCAAACGACTGTTCGAACTGCGCTTGCGTGACTTTCGTATTGGGATCCGCTTTGACGGTGAACGGTTCCAAATACGTCTTACCTTCCACCGTCATACGCACGTAGTACCGTCCCGGGGGAACGCCCGGACCTTCATTCGGCCCCTGATACTGCGGCTTGGCGGCGCCCGTCCACTTCACCGGTCCGTCGATTTGGAAATCCCAGACGTAGCGGTTGATGCCGACCTTGTTGCTCATGTAGGGAATGTCCTTACCGTGCACTTTATGCGTGCCTTTGACGGTTCGGATCACATGCTTTTTCGCGTCGAGAATCTGCAGCGAGGGGCCACCCTTCACATCGTGCGTCAGGTAGTAGGTGACGATCGCCCCGTACGGCGGATTGTCTCCTGAGTAGTCGGTGTAGATTCCCTCGTCGTCCGAGTGCATGTTGTACTCGTACGACGTGCGCGGTGCGAGCACGAACGAACGCCCCGTGCCATTCGGCAACATGCGAAGCGCGCGGATGTCGTCCATCACGTAGAGCGAGCGCCCGTGTGTGGCGATCAGCAGATCGTCCCAGTTCGGCTGAATGCGAATGTCGCGTACGGAAACGGTGGGCAGACCGTTGCGGAAATCGTGCCAGTCGCCGCCGCCGTTGAACGAGATCCACAGACCGGCTTCTGTTCCAGCGTACACAACGCTGGGATCGTGCAGATCCTGGCGTACCGAGCGCACGTACTGATCTTTGGGCAGATTGCCGGCAATCGATTTCCAGTGTTTGCCGAAGTCGTGCGTCACGAACAGATACGGTTTGTAATCGGCGGAGCGATGGCGGTCGATGCAGACGTACGCCGTACCGTCGTGCACCGTCGAGGGCGTCGTGCATTCCACGCGGCCGTACGGCGGAACACCCGGCGGGGTGACGTTCTTCCAGTGCTTGCCGCCGTCGAGCGTGAGCTGCACCAGACCGTCGTCCGTGCCGACCCAAATCTCGCCCTTGTGCAGCGTTGAACCCTCGATATAGATGATCGTGTCCGAGTACTCGGCGCCGGAAACGTCGTGGACCAGCGGGCCGCCCGACGGCTGCTGATGCGATTTCATGTTCAGCGTGAGATCGGGGCTGATCACTTTCCAATGAATGCCGCGATCCGTCGACTGGAAGACGACGTTGCCGCCGACCCACGCGATGTGGCCGTCCCACGGAGCGAACGCGATCGGAGAATCCCAGTTGAACCGGAACTTCGAGAGCGAAAGATTGTACGACTCGAGCGACGTTTGCAGATACGGCATCGCGAAGATGAAGTCGTGCGTCTTCTTATTGACGACGCTCACGAAGCCGTTTTCGGAGTCGGCCCACAGCCAGTTCGGATCGATCGGATCGGGAACGGACCATTCTCCGTCGCCGCCCGCAGATGCGATCCAGTACTTGTTGAGCAGCCCGGAGTAGTCGAGCGAGTTGTTCGGGCCGCACCAGGCGTTGTTGTCCTGCCAGCCGCCGCAAACCCAATACGGGTTTTCGTTCGAATAGCCGACGTGGTAGACTTCGCCAATCGGAATGTTGCGGCCGAAGAACCAATGATCTCCGCCGTCGACGGTACGCGCGATGCCGCCGTCTTCACCTACGATGATGCGTTTCGGATCGTTGTCCGCAATCCAAATCGCGTGGTAGTCGACGTGCACGTCGCGAGCGATTTCCGTGAACTTCTTGCCGCCGTCTTTCGATTCGGCGAGCATTTCGGAGACCGCGTACACGTGGTTCTCGTCTTTCGGATCGACCGCGATGTGCGAGAAGTAGAATGGGCGTTGATCCACCAGCGTGTCGTTGGACACCATCGTCCAATTCGCGCCGCCGTCGTCGGAGCGCCAGAGGATGCCTTGTTTGGATTCGATGAGCGCGTACACGCGTTTGCCGTTGCTCGGCGCGATGGCAAGGCCGATGCGTCCGGTAATGCCGGTGGGCAAACCGTGGCCCGTCAGTTTATTCCAGGTCTTGCCGCCGTCGGTCGACTTGTACAGACCATCGTCGGGACCGCCGCTTTCAAATGTCCACGGCTGGCGCTTGAAGTGCCAGATACCGACGTAGACCGTGTTCGGATCGTGGGGATCCATGGCAAGATCCGACGCGCCGCTTTGGTCGCTCACAAACAGCGTTTGGCTCCACGTCTTTCCGCCATCCCATGTGACGTACACGCCGCGATCGTGGCTCGGTCCGAATACGTCGCCGAGCGCGCCGACGACGACATGATTGGGATTCTTCGGATCGACGGCGATGCGCGAAATATGACGCGTACCTTGCAAACCGACGTTCTTGAACGTCTTGCCTCCGTCGGTCGACTTATAGACGCCGTCTCCGTACGTCACGTCATTGCGCGGATTGGACTCGCCGGTGCCGACCCACACGACGTCGTTGCTCGTCGGATCGATCGTCACCGCACCGATCGCCGCAACCTTTTCGTGTTCGAATACCGGCTGCCACGTCTCGCCGCCGTCTTGCGACTTCCAGACGCCGCCACCGGCCGAGCCCAGATAGTAGAGGTTCGGATCGCTATCGGATCCAGCAACTGCAGCAACGCGGCCGCCCGGAAGCGCCGGGCCGATCTCGCGCCAGTGAATGCCCGACCACGGCGGTCCGGGCGTCGGCGTGGGACTGGGACTCGGTGTCGGCTTTGCCGGTTTGGGCGGTGGCGTACTCTTTACGCTCGTCGGTTTCTGCGGCGCCGGGCTTGGCGTCGACGGCGTTGCCTGAATTTGAGCGAGAGCGGGCGCCGCACTAAACGCAACGGCAGCAGCGAGAGCGACGAAAGAAAAACGACGCGTCATCAAACCTCCTCTGGGTTGATGCGCGATTAGTTCGTAGCGGTGTTTTTCCTTTAATGCCTTGAATTCGGCACGCTGCTATGTGTGCGCGGGCGCAGCGCTATTGAGATGCTCGTAGTATGGCACGTTCTTGTTGTACGCCCACCATTCCGAGAACGCGATCATCCCGATGAGAACGATAAAGAATGCGATAAGACCGACGCCCCAAGCGCGCTTGGCGCGGGGCGTCATGCCGGAAAAACGGCTCATAGCCGTCCGCTTCGGGGATTTTCCACAAGGGCTCCTTCCGGTGAGCGCGTATCGTGATCGCGATGCGCCGTATTTTTGCCCCGTTTGCAGCGGGACTGCTTGCTGTTATGTGCATGCTGAACACGCTTCCGGCGTCCGCCGCGCAGCCGCCCCGCGCGAACAATCCGGTCGCCGTGCGCGCATACGCGCACGTTTTACGAAAAATTAATCCGCAGATGCCTACTTGGCAGAGCCGCGACTTGGCCAAGCATCTGCTGATCAATGCCAACCGTTGGAAAATCGACGCAAACATGCTGGTCGCGCTGGTCACGGTGGAGTCCGCATGGCACACGCACGCGCGTTCGTGGGCAGGCGCGATCGGTCTTGGACAACTCATGCCGGGCACTGCGGCCAAGCTGCACGTCAATCCGCACGACCCCTATCAGAACTTGCAAGGCGCGGCACGCTATCTGTACGGATTGCTCACGCGTTTTCGCGGCAAGCCCAATCAGTATAAACTTGCATTCGCCGCGTACAACGCCGGCCCGAAAGCGGTCGAAGAGTTCGGCGGCATTCCGCCGTTCGCGGAAACCGAACACTACGTCGTCAAAGTGACGCGCGCGTGGCACGAGATCAGCAGCATGGTGCACATTCCGCCGCAGCGCCATATCATTCCGACCGCAATTGCCGCCGATCCGGACGTGCAATACTGGGTCGGGTCACGCACGCGCTAGCAGCGCGTCAATCGCGTCCACGGCCGTATGGGCCGCGTCGACGAATACGCCGCGCGCTCCGGCGTTGCGCGCCGCGTCCATGTCGCTAACCTTGTCACCGATCACCACGCAGCACGAAGGATCGACGCCCATCGCACGCGCCGCATCGAGGATGAGTTTCGGTTTGGGCTTGCGGCACTCGCACGCGTCCTGCGGCGCATGCGGGCAATACAGCGATGCCGCAAACGGCCCCAGCAGCGCTTCCACGCGCCCGTTCACCGCCTCCACGTCGTGCAGTGAAATCATGCCGCGCCCGACGCCGCTTTGATTTGAAACGACGGCAATGGGCACGCCGGCGGCGCGCAGACGATCCAACGCTTCGCGGATGCCCGCAACCGGCCGCACCGCGGCCGGATCGCCGTTATAGGGAACGTCGACGATAATCGTCCCGTCGCGATCGAAGATGACGCCGCAGGGCTTCACGCCCGCTGGCTTCGCTACGCGACTTGCGCGAACCCCGCGTACACAGGGAAGATGTACGCTTCTTCTTCTTTCATGTGATGCAGCAGCACGTCACGCACTACGTGCGCGCGCGCAACATACACAGCCGCATGGCATTCGGTGCGCGCAATTTCGTCGAGCAAACGCAACACGAGTTGATGCTCTTCTTCACTGCGCAGCGGTGTGGTGCGATCGTCAGCCCACTCCGGCGCTTTTGCCAGATGCCGGTAAATCAGCGCCTCTTCCATCGCGATATGCCGGCGCACGAGTTCGTCGATCTCGCGCATGATCGCTTTTCTACCCGCGCACGCGCAATCGGAAAGCGAATCGAATTCCGTAAATAGTTGCTCGATACGCGTGTGTTCTCGCCGAAGAACCGTCAGCGCATCCATGAGGCTCCCCCTATGCAATTGTGTACGGCGTGCTTTCCCGCGCAAATTGTGGATTAAACGGTGAATAGCGCGAATGCCGCAATTCCCATGAGTGCAAACGCCACCCATGACCACGCGTTTGCAAAAAGAGAGTTGCGCCAGCGTCCCATCACTTTCGCGTTGTTCGCGATGCGAATGACGACGAAAATCAACGGCACGCAAACCACCCCGTTGAGAACCGCGCTCCAGTACAACGCGCGAATCGGGTTTAGGCCGGTGAACGGCAGCGCAATACCAATGACGAGCCCGGCTGCCAAGACCGCATAGAATTTCGGAGCGTGGTTGGGCCGCTCGTCCAAACCTTCTCGCCGGAAAAGCAGCATTTCAGCCGCTATGTAGGCTGATGAGCCGGCAAGCGCAGGCACGGCAAGCAAGCCCGTGCCGACCATTCCGAGCATGAACAACAGCGCGGCCATCTTTCCGGCGAGCGGCTCGAGCGCGAGCGCCGCGTCTTGTGCCGATTGAATGTCGGTTTTGCCGTGCGCGAACAGTGTGAGTGCGGTAGTGACGATGATGAAGAACATCACGACGTTGGAGAACAGCATGCCCACGTTCACGTCGAAATGCGCATCGCGAATCTCTTCGTCGGTTGCGCCGCGCCGCTGCCGAACCGTCGTGCGCCCTTGTGCTTTTTCTTCTTCCACTTCGAGCGCCGATTGCCAGAAAAACAAGTACGGCGTGATCGTCGTGCCGAGTACGCCCATCGCTGTCGTAACCCACGCGCGGCTGAGTTGTACGTGCGGTACCGCGAGATGCGCGAACACGTCGCTCCACCGCGGATGTACGATGAACGCCGTGACGATGTACGCGAACAGCGTAAGGGTGAGATATTTCAAAAACGACGCGATGCGGCGATACGAAAGAAACACCAGCCCTACGATGAGCAGCGCGCCGAAGAGCACGTCCCAGACGAGTTCCGGCAAGAACGGCGCAACCAAATGCGCGGATGCGGCCATGCCCGCGAAATCCGCACCGACGTTGAACGTGTTGGCGACCATCACGAGCGCGCCGATGGCGTATGCGGCCCACGTCGGAATTGCTGAACGGATATTCGCGGCCAGCCCCCTGCCGGTGACCATGCCGATGCGCGCACACATCCCTTGAATCACCGCCATCATCGGCGTGGTGAACAGCGCGAGCCAGAGCATCGATAGGCCGGTCGAGGCGCCTGCGACCGAGTACGTGGAGATTCCGGAGGGGTCGTCGTCGGCTGCTCCGGTGATGAGTCCCGGGCCGAGCGTCACCAGGCGCTGCCATAGGCTCCGAGTTGGCGCACCGATGCCGGCGCCTTCTATAGCTTTCAGCCGCATGCATGATGCTCATACCCCGATTCCGAAGAGGCGACGCCATGCTTACCGGGTTGGCACTCATCGCCGCTACCGCATCGTGCAACAGGCAGGGAAGCGTTACAGTGGCGGTCCGGCGGTACGTTCGGCGTACAGTTCCAAATCCAAAGCGGCGCGGCGGCCCAGCCACGTGATAGCTGTTATCGCGAAGCGAGGGTCGTTACGGGAGTTGCGCCCGACGCAAGTGCGATCCCCAACAGCGGGATACGGACGCAAGCATCCGTGGGATCGAAGTGGTCATCGGGCCGGACGGCAAGGTCCTGGAGACACACATTGCGCAATCGTCCGGCTCCCGAGCATTAGATGAGGCCGCGCTCGACGCGGCTCGTGAAACGACGTACACGCCCAAGATCGTGTGCCCGTACCGGTGCGATCGCAAGCCGGCAGTGCAAAAAGCGGCACCGATTCCGGCGTGATTTGTCGCCCCGTAGTCGGGAAGTACCTGTTCCGAGTCACGTTCCGACCGAACTAACCCTTTGCAGACGGACGGAAGGCGCCGCAAGCGACCGACCAGAAGCCCGCCACATCTGTCCGAGGGCTTACTTTGCGCGTATTTGCAATCGCGGTTTTTTTATTTGCCGCCGCAAGCATCATACCGGGGCGTGCGGCCGAATCGGTTCTTCAAGGCGTGCACACGCAGGCCGCCGACGATTCCAGCGTTCAAATCGCGCTGCAATTCAGCGGCGAACTTCCGGACGTTCGCATCGTTCGTTCCGGCGAACACACGGTGCACGTCGTGTTCGTCGGCGCGCGCATCGGTGCACACTCCCATCCTACCATCGCCACGATCGGCGAGATCGAGCACGGCAACTTCAACGGTTTCGCCGGCATCGGCATACGGCTCGATCTGCAGTTGCGTGATTCGCCGCTGCGCTTGACGACACAGTCGTTTCCGCACACGCACGTCGTCATCGTGCACGTTCCGGCGAAGCACTCCGACAACGAGGCGCTGGAAACGGAGCCGCTGCGCGCGCAAGGCGACGAGCAAACCGCGTTTATTCCGCTGTCGTACGCAGACGTGAGCGAGGTCGCGGGTATTCTGGTCAAAGGCGCGCAGGTGAGTCCCCTCGACAACTTCAATCCGCAGTCGCCGTTTGCGGCGCCCACCCCGAATCCGGGCGGCGGCTCCATGAGCGATCGCTTCACCAACCCGCGCGCGCCGACGTACGTCACGATCCCCGCCGCCACGATTCTTTCGAACAAAGATACGCCGATCGGCACGAAACTCGACGACAAGGTCGCCATCGACCGCCGTTTGAACGCGATCATCCTGACCGGAACGCCGGTCGAGCTCGCGACAGAGAAACGTATTATCTCCTACGTGGACGTGCCGGCACGCAGCGTGCTGCTCGAAACGCAGATCGTCGAACTGACGCAAACGGCTGCACGCAATCTGGGCATCGACTATTCCGACGCCAACGGTAACATGGCGACGGCGACGTTCAACGCGAGCACGAACAACCGCTTGAACGCCGGTGTGGGCATCCAGGCAAAGATCGCCGCACTCGAGGAAAACGGCCAAGCGAAGATTCTCGCGCAACCGCGCATTCTTGCGCTCAACGCGCGCCCCGCCGCCATCCTCTCCGGTGAGGCCGTTCCAATCTTCAATTCCGTGGTCGTTCCGTCGGGCGGCGGCACGATCATCGAGAATCAGGTGCAGTATATCAACGTCGGCGTGAGTTTGGAGATTTTGCCGCGCATCGCAGCCGACGGCCGCGTTACGACGCAAATCTTCAGCGAAGTCTCCACGATTATCGACTACGTGCAAAACACGCCGCGCATCGCCGTACGCCAGGCCCTCACATCGGGTGTCGTCAGCGACGGCGAATCTCTCGTCATCGGCGGCTTACTGCAGGAAACCGAGATTACGCAATTGCGCAAGATTCCCGGCTTGGGCGACTTGCCGCTCATCGGCGGTTTCTTCCGCTCGACTTCATCGAGCAAACAGACGACCAACCTTTATTTGGTGGTTACGCCGCACGTTTTAACGAACAAGGCGGCCGCAACCAAGTAGAACGGTTTACCCGGCGATGTAAATCTCCGAGCCTTTTTCGACGAACTCTTTCGACTTTTCGGCCATACCCTGCTCCGCGAATTCGCGGACTTCTTGCGTGATCTTCATCGAGCAGAAATGCGGTCCGCACATGGAGCAGAAGTGCGCCACTTTCGCGCCTTGCGCAGGCAGCGTTTCGTCGTGGAATTCACGCGCCGTTTCCGGATCGAGCGAAAGATTGAACTGGTCCTCCCACCGAAACTCGAAGCGCGCTTTACTGAGCACGTCATCCCAATGGCGCGCACGCGGATGGCCCTTCGCAACGTCGGCGGCGTGCGCGGCGATCTTGTAGGCGATAACGCCGTCCTTCACGTCCTTTTTATTGGGAAGGCCGAGATGCTCTTTCGGCGTTACGTAACAGAGCATTGCCGTGCCGAACCAGCCGATCATCGCCGCGCCAATCGCGCTGGTAATGTGGTCGTAGCCCGGCGCGATGTCCGTAACCAGGGGCCCGAGCGTGTAAAACGGCGCTTCGTGACAGACCTCGAGCTGCTTATCCATGTTCTCTTTGATGAGATGCATGGGCACGTGGCCGGGGCCTTCGATCATCACCTGCACGTCGTGCTTCCAGGCGATTTGCGTGAGTTCGCCCAGCGTTTCCAACTCACCGAATTGGGCGGCGTCGTTCGCGTCCGCCTGGCAGCCCGGGCGTAATCCGTCGCCGAGCGAAAAGGCGACGTCGTACGCCTTCATGATTTCACAAATCTCTTCGAAGTACGTATAGAGGAAGTTTTCCTGATGATGCGCCAGGCACCACTTCGCCAAGATTGAGCCGCCGCGCGACACGATCCCGGTGACGCGGCTTGCGGTGAGCGGCACGTAACGCAGCAGCACGCCAGCGTGGATCGTGAAATAATCCACGCCCTGCTCCGCTTGCTCGATGAGCGTGTCGCGATAGAGTTCCCACGTGAGGTCTTCCGCTTTGCCGTTCACTTTCTCGAGCGCCTGATAAATGGGCACTGTACCGATTGGAACCGGCGAATTGCGCAGAATCCATTCACGCGTCTCGTGGATGTTTTTACCCGTCGATAAATCCATCACGGTGTCCGCGCCCCATCGCGTCGCCCACGTCATCTTTTCGACTTCTTCCTCGATGGTCGACGTGACGGCCGAATTGCCGATATTCGCGTTGATTTTCACCAAGAAGTTGCGGCCGATGATCATTGGCTCGCTTTCGGGGTGATTGACGTTAGACGGAATGATCGCGCGCCCGCGTGCGACTTCGTCGCGCACGAATTCGGGTGAGAGCCCTTCGCGAATGGCGATAAACTCCATCTCCGGCGTAACGATACCTTTGCGCGCGTAGTGCATCTGCGTCACGTTTGCGCCGGGTTTTGCGCGGCGTGGTTTGCGCGCCGCCTTGAAACGTACTTGGTCGAGCTCCGGCATGGCATCGCGTCCGCGGCGATACACCGACGTCGGTTTGTCGAGTTCTTCCGTATCGTTCCGATCCAATATCCACTGCAGGCGGATCGGTTCCAGACCGTTGTGCACGTCGGTCGTCACCGCCGGATCGGTGTATGGGCCGCTGGTGTCGTATACCGTGTGCGTCTCGCCGTTGGTTAGTAGAATCTCGCGCATCGGCACGCGGATAGAGGGATGCGCACCTACGGCATACGCTTTGCGCGAAGCGCCGGTGGCAGACGATGCAACGACAGACATTCTGGGCTCCTTCCTACGCCGGCATTACCCGGATCAGGTTACAGGCGGTCGGCCGAAGAGGCCCTCTCAGCCGTGCCGTGCACAGCTCCCGCGTACGGATACTCTACCCCGCACGTGCGGGGATTCCCCCATGCGGCAAGTAAGCAGTGCACTCATGAATGCGGGCGGGTGGCAACCGGTAATCGGTTGGACGACGGTTGCCGTCTCGGCAGTAGCAGCCGCACTCCATGCGTTTGCAGCCGGTGATGGCGAGGTCAAACAACGACAGAGAACGCGACAGCAGACCGCGCTAACCGTCGGTACGGTGTTGATCATTGCGGGGCTGTTCTCTTATCTTCTGTTCGACCGCGGCTTGCCGTATATCTGGCTCGCGCTCGGAACGATCACTGCAGGAAATTTTGCGGCAGACTGCCGGCATTCACCGATAGACCGCAAGAAAACGGCGTCCGATCTGCTCTTCATGCTTGGTTTTTTCGCCCTCGGCTGGGCTGAGCTGACAAATTCAACCACACTTTCGGCCGCCGCAGTACTGCTCATGGTTTTCGGGTGGATACTGCTGTTGCTTTCCAGCGATAGCCGCAGAGATTCGAACGATTATTCGCGCCGTGTGGCACAGAAGGTTGACCTAAATAATTAGGTGAACGCCTTGTCGATGAGGCTTTTTGTGCTGGCTGCGCTGCTTGCGGCGGCAGCGGCTCCTTCATCGTGGGACGCGACGACCGTACGAGTTGAGACCTATGCCTCGCAGGCCGCACGCCTTGGCCGATTCAACGGCGTCGTGGTAGTCGCGCGAGGGCAGCACGTCTACCGCGGGGCATTCGGCTATGCGGATATCGCAAAGCGCGCCCCAAACACCATGCAAACGCAGTTCGAAATCGCTTCGCTCACCAAGATGTTCACGGCGTTTGCTATTTTGAAATTGCGCGATGAAGGACGGCTGCGCTTGAGCGACTCGGTCTGCCGCTACCTCTCGCCGTGTCCGCAGCAGTGGCAGGCGGTCACGATTGACGAGGTGCTGCATCATCGCAGCGGTATTCCGGATTACGAATCGTCGCTCGAAATGGAGTCGGACGCATACTACGCGTTCATGACGCAGCCGAACGACTCGGAGCGCATCCTGCAACGCGAAGAAGCGCCGCCACTCGATTTTCCCCCCGGTACAAAATTCTCGTACAGCAATACGGGATACATCGTTCTGGGCTTCATCATCGAAAAAGCGGCCGGCACGTCGTACGCGGCCTATATGCACGCGCACATTTTGGGTCCCGCGCACATGACTCACACCGGCATCATCGGCGTCGATCCGGCGCCGCAATTGGCCGTCGGATACAGCGCACCGGACCTGACTTGGGCGCAGCGCTTGGCGGGCTTCGATGTGGCGGACGTTCACGCGAAGCCCGTGCCGAAGCTCACATTGGCATCACCGCATGGCGATGCTGCACTTTTCAGCACAGCGGACGACCTGCTCGCGTGGGCGCGCATCATGCTCGGCGCGAATCCGACGCTCGTCAGCAGCGCGGAGCGCCGCGAAATTTTCACCAGTATCGACGGTTACGGCGACGGATGGATGATCTCGCCGCAATTCGGGCGAGAGCGGTACCGCCACACAGGCGAACTGCCCGGTTTTCTCTCGAACATCGCGATCTATCCCAACGACGACACCATCGTCATCATGCTCGACAACCTCGACACGCCCATGAACGCGGTTACGCGCGATCTCAACGCGGCGGTCTTAGATGCACCGTACGATGCGCCGGTCAGCGGTACGCAGGTTGCACTCGCGCCGGCTCAGGCGCAGCAACTAACCGGTGCTTACAAAACGCAAGACGGATCGATCGCCTGCGTAAGCATCGGGAAGCAATTCTTGGAAATCGCGATCAGAGATCGCTTTACCGCGGGCCTCATTCCGCTCGCACCCGATCGCTTCTACATGCCGCTTTCCGCCGGTACGGTAACATTCACGTCGACCTCGCTGAACATGCGTTACAACGGCGAGGACCATCGGGCGGCTCGAATCCCGCAGCCCTGCTGATCTGCAGGCCGCGTACGGGTGCGGCTGTAAACGAGGCGGCGTGAGCGTCGCCTCCTCCGCGCGCGGCGGTGTCGGACCGTATGCCATGCTCGCAGGCGCGCAAGTTGCCGTAGGTGCAGCCGCGATCTTTGCGCGCTTCGCGCTTGGCGGCGCGCCGCCGCTTGCCGTAAGCGCGTGGCGGTTGGCAATTGCGGCGGTGGTGTTGTTGGCGATTGGTTTGTGGCGGAGGCCTCGATACCTCGGCCGTGCTTCGATACCTCAGCATGACACTGACGCTGCGCTATCTCAGCATGACACGAAGGGTGAGCTCATTTTTATTGGTGCGGGGATTGCGCTGGCGGTGCATTTCGCCACGTGGATTTCATCGCTCAACTACACGAGCGTTGCCGGTTCCACGCTGCTGGTCGCGACGACGCCCATCTGGACCGCGCTGTACGACTCGCTCGTGTACAAACGCCGCCTCTCGGCAATGGCGTACGGCGCGTTCGCGGTGGGCGCAGCGGGCTTGGTCCTCGTCGTCGGATACAACACCACGCGGCCACCCATTGCGGGCCATCCGTATCTAGGCGATGCCCTCGCAATTGCCGGCGCCATCGCGATCGGCGCGTACTTCATTTTGGTACGCGAGGTGCGTCAACGATTCGGAACGCGCGCGATTGTGACGCGCACGTACTCATGGGCCGCGCTCGTACTGCTCATCGCCTCGCTTGCAGCGCATCAAAACCCGCCGGCATTCAGTGACGGCAAGGCGTGGGGCGGCATTTTGGCCATGGCTCTCGTCTCGCAGCTTCTCGGCCACACCGCGCTCAATGCATCGCTGCGCTGGTTCAGCCCCAGCGCCGTGGCGATGACGTCGTTGATGGAGCCGGTTACCGCCGCGATCCTCGCGCTCTTTCTCTTCGGAGAAACGCTCACGCCGCTCGCGATAGGCGGCGGCGTGCTGGTCCTGCTGGCGATTGGTGCGTTTCTGCGCGAAGAGGCTAGTCTTCCAGCATGAAGATCGCCGCGGAGCCCGGTCCCGCGTTTGCTGCAATCGTCGGGCCGGCCTCGTAGACGGTTAGTTCTTTGAGCGGCGCGCTCAACTTGCTGCGCAGATCGTCGGCAATGCGCTGACCGATCTCCGGCGCATGCGCGTGCGTAATCGCAACGCGTGACACGTTCGGACGCTCGAGTTTGCGCGACATGATGCTCGCGAGCATCTGCTGTGCGAGGTCCCACGACTTCACCGTGGTTTCGCTTTCGATCGCTCCTTCCGCGCTAATGCGTGTAATCGGAAAAAGATGCATCACCGTGCCAAGCACGAGCTGCGCTTTGTTGATACGGCCGCTCTTGGCCATGAATTTCAAATCGGGATAGATCGCGTAGCCGTGCTGCGTTGCAATCCACGTTTGCGTGGCAGCGACGATCGTCTGCGCGTCTACGCCCGTTTTGGCAAGACGCGATGCGCCGGACGCAATGAGGCCCGTGCCGCCCGAGAGCGTTTTGCTGTCGACGACGTGCACTTTTCCACCGAATTGCGCGGCGGCTTGCTGCGCATGCTCGAACGTCTTGGAAACCTTCGATCCGACCGTGATGCAAACCACGTCGTTTCCCGCCTGTACGTGCTTGCCGAACACCGCGCCAAACGCGTCGGGCGATGGCGGCGCTGTAGACGGCAGCTCGCCGTTCGGATCGAGTTTCGTATAAAACTCACTCAGCCGCAGATCGACGCCGTCGCGGTATTCCTGCGCTCCAAAGCGCACCAGGATCGGTACGAGGTCGATGCCCATGGACAGCGCCTGCGCGGGCGTGAGATCGCAAGTAGAGTCGGTGACAATAGAAACGGCCACGCTTAGAGATTCGGCCGCTACAAGCCGATGCATTAAGGCACGCGACAAGGCTCGCTCCAGCCGGTGAATTGGACCGGTCCATTTGCAAGGGAATGGATGGTCCAGGCGGAAGGCGCGGGACATGACCACCGCCATCAACACGCAGCCCCTGCCCGCCGCAGCGGCTTCCGCGCCCGAACCCGACCCGCACGAAACCCGCGAGTGGGTCGAGGCCATGCAAGGCGTCCTCGAACACGAGGGCCGCGGCCGTGCGCAGCAACTCATCGAAACGATCGTCGACGCGGCGCAGCGCGAGGGCGTGCACGTCTCGCTCGGTCTTTCCACGCCGTACATCAACACGATTTCGGCGTCTGAACAGCCGCCGATGCCGGGCAACGACGATCTCGAAACGCGCATCCGCCACTACGTGCGATGGAACGCGATGGCGATGGTCGCACGCGCGAATAAAGAATCGTCGGAACTCGGCGGACACGTTGCGAGTTTTGCGTCTTCCGCCACGCTGTATGACGTTGGCTACAACCATTTCTGGCGCGGGCAGACCGAAAACTTCGGCGGCGATCTGGTGTACCTGCAAGGGCACTCGGCGCCAGGCTTTTACGCGCGCGCGTTCGTCGAAGGCCGCATTACGGAAGCGCAGCTCGAAAATTTCCGCCGTGAAGTAGACGGCAATGGGCTACCGTCGTACCCGCACCCGTGGCTGCTGCCGGACTTCTGGCAATTCCCAACCGTGTCGATGGGCCTTGGCCCGATCATGTCGATTTACGCAGCGCGTTTCATGCGTTACATGAACGATCGTGGCGTCATCGACGCGGGCGATCGCAAAGTCTGGGCGTTCCTCGGCGACGGAGAAACTGACGAGCCGGAATCGCTCGGCGCCATTTCGCTTGCCGGCCGCGAGCGCATGGACAATTTGATTTGGGTGATCAACTGCAATTTGCAGCGGCTCGATGGTCCCGTGCGCGGCAACGGCAAGATCATTCAAGAACTCGAAACCGTGTTCAGAGGTGCGGGCTGGAACGTCATCAAGGTCATTTGGGGAACCGGCTGGGATGCGCTGCTGGAGCGCGATCACACCGGCCGCCTAGTGCAGTTAATGAACGAATGCGTCGACGGCGATTATCAGACGTTCAAATCGCGCGACGGCAAATTCGTGCGCGAGAGTTTCTTCGGACGCTATCCGGAGACGCTCGAACTCGTTGCGCATATGAGCGACGACGACATCTGGGCGCTCTCCCGCGGCGGTCACGACCCGCGCAAAGTGTTCGCGGCATATAAAGCGGCGTTCGAACATAAAGGCCAGCCAACCGTCATTTTGGCCAAGACCATCAAAGGCTACGGCATGGGCGAGTCCGGCGAAGCGCAAAACATCGCGCACCAAGCCAAGAAGATGAAGGCGGAATCGATGCGCAAGTTTCGCGACCGCTTCCATCTGCCGATCCCGGATACGGATATCGACAAGCTTCCGTTCGTGCGGCCCGCCGAAAACAGCGACGAGATGAAGTATTTGAAAGAACTCGTTACACGACGCGGCTACATTCCGTCGCGCCGTACGAGTTCCGTCGCGCTCACGGTTCCCGAACTGAACGCGTACGAGCAGCACTTCAAGGGCACCGGGGAACGCGAAATCTCGACGACGATGGCGTTCGTGCGGTTTTTCACGACGCTGCTCAAGGACAAGGAACTCGGCCCGAAGATCGTGCCCATTGTCGCGGACGAGTCGCGTACGTTCGGTATGGAAGGCCTCTTCCGGCAACTCGGCATCTACTCATCGGTCGGTCAACTCTACCATCCGCAAGACGCGGAGCAACTGATGTGGTATCGCGAGGACCGGCAAGGGCAGATTCTGCAAGAAGGCATCAACGAAGCCGGTGCGATCTCGTCGTGGATCGCCGCGGGAACCTCGTACTCCACCCACAACGTGCCGATGATTCCGTTTTACATTTTCTATTCGATGTTCGGCTTTCAGCGCGTTGGCGATCTCGCGTGGGCTGCGGCAGATTCGCGCACGCGCGGTTTTCTGCTGGGCGGCACCTCGGGGCGCACGACGCTCAACGGCGAAGGCTTGCAGCACGAAGACGGCCACAGTCAGGTGTTCGCGTCGTTCATCCCCAACTGCGTTTCATACGATCCGACGTATGGTTACGAAGTAGCCGTCATCATTCAGGACGGCTTGCGGCGCATGTATCACAACCAGGAAGACGTGTACTATTACATCACGCTGCTCAATGAGAACTACCGCCATCCGGACATGCCCAAGGGCGCTGAAGCGGGCATCTTGCGCGGCATGTATCTGCTGCACGATGCTTCGGCGGGCTCAGCACAGGCTCGTAAAAAGGAAGCACTGACGGTGCAATTGATGGGCAGCGGTGCGATTCTGCGTGAAGTGGAAGCGGCGGCCGAATTGCTGGCCGCCGACTGGGGCGTGACCGCCGACGTGTGGAGCGCGACGAGTTTCAATCAGTTGCGGCGCGACGGCATCGACACCGAGCGCTGGAACCTGCTGCATCCGGAGGACAAGCCGCGGCTTTCGTACGTCGAGCAGTGTTTGAACGAACGCAGCGGGCCGGTGATCGCCGCGAGCGACTACATCCGCACGTTTGCGGATCAGATTCGTCCGTACGTGAAACGCCGTTACGTAACGCTCGGTACGGACGGCTTCGGGCGCAGCGACTTGCGGCGCAAGTTACGCGAATTCTTCGAGGTCAATCGCTACTATGTCACGCTAGCCGCGCTCAAAGCGCTCGCCGACGACGGCGCGATTCCCGCGAAGACCGTTTCGGAAGCAATCAAGAAATACGGTATCGATCCCGCCAAGCCCAATCCGGTGACGGTGTAGCATGGCGCAAACCGTAGACGTTCGCGTTCCGGACATCGGGGATTTCAAAGACGTTCCCGTCATCGAAATTCTCGTAAAACCGGGCGACGCGATCAAGAAAAACGATTCCATCGTCACGCTGGAGTCCGACAAAGCATCCATGGAAGTGCCATCGCCCGTGGACGGCACCGTGCACGATGTAAAAGTGAAAATCGGCGACAAGGTGAGCGAAGGTTCGGTGATCCTTTCACTGGCGTCGGAAGCAGCGGCGCCGGCGGCACCCGCTTCGGCACCTCAGCATGACACAGCGGCGCCCGCGACAACTTCGGAGAATCTTCTCGAACTGAAAGTGCCGGACATCGGCGATTTCAAAGACGTTCCCGTTATCGAAGTGCTGGTCAAACCCGGCGATACGATTGAACAGGACGCGTCCATCGTTACGCTCGAGTCCGAAAAAGCGTCCATGGAAGTCCCCGCGAGCGCGGGTGGCACCATAACCGACGTACGCGTGAAAGTCGGGGATAAAGTTTCGCAAGGCTCGGTGATTGCGACGCTTCGAACCACGGCCGCCGCGCCGGTTGCTGCGGCGAGTGAGAGCGTGGTTCGACAAGCTCACCATGACGAGGTAAAGCACCATGACGAGGTCAGGCCGCGCGACGAGGTCAGGCCGCCCGACGGGGCGGCGCAAGTCAGCGGAAACGGCACCGTCCACGCGAGCCCGTCGATCCGTCGCTTCGCGCGCGAACTCGGCGTCGATCTGCACCACGTGAGCGCGAGCGGCCCGAATGGCCGCGTCACGCGCGAAGACGTGCAGCATTTCGTCAAGCGTACGTTGCAGGACGGCGGTACGGCGCGCGGAGGTTCGGGTACTGCCGGATTACCGATCGCACCGTGGCCATCGATCGATTTCGCGCAGTTTGGCGAGATCGAACGCAAGCCGCTCTCACGCATCAAAAAGATCTCGGGCCCGAATCTGCACCGCAACTGGGTGATGATTCCGCACGTCACGCAAAACGACGACGCAGACGTCACGGATCTCGAAGACTTCCGCAAAGAACTAAACGCGGAATATGCCAAGCAAGGCGTCAAAGTAACGATGCTGGCGTTTTTGATCAAAGCCTCGATCGCCGCGCTCAAGAAGTTTCCCGAGTTCAATAGTTCGCTCGACGGCGACGACTTGGTGTACAAGCACTATTACAACGTCGGGTTTGCGGCCGATACGCCCGGCGGCTTGGTCGTGCCAGTTATCAAGAATGCCGACACGAAAGGCATCGCGCAGATCGCGCAAGAGACGTCCGAACTGGCGGCAAAAGCGCGCGACGGCAAGCTTGCTTTATCCGACATGCAAGGCGGAACGTTCACGATTTCGAGCCTGGGGAGCATCGGCGGAACGTATTTCACGCCTATTATAAATGCGCCGGAAGTCGCCATACTCGGAGCCTGCCGGGCGGCGATGCGTCCGGTTTGGGACGGCACGCAGTTCATGCCGCGACTCGTCCAGCCGCTCTCCCTTTCCTACGATCATCGCGTGATCGATGGCGCGGCGGCCGCTCGCTTTACCGCATATCTTGCGGCCGTGTTAAGAGATCTGCGCAGAGCGCTGCTGTAAACTTAACGGCGTCGCGGTTTGATCGCCGCGGCGCCGTGTCATACTAACGAGTGAATGCGCCCGTTCGATGCGGATATGCACGTTCGGCTTCTCTCGCGGGTTGTCGACGAAGCATCTGATTTGGTACTCATCACCGACTTTACGCCGCCCTCGAAAGGCGGCCCGTTCGTGGAATACGCGAACGAGTCGCTGCTGCGCGCAACCGGCTACGCGATGGCGGAAATTGCCGGGCGCTCGTTCCAAGCAATCGTCTCGCGCGACAACCATCCCGTCGTCATGGAGACGATCGCTCACAACCTCGAAGCCGCGCAAGTCAACGAGAAAGAGATTCTACTCAGCCGCAAAGACGGCAGTTCGTTTTGGGTGGAGTTTGCGGGTAAGCCGCTCTACGACGAGCGAACCGGAACCAGGCATTGGGTTTCGGTCGGCCGCGACATCACGCTGCGCAAACAAAGCGTTCAGGAAACGCTCACGCTGATGACGGCGCTCGACGCGGTGAGTGGGCATTTGGAGATTTACACGCTCGATGCCGGTGATTACACGGCGGTGTTTCGCAACCATGATGCGGACAGCGACATTTCAGAATTGGTCGAGACGCTTTTAAACGACCCGGTACTGCGGGAGGCGACGGCGCTGCGAAAGCGCTTGCGCGCCGGCGAAAGCGTGACCGTTACGGCCGACGGTTTGCAGATCCGTCCGTGCGACCACGACGGGTCGACGCTTCTCTGTATCAAACAGAGGGCGAGTTAGCCTTCCTGCGCAGCGCGCATTTTGCGCCGGCGTATGAGCGCCCGCTGAATCAGCAGCGGAATGAATACGAACACGATCGCCGTCGCACCGAGGTTCGAGTTACCTCCGTTAAGCAGCATCATGACGGTAATGCCGGTGAATCCAAGACCGAGGATCGCAAGGCGCCCCGCTAGGTCGCCCTGCTCGGTTCTAATCGGCGCGGGAAGATCGGCACCGCGCGCCCGCAGCCCATACCACGCAAGATAAGCGAAGAGCAGCGTGATGTACGCGTAACAGCCAAAATACAACGCGAATCCGTAAGGATCGTGAAACTTCAAGTTGATGAGCACCTGCATCGCGTACGCGTAGAACAACACGCCGCCGAGCGCGGCAAAGTTTACCGCAATGTTTGCCGGCGTTGGAACGAAGAGATGGCGGAACAGTTTGTGATGCAGCCACCAGAGTGAGCACACGAGGGTAAACGTGATGACGAAAGCGCCAATCGTGCTCAGCCGCCCGGTGCCCATGAACAGATCGACGACATGCTCGGGCATTCGCAGGCTCAAGGAGAGCTGTGCCAGGCTGAAGCCGATCACGATATCGGAGAAGGCCTCCAGGCGGTGAATGACTTCTTTTTCCGACTCATCACGCATTGTTCGTCACTCCGCGCCGGCGCCGGAAATAGGCACCCATCGAAATACTGCAAATAGCGCCGATGGCGAACGTCGCGTCAATCGCTTGCCCGAGCGCTTGAGTCGGCGGCATGGTCGCCACGAGCGCGAAACACACGGCGAAGATCGCCGTCCATAAACTCATGAACAAGATATTCCGCCGCGCCTTGTCGCGCAACTGCGGTTCGACGTTTGGGCGCGCGCGTATACCCAACGTCGTTTGCAGGGCGAGAATCGCATATGCCGACGCATACAGGCCGAAATACAGCATGACGGTATCCCGCTCCGCGAACGCTCGCGCCGAATCAAAATGCGCAGCGCAGTAGACCAGCAGCACTACGATCGCCAGCCAAAGAAAGTTCAGCACTATCGGCAGGGCCTTCGGCACGAAAAAATTCTCGAACAGCCGGTGGTGGAAGTACCACAGGCTGCACACGATCGCAAAGGCCCCGAAAAAGGCGATGACGCCCACCGACGTGAGCGCCACCGTCTTGCTGTCGAAGGTCAGAATCGCACCGAGCTGCGCTAAACCAAAACCGATGACGATATCGGAAAAAGCCTCGAGGCGATGAACCGTCCGTTCATCGGCTGCTGCTTGGTTCACATACTCCATGTTACATGAAAGAGGTAATATCCGGGAACATAGCGGCAGAAGGCCTGCGCGGGTCCGAACGTCGCCTTGCGCGCTTCATTCGCCGCAGCATCATCGAGTACGGGTGTCCCACTGGACTGCCACACCCAGTCGTCGACCACGCCGCCCGAAGGATCGACCGCAACGGCGACGATGGTCGGCTTGGCCTGCAGCGCGGTGTAGCCGCCCTGAAACATGGCCGGCATCTTCATCGGCGGCGCGTTCTTAAACGTTACTTTCCCCAGCGGACGCGTACACGCGGTCCCCACGGGTGAGGCGATGGGATGCGCCGCGATAATCGCATCGTGTGAGGAGGGAGTCGCTATTGGATCCGGCGGCGGTACAGAATCCATCAATCCGACCGGTTCGCACGGCATCGTGCCTTTGCTGTCCCAACCGAAGAACGTCTCGCCGCTGGTCGATGCTTGGCTGACGTATGCATACGATATGGCAACGTCCGCGGGCATCTTTACGTACACGGGATCGGAAATGTAACCGTTCAGCATAAACAGATTTGCCTGACTGACGGCTTGTTTGGGTTTCTCATGCAGTTTGACCGAAGCGAATGCTGCCGTGTACCAGCCTTGCGGCGT
>DASSEZ010000008.1:0-15232 GCA_035694945.1 Vulcanimicrobiaceae bacterium
GGCCGGCCAAGAGCGCTTGCGCGAGCGCGTGAAGGAGCAGCCAGCCCAGTACCACCGCAACGGCGACTGCAATCACCGTTTCCACGAGCGAAAATCCGCGCGCATGCAAACGCCCCACGACGCACACAGTGCCCAGCACGAAGCAATTCGGGGACCAGCCGCGGTAAGCGCTAGCGCAAGTCCAGTTTCATCGTCTCGCGAAACGTGCGAAAACCAAGCGACTCAGCGGCCGAAGCTGGAGCGGCACTTCACCGGCAAATGCCCGGAGGGGCGATGGCCTGGTTTCTGGCCGAGGAGAATGCCCACATCGTCGGAACGGCTACGGCTTTCTTGAGCCATCGAGTGGTGCAAAAGGCGCGGCTGTGTCTCCAGGCCTCGATACCTCGGCCGCGCTTCGATACCTCAGCGTGACACAGTGCCCTCGTGGTGACATCTCTATTGAGTCTAAACGGGGACATCTCTATCGAGTCGCGGCATCACGTGCATTAAGGTAGAGCGTTCTTACGGAGTGAAACCGTCGACGGTGAAGGCGACGATCTCGTGCTTCTCGCGGTGGTTGCTCCAGAAGCGCGTTCCATCGTATGCGAGCGCGCGACCCTGGAACGGCACGTGCGCGATGTCTTCCACCTTCGGCGTGCCGCCTCCGCGTGCGTCGATACGCGTGAGGAAATACGTGGTCGATTCCTCATCATCGGTGCCGAGCACGTAGAAAACGCCGCCGGCGATAACCTGTCCGCAAATGCCGTGCGGGGCGTCGATCACGGAGCCGGTTTTGCCGCTCGCATCGAGTGAAATGATCTTTTTGTTGTACCACTGGCTGACGTAGAGGCGATCACCGTCGAAAGCGAGTTGCGATCCAGTGTCATCGGGGCACGTAATCGCGCCTTCGCTCTTGAACCCGTGTCCCGAGATGTATCGCCGGATGATCCGGTGATCGTCGTCGCCCTCGGAAACGAGCACGCGCAGTTCGTCGCCCATGACGGTGGCACCGTACGGTTTGCCGGGCACCGGCGTTTCTTCGCGCACGGTCCAGTGCGCGATGTCGATGCAGTAGAGGCGGCAGGTGACCAGCGAGCCCATCCACAGCACCTCGCCGTCGGCAGCCAGCGCCTGCGGTCGTGGTGCGGGCGAGGGCATCCGCATGACTTCGGTAATCGTTTTCAACGTCGTCTCCATGCCGTGTACTTTGCACACGGAGAGCCGGTTCCCGCTGCACTCGGGGGTGCCATGTTTGCGTCCCGGAGGACGAGCAAACGCCTCGCGGGTATGCCTCTTCATGAAACGCATTGCTGCACTCTTGTGCGTCGCCGCTCTTGCTTTGCCGTCGTACGGACGTGCTGCGGGGCAGATGCATCCTACGCAATCACCGCTGGTGAGCAAACTGCATTGGCGTAACGTCGGCCCGTTCATCGGCGGGCGTGTCGTCGCTGTTGCGGGCGTACCGCAAGATCCGAACCTCTTTTACATGGGTGCCGTGGACGGCGGTGTGTGGAGAAGCACCGACTACGGCAACCATTGGGAGAACATCACCGACGGCAAGATTCCGCTCGGTGCGAACAGCATCGGCGCTATTGCGGTTGCGCCATCGGCTCCGAGCGTCATCTATGGTTGGTACGGGCGAAGGCGATCCGCGTGGCACGATGGTCACCGGCGAAGGCGTGTACAAGTCCACCGATGCCGGCAAGACGTGGCACTATGCCGGATTGCGCGATACGCATACCACGACCGCCATAGCAATCGATCCACGCAATCCAAACGTCGTGTACGTGTCGTCGCTCGGCCACGTTTTCAAAGAAAATCCGGATCGTGGCGTATTCAAAACGACGGACGGCGGAAAAACGTGGAGCAAGGTGTTGTACGTGGACGCCAAGACCGGTGCGAACGACGTGGTCATCGACCAGAAGAATCCGGATACGCTGTACGCGACGACGTGGCAGATGTACCGTACGCCTTGGAAACTTTCCAGCGGCGGCCCCGGCAGCGGCGTCTACAAGTCGACTGACGCGGGCGCGCATTGGGCGAAGATCTCCGGCAATCCCGGATTTGCAAAAGGCGTGCTCGGCAAGATGGGCGTGGCCGTCTCGCCGGCCGACTCGAACGTCGTGTATGCGATCGCGCAGGCGCACGAGGGCGGCGTATTTCGTTCGAACGACGGCGGATCCACGTGGACGCGCGTCAACGACGAAATGAAGCTTCGGCAGCGCGCCTTTTATTACATGGACATCGTTGCCGATCCGAAAGACCCGAACAAAGTCTATTCGTGCAACGTCGACGGCGTGTGGATGTCCAAGGACGGCGGCAAGACCTGGCACGTTTCGCGCCCGCCGCACGGCGACAACCACATCGTGTGGATCAACCCGAACGACACGAACATCTGGCTCGAGGGCAACGATGGCGGTGCAACCGTTTCGACCAACGCCGGCAAGACGTGGAGTGACGAGCACAATCAGCCGACGGGGCAGTTTTACCATATCGCCATCGACGGCCAATTTCCGTATCACATCTACGGCGCGCAGCAAGACGACGGTTCTGCGGAAGGTCCGAGCGCGACGCAGTACGGTTCGATTCCGTCGGACTCATGGAGGCCGGTTGCATACGGCGAGAGCACGTTCGTCGCGCCGGAACCGGGCAATCCGAACGTCACCTACGGCAGCGGGTACTACAGCATTTTCCTGCGCTACGACATGCGCACCGGCCAATATCAAAGCGTGAGCCCGTGGCCGAATTACCTCGAAGGCTCGACCAGCAAAGAGCAAAAGTACCGCTTCGGCTGGACGCATCCCATTCTGTTCTCACCGTCAAACCCGCACGAATTGCTGGCGGGCGCGCAGTACGTGATGAGCACGACCGACGGCGGCATGCACTGGCGTGCGCTCAGCGCGGATCTGACGCGCAACGATCCGGCAACTGAAGGCACAACGGGCGGCCCCATCGAGCTCGACCAAACGAGCGCGGAAATTTATCCGTACGTTTCGGCGATCGGCGTGTCGCCGCTCAATAAGAACCTCGTTTGGGCCGGCTCGTCCGATGGTCTGGTGCATGTGACGTCCGATCACGGTGCGCACTGGCGTACGATTACGCCGCCGTCTTTGCCGCAGTACGCGGAGATCAGTTCGATCGAACCCTCGCATGTGGCGCAAGGTACGGCGTATCTGTCGGCGCAGCGCTACATGTGGGACGACTTCCGGCCATACGTGTATCGCACGACGGACTACGGCGCGCATTGGACCGCGATTACCGCCGGTATACCGAGTGACGACTACGTCTATACGATTCGGCAAGATCCGCATCAGTCCAATCTGCTCTTCGCGACGACTCGCACGACGGTACGCGTGAGCTTCAACGGCGGCACGTCCTGGCAACCGCTCACGCTCAATCTTCCAGGGGTGCAGGTGCGCGATCTTGCGATTGACTCGCGGCAGGGACAAGTTGCAGTCGCAACACACGGGCGGGCGTTCTGGGTGCTCGACGACCTCGCGCTGCTCGAGCAGATTGCGCGAGGTGCGCAAGGGCCGCTGTTCGCGCCGCAAACGGCGTGGCTCACGCACATGTACGGCGGCGGTTTTTCGCGCAGCGGCAGCGGGCAGAATCCGCCGTTCGGCGCGACCGTCTATTTCGAGTTGCCGAGCAGTTACAACGGCAGCACGCCGGCTACGCTCACATTCAGCGATGCGCACGGAACGGTTCTTCGCACGATCCGTTTGCATCTGAAGAAGAATGCGGCGCTCACGCCGGAGATGCGCGAGAACATGTCGCCCGCGCAGATCAAGGCGGCGATGGAGAGTGAAGCGAGCGCCGTTTCGCCCGGTATGAACCGCTTTCAATGGGACCTTCGGTATGCGGATGCAACGGACGTCAACGGTTTTTACGTGCCCTCCGCCGCAGGCGGCGAGAACGACTTCACGATCGGTCCGCAAGTCATTCCGGGAACGTACCGCGTGACGCTGCGGTACGGTGGCAAATCGTACACGCTCCCGTTCACCGTTGCGCTCGATCCGAACTTGCATCCGGCACCCGGTGCACTTGCGGCACGCTACGCGCTGCAGATGCAGATCCGTAATACGCTCGATTCGATGGATCGCGCCATAAACGCGGCGATTGCCGCACGCGATCGTTTGGCGAACGGCACGCGTAAAGCGGCGCTCGATCGGGCGATCGACAAACTCGTGAATCTGCAAACGCATTCCAGCGAAGGGCCGCTCTCGACCGGAACGCGCACGCGCGATCATCTGGCGTATCTGCAATCGGACATCGACTACGCGTACGCCAGGCCGACCGCCGCGCAATACGCGGTGTTCGCGAAGTTGCATCGTGAGGCGGTAAAGGGCGCGGCTCGGCTGCGCAGCCTTATGCGGTAACGCTAGACCTCGGCGAGCGAGACCTCGATCTCGCCGCCGTGTACGCGAACCTCGTGCGTGAACGCGCCGCGCAGCGTCATCACGTTGAACGCGTTCACCGGCGATCCGTGCAGACGACAGAACACCGCACGTTCGCCCGCGAACGAAAACGGTGTGAGCGGCGCTATGTCAACGCGCTCGCCGTCGTCGAATTCGAGCGTGAACGCGCCGTCTTCGACGACGATGGTGCGATCGTAACCGGCGTAGTCCGAAAACGGAGCGTCGCGTTCGATCTCCGCGACCGAGATGCGCCACTCCACCGGTTCTCCGCCCTCGGCCTGCGCGAGGACGGTCGTCCACCCGGCGCCGTTGCGCCATCGGACGCGCTGTGAAACTTCAGGCATGGTAAGTCGATACTACGGATATATGGCTCTTCCACGCCTGCTTTTCGCGGCGGCGAGCAGTGTCAAGCGCGCCTGGCCGCTGCTCCGCGACGAACGCGTTCCGGGTGGTCTGAAAATCGTGACCGGCGTTCTCGCGCTGCTCATTATTTCGCCGCTGGACATCTTCAGCGACATTCCGGTGCTCGGGTTGCTCGACGATGCCGTTTTATTGACGCTGCTTTGCATGCTCTTCGTGCGCCTCGCGACGCAGACGGTGGAGAAAAACGTTACCCCCGTAAGGAATAGAAGCATCGACGTATAATCGCGCTTGCATGAAGCGCTTGACTGCCGTCGCATTTTCCCTGGTGCTGCTGGGCGTTTCGCCCGCGCAAACGTTCACGAGTAAACTGCAGTGGCGCAGTATCGGCCCGTTCATCGGCGGCCGCGTCGTTGCCGTTGCCGGCGTACCCAGTAATCCCGATCTGTTTTACATGGGCGGCGTGCAAGGCGGGCTGTGGCGCAGCACCAACTACGGGCAAAACTGGGAGAACATCACCGACGGCAAGTTGCCGTCCAATGCGTACGGCATCGGCGCGATCGCAGTGGCGCCGTCGAATGCGAACGTCATTTACATCGGCACCGGCGAATCGGATATCCGCCAAGACTTCGCGCCGGGGGACGGCGTCTACAAATCGACGGATGCCGGCAAAACCTGGCACTACGCCGGCCTGCGGGACACGCGCATGACCACCTCGCTCGTGGTCGATCCGCGTAACCCGAACGTCGTGTATGCCACTTCCATGGGCCATGTGTTCAAGCCCAATGCGGAGCGCGGCGTGTTCAAAACAACCGACGGCGGCAAGACGTGGAAGAAGGTGCTTTACGTCAACGCGGACACCGGCGCGGCGCAAGTCGTGATGGACGAGCATCATCCAAACGTGCTGTATGCCTCGATGTGGCAGGCGCAACGCATGCCGTGGGGGCTGACGAGCGGCGGTCCGGGAAGCGCTCTATATAAAACCGTCGACGGCGGCGCGCATTGGACGAAAATCTCGACGCATCCGGGCTTTGCCAAAGACCTGCTTGGCAAGATGGGCATTTCGGTTGCGCAAAGCAATCCGAACGTCGTGTACGCGATCGTGCAGGCGCACGACGGCGGCGTGTTCCGTTCGGACGACGCCGGCGCGACGTGGAAACGCGTCAGCAGCGCAATGAACCTGAGGCAACGCGCGTTTTACTATATGGCAATTTTTGCCGATCCGACGAATTGGAAGGTTGCGTACGCGCCGCAGGTCGACGGCGTCATGAAGACCACGGACGGCGGACGCACGTGGAAACCGCTTACTCCGCCGGGAGATCACCACATCATTTGGATCAATCCGCATAATCCGAAGATTTTGCTCGAAGGCGACGACGGCGGCGCGACCGTGTCCGTCGATGGCGGCAAGACCTGGAGCACCGAACTCAATCAGCCCACCGGACAGTATTACCACGTTGCGCTCGATTCGCAGTTTCCATTCCACGTGTACGGGGCAGCGCAGGACGAAGGCGCGTTCGAAGGTCCGAGCGCGTCGAACGAAGGGCTCACGCAAAGCGTTTGGCACAACGTCGCCTTCGGCGAAAGCACGTTCGTCGCGCCGCAACCCGACGATCCGGGTACGACGTATGGCAGCGGCTACTACAGTTATCTCGCGCGGCTGAATACACCGACGGGCGAACTGAAGAACGTTTCACCGTGGCCGAAATACATGTCCGGCGCGTCGGCGGGCGAAACGAAATACCGCTTCGGCTGGACGCACCCCATTTTCTTCTCGCCGGCAAACCCCAAAGAATTGTTCGTCGCATCGCAGGTGGTCTTCAAGAGCGACGATTACGGGCAGACCTGGCAAATCGTCAGCCCCGATCTCACGCGCAACGACAAGCGCACCGAAGTACCCAGCGGCGGTCCGATCGATCTCGATCAGTCGAACGCGGAAACGTTTCCCGATATTTCCGCGCTTGCCGTATCACCCCTGAGCGCCGGCGTGATGTGGGCGGGCTCGGCGGACGGCTTGGTGCACGTGACGACCGATGCCGGCGCGCACTGGAAACTCGTTACGCCCCCGCAACTCACGCAGTGGGCACAGATCAGCAGCATCGAGCCCTCGCACGTTGACAAAGGCACCGCGTATCTCACGGCCAACCGCTATATGTGGGACGACTTCCGTCCATACGTCTATAAGACGACGGATTATGGTTCCCATTGGACGCGCATCACCACCGGGTTGCCGAACGATCAATTCGTCTTCGCCATTCGCCAAGATCCGCGCGAGCCGCAGTTGCTGTTCGCCGGCACGCGCAGTACGATGTATATCAGTTACGATGGCGGAAGCATATGGCAGCCGCTTACGCTGAATCTGCCGAGCGTGCAGGTGCGCGACGTCGCGATCGACGCGCGCGAAGGCGAAGTCGTCGCGGCGACGCATGGCCGCGCGTTTTGGATTTTGGACAATCTCAAAATGCTCGAGCAAATGTGTCACCGCCCGTCTTCACTGACTGCGGCGCAGCCGTATTTGTTCGCGCCGGAAACGGCTTGGTTGACGCATGCATACGGCGGCCCGTCGTTCCCGATCCCGAATTTAGGGCAAAATCCCGATTACGGCGTCGACCTGTTTTTCAACGTGCCGCGCACGTACAACGGAAAAACGCCGGTGACGCTTTCCTTCGTCGACGCAGCCGGAAAGACCGTGCGCACGTTTACGCTGCACCTGCACAACAAGAAAGAGAAGAAGCCGTCTCGCGCGCAGCGTCGAGCGATGGACCAGGCGCAGCGCATGGCATACGAACTCAAACAAGAGACCGCCATCGATCCTGGAATGAACCTTTTCCAATGGGATATGCGGTATCCACCCGCAACCGAAGTGCGCGGCTATCGTATTCCGACGTCCGACGATATCGTCGACAACACCGACGGCCCGACGATCGTTCCCGGAACGTATACGGCCGTATTGCAGTACGGTAACGCGACGATGCGCCAAACGTTTACCGTTTCGCTCGATCCTCGTCTGCACCCGGCACCCGACGCCCTCGCACAGCGTTTGGCGCTGGCGACGCAGGTTCACGGTACGCTCGATGCGTTGAATACGGCGATAAACGATGCGCTCGCCGGACGCTCCAAACTGCCGGCGGCAAAACGCGCGCAACTCGATCGTTTGATCGCGTCACTGGTCGAACTGCGCATCCAGTCGAGCGAAGGCGATTTGCTGCACGAAGTGCGCCTGCGCGACTATCTGGCGTTCCTCATGAATGAACTGGATACGGCGTATCAGGCGCCGACCGCGGCTGAATATACGACGTACGACGACTTGCGTGCACAGGCGCAGCGCGCAATCGACGAACTGCACTCGTACAGCGCGCGTTAGGTTGTCGGAGTCGGGCTTGGCGTCGGGCTTGGCGTAGGACTGGGCGTTCGCGACGCCACCGGCGTTGGTGATGGAGTCGGGGCCGCACTTGGCGCGGTCGACGGCGTCGTACCGCCGCCGCCCGGTCCGGCGGGCATTGCGGGGATGCCGCCGTTCGTGTTGCACGCGGACATCGCGGCGCAGAGCGCGGTCGCTAGGATCAGTGTGAAGATGGATTGCAGCACCCGTCTCATGGCTAAAACGGGCTATTTGTGGTCCATAAGGGCTTCTCCCGCCCATGTTGAACCGTAGAGCGATGCGTCAACAGCGGAAGGCGGCCCCCGAGCGCGTCAGCCTCGCGCGCGACGAATTCAGGCGCGGCTATTTTACGCAAGCCGCGCGGCGCCTAGCTGCGGCATTACAAGCAACTCCGGCGTCCGCAGAGGCGGCGTTACTCCTTGCGCGCGTCGAACTGCGCCGCGGTAATCCATCGGCTGCACTGGAAGTGCTGGCGCGACACGCGCGAAGCGCGAAGTCCGCCGTAAAAGGCGAAGTCGCACTGTTGAAAGGCATCGCCTTTGCGCGGCTGGGCGACGAATCGTCTTCGCGCGCACAGTTCAAGATCGCCGAATCGTCGCTCCGTGACAACGCCGCGCTTCGCGGTGAGCTTGCGTATAACGTCGCGGCGCTGGAGTGGATGGAGCGCCGCCTGGACGCCGCTGCCAAGACGCTTGAACGCGTGCCCGCGGAGCGCGACGCTGACCTCGATCTGCACGTAAGCATCTTGCGAGGCGCAATCGCGTCGGCAAACGAGAACCTCCCGCTGCAGGGCGCGATACTGCTCGACGCCTTGCGGCGCATACGCGGCGGCGACGCGGTCGAGGTCTATCTGTATGGCATGCTCGTTACGCAAATCGCGGCGCTGTGCGTCGAGCTGCCCGGCGCGGAGCTGCGCGATGCGGCTGTCGCACACATAGACAGCGTGCCCTGGACCGAAGACATTAGCGATCTGCACTTTCACGCCGCGCGTGCCATTGCGTGGCGGCATGCGTTGGAAGGCGATGAATTCAACGCGTTCCGCCGGCTCAAACAGGCCCTGGCCGCAGCGACGTCCGATGCGTGGCGCGTTGCAGCGCTTACAGATCGCGCGTATCTTGCATCGGCGCTTGGAGAGAAGCGATGGGCCGCCCAGGAGTTGCGCGATGCCCACGAGCTCGCAATGCGACTCGATTGGAACGCCGTTGCCGGCGAAGAAAAACTTGCGTTGCCCGTGCTGGCTGAATTGTTTGCCGCGCGCGACCCGTCGGTCGCCATCGGCTACGTCACCACGTTTACCAACGTCGGCAAGAATTATCCGCGCATTCTTTCCTCGCGCTGCGACGTGCGCGTGCAGGCGCTCGAAGAATACTCACTCGGAAAAGTGCAACTTGCGCTCGGCGAACAAAAAGAAGCGTGCCGTCTGCTCTCCAGCGCGTGGTCGATCTACGATCGCCTCGGCATCGATTGGCGTGCGGCAAGAACCGCGCTCGCGCTCGCTGCGATAGGCGACGCTGAAAAGTGGCACGCGCGTGCACGGGAAGCGCTAAAAGCGTATCCGCGCAGTTGGCTTGCGCGCGACCAGGCGCGCGGGTTGCCGGCGCTCGAGCTCGCCGTACCGCCCGACGCCGCAAACCTCACGCCCGCACAGCGCGCAGTTTTCGAAATGTTGCTCGACGGCCGCGGAACGGATGAAATTGCCGGCGCGCTGGGCCGCAGCACGTTCACGGTTCGTAATCACATCAAAGCCATCTTTAAGGCGTACGGCGTGAGTTCCCGATCGGCCCTAATCGTGAAGGCCACTAGGGGGACTAGCCAAGAATAGCCCAAATGGGTTAGCATAGGGCTTAAGGTGTCCACCGGGTGTGGGCCCGCCTCTATCGGGAGTTGCTGAGATGCGAGCATGGGCTGCGCCTCTGGTGTTTGCGTTTGCCGTTCTGCCGTTGCAGGGTTGTAGTGCAAGCAGTAAGGCCGTACCGTTTCCGGTTGAGAGCGCGTACGACACAGCGGTCGTTCACATTCTTAGTCTGGACTGCACGACTACGTATACCGTTCATCGCGATGGGTCAGCGCAGCGTTTCGCGCAAGGTTGCAAAAGCGAGAACGGCACGAGAACAGTAACGTTCACACGTCAGGACGTTGCTTCGCTCTTCAGCGATCTGGAAGCGGCGCAGCCACTGAATGCGCTTCCCGTCTGCCCCGGACCGGATTTCGCAATAAATGTCGCATGGAACGGCCAGCAAAGCCCAAGCCTCGGTCCATGCTTCGTAGGTACGCCTATTGAACAAGCGCTGGTGAACGACATCGAAAGTATCACGGTGCGTTTCGAGCCCGTTCCATGAAATTCAAACTGCCAATCGTTTTTATAGCCTCGCTGCTCGCGGCATGCGGCGGCGGCGGTTCATCACCGTCGCCGCCGCGCGCGTCGGCGCCTTCCGGAAACGCACCGGCGATCGGCGGCGTCACGATGACCTATGCGCAGAGCGCGACTGCTACGTCGACCGGTGCGGCACCGCTCGCGCCCGGCTTCACCTGCACGAGTCCGCAAACCGTGCGCACGGCAAGCGCGAGCGGCACCATTTCCCAAACCATTACGGGTGACGCAACCTTCAACGGCAGCAGCGGACTGACGGCCGTAACGTCGTCTGTCGCTATGCAAGGGTGCGCGGACGGCAGTGAGTCGTATAGCGAAACGGATTATTTTTCGAAGCAGAATGCTGCTATCGTGCTCGTCGGCTCGACGATTGATTACACCAACTACATCGGCATGCCGAGCAGTGAAACCGTCGCTTATGGTAAGCCTGGACTCATCGTTGCGAAGTTGCCCTTGCAAGCGGGGCAAACCTGGACGACTGCCGCGAGCCGCAGCGTGACGCGCTCGTGGAGCACGAACGAAGGTGAGACGCTAAGCGTGGATGCGGACGGCGCATATAGCGACGCATTGGTGATGACGAACGCGGATTTTCCACACCAGTCGATTTCAACGGTTGAAAACAGCGATGGTTCCGGTTCTCGCACAATCGTGGCGGGCGCCGAGGCGTCGGCTCCTTCGTACGGCGAAACGCTGAGCGCGCCTTCAAACGGTACCGTACTTGTGTCGCCGTTCGGAACGCCGCCCATTCCGCCGCTCGCGCCGACACCGACGCCTTGCCCAACTCCCGGCGCCACGCCGTGCCCGCTGAGCGCGACGCCGCCGTATTCCGCGAACGCGTGGTATCCGTACGATCCCTCAGCATCGCAGCCGCTTGAACGTATTGTATCGAACGATAAAGGATCGGTTGGGCTGCCCTCGGCATGTGCCGTTTCACACACATTCCCCGCTACGGCGGAATTGGTCGAAACAGTGGATGCAACGCTCGACGTGTGGTCGGGCACGTCAAGGACCACAACCGATGCGTACATCGATCCGCACGACGGATTGCTCTGCCTCGTCGTGTCGATGCAGAACGCATCGTACGTGCTCGGCACCACGAGCGCGGACATGACGCCGGTTTCAAAAAGCACATTGACGTTTACGGATTCCTTGCAAAGCGAAAATGCACGGCCGCCGATGCTTGCGGTCCCCGGCCTATCGCGGCTGGCGACATTCTGGCGTTAGGCGCGCAGCGAAAGTAAGGATGAAGCGGCCCTCGCCAGGAAACCTCGCTGCAAGGTGAAGGCGGAAGTTTCTCTCCTCAGTTCCGGAAGAATCGTCATCGTTTTGCTCGCGCTTATTGTATGTTTGGGCGCCGCGCTTCGTTTGTATCACCTCTCCACGGTTCCGACCGAACTGATCGCCGACGAGTTGGATATTTACAACTCGGTGGCGAGCATCGTAACGACCGGACATGACGTCGACGGTACGCTGCAGCCATTTCTCTACTCGCACTTCACGCGCAATCCGCCGCTGTATGGAATCACGAGTTACGCATCGTCGCTGGTGCTCGGAAAGAACGCGTTCGGTTTGCGGCTTCCCGCGGTGTTGTTCGGCCTGGCGGCGGTGCTGCTCATCTACGGTATTGCGCTGCGCCTTACGCGCCGCCAAGACATCGCGCTCGCCGCCGCACTGCTGCAGGCAACGCAGCCGATTTTCGTTCAATTCTCACGTATTGCGTGGGAGCCGTCGTCGGAGCTGCCGTTTCTGCTGGGCGGGCTATATGCGCTGATCGTTGCGGTGCAAACGCGATGGCGCGCACGCTGGCTCGCGCTCGCTGCGGTACTGCTCGGCATTACGTGCTATACCTACATGGCGGGCTGGTTTTACGCTGTGGTGCTGGCGCTGGGGCTGATCGCGCTGAACGTTCGAACGCTGCGTACGCGCGCGGACTGGCTAAAGGTCAGCTGCGCGTGTGTTCTGTGGCTGCTCGTTTCGTGGCCCGCGCTGAACATGCTGTTCTTCGATCCGTTCACCGCCGGAAAGACGGCGCGCATCGCGACGTTCGCGCATGGCGTTACCTGGGATACGCTGCAGGTGTTCTTCCAAAACTACGCCGCGCATTTCCGCCCTTCGTACTTCGTCATCTCCGGCGATCCCAAAGCCGGCGTCACCTGGCGCTATCTCAACGGCTTCGGCGCATTTTACTGGTTCATCATTCCGCTTTCGGCCGCCGGTCTGGTCGCTTGTGTGTCGTACGTTCGCGAGCGCGGGTTGTCCGCGTGGGTGTATCTCTGGCTGCTGGTCTATCCGCTCGGCGGCGCGCTGACGAATGAAGGCGCGCCCAATGCGCCGCGCACGCTCGCCGGCGCACCGGTGTTTTGTTTGCTCGCGGCATTCGGCATCGCTTTTTTCGCCGACTGGTCGCGCGGTATCGTGCGACGCGCCGTATACGCGGCGTTTGCGATTGCGTGCATGGTGGCCGCCGTGCTCTTTTCTTCTTTTTATTTCACCGGATACGTGCACCGCAATTCAAACGCGTGGGATTCGGGTACGCGAGCGCTCTTTGCGCAGATTCGTGCACACAGCCGCGGTTTCGAGCGCGTTTGTTTTGCGGTTCTGCCCGCATGGTACGAAACCGACGTGTACACGCGGTTTTATCTCTCTGACACGCCGCTGCAAGTATTCGATAACGTCACCGATCCGCAATGCGCCTCGCCAGGTACGCTGATTGCCGCGGACCCGCTGCATGCGGTGCACGCGCCGGGGCTGAAAACGCTTGCGTCGGTGCCCGACGTTGATGGAGAAACCTTTGCGACGCTGGCGGCGCGTCCGCCGGAGGGGGCGCGCGGCCAGGAGGCTAACGTCGTGCCATGCTGCAATCCGAGGCCGCGCCAGGCGCGGTAAAGACTGACGCGGCGCAGGCGCGTCTCGAACTCACGGTGCGAGGCTTGCTGCTCGGCGCCGCAATTACACTGGTATTCACTGCGGCGAACGTGTACCTCGGGCTGAAAGTCGGCTTGACGTTCGCATCGTCCATCCCCGCCGCCGTTATCTCGATGGCGGTGTTGCGCATGTTCAAGACCGGGACGATTTACGAGAACAACATCGTGCAAACCGTTGCATCCGCTGCGGGCACGATATCGTCCATCATCTTCGTGCTTCCGGGTTTGGTCATGGTCGGCTGGTGGGACGGGTTTCCGTTTTGGCCGGCATTCGGCGTATGCGTCGTCGGCGGTATTCTCGGCGTGATGTTTACGATTCCGCTGCGGCGCGCACTCGTGACGACCTCGGATTTGCCGTATCCGGAAGGCGTTGCCGCGGCCGAAGTGCTTCGGGTGGGAACCGGATCGCGTGAAGGCGCGGTAGAGGGCAAAGCGGGTCTGCTCGCCGTCGTTTGGGGCGGCATCGCATCCGCAGCGTTCGCGGCAGTAACGGCGACGCGCGTTTTCGCCGGGGAAATCGATTACTATTTTCGCGCGGGAGCGTCGGCAAGCGGTCTTGGGTTTTCGCTCTCGCTCGCGCTGCTCGGCGCGGGACATCTCATCGGTTTGGCGGTGGGCCTTGCGATTCTCGCCGGGTTCGTGATTTCGTGGGGCATTTTCGTTCCGATTCTCACCGCCATGCATCCCGCAGCCGGTGATGCCGCTACCGTCGCCACGACGGTGTGGTCGCACCAAGTGCGCTTTATCGGTGCGGGCGCAATCGGCATTTCCGCGATCTGGACGCTGCTGCGCTTGGCCGTTCCCGTGTGGACCGGGCTGATTGCGGCAATCGAAGCATCCCGCCGGCGCGCAAAAGGCGAAGGCCATTTGATGGCGCGCACCGAGCACGACATGCCGATCTCGCTCGTGACGATCATCAGCATCGCCTGTCTTGTTCCGATGGCGGTGCTCTTCGTCGCGTTCTTGCACGGCGGCGCGATTTCGCAGTACATGGTGCCGCTCGTCATCGGGTCGGTACTGTACGTGGTGATCGTTGGATTCATCGTCGCGGCGGTCGCGGGATACATGGCTGGACTCATCGGCAGTTCGAATAGCCCCGTTTCAGGCCTTGCAATTCTCGCGATCATCGGCATCTCGCTCATCGTGCTCTTCATCGCGCACGGCGCCTCGGGTGCGGCAAAGGACGCGCTCGTCGCGTTTGCGCTCTTCGTTACCGCCGTCGTGCTCAGCGCCGCAACGATTGCCAACGACAATCTGCAAGATCTCAAGACAGGGCAACTCGTCGATGCGACGCCGTGGCGGCAGCAAGTCGCGCTGCTGGTTGGCGTACTGTTCGGTTCGCTCGTGATTCCGCCGATCTTGAATTTACTGAATCTCGCGAACGGGTTCGCGGGCGCGCCGCATCATGGCGCGAACGCCGCTCAACCTTTGCCCGCACCGCAAGCATTGTTGATATCGACGCTTGCCAAAGGCGTCATCGGCGGAAACATCAACTGGGGCATGATTTGGCTCGGCGTCGCGGTAGGCGTAGGCGTGATCATCATCGACGAAGTGCTGCGCGCGACGAGCAAAGAGCGACGCAAACTCCCGCCGCTCGCAGTGGGCCTCGGCATCTATCTGCCGACGTCCACAACCGCAGGTGCCGTGCTCGGTGCGGTCGCCGGCTGGTTTTACAATCGCGCGGTGTCGCGCGGGCGCAATGCGGACATGGCAAAGCGGCTGGGCGTGCTGCTGGCATCCGGCCTGATCGTCGGAGAGAGCTTATTCGGCTTGCTGCTCTCCGGCATCATCTTCGTCA
>DASSEZ010000009.1:0-82875 GCA_035694945.1 Vulcanimicrobiaceae bacterium
CCATGCTTCGCTTTGTAGCGCGCGCGTTTTGCCTTTTCGTCGTGCTTTTGCCGCTTTCGGCAGCAGCGCAACTGCCGGTTCCGCCGCACGTCAACCTGCACAACGGCTATATCGAGGTCATCAATCACATCCAAGCCCCTGAAAGTTCCAAGTTTTCCGGTATGGTGAAGTTGAATGGCCGGCACGAAGGAGAAGTGAGATCGGGCGCGGGGTTGGTGCTGAACCGGTGCTGCATTCTTGCTGGTTCGCAGTACCAGGTGGAAATCGAATATCCGGCATTCACTGGTAGCTGGGAGCGGATAGTGGTGACACCCCGGCTCTGCAACATCAGAGGAATCCCATTCGGATATGCGGTCGTCGTGTTCACCGGAAGCAGATGGGCTTACCTGCACGCAGGTCGCGTCGACACGTCTTGCCCGGTGGAAAAATAGCGCGGTCCGCGAACCGCTTCTCTAACGGAGGTACTGTCCATGCTTCGCTTTGTAGCGCGCGCGTTTTGCCTTTTTGCCGTGCTGTTACCGCTCTCGGCAGCGGCGCAACTGCCGGTTCCGCCGCACGTCAACCTGCACAACGGCTATATCGAGATCATCGATCGCGTCCAAGTCCCTGCAGGCTTCAAATTCTCCGGCATCGTGAAGTTGAACGGCCGGCACGAAGGAGAGGTTCGCCCGGGTGGGACGTTCGTACTGAATCGTTGCTGCATTCTCGCGGGCTCGCACTACGAGGTCGAAGTCTCCTATTCGTCGGCTACTGCCCGGATGCGGACCTTTGTGACACCCCGGCTCTGCAACATTCGAGGCATCCCATTCGGGTACGCGGTCATCGAGGTAGCGGCAACCTTCGTCAAGACGCGAGAAGGCTCGGGACTAGGGAGCGCTTACGAGTCCTATCACGTGCAAGCAAAACGCGTCGACACGTCTTGTCCGGTGGAAAAGTAGCGCGGGGCAGCGTCTAACCGACGCTGCCTTCCATCTCCATCTTGATGAGGCGGTTGAGTTCCACCGCGTACTCCATCGGCAGTTCCTTGACGAAGAAGTCGAAGAACCCGTTCACGATGAGCGAGCGCGCATCGGCTTCGGAGAGGCCGCGGCTCATCGCATAAAAGAGCTGCTCCTCGCTGATTTTGCTGACGCTGGCTTCGTGCTCGACGGTTGAGCGCTGCTCGTGCACCTTCATCGTCGGCTTGGTGTCGCTCGACGACTCCTCGTCCATGATGATCGCGTCGCATTTCACGTGCGTGCGCGAATTCACGGCGTTCGGCATGATCTCCACCAGGCCGCGATAGGTAGTTTTCCCGCCGTGCGCGGAGAGCGATTTGTTCGTAATTACCGACGTCGTATTCGGTGCCGCGTGAATCACTTTCGCGCCGGCGTCCTGATGTTGTCCATCGCCGCCGACCGCCATTGAAAGAATCGTGCCGCGTGCACCCTCGCCCATCAGATAGATGGCCGGATACTTCATCGTCAGACGCGATCCAAGGTTGCCGTCGACCCATTCCACCGTGGCGTTCTTGTACGCGACGGCGCGCTTGGTCACGAGATTGAAGATGTTCTTGTACCAGTTCTGGATCGTCGTGTAACGGATCGTCGAACCTTCGAGCGCGATCAGTTCCACGACGGCGCTGTGCAGCGAACTCGACGAAAACTTCGGCGCGGTGCAGCCTTCCGTGTAGTGGAACTTCGCACCCGGCTCGGCAATCAGCAGCGTACGCTCGAACTGTCCCATGTTCTCGCTGTTGATGCGGAAATAGGCCTGCAGCGGCGTCTTCACTTCGACACCCGCCGGAACATACGCGAACGAACCGCCCGACCACACGGCTGAATTCAGCGCGGCGAATTTGTTGTCGCCCGGCGGGATGACGGTCGAGAAATACTTCTTGACGATCTCCGGATACTCGCGAACGGCGGTATCCATGTCGCAGAAAATGACGCCGAGTTCTTCGAGATCCTTGCGGATCGAGTGATACACGACTTCCGATTCGTACTGCGCCGAAACGCCCGAAAGAAACTTACGCTCCGCTTCCGGAATGCCGAGTTTGTCGAACGTCTTTTTGATGTCGTCGGGGACTTCGTCCCAAGTCTTGCCGACTTTGTCGCTCGCGCGCACGAAATACTGGATGTTGTCGAAGTCGATCTCGGCAAGGCGCTCGGTGTCGCCCCACCACGGCATCGGCTTACTAAGGAAGATGTCGAGCGCTTTGAGGCGGAAGTCGCGCATCCACCCCGGCTCGTTCTTCATCTCGCTGATGTTGGCGACGATTTCGCGCGTGAGGCCCTTGCCCGACTGGAACACATAGTTCTCGGGGTCGTGGAAGCCGTGCTCGTATTCCCCGCCGACGGGGGCGGTCTTGAATTGCGTCGCCATTGCCTTCTCAGGCTACCCCCGCGCGGGGCGATAGTCAAGATAGTGAAGTCGTATCTTCACTATCTGGAGTGCCTACCTCTTGCTCGCTGGCCGGCGAGACGGCAGTCCGGAACAGCTCGAAAATCGCTTCGGCGGTGTCGCTCGCGCCCAGCGCATGATAGGCCCGAAAAGCGCCGCCAAGCGAGCGCTCGAGCAGCCTGCAGGTGCGGTCGTAAAATGTCCGCAGGCCTGGATTCATCGGTGAACCGATGGACGTTCGCAGGGCGTCTGAGAAGCCCATGAGGCGCGCGGCGACCTCGCAGCGGCCGATCGCGGCGAACGTGCTGGCGGCATCTTCGCAGCACTCGGCCAAGTCGCTGCTCTTGCCCAGAACCGGCAAAAGCGGAGCCGCCGTTGCCAGAGACTGCACTGCACCTTCGACATCCCCGCGCTCGCGTTGCGCAGCCGCACGCATGCACAGAGCCACCGCGTGCATTGCTACCTCGCCCGTCGCAGCGATATTCGCAAGCGCCCGGTCCACCCACTCGATCGCTTCGTCGTGCCGGCCCAAGTAATGCGCGGCGGTCGCGACATTCTTGAGCGCGGTGCCCGATTGGCGCAATTCGCCCAACTCGGGCAGGCCGAGTGCCGCCCGTTCCAACAGCGGCAGCGCTTTTTCAAACTGGCCTTGCGATAGATACAAAGCGCCCAGGCGTCCGAGCGTCTTGAGCAAGAGCATGGTATCGCCCGTCCGTTCCGTGCGCTCGCGAATCTCGATGAAGCGGCGCTCGCATTCATCGTAGCACCCCAAATGATACGCCATGATTGCGAGTCCGGTCAGCGCATCGCATAGACGCAGCTCGTCCTGCACCGCGCGATAGTATTCGACCGACGCATCGAACAGCGGAATTGCGTCTTGGTAACGTCCGCATGCTTCGCTCAACATTCCCGCAATGCGCGAGATGCGCGCGCGCACGGCGCCCGCACATTTGGCGCTTTCGAGCAGACGTAGCCCGGCGCCCAGGATATCCTCGTTGTAGTGGTTACGAATGCCGTACTTATGCAGTCCTTCCAGCAATTGCAACCCTACATTAGCGGCCTCATGCTCGCAAGCATAATCGAGCGCAGCCAGAAAATCCGGCATGCTCTGCAGCGTCGATTCCAAAAGTTCGGACAGATCCTTGTCCGCCGCGACGGCGATGGCGTCCGCTTTCCTCGCGAAATGTTCGGCGTGCGCTTGCGCAACGCGGGCAAGTTCCGGCGCAAGTTTTTCGGCGGCGAAGCTTCGCGTCGTCTCCAACAGGCGGTAGCGCGTTTCCGGCTTGACCGCGAGCGCGGATACGAGCGAGGCGTCGAGCAGTTCGAACAGAACGGAAACCGGCTGATCGACGTCCGCGCAGACGCGTTCGACGTCGTCTGCCGTGAACGCACTGCGGAAAACGGCCAGCGCGGCGAAGAGTTTTTGCTGACGACGGTCGAGCAACTCGTAACTCCACGAGAGAGCCGCGTCCATCGTTCTATTGCGCGCGCCGGCGTGTTCGCGTGCCGCGCGAAGCGCTTCGCTCAGACGTTTGCGCATACCGCTGATGCTAAGTACGTTTGCGCGTGATGCGATGAGTTCGATTGCGAGGGGCAAACCGTCGACGCTTTGCAGCAGCCGCGTCAGCGGCTCCATTTCGCGCCGCTCGACGTGAAACGCCGGGTTCACGAGCGAAGCCCGTTCGACGAGCAGCCGGTACGCGGAGTAGCGCAGTGCGGAATCACCGGAACCTAACGTCACCGGCGGAATGTCGAGCGGCCCAACGGCAAGTTCGCACATGCCGTCGACGGACAAACGCCGGCGGCTCGTCGCGAGAACGTGAACGGCAGTGGCTTCGCTAAGTTTATGGATAACGGCAGCCGCGGCTTGCGGAACGTGCTCGCACGTATCGAGGACGATGAGCGCGTGCGCATTCGCAAAAGACCCGAGTACCGTTTGTTCTCGTGATTCCGCAGGCGGTATGCGCGCAGCTTCGCTGATCCGCTGCCAAATATCCGATTCGCGTTTCACGTTTTCCAAATCGACGAACCAGACGCCGCCCGGATACGACGAGAGCAGATCGAAGCACGCACGCGTTGCCAAGCGCGATTTCCCGATGCCGCCCGGCCCGGTGAGCGCCACGACGCGCGATTTGTGGAGGGCGGCAGCGATGTCGGTCAGATCGCGTTCGCGTCCGACGAACGTGGAGTTCGCCGTCGTGAGATTGTTCGGAACGGAGAGTGCGGCGTTTTCTCCGATGATTTCCGTGAACAGTGCCCTCGTCGCGGGTTGCGGTTCGACGCTCAGTTCGGCGGTCAAGCGGTGCGAAAGCGCGTTGTATTCACGAATAGCACCGGCGCGATCGCCGCTTTTGAAGCGCGAGCGCATGATCTCGCGGACCGCGTCTTCATCGAAAGGATCGTACGCGACGAGGCGCTGTAGATACACTCTGATCTGTGCATCGTCGCCGGCGCGCTGCGCGCTCTCGATCAACGTGCGCAGCAGATGCTCGTAGCGCGAGCGATAGCGCAAGCGCGCGCTCTCCAGGCACTCCTCGGAAATTCCCGCGCAGAGTTCGCCGGCGTATTGCTCTACGGCAGCAGCGCCGTTCGTGGTGCGCAGCGCGTCGAACTTCACGACGTCGCACTCCACCCCACTCGACGTATTCCATTGCACGCTTTGCCGCGTGAGAACGAATGCGTCTTCACCAAGCGCCTTCAACGTTTGGTGCAATTGCCGGCGCAGGTTGGCGCGAGCGTCGGAAGGATCGGTATCCGGCCATACGGTTTGCGCGAGCCAATCACGCGAAACCGGGCGCTCGGCATTCGTTGCGATAAGCGCAATCACCGCGACGGCCTTGGCCGGCAGGCCGAGCGGCGCACTCGATTCAGACGATTCGAGCGCCGGATGACCGAACAACCGCAGGCGAGCCATGTCCGGTTCGATTAGGTCGTTTCGCGCGCGCTTCCTCGAACACGAGTGTTAAAAGACGGCCCGCGGGCAGAGGTAGCCGCGGGCCGTCTCCATCACGCGCCGAGCCGTTATCCCGCGCGCGACGCTTGGTGGTATGAAGTCCTCTGCAAATTAGTGGAGGTTGAACCGCCCGATCGAACTCAAACCGTATTCGGTGAACCACAAATTTAAATCGGGGCCGGCGACGATCGTCACGGGCAGCGCGCCGGTTGTGATTCCTGCCGAGAAGGCCGTTACGGTGCCCGAGGTCGTTACGCGATACAGCGTATCGTTGGCTTGGTCGGTGACCCACAGATTACCGTCTGATCCGGATGCGATGCACGTAAGCTGCGCTCCGCTGTCATAACCGGAGCTGTAACGCGAGATCGTAGTGCCGAAGTCGGCGACGAAACTCGTGGAATTGAACCAGATGTCGCGATTCGGTCCGCTCGTAACGCCGCGCGGGGACGTCGCGCCCGACTGATTGTTGATGTCCGTGTAATCATACGCGGTCATCGTGCCGCCGGGCGTGATCTGCAGGATTCCGCCGGTGCCGGTGATGTCCGAACCTGAGAAGTTGCCGACGACGTACGCATTGCCGTCGACGCCGGTGGCGATGTTGCACTGCGAGGCCGACGGGCTCTCAACGTTCTTTGTGAATATCGTCACCTGACCAGAAATCGGATCGATCTTTCCGACCGCCTGCGTCGTCGTGAACCACAGCTCGCCGTCAGGGCCGGTGATGATGTCGAGGCCACCGCCGGCGCCGAGCGGATACGGATATTCCGTAACGCTTCCCGTCGACGGATTCAGACGGCCGATGACGTCGCTCGAATTGCCGATGTACCACACATTGCCGTCCGGTCCGGCCGTCAACGCAGTTGCGGCCGTGACGCCGGAATCGAACACGGTGACCGTGCCTGACGGCGTGACGCGCGCCAAACCTTGAACCTGTTGGTTGTTATCGTTGCGGAACGTTCCCGTCACCCAAACGTTGCCGTCAGGGCCTGAGGCGATATCTTGCGCGCCGCCGAGCATGCCCGGAATGGCAATTTCGGTCGTCGTCATCGGAGATGCGGACGGGACGGGAGTCGGAGTCGGTGTTGCCGTCGGTGCGTTGGTCGGCGTGGGTGTTGCCGTGGGCGCGCTGGTCGGCGTAGGAGTGGCTGTTGGCGCCGCACTAGGCGTCGGCGTCGCGGTTGCGCCCGGTGTCGGCGTTGCAGTCGGATTCGGCGACGGCGTGGCCGTTGCCGCGCTGATCGGACCCAGATGCACACCGACTGTGTAGTGTTCGTTTGCCTTGAGCGTCCATGCAACAGCCGGTCCGGTGTAGCTAATCGTAACGGCGTTACTCGTCGATGCCACCGTGAGCGGTCCGACGACGTTGAAGTTGCCCGCATCGTCGACGATGCCGGCATAAAGCGTCTGCGTCTGCAAATACGTTGCGGCTTGCGACACGCTCAAGCCCGCTGCAGTGACCCATTGCGTCACGTCGAGCATGAAACCGGGCGTGGCGGCAAACGTCATGTCCGTATCCGGGACGAAGTCCATTTGCGCCAGATAACTTCCGCCCGGCATGGCTTGTCTTAGCAGCGCGAATGCCCGGCGTCCGCGGTCCATGGTGGCATCAGCGCCGGTCGCGATCGTTACGCTCACGTTACCGGAGCCCGACGTGAGCTTGGGAACCGCGATAGTCGCCGCGATACCGCCCGTTGCGGGCAGTATGGCGGTCGTCGCCGCGCTCGTAGACGGAGCCACGGTTTTGCTGTTCGATTGCGCACTTGGCGCGGGGAGCGGCTGTGGTGTCGGTGTTGCGGTCGGTGCGGGCGTGGGCGTGGCCTTGGTATGGGGCGGCAGTGCGTTCGTTCCGCCGCCGCCTCCGCACGCCGTGAAGATGAGAGCGGCCGTAAATGCCGCAAGCGCGGCGCGATAGGCGCCGCCAATGTACAACCTCTGCATTGACGCTTCTCCTTGAAATGAGAGTGACTGCGCCAAACGTAGAGATCGAACGTCCGCTAAGCGTCCGATTTTGCGGCGAGCACCTTGCCAGGTGGCGGCCCATCGTCCGAGCACCGCCCGAATCGGACGCGGGACTTTTTCGTCCGAAGTCCTTTACAGGGGGGGCGTAAGGGGCTATCATTCTCGCGAGTTGGGTTTTGTAACCTGACTCACGGTTATGGGAGGCGCGCCCGAACGCGCCATCGCGGCGAATCGCCCGTGCACCGAAAAGCGCCGGCAAGAGTTCGTCGATAGGTCGGGGACGTGACTGCACCGCAGGCGCCAGCCGACGAGTCCGGAGGTGGGATTTCCCCCAAGGTCGAGGAGAGAAGACGAAAATTGAAGGCACTCGGTACGCACATTGTGTGTGAACTATCGGGGTGTAACCCGGAGGCCCTCACGGACGTCGATGCCGTCCACACCATGATGATCGCGGCTGCCAAAGCGGCCAAGGCGACGATCATGGAGAGCGCCTTTCACCGGTTTGAACCGCAGGGTGTATCCGGTACCGTCATTTTGGCGGAGTCGCATTTGTCCATCCACACGTGGCCGGAAAAAGGCTATGCTGCGATGGACTTTTATACGTGCGGCGATCACACGAACCCGTGGCTTGCGTGCGAACACGCAGCAAAGGTGCTCTCGGCAAAGAGCATGCTCACCACCGAGTTCAAGCGCGGAATAGAATCGAAGAACGGCACGTTCACGCACGTCGTGACGGCGACCGAAGCCGAGGACCGGCCCCTCACCGCATAGGACTCTCTCCACCCTTGTCATCCTGAGCCTGTCGAAGGACGGCGCGCCGCACGGCGCGCCGTTTTATTTGCGTTAAAGCAAGCAACGGCCGCCCCGCGTGCAGTCCGATAGATGAAATATGAAGATAGGGCTGCCGCGGTTTTCGGCCGCGCTGTTTTTGCTTGTTCCGCTCCTGCTCGGCGGGTGCGGCGGCGGTTCCGGCGCGCAAAGCATTGCGGCTCAGGTCGTCCCACCCGTGCAAGGCACGCCACCGCCCGCCGCCAGCGGGCCGGTCACGTACTTCCAGAGTTCCGGTTTGACGAGCAGCGGAACGATTGTCGCCGGGGCACAGCAAGCACTGGTAGCCATTATGTCCGGCGCGTCGTCGGCATCTGGCTTCACTTCCGACTCGCTTACCGTCAGCACGCCCGGCGAAGCCACCCCCAGCACGCGCGTCGCGCACGCACGTAGCGTCGGCTCCGCGCGCGTGCCGGTGGAGGCGTTTCCCGCGGACGATCGGGATCTGGTGCAGCGCGTGCAATCGCTTGCACGGGCGGGCGACCCGAGCGAGCCTTCGCGCGTAACGCAAACCGTATTGCCAGGGACGCTTTCGGTCGGAAGCAGCGCGCCGATCTGGGTGCAGAAAGGATCGCTCGGCGGAGCGCGCGTGAACGTGCAAGTCCCCGCCGTACTCGCGCTGCAGACGGCACACGCGAATATTTGGGTCGATTCTGCGCTGCCGCTCACGCCGGACGAGCTCGCCGCGATCGGACGTGATTTCGAAAACGCCTACGCGTCGGACACCGAGCATTTCGCTTCACCGGATTATGCGTCGAACGCGCCGGGCTTGCAGCCGCGTTATAACGCGTGCGCGGCCGGCGGCGGCGTGAAAGGAACGGCAGCGGCGTATATTACGGAACCCGCGGATCATCGTATCGACGTCATGATCGTGAACTCGTCGAATCTCGGCGGGCTGGGGGGATATTTTTCCGCGGCAAATCTCATGACGCAGGCGACGCTGAATTGCCTGAACGGTTCCACGACGACCTATGAATCGAACGAAGCACCGTTCATTTTCGTCGGCTGGTTTGCCGGCAGCGGCACCGAGTACGATCTTCAGGAAGATCTCGTGCGCAGCACCGCTCACGAATTGCAGCATCTCATCAACTTCGTCAACCACGGCATTCTTGCAGCCGGCGCGTCCTCGGCGTCGTTCAACGGCAACGAAACGCCGTATATAAATGAAGGGCTTTCGATGCTCGCGCAAGATCTGGCAGTCGCCGCCATGTACGGCGGCAAAGGCGTACAATTCGATGCCGACGATGCGCTTGCGCGCGCGAACGTCTATCTCGCGGCACCGGCGAATTTTTCCCTCAGCGCGTTCACCGGCGTGGATCCGGTTGCGTGGGGCGGCAACGGTACGCCGCAATATAACTGCGGCGGCGGATGCTACGGCGCCGCATATTTATTCCAGCGCTATCTGCGCGATCGCTTCGGCGGCGATGCGTACACGCACGCGATGGAAACGAGCGGAGCGACGGGCGATCGCAATTTGCAATTCGCAACGGGTGAGAGCGCGCCCGCGCTGTACGGCGATTTCGCGCTTGCGATGGCGGCGGATTCGCTCGGGGTCGACACCGGCGATCCGCGCTTCCACTTCGGTTCGCTGAGTCTGAACGGGCGGTACGCGGACCAGTTCGGCGCAACGACGAGGATGGATGGAGTGTTCGCGCAGCCGTATGCCGCCGGCGGTACGACGGTGAACGCGCCGGTCGGCGGATTCGCGTTCGTGGCGATGCAAAGCGTGCCGGCGAGCGGCACGTCCGTTTCCGTTACGGACCGCGCCACATCGCCGGGCTTTTTAATGGAAGTGGGCCGCGCCCAAAAATAACCGAGGGTAAGGTATCCAGCATGACAGCCGAGGGAGCGTTGCCAAACATACAGAATTCATGGTGACTTTAGTCACTGCGAGGAGACATGTTATGGCCCCACGTGCTTTAGTGCTTTTCACGTTCCTGGGAACCGCGCTGCTGGCTGCTTGCGGCGGAGGTGGGGGCATAACCCCCTCCTCGACGCCGACACCCGCGCCCAGTGCGAGCGCAACCGCAACGCCTACGCCCTCGTCCACGGCCACGCCGACGCCGTCATCCACCGCGACACCGACGCCATCGGGCACGGCGACGCCGACGCCGTCATCTAAGGCGGTATTTACAGGCGGCTCGAAGACGGTTTCGTGCGCCACGACGGGCTGTTCCGTGGGTATGACCGCCGCCGACAACGGCTATACCGCCTCGCTCACGTTCGGATCGAATAATGCGAGCGCCAGTTTCAATCTGACGATGTCGTGGGCGACGTTCTCGCAAATCACCGGGACGTTCACGCCGGGCGCTCTGCCAACTTCTATCGGTACGGCGATCATCTATTTGGATCTCGTTACCGCGTCGACCACCAGCTTTTCGGCGACCCCGGGCGTTACCGTGTCGGGATCCTCTTTTCCGGGCACGCACTGCGGTTTTGCGTTCTACGGTGTGGCCGGCAGCGGTACCGGCGGCTCGCCGCAATGGAACAGCATGACGGCAGTCGGACTCAGTGAAGTCGCGCCGTCCGGAGGGTCGTTTACAGTGCCGCAAGGGACGTTGCCACCTGGCAACACCGTCCAGTTCGACGCAGGCACGGATCAGTACATCGCCTTGTACTGTCACTAATCCTGAGAAATGCGGGGGCCGCGAGGCAATGCGGCCCCTTCATCTAATCTAGGGCGTTTATGCCCAAGACGCAGCATTGGCAATGGTACGTCGAGGAATTTTTCCCGACGGAACAACACCAACACGCCATCGAACACGTGTATTACGCCGGACGCACGCCGTTTCAAAGCGTCGGCGTCATCAGCACGCCGGTTTTCGGCAAGATGCTGATCCTCGACGGCGACACGCAAAGTTCGCAGAACGACGAAAAAATATATCACGAAACGCTGGTTCATCCCGCGATGGCCGGCGCTGCGGATCGCGGCGACGTGCTGATCCTCGGCGGTGGAGAAGGCGCGACGCTGCGTGAGGTATTGCGGCATCCCGCCGTGCGGCGGTGCACGATGGTTGACATCGACGGCCAAGTGGTGGATCTCTCCAAACAGTATTTGCCGGAATGGTCGGCCGGTGCGTTCGACGATCCGCGCGCACGCGTCATCATCGGCGATGCGCTCAAGTTTTTGGCGGAAGATCGGGATCGGTACGGCGTGATTATTTCCGATCTGACCGAACCGCTGGAAGATTCGCCGAGCAACCCGCTGTTTTGCGAGCAAGTGTTCCGCGACATCAAGGCGCGTTTGGCGGATGGCGGCATATACGTATTGCAAGCCAGCACCGCTGGGTTTCACAACATGTCGCTGCATGCCAAGATGTCGCGCACGCTTCGCCAATACTACAGGCACGTCACGTCGTTTTACACGCACGTTCCGGCATTCGACAACGATTGGGCATTCATCGCGTGCAGCGATGCGGTGGATCTCGCCGCGCTCGATACCGGCGCCGTCGACGCGTACTGCAAAGACTTGCGCGGTGAGAATTTCTTCTACGACGGCATTACGCACCGGCGCATCTTTTCGCTGCCGTTGTATCTGCGTCGCGAGCTTGCGAAGGAAGGCGATACATTTTGAACGGTCGCTATGCGGGAAAGACCGTGTGGGTCACGGGCGGCGGATCGGGCCTGGGCCGTGAGATGGCTCGCGCGTTCGCGCGTGAAGGCGCAACCGTATGCGTTATCGGGCGCAGGCAAGAACCGCTCGACGAAACCGCGCGGCTCATTGAAGCCGACGGAGGCAGCGCGTTCGGACTTGCGTGCGACGTGCGCGATCCCGCGCGAGTGGAAGAAGTGGTCGCGGAAATCCGCAATCGTTCGGGCCGCATCGACGTGCTGGTCAACAACGCGGCCGGCAATTTCATCGCGCCGTCGGAGAAACTTTCACCCAACGGCTTCAAGTCGGTCGTCGACATCGTGCTGGGCGGCACGTTTCATTGCACGAGGTACGCGTTCGACGCGCTTTGCGCGACCCGCGGCAGCATTCTGAACATCATTGCGACCTATGCGTGGAGCGGCGAGCCCGGTGCGCTGCACTCGGCGTGCGCGAAGGCCGGCGTCCTGGCGATGACGCGCACGCTCGCCTCCGAATGGGGCCGCTTCGGCATTCGCGTGAACGCCGTCGCACCGGGGCCGATTCATACGGAAGGCACGGACAAGAATCTCTGGAGCGTGGCCGACGTGGAGAAGCACGTCGAGGCGCAAGTCCCGCTGGGACGCTTGGGAACGCCCGACGACGTGGCGCGAGCGGCGCTGTGGTTGTGCTCGGACGACGCCTCTTGGGTCAGCGGAGCGGCACTGCCGGTGGACGGCGCGCACTGGCTGCACGGCGGCACGCTCAACTTCCGCACCGCCTACGACCGGTTGACGAGCGGCCAGCCTTTGGGGGCAACGGAAAAGACGTAGCCGAAAGAGCGTCTCTCCGTTAGAGTGGGGGAGCCCATGTCAATCGACCAAGAGCATGCGCGCCGGCAATGGGATAAGGAGAAATCGCATTTCGTCGAGCTGCTCGACCTGAAGCTCGAGAGCGTTTCGCATGGCCGTGCGGTCATGCGCATGCCGTACCGTTCGCAGATTTCCAACGGTACGGGCGCCGTTCACGGCGGCGCGATCGTCAGTTTGTGCGACACGTGCTTTTACGTGGCGCTCGCTTCGATTTACGGGCGCGATCAAAATACGACGACCGTCGCGCTGCAGTGCAATTACTTGGCGCCGGCGCTTCCGCCGCACGATCTCATCGCCGAAGCGACCGTGCTCAAGGCTGGGCGGCGTATCGTCTACGGTGAAGTGCACGTGCGCAGCGGCGAAAAACTGGTCGCACACGCGACGCTGAACTTCCTGAACTCGTATCCCGAAGAAAAACCGCGGAAGGTGAAATGACGACAGAGACCAGCACCGTAAAGCGCACCGCTCTTTACGACGAACACGTGCGGCTTGGGGCGCGCATGATTCCGTTCGGCGGGTTCGACATGCCCGTTCAGTACAGCAGCATTCTCAAGGAACACGAAGCGGTGCGCCATCGCGCGGGGCTGTTCGATCTCTCGCACATGGGGCAGTTCATTCTCGAAGGCGAGAACGTCGCGGCCTGGGCCGATACATTGACGATCAACGCCGTCTCGACGATGAAGCCCGCACAAGCGCGCTACAACATTTTTACGAACGACCAGGGCGGCGCGCACGACGACGTCATCTTTTACAAACTCCCGGATCGCTGGTTGCTCGTCGTCAACGCCGGCAACGCGGACAAGATGTGGGCGCATCTGAACGCCAATCTCGGCGATTTCGGCGTCAAACTGACGAGCCTGCACGGGCGCAACGCACTCATCGCCATTCAAGGTCCCAAATCCGTTGAAATGCTCAGCCCGCATGCCGACGTCGACGTGAATGCGCTCAAGTATTATTTCTGCACGGAAGGCACCGTGTACGGCAAGCGCGCGGTGATCGCGCGCACGGGATACACCGGCGAAGACGGTTTCGAACTTTTCGTCGACGGCGCCGACGCGGCGGAGATTTGGAACGCGCTGCTTCGCGACAACCAGGACGGCGGGCTCATTCCGGTGGGCCTTGGCGCGCGCGACGTGCTGCGTTTGGAAGCCGGCATGCCGCTGTACGGGCACGAACTCACCGAAGAGATCACGCCTGTCCAAGCGGGACTACAATGGGCATTGAAACTGAACAAGCCCACGTTCACCGGCAAAGCCGCCCTCGAGAAGCAAGTCGCGGACGATACGTATGTGCGTATAGTCGGCATCGTCATGGACGGGCGCGCACCCGCTCGCGAAGGCTATCAGGTATTTCTCGGTGACCGCCGCGTGGGCGAGATTCGCAGCGGTTCCATTGCACCTTCGTTGGAAAACAAAAATATCGCAACGGCGCTCGTTGAGAAAGAAGCCGCCGCTCCCGGTACGCCGGTTGTCGTGCACATTCGCGGCACGGCGTATGGAGCAACTGTCGTCCCGTTACCGTTTTACAAACGGGGGGCCCCGCCGCGCTAGTCGAGGCGGGGGCGTGCAGCGGTGGTTTCGGCGCATCGTGCCGAAAGCGCCGCGGAATGCCGGGCGGTGCGCATGGTGCACCGTCATTAAGAAAGGAAAGTAGCATTGGCGCAGCCAGCAGATCTGCTGTACAGCAAAGAGCATGAATGGGTCAAGGTCGACGGCGAGGTCGCGACCGTTGGTATTACCGAATATGCGCAAAACTCGCTCGGCGACATCGTCTACGTCGAATTGCCGAAAATGGGTTCGACCGTTGCGCAGTTCGCGAGTGTCGGCGTCGTGGAATCCGTGAAAGCGGTATCCGATCTCTTCACGCCGATCGGCGGCGAGGTCACCGAAGTGAACGGTGACTTGGAAAACGATCCGGCGCTCGTCAACCGCGAGCCGTACGGCGGCGGCTGGATGTTTAAAGTGAAACTCAGCGACGGCGCGCAGACAAACGGCTTGCTTTCGGCCGCCGACTACGACAAATTGGTCGCAGAGTGATGCGGCGCCCGGTTTAGGATAACGAGACAATATCGTGTATACGCCGCACACAGATAAAGACATACGCGAGATGCTCGATGCGATCGGCGTGCCGTCGCTCGACAAACTCGTCGAAGTTCCGGATGCCGTCAAACTGCGCGCGCCGTTGGACATCGTTCCGGCGCTGGCCGAATCGGAGATCGTCCGGCGATTCGAGCACTTCGCGAAGAAAAATACCGGCGCGTCGTGCGTGTCCTTCCTGGGTGCGGGGGCATACCGCCACTATGCTCCTCCCGCGATTGCCGCGCTTGCTATGCGCGGCGAATTTCTGACCGCATACACGCCGTATCAGGCCGAGGTCTCGCAAGGGTACCTGCAAGCCATCTACGAGTGGCAAACGTACATCTGTTTACTGACCGGCCTCGACATCGCGAACGCGTCCGTCTATGACGGCGCGACGGCGCTCGCGGAAGCCGCCATCATGGCGCTCAACGCAAATGGCCGCAAAAAGATCCTTGTCTCGCGTGCGATTCATCCGAATTACCGCGCGGTGCTGAAAACGTACTGCGACGGCCTCGACGTCGAAATCGACGAACTGGCCGTGCGCGCCGACGGCACGACGGATCTTGCGAATCTCGCGCAGCGTCTTGCGAGTAAAGAGTACGCGTGCCTCGCCGTGCAGTCGCCGAACTTTTTCGGCAACGTCGATACGCCGGATGCGAGCGCGCAAGAAGCGATCAAGGCGAGCGGCACTGTGCTCATCGGCGTGGTTGCCGAGGCGCTCGCGCTCGCGGCGCTGCAAACGCCCGCATCGTGGGGCGCCGAGATCGTTGCGGGCGAAGCGCAAAGCTTCGGTGTGGCGCTGGCATACGGCGGCCCGTACGTCGGTTTTATCGCCTCGAACAAAGATCACATGCGCCGCATCCCCGGGCGTCTGGTCGGTAAGACGCTCGACGTACACGGCAACGAGGCGTTCGTGCTCACGCTGCAAGCGCGCGAACAGCACATCCGCCGCGAGCGCGCGACCTCGAACATTTGCACGAACCAGGCGCACTGCGCGCTCATCGCAACGATGTACCTCGCGCTCATGGGCAAGACCGGCCTGCGCGACGTTGCATCCGCGAATCTCAAGCGCTCGCGTGAGCTGGCAACGCGCGTGAGTTCCCTGCGCGGCTGTACGCTTCAGTTCGACGCACCGTTCTTCAACGAGATTGTGGTCAACGTGCACCAGCCTGCGAAGGACGTCTTGGCAAAACTGCAGGAGCGCGGCATTCTGGGCGGCGTCGATCTCGGACGCTACTATCCCGAATATGCCGACTGCATCCTGATGGCCGCTACCGAACTCACATCGTCGGCGGATATCGAAACGCTTTGCACCGCTCTCCAAGAGGTCGTAAATGTCCCGGCTCGCGTCTGATCACACCGCATCACCGCTGATCTTCGAACTCGGGCAAGACGGCCGTGCGAACCGGTACGTCGATGCGGGACCGCCGCTGGCGGATTTTTTGCCGAAGACCGTTCTTCGTGACGAGCTGCCGCTGCCGGACAACAGCGAACTGGACGTGGTTCGTCACTTCACGCGGCTCTCGCAGCGCACGTTCGGCATCGACGTCGGCTTTTATCCGCTCGGCTCGTGCACGATGAAGTACAACCCGCGCGTGAACGACGCGATGGCGAACCTGCCGCAACTGCGCGATTTGCATCCGTACACGCCCGACGGACTGGCGCAGGGCGCGCTGCAGATCATGTGGGAACTCGAGCAAACGTTCTGTTCGCTGTTCGGCATGGCGGCGTTCTCGCTCAATCCGTCGGCCGGCGCGCACGCCGAACTCGCCGCACTGCTGATTGCCAAGGCGTATTTCAAAGACCGCGGTGAAACTCAGCGCGACAAAGTCATCGTGCCCGACACGGCGCACGGCACGAATCCCGCATCGGCGGCGATGTGCGGCTTTAAGGTGATTTCGCTCAAGAGCGACGAGCGCGGCCGCGTCAGCGTTGAAGAACTCAAGAAAGTCATCGGCCCCGATACCGCGGTGTGCATGATGACCAACCCCAATACGCTCGGGTTGTTCGAAGACCACATTCACGAAATCACGAAGGTCGTGCATGACGCCGGCGGCTTGATGTACTACGACGGAGCCAACGCGAACGCGCTGATGGGAAATGCGCGTCCCGGCGACATGGGCTTCGATCTGATGCATCTGAACACGCACAAGACGTTCACGATTCCGCACGGCGGCGGCGGTGCGGGCCACGGTCCCGTCGGCGTAGCCGCGCATCTGGTCGATTTTCTGCCGACCCCGTACGTGCGTGCTGCCCCTCGTCATGGTGAGCCCATCGAACCGCGCGAACCGCACGCTCCCAGCGACAAACTGGAATTCTCGCTCGATTTCGATCGTCCCAAGTCGATCGGTCCCATGCGATCGTTCTGGTCGAATTTCGCGCACGCCGTGCGCGCGCTTGCGTACATCTACGCAAACGGTGCCGATGGGTTGACGAAAGTTTCGCAACTGGCCGTGCTCAACGCGAACTACATCCGCGTGAAGGTGCGCGAATTTCTCGAAACGCCGTACGACGAAATCTGCCGCCACGAGTTCGTGGCGTCGGCGCAGGAACTGAAGAAAGAAACCGGCGTGCGCGCTTTGGATATCGCAAAGGCATTGCTCGACCGCGGTTTCATGGCGCCCACGATGTATTTTCCGCTCATCGTTCCGGAGTGTTTGATGATCGAGCCCACCGAAACTGAGTCGAAGGAAACGTTGGACGCGTTTATCGAGACGCTGCGCGACATCGTGCAGACCGCGAAGACCAACCCCGATACGGTCCTTGCGGCACCGCAAAATACGGTGGTCGGGCGCCTGGATGAAACCCGGGCGGCTCGCCAGCCGGACCTTCGCTGGTTGCCTGCCTAGGAGAAAAAGGGGGCCCCTGCCGCCGCGGCCTTCTTGGTCGGGTCGGCTATAATTGAGGTAATCAGGAGGCGCCGCTCGTGGCGCCTTTCCGGTCCTTTAGGGGGCTTCGAAGTGCGAATCAAATACGAGGTTTCGGCTGGCGGCCTAGTGCTGCGGCGCCGGGAGCAGGCGTACGATGCGTTGCTCATCGGGCGCGGCACGCCGCGTATTTGGACGTTGCCCAAGGGACACGTGGAAGCGAAAGAATCGCACGAACAAGCCGCTTTGCGGGAAGTACGCGAAGAGACCGGCTGCTGGGCCGAGATCATCACCAAGCTCAACGATATAGCGTATTGGTTCTACCTGAACCGGACCAAGCACAAGAAATCCGTGACCTTTTACCTGATGCGCTATCTGTCCGGAGATACCGCCAATCACGACCACGAAGTGGACGAGGCGCGCTGGTTCGATATCGTACAAGCCAAGAAGGCGCTCAAGTACGTAAACGAAAAGCGCCTCATCGATTTGGGCATGGACTACGTCCTGGCCAATCCAACCGCATTCGGCGACGTCCCGATCGTCGCAAGGACAGCAGAACAGAGAAGTAGTTGATTTCGCAGACCGACCTCACGCCTGCGGCCGAACAAGACTCCGAAAGCAAACTGCGCGTCAGTTTGGAAATGTTTGACGGGCCGCTCGATTTGCTTTTGAGCCTCGTCAAGGAGCGCCAACTCGACATCGCCACCGTTCCGCTCGCGACCGTTGCGGAGCAGTACCTTGCGTACGTCTCGATGATGGAAGATCTTAACGTCGAGATCGCGGCCGAATACCTGGTCATCGCCGCGACGCTGGTGTTTCTGAAATCGAAGGCGCTGCTTCCGCCGATTCCGTCCGAGTTCCAAGACGAGGAAGCCGAAACGCCCGAACAAGTCGAGGAACGTTTGCGCCAGCGGCTTATTGCGTACTCGAAGTATCGCGAAGTCGGCGAGGAGCTGCGCAATAGGCAACTCGAGGCATCCTCTTACTATTATCGCGACAGCGGCGATCCGGTCAGCGAACTGCGCCAGCGCTATCGCGTGGATCCGGAAAAACTCACCCGCGCGTTCATCGCGATGCTGCGCAGCGCGCGTCCGGAAAAACGCACCATTGCGCGCGAGCGGCTCTCGCTGATGGCGACGATGGATTACGTGATGAGGCGCGTGCGCGAAAACGGCGAGGCGCTGTTCTCGGCGATTTGCCACGAAATGGGCATGACGCGCGACTCGATTATCGTTACGTTTCTCGCCATTCTCGAACTCATCCGGCGCCACCGCGTGTCGTACGAGCAGCCCGAACCCTTCGACGACATCCGTATCTTGCCAATCACCCCAACGAGCAATTAAGTGGAAACCACGCAAGAAGTCCAAGAACAGTTGCAAACCGAGCAGCCGCAAGAGGCGCCGCAGGCCGTCGAGGAGATCGAAGAAGCGGTCGAGCGGCTTTGCCGCCCGGTGGAAGCGTTGCTGTTCGTCGCGAGCGAGTCGCTGACGATCAAGCAGATCGCCAAACTGACGCACGCGTCGGAAATGGAAATCGCGGCGACGCTGCAGCGCATCGAGGCGGATTTTGCCGATCGCGGCATCGTATTGCGCGAGATCGCCGGCGGTTATCGTTTTGCGAGCGCGCCCGCTGCGCGCGAGGCCGTGGAGGCGTACTTGCTGCCGCCGAAATCGAACCTCTCGACGCCCGCGCTCGAAACGCTCGCCATCATTGCGTACATGCAGCCGGTCACCAAGAGCGAGATCGAAGCGATTCGCGGCGTCGCGTCGGACAGCGTCGTGTCGACGCTGCTCGATCGCAATCTCATCGCGGAGGCCGGACGCAAAGACGTCGTCGGGCGCCCGATGCTGTATAAGACGACGCCCGAGTTCCTGGAATCGTTCGGAATGCGTTCGCTCGATGATCTCCCTCCGATGGAATTGGAAGCCGGCCAGCCGCTCGAACTCGATTTGCTCACGGCGAACATCACGGCGAACGCGCCGGCTCAAGCCGAGGAGCCGCCGGCGGGAGAGGCGCAACAAGGTTCGGCATGACCGATCAGTGGGCGGTGCTCGCACAAGAATATGCCAACCATCGCATCGGCTATTCCAACGAACTCTACGACACGATAGCGGCGTTCGGATTGCGTCGCGGTGCCACGATTCTTGACGTCGGCTGCGGCACCGGCATTGCCGCCGCGCCATTCGCGATGAACGGATTTCCCGTTACGGGCGTCGATTCTTCGGAAGCGATGCTGGCGCAGGCATCGCAGCGTTTGCCGAACGCGACGTTCGTCAAAGGTGAAGCCGAAGCGCTGCCGTTCCCAAACGAACGCTTCGACGTCGTTATCAGCGCTCAAACGTTTCACTGGGTCGACCGTGCACGCGCCCTAGCCGAAGCCTATCGCGTGATACGCCCCGGCGGCATCATCGCGATTTGGTGGAAGCACCTCATGGCGCAAGACGCGATCAAACAGATTCGCGACGACGTGTTTCGCGAGATGGGCAAGCCGCCCGCGGACAGCGCGCTGGCCGGCGGCTTCAAGGAGTTTTACGCCTCGCTATTCTCGCAGCAGACGCTGCGCGTTTTGCCATGGCGTCAGGCGATGACGCTGGACGAATACTTGGGCTACGAACGATCGCGCGCCGTCGTGCGCGCAACGTTCGGCGCGCAGTCCGGCGACTATTTTGCGCGTTTGGAACAGCGCCTCCGCGACCGCGTCGGCACCGGCAACCCGACGCTTTCGCTTGCTTACGTGCAATATCTCTACATGGCCAAGAAGGCGTAGCGCAGCTTTGCGTCTGGGCGTTCACGTGCGCGTTAGTGCGGGGTATGCTGCCGCGGTCGAGTATGCCAAACGTGTAAAATGCACGGCCGTCCAGATTTTTTCCAGTAATCCGCGCAGCTACCGCACGAGCGCGATCAACAAACCGGCGCTGGAAACTTTCAAGGCCGCCCGCATGCAGGCCGGTATCGATCCATGCGTGATTCACACGCCGTACCTCATAAATCTTGCCAGCGACGATCCGAAGATCGCGAGCGGTTCGCTGAATCTGCTGAAAAACGACTTGGAAGCCGCGGCGGCGGGCGGCATCCGCTACGTCAACACGCATTTGGGCTCCTACGGAAAGCGCGATCGCAACGAGGGATTCGTCGCCGCGTGTCATTTGCTCGAGCAAGCGCTGGAGAACGTCGCGCCGGACGTGCATCTGGTTATGGAAAATTCCGCCGGCGCGGGGGCATTGTGCGGCGGAACGCTCGAAGAACTGGGACGCTTCGTAAAATCGCTCGATCATCCGCAACTCGGTGTATGTCTGGACACGGCGCACGCGTGGGCCGCCGGATATGAAATCAACACGCAGCGCGGCGTCGACGACTTTTTGTATCAGGCCGCCGAGCACATCGGTTTGGACCGCGTGCATATGTTTCACTTCAACGATACGGAAGTGCCGCTCGGCGGCAACCGCGATCGCCACCACCACATCGGCGAAGGCAACATCGGCTTCGAGGGTTTTCGCGCCCTGGCGTCGCGTCCGGAACTGCGCGAGAAGACCGCGATTCTGGAAACCCCCGGCGAAGAGGCGGACGACCTGCGCAACATGGAGACGATTCGCGCCATCTTCAAGGGCGCGGGACATGACATCTAATCTCCGGCAGTTTGAGAGCAAGATTCAGATGGTGCGAATCGGTTGAGAAAAGTACAGTGGGTGCATGTCGTACAGAGTAATTGGATTGGATCCCAAGCAGTTTGAGCCGTTCTTCGCCCTCTCTGACGAAGAACTGGCCGCGCGCGGGATGGCGCGCGTCGTCGCGGACGAGAAGCCGTGTTTTCCGTGCCGGATTACGCTGCGCGATGCGGATATCGGAGAAACGCTGTTGCTGCTCAATTACGAACACCATGGCGTGCAAAACCCGTATCGCTCCTCGCACGCGATTTTCGTGACCGAGCATGCGTCACGGCGGTATGATGAAGTGAATCGCATTCCCGAAGTTATGACGAACCGGCTGCTCTCCATTCGGTCGTTCGACGGATCCGGGATGATGCTCGACGCGGACATCGCGGCGGGCACGGACGTCGAACCGCTCATCCTGCGCCTCTTCGCAGACCCGCGAGCGGCCTACTTGCACGTCCACAACGCAAAACGGGGCTGCTTCTCCGCGCGGGTCGAGCGCGCCTAACGGCGAATCCTTCGTGCGTGATCGCGCACTTTGACGTTGACGCGTTCTACGCAAACGTCGAGATCCGTGACGACCCTTCGCTCAAAGGCAAGCCGGTGGCGGTGGCCGGCTCTAGCCGCCGCGCCGTCGTGCTCACCGCTTCATACGAAGCGCGCCCGTTCGGCGTCAAATCCGCGGTACCGCTGTGGAAGGCGCTCGAGGCGTGTCCCCATCTGGTCGTCGTGCGCCCAAACATGCAGAAGTACCGCGATGTTTCGCGCGAGATCTTCGGCATACTCGAACGGCGCGGTCATCCCGTGCAAGGCCTGTCGATGGATGAGGCGTTCGTCGATCTCGGCAGCATTTCTCTGGATGCGGCAGTGGAACTCGCGCAAACGATTCGCGCGGAGATATTCCAGGCCGTGCGGCTTACGGTAAGCGGCGGCGTCGCGACAGGGAAGATGGTCGCAAAAATTCTTTCCGACTCGTGCAAACCGAACGGCCTGCAGGCGCTTGCGCCGGGCGAAGAGGCGGCGTTTCTCGCGCCGTTGCCGGTGGGCCGCCTGTGGGGTGTTGGACCGAAAACCCAAGCGCGGCTGGCCGAGCGCGGAATTACCACCATCGGCGACGTTGCGGCGCTCACCGACGATCGCGCCAAGGCGATTTTCGGCTCGTGGGGTTTGGAAGTGCGCGATCTTGCGCTCGGCATTGACCGGCGCCCCGTTGAACCCGAACGCGAAACCAAATCCATCTCCACCGAGGAAACGTTCGAGTACGACGTGCGCGACGAGCGGCGCTTGCGTGAAATCTTGCGCGAACAGGCGATCGAACTGGCGCAGAAACTCGAACGTGAAGGCCTGTGCGCGTGCACGATCGGCATCAAGATCAAACGCTCGGATTTTCGCATCGTCGCACGGCAAACGAATCTGGCCGAGCCAACGGCGCAGGCGCGGCACATATTCGTTGCGGCCGTCCATTGTTTGCGGCGAGCGGACCTCGGGCACTCCGCGGTCCGGCTGATCGGCACGCGCGTCGCCTCGCTCGTGGCCGGCGAACCGAAACAGCAAAGCCTTTTTGCGGGTAGTGCGCCGGCGAAGGGAGTTGAATGAATGATCGTTACGACAACCGAGAATCTTCCGGGGCGGCGCGTGAAGGAAACCAAGGGACAGGTTTTCGGCGTCGTCGTCCGCAGCCGCGGGCTTGCGGGAAACATTCTGGCCTCGTTGCGCTCGCTGTTCGGAGGCGAGATCACCGAATACACGCAGTTGCTGGAAGAGACGCGCCGCCACGCTGTGGATCGTATGGTGCAAAACGCGCAAACGATGGGCGCCGATGCGGTCGTGATGATGCGCTTCGATTCATCGGAGATCGCGAGCTACATGACGGAGGTCGTGGCGTACGGCACTGCCGTCACGCTCGAACCGTTGTAGATGCTGCGCGGCTGCGCCGCGGTCGGCGGTGCGTGTTTGATCCTCGCGGCTATCGTCGTCTTCATGCTGGCGCGGTACGCCTGGCCTGCGAGCCTCGAACTGTTGGTGTTCGGCGTGTTGATCGTTGCAAGTTTGGTCTTTGAAAGACGTTACCGCCGCAACAGGATGCGGTCCGCGACGCAGCCGTGGGAGCCGACCGGGGAACGCTTCATGGATCCTTCCAGCGGAAAGCTCGTCCAGGTCTATTACAATCCGAAAACCGGTGAACGCGACTACCGCGAGAGCACAGACGGTTGACTAGATGTGATCCAAACTCCAGACTGCGTCCGCTGCGGTGCTCTGCCGTGCTGACTCCACGAAACGCGTACCTCCCGCAGATAGCGGTGCAGCCATCAGTATCGCGTCGCTGCGTTTTCGCACCGAACCGCGCGGAAGAACCGAGCGAGCCGGTGCCGGCGGCAGCCATCCGGCGATGCGTCGAAGATCGCCGGCGGCGTATCGCAGCAGAGCCGGGATAAGATTGCGCCCCGCTTCACCCGCGTAGCCGAATTCGTCAAGCACGTACGCATCGTGGCGCGGTTCGCGCTGTCCCAGCACGTATGCCGCGAGTGCGTTGCCCTTACGTACCGCCAAATTCACCGGCTGTGCGTCTTGGCGGGATGCGTGGTGCTCGATACGGGCTCGCATCCAGTTCCACACGGCGGGACTACGCAGCAATGTGAAGCTGCGCGCGTCTTCCATTGCCTCGAAGCATGCGCGAACGGCGCTCCAATCGCGCTGCACAAGTGGTTGCGCCGCGATGCGTTCGAAACCCAGAGAGTCCGCGCGAACGGAGATCGACCGCGACGGTAATTCCGAAAAGCCGAGGTCTTTATAAAATTGCGGGTGGATGTCGGAGAAGAGAAATGCGAAATCGAAGGCTTCTGCGCGCGCTTGGTCGAGCGCCATCGCGAGCATGGCACTGGCGAATCCACGGCCGCGAAACTCTTCGGGCGTAAAAACCGCGCCGATGCCGATGGCCCGCAGACGCTGCTGCGCGACGCGTGCATCGCGTTCGTAGCGTTTGAACGAGGCAAGCATCGTGCCGTCGCGGGTGAGAGCGAGTGTGCGGTACGATTTGCGTCCGTACGCCGTATGCGCGAGTTGCGTCGTTTGCTCGCGATACACGTCCAGCGGTCGCCCGTGGCCCCACAGCGGCTGCGTGAGCGGGAGAACGTGCTGCGCGTAGTCCTGCGCCGAGATTTCCTCCAGGCGAAACCTCATCCGGCGTAGACGGCGCGGGTCGGACGCCAGCGATCGGAAATATCGACTGTGCCCGGAAGGCGCGCCGCCTGCAACTCGGCGAGGAATTCCGGAGCCGATATACCGCGCGTCGCACGCTCGCACGCGGTGACCAGTACGCTGGTTTTTGCGCGCCGCATCGCATAGACGAACGCGCGGCGCTCTTCCTTGTTGTACGCCTCGCGCGCCTTGGTGCGAAACATGTAATACGTGAACTTCGCCGTACGTGCGGCACGCGCGTCGCCGACGTTTTCCTTGGCAATCATGCCGAGGCTCGGACTGTACAAGAAGGCGTCCGGCGCATACCAGCGCGGAAACGACCCGGCGCGCGCACGCGGAATGATGACATGCTCGAACTCGCGACCGCGCGCGGCACCGATGCTGAGCATACGTACCGCTCCGGCGCTTTCGTTCACTTCGCACGCTTCGAAGTCGCTTTCCATGCGCGCTTGTGCGTAGTCCAAGAATTCCGCGAGCGAGGCCGAGGGGTGGTCGTCCGTAAAGCGCTCGAGGCGTCGCATTACTCGCGCGAGCGTTTGCTGCTGGTATGCGGCGCGCGCGCCTCCCGCTGTGCCGGCTGCCGCCAAGCCCTCACTCCAGACCAAGCGTACGAAGCGGGGCAAATCCGTGCACGGCAGCAGATCGCGCCAACGCGCGATCTTGCCTCGCAGTTCGCGAAGGCGTTCGCGCGCCAGGTCCGACAGACGCTCGTCCTGATCGCCGCGCAGCACGTTCCATGCCAGGCGCACGTCGCGGCGCACGTCCCAGTGTCCGGCTCGAGCGGCGTTCTCTTCCGCGGCCGTTTCTTCGAACAGCAGCGTTTGCGCGTCCGGCGGCTCGCTGCACAGGGCGTAGATGCTCGCGTCCGAAAGCGCCAGAGCCGGCCCGGAGAGCACACGCAGCAGATAGTCGTGACGGAACGGGTCGTGCACGGCCCACAGAATCGCCAGCGCGTCCAGCGCTTCCGGCTCGATGAAGAGATTCAGGTCGCCGGCAACTTGCACGCGCACGTTGCGGTCGAGCAGCGCGTCCCGATACGGGCGGATGTCGCGCACCGATCGGAAGATAACGGCGATGTCGTCGTGCAATGCGCCTGCGCTCAGCAAATCGACGACGTGCTCGGCGATAAATTGCGCTTCGGCGCGCCTGGTGCTTGCCCGGAAGAGCGTTAGGCCGATGCGCGGATCCGTGCTTACCGGGGACGCGCCGGGCGCACCGAGCAGATGGCGGCAAGCGACGTCGACCGCAAACGGACTGCGGTGCTGTTCTTCCATGGTAATGCGTTCGCCGGCCAGGGCAAAGACGCGATCCGGCCGTGCGCCGCGGAACGTGGATGTCGCGGATTCCGCATCACCCGCCAAGGTCGCGCCGTCGAGATTGGCCCCATAAACCGCTTGCAGCAACTGCAACTCGCCGACGGTGAGTTCTTGTGCTTCGTCGACGAACAAACTCGGATACCGCTCGCGCATTCGCTGCGCGGTACGTGCGTCGTTTTGCAGCACATCCGCCGCTTGTGCAATGACGTCGCGTGGCGTGAGGCAACCCTGCCGCACGGGGTGATCGAGATACGAGCGGTAAAGTTTCGAAAGAATTTTCGCCAGATCGATTTCCCGTTTGTATTGGCGCGCTAATTCCGCCGCGTCCGCGTGCAGCGAGTCACGATGGCTATCTTTCGTATAATAGAGCAGATCGGGATGCGCCAGATTCGGCGGTTTTGCATAGAACTGCATCGCGCCGCGCAGCGCGCTTTCCAGGAACTGCTCTGGTGAGATGCGTGCGTCGCGCAGTTTGCAGAACAGCCGGAACGCCGCGTCCAAAAAGCGATCGGGAGCGCGCAGCCCCGGCACTTCAGGGTCGACCTCGGCTTCGATGATCTCGCGCCACTCGAGCGTGAGCAGCGGGCGCGCTGCGTCGGCGAAGAGCATCGCAGCACGCACGTCGTCAATTTCCTCGGCATCCGCCAGGCACTCAAGCGCGACGGCGTGCAATTCGCGCACGCATGCGTTTGGGTGCTGTACGCGTTCGCGCAACATATCCAGCGCGGCTTGCGACGTCGAGGTTATCAGAACCGGTCCCGCTTGCGCTGCGGCAAGCGCGCGGCGGATCAGTTCGGCGGTTTTTCCCGTGCCCGCGGCTCCGGTGATGAAGGTGCTCATCGCGCGAAGCGTTCCTCTTCCGGATACGGGCGGTTCGCGCACGCGGTGCGGTACACGCAGTACGTGCACGCAGCGGGATCGTCCGCGACCGCGAACGACGCGCTCGTTCCGGAAGTCAACTCCGCGCAGAGCTGCAGCATGCGCTCGCGCGCGCGTTCCAGTTCGCCGATAGGAATGACCCCGGTCGGACTTTGCGAGCGAACCACGTCCGCCGGAACCGGCACAACTTCCAATGCGATCGGCCGCACGTCGAGCAGGGCGTCCTTGAGGGGCACGAGCGCCAACCGCGAAACCCGATCTCCCGCCTCCGTGCGGGCCCAGTAGTAGAACGGCAACTGAAAATCTTTGAATTGCCGAACTTTCTCGCGATACTCCGCCGCGCTCATCGCAATGGAACCGGTCTTGTAGTCGATGACCGTTACCGCACCGGTGCGCTCGTCGCGGTCGAGCCGATCGATATAGCCGATAAAATCGTAGCCGTTGATCTGCAACTCGGCACTCAGCTCGCATCCGACGACGGTAAAGGGCGCGCGTTTGGCCTGTGCGACCAGCCATTCGACGTACTTACGCGCTGTGCGGTTCGCCCGGCGCCGCTGCAATTCGTATTCCACCGGCGTTTCGAACAAATTGCGGTGGCGGTCGAATGCGGCGTTGACGTACCCTTGCAACTTACGGTCGAGTTCTTGCGGCGTTGCCAGCGCGGGCTGCGGGAATTCCGCGTGCAAGTTTTCGAGCGCCGCATGAAACGCGGTGCCGTAGTACGACGCCGACGATCCGCGATCTTCGATCGCCGCGCACAAATAGCGGTAAAACCATTTGCGTGCGCACTCGACGTACGTATTAAGTTGCGAGGCGGAAAAGCGGGGATTGTGCGTGCGCACGCCGCTCGCCGGTTCGGCGGGCACCGGCGCGAGCAGCGCAAACTCGCCGTCGGCCGATCCGCCGCTCGGAGCTTGCGCCATATCGGGAAGCTCGAACGATCCTTCGCGCAGCGCGCCGGTAAAGCGCAGCAGCGCTTCGCGCGCATCCATTCCGCATGCGATGCGCTCTCGCGCGAGTAAATCGAGCAATGCGTGTTCGCGGCGCCACAGCGCGGCGTACGCGCCGGCTACGTCGTGCGGGACGCCTGAAAGCGGAGACTGCAGCAAACGGACCCCGTAGGCGTCGTCGCGCGACCGGCTCCAAGCCGCCGCGGCCGCGAGAAAAGCACGATGCTCCGCAGACTGCACGAACCATGGTTGGGAAAGCGATGGAGGCTACCCTGCTGCCCGCGTGTAACGGCGCAACCATGCGTCGGATCGTCGTCGGCATTAGCGGAGCGAGCGGAAGTATTTACGGCTTGCGGGCGCTCGAAGCGCTCAAAGACGCCGGGATCGAGACGCACCTCGTGCTCAGCGAACAAGCGCGGCGCACGATTGAGCTGGAGACCGACAAAAGCGCCGCACAGTTCGAAGCCTTGGCGGATGCGGTTCACCGCGACGACGACTTGGCCGCATCCATTTCGAGCGGATCGTTCATTACCGACGGCATGCTCGTGATCCCGTGCTCTATCAAGAGCGCCGCGGCAATCGCGTATTCCATGAATTCGAACCTGCTCGTGCGGGCGGCGGACGTGTGTTTGAAAGAACGCCGCAAACTCGTTCTGGTCGTGCGGGAAACGCCGCTGCACGCCGGACACCTGCGCACGCTCACGCAACTCGCGGAAATTGGAGCAGTGATTTTACCGCCGATGCCGGCGATGTATGCCAAACCGCAGAGCGTCGACGACGTCGTCAATCATACGGTCGGAAAGGCGCTCGACCAATTCGGCATCGAGCACGCGTTGTTCAAACGATGGCAGTAACGATACTGCAGCGCGGCGCAATTACGGCGCTTGATTATCGCTGCGATGCGCGGCCCGGTGACAAACCGTTCGCCGAACTGCACGCGTCGATGTCCGTCTCGTATGTGCGCTCCGGGACGTTCGGCTATCATTCGCGCGGCAAATGCTACGAGCTGGTCGCGGGTTCGCTATTGATCGGCAATGCGGGTGACGAGTTCACGTGCACGCACGAGTTCGCACACGGCGACGAATGCCTCTCCTTTCATTTTGCGCCGGACGTCGCCGAGGAAGTGGCCAAGGCGCCATTTTGGAAAATCGGCTCGCTGCCGCCGATGGCGCAAACTGCGGCGTTTGGCGAGGCCGCGCAGGCGGCGGCGCAGCAAGATACCGCAATCGCGCTGGACGAGGCAGCGCTGCTGCTGGCCCAGCGCGCCGGGACGATCGTGTCGGGAGGAACACACATTTCGCGTACCAGCGCCCGCGATCGCCGCCGCGCGATCGAAGCTGCGCTGTGGATCGATGCCTCGTGCGGTGAAAATATCGATCTGCGGGCCGCCGCGCGCCCGAGCGGACTTTCGCCGTTCCACTTTTTGCGTGTTTTTACGCGCGTCGTGGGCGTGACGCCGCACCAATATCTCATTCGCGCGCGCCTGCGCAAGGCGGCACGGCTGCTAGCGGTTTCCGGGCGGCCCGTCACGGAGATCGCGCTGGAGTGCGGATTCAACGATATTGCCAATTTCACGCGATCGTTCCGGCGTGCCGCCGGCCGATCGCCGCTGGCGTTTCGCAATTTTTGCAAAGCATAAGCTTGCTCCGCGCGCTATTATGCGCGCATGACCAGCATTTCTGAACGAACGAACGATTTCACCGGCGCGCTGCTTGCAGTCGAGCCTCACGCGGACTTGGGCGATGAAGCCGAAACCTACGGGCGGTTCATCGGAAGTTGGCACGGCGAATACCGCGACACTTCAGTCGACGGGCAGCTACGAACCGGGCCCATGGAAGTGCATTTTGCGTGGGTGCTGCGCGGGCGCGCCATCCAAGATTTGTGGATCGCGCGTACGGAAGGCGTGGAAGCCGATCGCCGCACCTACGGAACGACACTGCGCGTGTACGATCCGGAACTTCGCGCATGGCGTGTAACGTGGATCAATCCGCCGCACAACACGCATCAGCAGCTCATCGGGCGGCGTATCGGCGACGACGTGGTGCAAACGGGGTATTTCGGCGATCGTCCGGCAAAGTGGATATTCATGGACATAGAGCCCGACTCGTTTACATGGCGCGGCTACGTCCTGGAGGACGACGGCGTGACCTGGCAGTTACAAACGGAGTTCCGCTTGCGCCGCGACTAGTTGCCGTGCGAGCGCGATATCGCTCACCCGATCGACGTTGACGCCGATCTCGGCGAACGGTGAAATGACGGCGCGCACGGGCGCACCGATGACTTGCGAGGCGCGCGCTTCGGCTTGCGCGATGGATAAACGACGCAGTGCGAAGCGCAGGAGCACGTTCATGCCGAACAGGCGCGCGAGGTGCAATGGGTTTTTTCGGGCCTGGCCGAGTTGTTCGATGAACCGCTCGAGCGAGGGAAAGACGCGCGGCCGAATTGTGATGAACCCCGTTCCGCAATAGGTTCCGTCGCGCAGTGGCGCCCACGTGTGCGGAACTTGCGGATATTTCGCCATGTGCACGCGTTTTTCGAGGCAGCCGTACGTGAGATCGCCGTCTTTGCCGCGCGCTTGCAAGACGTAATCTTCAATGGACTCAACCGTGAGCACCGGCAAATCGGACGTGCTCACGAGCACGTCGTCGTCGGGCGGAAGGTCGCGCAGACCGCTGCGCAAGCTGTCGCGAATGCGCTCGCCGTCGGGACGGCGTTCATCGGCTAGGGCCAACGCTGCGCTGCCGTGCGTCTGCGGCGGCGCAACGGCGATGATGCGGCCAACCGAAGGCGCGGCGCGCAGCGCGCGAAGTGTGCGCTCCACGAGCGTAACGCCCGCAATCTCGACGAACGCTTTGTTCGGTGCGCCGGGCGTATGCGCGGCGAGTTCGTCGTGCGGGCCGCCCGCAAGAACGACGACGGTGATGCCGCGGCTCATGCGGCGTTGCGCCATCCTTCGCCGTTCCAAAACGCGCAGCGGAACAGGCGATACCCCGCAGGCACGTGCACCTTGCTCGCAATGGCTTGCGCGGCATCCGCGGTGCGCGCGAGTGCGAAGACGCAGGAACCCGAGCCTGTCATGAGCGCGCGATCCGCTCCGGCGGCGTGCAACGCGTCGAGCGCCGTTTGAATTTCAGCGGTAACCGGAGCCAGCACGTCTTCGAAGTCGTTGTGCAGCAGCGAGACGACGTGGTCAAAATCGCTGCGCTGCAGTGCTTCGGCGAGTTGCAGACTGACCGAGGTATTGCGCGGGCGCGACGGCTTTTGCACTGCGTCGATCTGCTGATACGCCCAGGCGGTCGACACGGAAACGGGCGGTTTGACGACGACTGCATGCCAATGCGGCACCGGCCCGAGCGCAGTGACCCGCTCGCCCGTGCCCTCGACCAGCGCCGCGGTTTCGACTAAGAAAAATGGAACGTCGGAGCCAAGGGAGCGGGCGCACTCTAGGTAGTCTACGTCTGGCACGTCGCCCAAAATGCCCCGCTGTGCGGCCAACAGTATGGCCGCTGCATCGCTCGATCCGCCACCCATTCCGGCACCCGTCGGAATATGTTTGCGCAGGTGTACGGACACCGCGCTTGCGCCGACGGCGCGCAGCGCGCGTTCGACCAAGTTGTCGTCTTGCAACTGCGCCGCGTCGCAAGTAAAGGAAGGCTGTGCGCTCGGTACGACGTCGAGTTCGTCGCACAGATCGACCGGCACCATGACTGTGCGCAGGGCGTGCAGCCCGTCATCACGCCGTTGGAGCACTTCGAGCGCGAGGTTGAGCTTGGCGGGCGCGCGCAGCGTCTCGCTTGCTTTCACGCGCCTGCGGTTGCTTGCGCGGGCGGGACATCCCTGCGCGGGGTAGTAAGTTGACGACATGCGAGCCAGCTATGACGCACAGCACAACGAATATTGCGCGTACGTCTTACCGGAAGCACAAACGCCGTACGGTCTGCTGCTCGGAAATTTCAAATCCTTCGCGCAGTCCACGGCAAAGGGCGGCATCCGCGGGCTGTGGGATGCCGACACCGACCAAATCATCTTCGGCACGCACCAAATCGCGTACCGGCTGCGCGATCTCAAGCAAACGGTCTTCCCGCATCAGATTACGCGCGAGTTCACGTTCTTGCCGTACGCGCAGATTTCCGAGTTTACGATTCTCGACCGCTTGAACGTGACCGAAGCGTTTTACGTACCGCACGGTCCCCGGCACCAGCGCGTCGTCAGTTTTATCGTCGATATTACGCTCTACAATCCGGGCGGCACGCCGCTGGAAACGTCGGTGTTCCCTTGGGCGCTGCTGGTGGGGCAGCGCTTTTACGGCGAGCCCGAGCACGAAGTGCGCGCCTGGGTGAACGGCGATTACATCTGCTCGAAGAATCAGCAGACGGGGGCGCAGCGGTGGTGGGGCGGATCGCGCGCACCGCATGCCGCAATCGTGGGTTTGCGCGAACAGGTCATGCTGCATCACATGCGCACCGGTTCGCTGCGTGCGCAGGAGCATTTGGACGAAGTAACGCCGCAATTGGCGGAGTGCGTGAGCCGGCGCATTTTCGGCGCGCTCGAATACCGCATAACCGTACCGCCCGGAGCGCGCGAATCGCTGCGTTTGGCTGTCGTCTTTCACAAGGACGGCGAAGCGCAGTCGCGGCCGGTGCTCGAACAACTGCTGCACGATCCCAAAGCACTTCATGAAACGCAGCGCTATTTTTCGGCCAAACTCGCCGATGCGCGCTTCATGGCGCCCTCGCCCGCAATCAGCCGCGGTGTGGTGTGGGCCAAAGCCAACATGCTGCGCATCATCAAGGAATATCCCAACGGCTGGGGTTCGACCAACTCGCCGCCATCGGATATTCTGGTTTCGCGTGACACGTCGTGGTTCGTGCACGGCTTCGATTACTTCTTGCCGCAGTTCAGCCGCGACGCGATCGAGGTGTTCAATAAATTCACCGAAGACAGCGGCGAGATGATCGAGTACGTCCGCGGCGTGAGCGGCTTCAAAACCTCGTACGAACTGAACATCAACGACGACACGCCCCTGCACCTGATCGCGATGCTGCATCATTATAACGCGACGCTGGACGACCAGTGGGTGCGCGACTGGTTTCCGCTGATCTGCAAAATCGCCGATTACATGCTCACGCAGCGCGATCAGAACGGGCTGCTGTTCTGCCGCGCCAACGGCGTTGACATGTTCGGCATCAGTTCGTGGCGCAACATCATTCCATACTACACGCTCGACGGCGCCGTTACGGAGATCAACGCTGAAGGCGTCTTCGCACTCGAGGCCGCGGCAATGCTGTCCGCCGTCGTGGGCGACAACGAACGCTGGCACCGCTATTCCTCCGAAGCGCAGTCGCTGCGGCAAGCGATGATGCAGTATCTGTTCAATAGCGACACCGGCGCATTCGTATTGAATTACGATCAAGAGCAGAACTATCAGGACAACTTCACTGCCGACGAAGTGTTCCCGGTGCTCTTCAACGTTGCTCAAGCCGACGAACGGCGCAAGATCCTGGATCGGCTTTGCGAAGCGGACTTCACGACGCCCGTCGGTTTGCGCACGATTTCCACGGCCGATTCGTGGTATTTCCCCTCGCACGGTTTCGGTTTGCTGGGCGGCGTGTGGCCCGATCTCACGCTCTGGTTCGTGATGTGTCTGGCACGCAACGGCAATACGGACGCCGCGGTGAATTGGCTGGAAGCAATTTACGATACGATGGAAGCGGGCGCCGTGCGCAATACGGTGCCCGGCGAATTCGGTGAGTGGTTCGACGGCGGATCGCTCACGAATCGCGGCATGTACCTCTCGCCGTGGACCGGCGCGAAATATTTGTGGGCGGTTGCGGAAACGATTGGCGGCCTGGACGGCTATCGCACGAGCGGCCGTCCACACCTCGTACCGCTGCGTCCGCGCGGCTGGAAGTGGGTCGCCGCGGCGCGCGTGCATTGGGGCGGTAAGCTCTGCACGTACGTCGTCGATTTCGAGCGCAACGCGATCTATGGCAACATGCGCGAACTTTCATCGGAGGAACCGTACGTGTGCATGTACGCGGGACGCGACGTCAGCGACGAGGTGACCACCTCGCCCGTCGAAGTGGGCGCCGTCGCATTCGAAGATGACGAGGGTGCGGTGCGCGCGTTCTTGTGCAATCTGAACGATCAGGCGCGCAACGTGTCGGTGGAATTCCGCGGCATTAGCAAACGCGTGGCACTCGAGCCGGGCGAGTTGCGCGAAGTGCACCTGGTGGGCAAGCCGGCCGAGCGGCAAGCGCGCGCCGCCGCCCGGGACGTGGCGCCACGCAGGCTCGAAACCGTGTAGTCCCGTACTCGTAGAGTCCCGTGTTTGACTCATCCAAACGCTTTATGACCGTTGTGCTGGCCTTGGGCATCATCGTGCTCGTGGTTGGCATTGCCCTTGGTGAGCGCGCCGGCGACCGCGTTATCGGGCAGGTCACCGAAAAGCGCCTGGAAAGCATTGCGCCGGTTACCGTCACCCCCGCGCCGGCGAAGAACAGCGCGAACCCGTACGGCCCGGATTGGAAGCGTACCGATGTGATGGCCGCGGCGTCCGACCCCGGCTTCCCCGATCCCCGCGTTCCGCCCGTGCTGCCGCCAACACCGACGCCGGTGCCGAAGTATACGCTGCCGCCCGCCACGCCGGCCCCCACTGCAACGCCGACGCCGAACATGAATCTGCCGATTTGGCGCCGCGCCGCTCCGCTGCCCACCGCCACGCCGGTATCCAGCGGCTCGCCCGGTCCCGTGCCCAGCGGCTCGCCTTCCGCTGCTCCGACGGCCAGCCCCGAGCCGTTTTAAAAGGCGCTTCGGCCGAGCCTCCGCGCCCCCCGCAAGTGGGGCCCCCGTGGGGTGCGTAGGCGGTAAGCAAAAGTTGCGCTTACGAGCGCAACTTTTGTTCCTTGCAGGGGATTGTTCTCAATGTCGCCATTGGATATGGCTGATATGATGAGATCATGACAGAGACAACCGGAACCGTTACCGTCAAGCGCGGCTTGGCGCAGATGCTCAAGGGCGGCGTCATCATGGATGTCGTTACGCCCGAGCAAGCCGTTATCGCTCAGGAAGCGGGCGCGGTCGCCGTCATGGCGCTCGAACGCATCCCCGCGGACATCCGTGCGATGGGCGGCGTCGCGCGCATGAGCAATCTCGAACTGGTGCAGTCCATCATGGACGCCGTAACGATTCCGGTAATGGCCAAGGTGCGCATCGGTCACTTCGCCGAGGCGCAGGCCCTGCAAGAACTCGGCATCGACTTCATCGACGAATCCGAAGTGCTTACTCCTGCCGACGACAAGTATCACGTCAACAAGCACAACTACACCACGCCGTTCGTATGCGGCGCGCGCGATTTGGGCGAGGCGCTTCGCCGCATCGCCGAAGGTGCGGCGATGATCCGCAGCAAGGGTGAAGCGGGCAGCGGCAACATCGTCGAGGCCGTGCGTCACATCCGCGCGATCAGCGACGCGATCAAAGAACTTTCCGTCGTTCCGGAAGAAGAACTGGTCGCGCGTGCGCGCGATCTCGGAGCTCCCCTCGAACTGGTGAAAGACGTTGCCAAGAACGGCAAATTACCGGTGGTGCTGTTCTGCGCCGGCGGCGTTTCCACGCCCGCCGATGCCGCGCTCATGATGCAACTCGGAGCCGAAGGCATTTTCGTCGGCAGCGGAATTTTCAAATCGAACAATCCCAAAGCGTTCGCGAAAGCGATCGTCGATGCGACAACGCATTTCGGCGATCCGAAGGTGATCGTGCAGGCCAGCAGATCGCTTGGCAAAGAAGCGCTGGCGATGGAAGGCATCGACCTGCGCAAACTCCCCGAATCGGAGCTGCTCGCGCCTCGTGGCAACTAGAATCGGCGTATTGGCATTACAAGGCGACGTGGTCGAACACGTCGCCGCGATGCAGCGCGCCGGGGCCGATGCCATTCCCGTCAAAAACCTCGCGGATCTCGCGCATGTCGACGGCCTCATCATTCCCGGCGGCGAGAGCACTACGGTCATGAAATTGCTCGATCGCTTCGGCTTGGCGCAGCCGATCGTGCAGCGCGCGAAGGCGGGCATGCCTTTGTGGGGCACGTGCATGGGCATGATCGTCATCGCGCACGAGGTCGTCGAACTCGAGCAGCCGAGCCTGGATCTCATCGACATCTCCGTGCGCCGCAACGCGTTCGGACGCCAGAACGAATCGGCCGAGGTAGATCTGCCTATTGCGTCCCTAGGCGAGCCGGCGTTTCCCGCGATCTTCATTCGCGCGCCGTGGATCGAGCGCATCGGCGCCGGCGTAGATTTGCTTGCCGAGCGCAACAGCCACGGCGTGATGGTGCGCCAAGGCAACGTGCTGGCCACGTCGTTCCACCCCGAACTGACGCAAGACCAGCGCGTGCACGGCTATTTTCTGCGGATGGTGCGCGAATCTCGCGAAAAACACGTAGGGAACGAACGCAACGTAGCCTAAATCTTCACGTGCTATGAGTCCGCAGGCTCCCGCCGGGGAACCGCTTACCGTCGATGCGGACCAGATGCCTCCGGTCGAGGCCCTGGTCACGGATGCGATCGCCCGACTCACCCTTGCCGCACATGCCTATCTCGCCGATGAGGAAGGCAAGCAAGCGGATTTGCCCGCCGCCGAAATTGCCATCGACGTAGCGAGTTCCGCTTACGAACGGGTGAAAGAACGGCTCAGGCCGCAGGACAGGTTAGCAATCACGCAATTGTTAACCGAAACTCGAATGACGTTTGTGAGAAAGCGAGGCTTGTAGTTGGCCTCGCTTTCTTATTTGTTCGTGGGGAGGATTTGATTGAGCGACGTTCTCGTATTGAACTTCACGTACGAAGCGCTGAACATCACCAACTTCCAGCGCGCCGTCAAACTGATTTTCGCCGGCAAGGCCGAGGTCGTGCACGGGCGCGACCGCCTCATTTCCTCCGCGACGTTCGAGATGCGCATGCCGTCGATTATCCGGATGCTGTATTACATCAAGCGTCCGATGCAGAAAGTCGCTCTCACGAAGAAAAACATCCTCATCCGCGACGATCATACGTGCCAGTACTGCGGACTGCGGGGTGACCGCTTCATGACGGTTGACCACGTCGTGCCGAAGAGCAAAGGCGGCCCGTCGACTTGGGAAAATCTGGTCTGCGCGTGCATGCGCTGCAACAACCGCAAAAACAACCGCACGCCGGATGATTGCAACATGAAGCTCAAACGCAAGCCGCGCCAGCCCAAGTACATCCCGTGGATCCAAATAAAGCGCAACACGCTCCCCGGCGAGTGGCACAAGTTCTTGTTCCTGTACAACGTCTCTATCGAGGAACGCGTCGAGACGTGAGACGTCACCAATCCAACTGTTGGAGCGTTGAAACGGCCATGAAAGCATGGCCGTTTTTGTTGGCGTTTTCAACTTACGGCGCCAGTCATATATCATGAGCCCCAAACGCGACGAGCACGGCGCCCCCCGAGGACCAGCCCGATAATCCGAGCGTAGGCTGCCATTTGGGCCCGCTTGCCTGCTGATAAGGTGCCGTCCTGCGAGGGCCGTTAGGCGATTCGGCAAACACTATGCGCCCGTGCCAACTACTGCTACCGGCCGCTTGTGGCTGCCGTTCACTCAAATGGATGCCTTTGATGCCTCGCAGCGCACGTTCGTGCGTGGCGATGGTAATTACCTCATAGATTCGCGCGGACGGCGCGTGTTCGATGCCGTCAGTTCCATTTGGACGACCGTGCACGGCCATTGCCATCCGCATATCATTCAAGCAATAGCGCGGCAAGCCGGCGAACTCGATCATGCGACGCTGCTCGGTGCGAGCAATCCTGTGGCGGAAGAACTGGCCGAGCGTCTGTGCGCGCTGCTCAATCTCGACTACGCCTTTTTTTCGGGCGACGGTGCGAGCGCGGTCGAAGCGGCGCTGAAGATGGCGCTGCAGTATTGGCGCAATGCCGGCGAACCGCAGCGGACGCGCTTCGTCCATCTCGTCGACGCCTATCACGGCGATACGGCGGCGGCGATGAGTGTTTCGGATATCGCGCTGTTCAAATCGCGTTACGGCGCGGTGACGTTTGAAACGCTCGCGTATGATGCGGACGCCTCCGTGTTGGACGCCAGCGACGTCGCCGCCGTCATCGTCGAACCGATCGTGCAAGCGGCCGCGGGCATGCGCATCGTCTCGTCGGATCGGTACGAGGCGCTAAATGGTATGAAGCCGCTGCTCATCGTCGATGAGATCGCGACGGGGTTCGGGCGCACCGGTACCATGTTCGCGCACGAGCAGTTGGACCTTCGCCCGGACATCGTGTGTGTGGGCAAAGGCATTACCGGCGGAACGCTCGCGCTATCCGCGACGTTGGCGCGCGAGCGCGTGTACGATGCATTTCGGGGCGGGCACAGCGAGATGAAGCAATTCTTTCACGGCCATTCGTATGCGGGAAACCCAATCGCGTGCGCCGCTGCGCTCGCGACTCTCGACGTATTCGAGCGCGAAACGACGCTCGCGCACGTTACGGACCTGGCCGCGGGTATGCAGCCGCAACTCGCACGGCTGCGCGCACTGCCTGCGGTGCGCGAAACACGCGAAGCCGGTTTGATGATCGGCGTGGAGTTGAACGCGCAGCGCGTGAGCGCGGGCACTGCCGCGACTCCGGCGTGGCACGTCGCCGATTGCCTGTACGAGCGCGGCCACTTCACGCGGCCGATTGGCGATATAATTCAACTCGTGCCGCCGCTGTCGAGCACGCAAGACGAACTGCATGCATTTCTCGAGGATCTCATTGAGTTACTTGCATCGCATTGAAGAAGCGCTCGATGCGATTAGGCAGCAGCAGTTGTATCGCGAGATCGTCGCGGACGAGCGAACGTTCGTTGCCGATTTCTCGACGAACGATTATCTGGCGCTCGCAACTGATTCGCGTATGGTGGAGGCCTTACGCCACGTCAAACGCGTCGGCGCCGGAGGAGCGCGTTTGCTGGGCGGACGCCATCGAGAGCATGCGCTGCTGGAAGCAGACGTCGCACGGTGGCTCGGGCGCGAACGCGCACTGCTGTTTTCTTCGGGGTATATGGCGGCGCTCGGCGCAATCCCGGTGCTCGCGCGTTTCACCGACGTCATTTATTCAGATGCGCTCAATCACGCATGTCTCATCGACGGTATTCGATCGGCCAAGAGTTCACGTGAAGTCTATGCGCACGGGAAGCTTCCGCCGAAGGCGCAGCGCCGCCATCCCGCGCTCGTCGTTACGGAGTCGCTGTTCGGCATGGACGGCGACAGAGCGGACTTGCAAGCGATGCTCGACGATTTACACGACGACGACGTGCTGCTCGTGGATGAAGCGCATGCGCTCGGGCTCTTCGGTCACGAAGGCGGCGGGTTCGCGCACAAACTGCACGATTCGCGCGTGGTCGTTCTCGGTACGCTTAGCAAAGCCGTCGGCGCGGCGGGCGGGTTCATCGCGGGACCGGCGCCGCTCATCGACCTGCTGGTGAACAGCGCCCGCACCTTCATCTTCGACAGCGCGCCGCCTCCACCGATTGCATTTGCTGCGCGCGTCGGCATCATGCTGGCGCGCACGGCCGAGGATCGCCGCGCGCGCCTCTTTTCGAAGGCCGCGCTTTTGCAAGCGGGCCTTGCGGAACTGGGATTGCCCGCGCCCGCCGAACAGAGTCCCATCGTGCCGATTATCCTCGGGGACGAGCGCCGCGCAATCGAGTTGATGCAGCGGTGCGCGCAGCGCGGAATCAACGCACCGGCGATTCGTCCGCCGACGGTTCCCGCGGGAACCTCGCGTCTTCGCATCTCGGTGCGTTCGGATCACACCGACGAGCAGATACGCTTACTGTTGGAGCAAATTGCGTGCCTCACCGCTACCTCGTAACCGGGACCGATACGGACGTCGGCAAGACGCGCGTAACGGCTGCGCTTGCAAAAGCACTGCGCGTTGCCGGCGAGACGCCGACCATCGTAAAACTCGTTCAAACGGGCGTCGATCCGGGCATGCCTGGCGACGCCGCGCGCGCGGGCAGACTGTCCGGCTGCAAGCATGTGGAGCTCGCTCGATTTCGTAAGCCCGCGGATCCGTGGTCGGCAGCGCTCTCCGAAGGTACGCCGACCGTGCATGCCGAGGACTTGGCGCACATCATCGACGGCATCAAGGGTGCGGTGGTTGCCGAGGGCGCTGGAGGTTTGGCCGTGCCGCTCAACGGCGCCCAAAATTTTGGAACGCTGGCGGTGATGGGCAAACTCGAGGTCATCGTCGTGATCGGCTTGCGCCTTGGTTGCATGAATCATGCGCTGCTCACGCTGGGGTTGTGCGACCAACTTCGCCTGCGCGTCGCCGGCTGCGTGCTCGTCGACCGCTGGGAACGCCACGACCCATCGTACGTCGCGGACGTGCGGCGCGCGTTGCAGGGAAAAGTTGAGATTCTTGGCATTCTGCCGTTTGACCCTGACGAGGCGGCCTCCGTCGAGCAGGGCGCGCAGCTGTTCGTCCCGTTGTTATAGGAGCCTGTCGGAGTATGGCGCATCTTCGCTTTCGGACCGCCTTTTGTCCGAATACGTCGTTGCTGCGGCGGCCACAATGCTACGGCATTGCGTCCGTCCTCGCGCCTAGTCTTCGAACAAAATTCGGCTCCGAAATCGAAAATGTCCACACCCCGTCAGACTCCTAGAGGAACCACGACCGACTTGACCCATCCCACCATCGAGCGCGCACGTACCCGCATGCTTGTCGAGCGCCGCGCCGCGGATCGCGAGCTGCTTGCCGCGCTGGCCGAACTTCCGCAAGAGCAAGTACCGCAACTTCTCGAACTTGCCGATGAAGTTCGCGCGGTCTATTGCGGTAACGGCATCGCCGTCGAAGTGCTTTACAATGCGAAGAAAGGCGGCTGCTCCGAAGACTGCAACTTCTGTTCGCAGAGTGCGCGTTTCGCGACGGACGTCGAAGCCGAGCCGCTCAGTTCGGTCGAGGGATTTATTGAGGCCGCGCGCGATGCGTACGAACGCGGCGCTGCGGAATTGTGCATTGTCGTCGCCGTGCGCGGACCCTCGAGCAAATTGCTCGAGCGCGTGTGCACGGCGGTTCCGATCATCAAGGCGCGCTACCCGCTGACCGTGGCGGTTTCGCTAGGCATTCTGCGCGAAGATCAATTGACGCAATTAAAAGCCGCCGGCGTCGACAAGGTCAATCACAATTTGGAAACCTCACGCCGCTATTTTCCATCGGTTTGCACGACGCACAGCTACGAAGAACGCTGGCAAACCTGCCAACTGGTCAAACGGCTTGGCATGGAACTGTGCTGCGGCGGCATCATCGGCATGGGTGAAACCGTCGAAGATCGCTTGGATTTTTTGAGCGCGCTTCAGGAACTGCAGCCCGACGAAGTGCCGGTGAACTTTCTCAATCCGCGTCCCGGTACGCCGATGGCGCAGCATTCGCTCGTCGAACCGACCGAAGCGCTGCGGTTCGTTGCAATGGCGCGCTTGGCGTTGCCTTCGGCACTCATCCGGTTCGCCGGCGGCCGCGAAGTAACGCTGCAGGGTTTGCAGGATCTGGGCATGCGCAGCGGTGCGAGCGGACTCGTGCTCGGCAATTATCTCACGACCGCAGGGCGGCAGGACGATGCCGATTTTGCCATGCTCGAGCGGCTCGGTTTCGAGGTTTTGGCGTGACCGTCGCGGCGCGCTTGGCGGCATGGCTCATCACGCATCACAGCCACACGGCAAAGGGATTCTCGCGCACGTAACTCTGCGTTCGTTCTCTTTTCGCTTTCTCCGTTACGGAGCGTGTGCACGTGGATCAATCGAAAACCCCCTATTTCCAAGCGTTGCTGGAGTACGTCGACTCCGGCGTCATTCCGTTTCATACGCCCGGGCACAAGCAGGGCGTGGGGATGGATCGTGCATTTCGTGAGTTCGTAGGCGACAATATTTGCGCGATCGATCTCACGCCCATGCCGGGCATCGACGATCTGCTGCAGCCCACCGAGTCGCTGCTCGAAGCGCAGCAACTGGCGGCCGAGGCGTATGGCGCGGATCGATCGTACTTTCTGATCAACGGATCGACGAGCGGCAATCAGTGCATGATGATGACCGCCGTGAACCCCGGCGAGAAGATCGCCGTGCCGCGCAACTCGCACAAGTCGATGCTGGGCGGCTTGGTGATGAGCGGGGCGCAGCCGGTATACATGCAGCCGATCGTGGACGAAGCGCTGCACATGGATCATTGCGTCACACCGCAGACGGTCCGAGAAACGCTTGCCGAGCATCCCGACGCCAAAGCCGTCTACATCGTCAGCCCGACGTACTACGGCGTTGCCGCTGATCTGGAATCCATTGCGAAGATCGTGCACGATGCCGGCAAACTGCTGCTGGTCGACGAAGCGTGGGGGCCGCATTTCCATTTCCATCCGGCGCTGCCGATCTCGGCCACGGCAGCCGGCGCGGATTTGTGCATCAACTCGACGCATAAGATGCTCTCGGCGTTCTCTCAATGCGCGATGCTGCATCAAAAGGGACCGCGCGTGCGCGTGGATCGCCTCGAATCCGTGCTCAAAATGTTTTTATCCACCTCGCCGAATCTGCCCATGGTGGCATCGCTCGACGTTGCGCGCAAGCAGATGGCGGTCGAGGGCGCCGCGCTGCTCTCCAGGACCATTGCGATGGCCGAAGATACGCGCCGGCGGTTGAACGCGATCGATGGCGTCTATTGCTTCGGTGAAGAGCTGCAAGGCCAACCGGGTGTCTTCGATTTAGATCCGACGAAGGTGACGATAACCGTCAAGGATCTCGGTTATACGGGCTACGAGGCGTCGGAGGTTTTGCGCCGGCGCTACAACGTGCAAGTGGAACTCGCCGACCTGTTCAACGTCGTTGCGCTATTTACCATCGGTACGACGCAAGCGGCGGCGGATCGACTGGTGGAAGGCGTTACCGAACTTGCGCGCGAGGACCGCCCCATCGACATTTTCGCGCCGTCGGGCATCCTAGAGCGCCGCATGAAAACGGGAACGTACAAACTGCCGAAGATTCCGCCGATGCGAATGCTTCCACGCGATGCGTTCTTGGCGCAAACCGAATTCGTGCGCTTCAAGCAGAGCAAGGGACGAATCTGCGCGGAAACCATCTCGCCGTATCCGCCGGGTATCCCGGTGATTTCTCCGGGTGAGGAAATTACCGATGAGATTATCGACTACCTGACGCTGGAGCTGAAAGCGGGCGTTCGCATGCAAGGCCCGTTCGATAAGGAACTTAAGAAGATTCGCATCGTCAAAGAATAGAAGAACACGCGATGCTGCTGCGTGACGATGCGATTGTTCTGGCCGGTGCGACGGGCAGGGTCGGCGGCGCGACGCTTCGCGAACTTGCCGCGCAAGGCGCGCGCCTGCTGGTCCTTTCACGCGAGCGCGAGCATGCGCAGCGGGCCATCGAGGAAAACGTACCTTCCGAGCAACGCGCGCGATGCCTGACGCATGCCGCGGATCTCGGCGATCCGGCGGCGGCACAGGCCGCCGTAGATGCGGCGGTACAGCACTTCGGGCGCATTGACGCGGCCGTTACGCTCAGCGGGCGCGGCCATTTCGTGCCGCTCACCGAGTCGTCGCTCGACGACTTGCAGCAAAACCTGAACGGCAATCTGATAGCGAATTTCAATTTGCTGCTTCCGGCGCTGCGCGCAATGCTCAAACAACCACTACCGTCCGGCTCATTGTCGCGCGGACGCTTAGTCGCGGTCAGCGCGGGCAGTTCGAAGAATCCGCAGCCGCAATTCGGATTGTTCGGCGCATCGAAAGCCGCGCTGAACGTGCTGATGCAGGCCATCGCGCGCGAGCATAAAGCGGACGGCATCGTCGCAAACGCGGTTGTACTCGGAACAGTCGCAACCGACGCCGCAAAGTCCTATCTTTCAGAAGAAGATTTCGCTGCTGCTTCGCAACCCGAGGAAGTCGCGGCCGTTCTCGCGTTTTTGGCGAGCCGCACTGCGACCGGTGTGAACGGCGCCCTCGTCGACGTGAACGCGCGAGAAGTCGATTAAACACGCGGGTGAGCCAAAGCGGGCTTAGGCTTGCAGGGTGCACGTCCGATAATGGGAAAAAGACTTAAAACCCTTCGACGAGCTCAGGGCAAGCTCAACAAAAGGAAATGCGAGGGTCAGTATTGGCGGTTAAAGCCGAATCGTTCGCTCCCAATTGGGAGCTCAACCAACTCCTCGATATTTTTCCGCTCCCCATCCGGCAGTCGCTCGTCCGCCTTCCCAACCTCGATGCGATGATCGAGGTGGTTCTGGATTTGGGCCGTCCGCCGGAGGCGCGCTTCGAAGATGACTTTGTCTATCTTTCGGAGACGCCGGTCACGCAGGAAGACATCGCGCACGTTTGTTCGCGCCTCTCGACGTTCGGCGCGGACAACCGCGCCGGCATCGAGCAAACGTTGCATCGCATCAGCGCGATCCGCAACCGTACCGGGAAAATCGTTGGTTTGACGTGCCGCGTCGGGCGCGCGGTGTACGGCACCATCGACATTTTACTGGATATTTTGCGCAGCGGAAAATCGATTTGCTTGCTCGGCCGTCCCGGCGTGGGCAAAACGACGATGCTGCGTGAGTGCGCGCGCGTGCTTTCCGAAGATCGCAAGCGCGTGGTCATCGTGGACACATCGAACGAAATCGCCGGCGATTCGGATATTCCGCATCCGGGCATTGGCACGGCGCGCCGCATGCAAGTCGCCGATCCGGCGCTGCAGCATTCGGTGATGATCGAGGCGGTCGAAAATCACATGCCGCAGGTGGTCGTCATCGACGAAATCGGAACGGAAGCCGAAGCGGGCGCCGCGCGAACCATCGCGGAACGCGGCGTTGCTTTGATTGGCACCGCTCACGGGCAGACGCTCGAGAATCTGCTGATGAATCCCACGCTTTCGGATTTGGTCGGCGGCATCAGTGCCGTGACGCTCTCCGACGAGGAAGCGCGCCGCCGTGGAACGCGCAAGACCGTGCTCGAACGGAAGGCGCCGCCTACGTTCGACGTGGTCGTGGAAATTCATGACCGCGATACGATGGCGATTCACAAGAACGTCGCGGAGGTGGTCGATGCACTCCTGCGCGGGTATCAACCGCAGCCGGAAGTGCGCAAGCGCACCGCTTCGGGGCAAGTCACCATCGTTCAAGAAGCCGACACCGAGTCGATGCCGCAGCTCGCTGCAACCGCTGCGTATCACGAAGATGCCGGCGAGCGCGAGGATCGCGAAAAACCGCTCCTCATTTTCCCGTATGGTGTTTCGCGCAACAAAATCGAACGCGCGATTCACAACTTGCGGGTCAACGCTTCTATCGCCCGCAACTGGGACGATGCGGACGTCGTGCTCACGCTCAAAACGCTCGAGCGAAAAGAGCAGCCGAAACTCAAACAGATCGCCTCGGAAAACATTCCGATCTACAGCATCAAGACGAATACGACCACGCAGATTCAAAGCTGCTTGAAAGACGTTTTCAATCTGCCGTCGATCGACACCGAAGAGATCGCCCTGCGCGAAGCGGAGGAAGCGGTCTATCAGGTACTGCTCGACAGCAAAGCTATCGAACTCTCGCCGCAGACCTCGTACGTGCGGCGTATGCAGCATCAACTCGCGGAGAAATACCGGCTGCAGTCGCGAAGCACGGGGCTGGAGCCCAACCGCCGCGTACGCATCTTTAAGACTGAAGCGTCACCGTAGTCATCCTGAGGTACAGAAGGGCGCAGGGGCGGCCTGTCGCCCCGATGTAACGAACGGGCGTGTTCATTTCGTTCGAGGGCATTGAGGGCAGCGGAAAATCCACCGTCATGGCCGCGGTGGAGCGCGCGCTGCGGGCGCAAGGTCTCGAGGTCGTCGTCACGCGCGAACCCGGCGGCACGCCGGTCGGCGATGCGGCGCGCGAGATCGTACTGCACAAGGGCGATCTCGCAATCAGTCCGCTCACGGAGTTGATGCTCATGAACGCATCGCGCGCGCAGTTGGTGCAGGACGTCATCCGGCCCGCGCTCGCGCGCGGCGCTGTCGTGCTCTGCGATCGCTACGCCGACTCTTCGGTCGCGTATCAAGGGTACGGACGCGGCCTTCCGCTCGATATGGTTCGGGCGGTGTGCGATGCGGCGACGGGTGGACTTCAGCCGGACTTGACGCTGCTCGTTGACGTGTCGTACGAAACCTCGCGTTCGCGCCTCTCGCAGCGCAACGCCGCCCACGATCGCGTCGAACGCGAAGAGGAAGCCTTTCACCGCCGCGTTCGCGACGGTTACTTACACATGGCGAAAACAGAGGAGCGCGTGATCCGGATCGATGGCGAACGCACGCCGGAAGAAGTCGCGGACGCCGCCCTTGCCGCCGTATCGGCAGTATCGAATGAGCGATCTGAAGTTTGACGTCGTGGGCGCCGAAGGCCCCAAGCACTTTTTTTCGCGCCTCACCAAGCAGACCATCGCGCACGGGTACCTGTTCACCGGTTCCGGCGGCGTCGGCAAGAAGACCTTCGCGCGCCGGCTCGCGCAGTCGCTGCTGTGCGAGGCGCCGCATCCGCAGGGAGTGCTCGGTTACGATGGCACGTGCGGATCGTGCAAACTCATCGGCAAAGAAGAGACGCGCCACCCCGATTTAATGGAAAGCGTCGGTCCGCTGAAGATCGGCGAAACCGATGAAGCGTTGGGCTTTCACGAGGCGGAGGCGATAACGTCGCGCGACCTGGTGCGGCAACTCTCGCTGCAATCGTACAGCGGCGGATTTCGCGTGTTTATTCTCGGCGACGTTGATTTCGCTTCACCGGCTGCCGCAAACGCGCTCTTGAAATTTTTCGAGGAACCACCGGCCAGCGTCGTGCTGCTCGTTACGTCGTCAACGCCGGCGAGGCTGCTGTCCACGATTCGCTCGCGCCTCATCGAAATTCGTTTTCCGACGCTGTCGAGCGCGCAAGTCGAGCAGATTCTGGTTGAACGCGGCGTCGATGAAAAAGATGCGAAACTCGGCGCCGCGCTTTCCCAAGGTTCCGTTTCGCGCGCACTCGCGGCGCTGGCCGAAGACGAGGAACAGTTACGGGCGCAAGTTGCCGGCTGGTTTTTCGAAGTCGTCGGCGGAGCAACGCCCGAAGGTACGTGGGCGACGCGCGAAACGCTCGACGAGGGCCTGGAAATCCTCAAGACGCTGCTGCGTGATTGGGTTGCGCTCGGCAGTGCTGGAGCCGATGCGCGTCTGCTTGCGCTGGACTATGGAAAGAAACTGAAAGCCTTGCGTCCCGTCGATGCGCAAACGGCACTCGCCGCGTTCGGGAAACTCACCGAAGCGCAACGCTTGGCGCGTACGAACGTTTCTCCCGCGCTCGTCGCCGACTTCGTACGCATGGCACTCACGGGCACCGCCGCCTAAATCGCCGCAGTCGTCGCGTAGCGTGTCATGCTGAGGTATCGAAGCATCGCTGAGGAATCGAAGCGTGTACCGTGGGTTGTTTAAGGCCTCGATGCCTCGGCCGCCCTTCGATACCTCAGGGTGACACGTTACCAGAAGCGGAAAGCGAGATCCGCGTACTGGCGCGCAATGATGAGCGCGATGTAGCCGAGCGCAATCGCCGTGAGCAATACTTGCGCGGCGTCGTAGCCGATGCCCATGTAACCGCCTATTGCGCCGAGTGCGTACTGGGTAAGCCCGACATACACCACGTACGCGACTATCGCAAGAATCGCCGTGGCGAGCGGATGGCGCCGTGCGGACTGCAGCGAGGCAGAAAATGCACCGCCACCCGGAATGCCGCCAATCGCGGCCGCAGGTATCGCGTAGATGAACGCCCACACCGCAAGCACGGTGAGCGCCAGCGCCAGATATGGGCCGCCAATGTTGCCGATGAGGCCCGCGACGTAGATCAAAAAGTAGAAGCCGATGATCGCCAGGATGATGGTGCCGGCTTTGCTGCGTGCTTGATTCCACGTCGCACCTAGACTGGCGCGTCCGTGCCTCCACGCGTCGTCGGCGAAGATCACCGCGAGCGCAAAACCGTAGCCGTAGATGATTTGGATGATGAAGCCGATGATCGGATCGCCGGCCCCGCCGATTGGGTTGAAGAGCGGGCCCTCCACGTACGTAAGGCCCAGACCGATCGCGGCCGCGATGAGCGGATAGAGCAGAACGCCGAGGTTGCGCGCGTAGAGCGGCAACGCCTCGAAGTACAATTTCCAATCCCATCCGCTCACCGGGCTCCGCATTTTAGGCTCTTGCCCCCTTGAGGGCGCTTTGACACGCGCACGGTTTGCTCGGGTCGAGTTTCTCGACGATCTTGAAGATGCCGTCCTTCACACGCGCGTTGTTCTTGTTGAACACTTCGATGACTTCATGATGTGAAACGGGCTGGATGCCGCCGACGCCTTCCAGACCTACGTCGAAGTCGGTGATGAGCGAGATGTTGACGTAGCACATCTCGAGTTCCCGCGCCAGATACGCCTCGGGATACTGCGTCATGTTGATGACTTCCCATCCGAGCGACGAAAACCACCGCGATTCCGAACGCGTGGAGAAGCGCGGCCCCTGAATGACGACGACCGTGCCGTGATCGTGCGTTTCGATGCCGAGCGCGCGCAGTTGCTCGATTGCCACCGGACGCATCGTGGGGCAATACGGATCCGCGAAACTGACGTGCGTCGTGATCGGCCCGTCGTAAAACGTGTCTTTGCGGCCCGTCGTGCGATCGACGATCTGATCGGCGACGACCATCGAGCCCGGCTTGAAGTCGGGCGTGAGCGATCCGCACGCCGTCGGTGCGATGATCTGTTTGACGCCGAGCGACTTCATCGCCCAGAGATTCGCGCGATAGTTGATCATGTGCGGGGGATAGCGATGGTCCTTTGCATGGCGCGGCAGAAACGCCACGCTTTTGCCGGCGATTTCGCCGAGGGCCAGTTTGTCGCTGGGTGCGCCGTATGGCGTCTCGATTGTGACTTCACGGGCGTTCTCGATGAGCGAATAAAAGCCCGAGCCGCCAAAAACGCCGATGTCGGCGCGATCTTCTGTCTCCATAAGTGCCGCAGGATTCTGGGAAAACGGCGCTACCCCTCGAAGCACCCAACCATGCTTAGACGGCTGGTGGGCGGCGTGCTGGCGGCTGCCATACTCGTGACCGGATGTTCCCGCGTCGCTGCTCCGTCGACGGTGAACGGTCGCCACGCGTTCACCGTGCCGCACGTGCTGCGCTTTGCCGACATCTCCGACCCGGACAACCTCAACGAGTACCTCTCGACGATGGACCTGGTGTATTTCCTGTCGTCGATGATCTATTCGTATCTGGTCGTTGCCGACGATCGCGGCCAACTCGTCGGCGATCTCGCGACGCAAGTACCGACGCTCGCTAACGGCGGTATTTCGCGCGACGGAAAAACGTACGTCTATCATCTGCGGCACAACGTGCTGTGGCACGACGGTGCCCCTCTGACGTCCGCTGACGTGAAATTTTCCTGGCAAGCAGTCGTGAATCCGAACAACAACACGCTGCACCGCGAAGGCTATACCGAAATAGCGTCGATCGGCACGCCCGACGATTACACCGTTGTCGTGCATCTAAAGCGCCGCTATCCGCCGTTCGTTTCCAAGTTCTTTACGCCGCTGCAGGAAGGCGGCAAGCCGATTCTTCCCGCCCACATCTTGGCGAAATATCAAAGTATCAACCGTGTACCGTTCAACTCCGCGCCAATCGGCAGTGGTCCATTCAAATTTGTGAAATGGGAGCGCGGGCGCAGGATCGTGCTCGAACGATTCAAGCGGTACTTCAAGGGCGAGCCGAAACTCGAGCGCATCGAATTCAACATCATTCCCGAAGACCAGACAGTGCTCAACGAGGTGCGGCTGCATCACATCGACCTCGTGGCCTCGCCGCCCTCAACGTTGTACGCCCAGTACCGCGAGCTGCCGGACGTGACCACGCGGCTCTATCCGTGGAACTCGCAAGCGCTGCTCATTATGAACGAGAGCCATCCCGGCTTGGACGACGTGCGCGTGCGCCGGGCTTTGGCCGCTTCTATCGATTACAACGCGCTCATTCAGAAACTCACGCACGGTTCGGCGGAACCCGCGCACGACATCATTCCGCCGACGGCGATTGGGTATGTGAAAAACCCGGCGTATGCGTACGATCCCGCGGGAGCGAACGCGGCGCTTGATGCGGCAGGCTATAAACTGGGAGCGGACGGCGTGCGCACCAACGGCAAGGTGCGCTTGGAATACACGCTGGACATCATCTCGGGCTCGGATTCGCTGCGCATGGTCGCCGTCCAACTGCAGCAGTACTTTCACGCAATCGGCGTACGGCTGAACATCAAAGCGTTCGCCTACAACGAGATATTCACGCCCGATGGACCGATCTACGGAAACCGTTACGATTTCGCCTCGTACGGCGTGACGATGCCGTGGGATCCGGACATGACCTACTACATCGGGTGCGATGCGTTCTATCCGAAGGGTGAGAACGTGTACCGCTACTGCAATCACGAGGTGGACGCGCTGGAGAAGGCCGGGCTGAGCACCGACGATCCGAAAGAGCGTGCCGCGATCTACTCCAAGGCCGAACGCATCATCTGGCGGACGATTCCTTACATCCCGCTATACGAACGCGAGCGCATTGCCGTGCACTCGCCGGATTTACGAAATTTCAAGGTCAATCCCAGCAGCACGCCGTGGTACAACATCTGGCAATGGGATATTTAGCCGGCGCGGATATCGACGTTTTCATCTGCGGTGCGGGGCCGACCGGTTTGGCAATGGCAGCGGAATCTGCCCGTATGGGCTTGCGCTACCGCATCATCGACAAGGCGGCGCACGGAGCGCTGCACTCGCAAGCGCTGGTCGTGCAAGCGCGCACGCTCGAACAATTCGAGCGGTACGAGATCGCGCAGCGAGCCATCGAATACGGGCGGCGTTTGCGCCGCATCCGCATCTACAGTGAAGGCCGGCGTGCGGTGGAGGCTTCGCTCGAAGAGATTCCCGGCAGCTATCCCTTCGTGCTGTTTCTGCCGCAAACGCAAACGGAGCGGCTTCTGGTCGAGCACATTGAGGCGCAAGGGGGACGCATTGAGCGTGAAGCCGAGCTGCGCGCACTCGCCGAACGCCAAGCGTGCGTCGACGTGGAGATTGCGCGTGCGGATGGAACGAGCGAACGTATGACGTGCGCGTATCTCATCGGCGCGGACGGTGCGCACAGTACCGTCCGGCATCTCCTGGGTATGCCGTTCGAAGGCGGATCCGTTCAGCACGATTTCTTTCTTGGCGATCTGCGCGTGCGAGGCGACGTCCCCGACGATGAACTGAGCGTGCATCTGCGTCACGGAAATTTGGTATTCGTCGGGCGGATGGATGACACGCATTGCCGTTTCATCGTCGCGCTGCAGGACGATCCAATGACGCGCGAACCCACCGTCGACGACTTTCAGAGAGCCATCGATCTATGCGGTATCGAGAATTTGCGGGTAAGCGAGCCGCTCTGGATGACGTCCTTTCACGTCTCCGAACGGCGTACCCCGGCGTACTCGCGGGGACGCGTGTTTTTGGCCGGAGATGCGACGAACATTCATTCCCCTGTCGGTGGTCAAGGCATGAATACCGGCATTCAAGACGCCGCGAATCTGGTGTGGAAAATCGCGCTCGTGCAATCGGGACGTGCGCGACCGAGTCTACTGGACTCCTACGATGCGGAGCGCAAACCCGTAAGCGATGCGCTCATGCGCGTCACGGCCGTTACGCTGCGCGCCGCGACGTCGTCGAATTGGCTGTTGGAACATTTTCGCGATGCGCTGCTCTCGCGTCTGGCGTCGGTGGATGCGGTACAAAATCGCTTGCGCGGCGCGGTTTCCGAGATCGGCATCCATTACCGCGGCAGTCCCATCGTGCGCGATGCGGACGGCACATCTCGCTTGCAGGCCGGTGACCGCGCGCCGGACTGTGAGGTGATTGACGAAACCGGCACGCGTTTCCGCATTTTCGATTTGCTGAAAGAGCCCGTGCATACGGTTCTCGCGATCAAACCGCAACCGGAGTTCGAACTTCCGCGCTTGGCACATTTGCTGGCGGAATACCGTGACGTGATGCAAGGCGCGGTCCTCGTCGACGGCGACGATGAGTTCTTCAAGCAGTATGGGCGAGACGGCGGCATGCTGTACGTCATTCGGCCGGACGGTTACATCGGATTTCGCGGCTCGTGCGCCGATTTCGCGGCACTGGAAGAATGGACCGGTAAGCTGTTCATCAAACGTGAAGATCGCAAGTGACCAGATACGTAGAGTTTCATCTCGGACGCACGATTTCGCTTTCAGCGCTTTCCGAGTTGCTAACGCAGATTAGCATCGACCGCTTTCAAGGCTTCGTTCGCGTCAATGAGGCCGGCGAAGGGCGCTTCGTGCTCTCCTTGCCGCGTCCGGACGCGGCCGATATGGCGCTGTTCAGTTTGATTCGTGAAAATCCGAGCCAGCTCTATGCCGAACGCAGCGTTGGCTATGTCGGTGATTGGGCGCTCGAGGTGTATAGCGGCGAAATCGCTTCGCGCACCGGAGCACTGATTGCAACGGACCAGGAAGAGATGCTGCATACCGCACCAATCATGGTGTGCCCGACGTTTGCCGACTGGCTGCTGCACGATCCGAGCCATAGAAATGTCGCGGAAGAAATGTACGCACGTTACGCACCGGCGATTCCGCTCGCGCTGCGCGGCGTCGTCACGTTCAAGGAACGCGACCGAATCTAACGCGGCGCGCCGGTGGAGCGCCTGAAACCCTTCGGCGTTTGCGCCGTATAGGTGGTATGAAGTTGTTTCTGCTTGCCCTTGCCTTGTGCGTGGCATTATCGCCTTCCGCAAACGCTTCGCCTGCTGCTGTAACGCTCCGTATCAAGAACGATATCCCGAAGTTCGAGCGGTTTTACCGCGACGCTTCAAAGCCCGGCGTTACCGAAGAGCAGCGATGGAAATTGTGGCAGAGGGAATACGGCATAGCTGCGGTGCCGCCGACGCCGCAGGGCGAGAAGTTGGCTAGAGCGCAGTTGGATGCCGCGTGGCCGCGCTACGGCGCGCTGGTTCCGCGGTTACCGGAATTGACCGCGCAAGCTGCGGCCGATGCGCGCGCGGCGGCGCAGCGAATCGGGGGGCTACTGGACCCGAGCGCGCGACCGGTCACCATTGCGCTCGTACTGTATGTCGGACAGTTCGACGACAACGCGTTCAGCATACCGGCAATGAGCGGGCAACCGCCGACGTCGCTCATGCCCGTCGAGGCCATAGGGGTACGCCTTCTGCTCGCGCACGAACTTTCACACGATGTGAATTTCGCTCTGGCGCACGTTCGCAACAGTTTCGGAGCCCCTTTAGGGGAAACGGTTTTTCTTGAAGGCCTAGCGATGCGCAGCGCATCGCGCGTGTTCCCGGGTCTGCCTGATTCCGCTTACACCGAAATGACCGGAGATCGTGGCTGGCTGGCGCGCTGCTACGCAAAGCGAGACGCGGTTCTGCACGGGATGTTGCCGTATCTGGATGCGTCGGGCGCATCGGTCGCCACACGCTTCACTTTCGGCAATGGCACGACCGGTATGCACCGGGAAGCGTACTGCGCGGGTTGGATCCTGGTTGGTTCGCTTCTCGCGCACGGTCACACTCTCGCGCAACTCGCTACCATACCCGAATCTGCCATGACCGGCGTTGTACGGAACGCGATAAAGGCGCAGTCGCCGCCCGTCTAACCGACCAGTTCGATCCGGTTTCCGAATGGATCGTGCACGAAAGCACGCTGTGAGCCCGTTGCCGTGTCCTCTTCGTAGTCGACGCCCGCTGCACGTAAGCGCGCCACTAACGCCCGCAAATCGAAGCAGCGCAATGCGGGATGTGCTTTTCGCGCCGGTCGAAAGTCGTGCTCAACGCCCAGATGCACCTGGACCGTTCCGCTGCTGAACCAGCAGCCGCCGCGTTTTGCAAGCGATCGCGGTAAAGATCGGGGCCTCGATACCTCGGCCGCGCTTCGATACCTCAGCGTGACAAGGCACGCTCACCTATTAAAGTCCGAGGGTTTGAGGTCGTCGATGAACTTCTTGAAGCGTTCGACTTCGGCGTCTTCGGTTTTTTTGTCGGGCACGGACTCTTCGAGCACGATCTTGTCCGAAACGTAGATCGGCGCACTCATGCGCAGCGCGAGCGCGATGCCGTCCGACGGTCGCGCGTCGATCTCTTGCAGATCGCCGTTGGTGCGTACGACGAGTTTTGCGAAGAACGTGGACTCGCGGATATCGTGAATGACGACTTGCTCCAGGCGCGCGTCGAGCGTTTCGAACACGTTGCGCATCAAGTCGTGCGTAAGCGGGCGAGGTACGGGCGCGCCTTCGAGCGCCAGAGCGATAGCCGTGGCCTCAAACGGCCCGATAAGGATAGGCAGGAAGCGCTTGCCGTCCATATCCTTGAGAATGACGACCGGATCGTGGGTCAGTAGATCGATGCCAAGCTTGTCGACCTTCATCTGGCGCATGTGAGTCCTATCCTACGCACTTCGTGTCTTATCATTCCTAGGGAAGCAACCCGCCAACCAGGGCGTGGCGTTGCGCCGGCCGAACGGAGCGCGGTTCACCATGGCTCTATCGTGCGGAATCGTCGGCTTGCCGAACGTCGGCAAGTCCACTATCTTTAATGCGCTCACTCGCTCAGCGCAGGCGCTGGCGGCGAATTATCCCTTCGCAACCATCGAACCGAACGTGGGCGAAGTACCCGTTCCGGACCACCGGCTGCAGGCGCTCAGCGACCTCGTTCACGCCAAACAAATCGTGCCGGCGACGATGCGATTCGTCGACATCGCGGGGCTCGTGCGCGGCGCGAGCACGGGCCAGGGATTGGGCAACGCGTTCCTGAGTCACATTCGTGAAACGGACGCGGTCGCGATGGTCGTGCGCTGCTTCCAGGACGAAAACGTTACGCACGTCGAGGGCGGCCCAGACCCCGGGCGCGACATCGAAATAATCGGCATAGAAATGGCGCTTGCCGATCTCGCGTCGCTCGAAAAGCGCCTTGACAAACTCGAGCGCGAGGCTCGCGCAAATCCCAAAGTGCGATACAAGGTCGAGGCCGCGAAAAATCTGATGCGGGCGCTGGAAGACAACGTCCCGGCGCGCACGTTTGCGCGGGATACGCACGAGGCGGAAGTGGCGCGCGAATCCTTTCTGCTCACGGATAAGCCATTGCTGTACGTGGCCAACATCGACGAAGAGCAGATACGCACGCCGGGCCCCCTGCTGCGCGCCGTAATGGACATCGCCGCAAAGGACGGCAGCCGCGTGGTCGCATTCTGCGGCAAGGTCGAGGCCGAACTGGCCGGGCTTTCCGAGGACGAGGCCAAGGAGTTCCGCGAGGAACTGGGCATCGAGCGCGGCGGGCTGGACCAGCTCATCGTGTCGGCTTACGACCTTCTGGGCCTCATGACGTTCCTGACCGCGGGCGAGAAGGAGGTCCGGGCCTGGACCATCGAGCGCGGCACGAAGGCGCCGCAGGCGGCCGGCAAGATTCACAGCGACATCGAGCGGGGGTTCATCCGTGCCGAAATCGTCGACTACGACGACTACGTGAAATACAAGACCATGGACGCCCTGCGCACGGCCGGGGTCGTCCGCAGCGAAGGCAAGGACTACGTCATGCGCGAGGGCGACGTGGTCAACTTCAAGTTCAACGTTTAATAGGCGTTCCCGCGCCTCGCGGTCGCCGCGGCCCGGCGCTCCCCTGCGACTTTTCCGCGTAGGGGAACCCCGCCAAAGGCGGTAACCTCTATAGGTTTGGTTTTTGCTTGGAGGCTTTAAGGCTCTATGACCACTGCTGTGCGCGAAGTGTCCGTATTCGGAGACGGCATCACGTATTTCAACGAGGCTGCCGCACTTCTCGAACTCGACTCAACCATGCGCGCTATTCTGACGCATCCGACGCGTCAAATCATCTTCTCGATTCCGTTCCAGCGCGACAACGGCGAGTTCGAGGTGTATACCGGCTATCGCGTGCAGTACAGCTTCGCGCGCGGGCCGGCCAAGGGCGGCATCCGCTTTCATCCGGGTGTGACGCTCGACGAAGTAACGGCGCTCGCGTTTTGGATGACGTGGAAGTGCGCGGTCGTCGATCTGCCGTTCGGCGGCGGTAAAGGCGGCGTCACCTGCGACCCCACAAAACTCTCGCAAGGCGAACTCGAGCGCATCACGCGCCGGTACGCGGCGGAACTCGTGGAAGTCGTCGGCCCCGACAAAGACGTGCCCGCGCCGGACGTCAACACCAACCCCCAGACGATGGCATGGTTTATGGACACGTACTCCATGCACGTGCGTCAGGCCGTTCCGGGCGTCGTCACCGGCAAACCGCTTTCGATCGGCGGCTCCAAGGGGCGCGTCGAGGCGACCGGCCGCGGCGTCATGATTTGCGGTATGGACGAACTTGCGAACATGGGCATCAAACCGCAGGACGCGCGCATCGTGATTCAAGGCTTCGGCAACGTCGGCCGCTGGGCGGCTGAACTGTTCCAGCAGCGCGGCTGTAAAGTCGTCGGTATCTCCGACGTCACGGGCGCGTACTACAACGAAAAAGGCATCGACGTCTCGCAAGCCGTTGCGCATACCGAACGCAATCACAACCTGGACGGCTTCAAAGGCGGAGACAAGATCAGCAACAGCGAGCTGCTCACCTCCGACTGTGACGTGCTCGTTCCCGCGGCGCTCGAAAAGGTGCTCACGGCCGAGAATGCGAGCAAAGTCAAGGCGAAACTCATCGTCGAGGGTGCGAACGGCCCGACCACGCCGGAAGCGGACCGCATTTTCAACGAACGCGGTATCGTCGTCATTCCGGACATCATGGCCAACGCCGGCGGCGTGACCGTATCGTACTTCGAGTGGGTCCAAGACCGCATGGGCTACTTCTGGAAGCTCTCTGAAGTGAACGAGCGCCTCGAAGACACGCTCATCACGAACTTCCACGAACTGCGCGGCATCTCGAAGCGGCACGGCATTCCGTACCGCACGTCCGCGTACATGGTCGCCATCGACCGTGTCGTGCAGGCGCTCCGCCTGCGCGGCGTTTACGCTTAGCAAGAACGAAGGGCCCGCGCTTGCGCGGGCCCTTGACGATCTGTACGGCCGCCTCTGGGAGCGCAATCGCGACGCGCTCGGGTATCCCGCCGCAAAGGACTTCGACTGCACGCCGCTGCTGCGCTTTTTGGGTTTACCGCTCAATAACGTCGGCGATCCGTTTGCGGAAGGCACGTACCAAGTTGAAACGCGGCAATTCGAACGCGAAGTGCTCGCGTTCTTTGCGGAATTGCTGCGGGCGCCCGCGGACGATTGGTGGGGCTACGTCACCAATGGCGGCACCGAAGGCAACCTGTACGGCCTCTATCTCGCGCGCGAACTGCATCCGCGGGGCATCGTCTATTACTCCGAGCACACGCACTACAGCGTAAGCAAGAACCTCCATTTCTTGGGCATGCGTCACATCATGATTCGTGCGCAGGACAACGGAGAAATCGACTACGACGATCTGCGTGAGACGCTGAAGATTCATCGTGACGTGCCGCCGATTGTCTTTGCGAACATCGGCACCACCATGACGGAAGCGCGCGACGACGTGAAGCGCATCATCGAGATCATGAACTCCATGGCGGTACGCGAGCGCTACGTGCACGCCGATGCCGCACTGTGCGGCGCCTATGCGCCGCTATTGGACCCGCGCCCGGCGTTCGACTTTGCCGACGGCGCGGACAGCATCTCCATCAGCGGACACAAGTTTTTGGGCGCGCCGATGCCCTGTGGCGTCGTCCTGGCGCGCAAACACAACGTTTCACGCATCGCACGCTCCATCGATTACATCGGCAGTCTGGACACGACGATCAGCGGGTCGCGCAATGGATTCACGCCGCTCGTACTCTGGCACCGCCTGCAGACGCTCGGAGTCGAAGGCTTGCGTAAACGCGCGTACGACGCTTTGGACGTTGCGGCATATGCGGAGCGGCGCTTGCGCGATGCCGGCGTGCATGCGTGGCGCAATCCAAACGCGCTGACCGTCGTCTTTCCGCGCGTACCCGATGCCATTCGCGAGAAGTGGCAACTCGCAACCCAAGGCGAGATATCGCACTTCATCGCGATGCCCGGCATAACGAGTGCCCTGGTCGATGCCTTCGTGGAGGACCTTCGTTGCAGCGTATCACGGTAGTCGTACAGAACCGTCCCGGCCTGCTCGCCGAGATCACGGAGATGCTCGCGGCGAAGGGCTTGAGCATCAGTTCCATCGTTGCGGATTCGGTCGGTACGCAAGGCATACTGCATCTGGAAGTGGAGCAGGCGGACGAAGCGCTCGCGGTGCTCACCAGCGCGGGGTACAACGCCGTTTCAGAAGACGTGCTGCTTGCGCGCATCGAGGACCGTCCCGGCGCGCTTGCGCAGCTCTCGCGCCGCTTGATGGAAGCGCAGCTCGACATTCGCGGTTTGAACATGGTGCAGCGCAACGATGGCTGGGCCGTTGTCGCAATTGCGACCAACGACAACGCGCGCGCGCGCGGCGTCCTTGCGGGCCAGACGCTCTAGCTGCCGCTGTCCAATTCGCGCAGTTCGGTAATCGGTTCGAGCGGCAGCTGCGCCTCTTTCCACGCGGTGTAGCCGCCTTCGAGCGCTTGCGCGTTCGCATAGCCTCTGTCTCGCAGCGTTTGCGCGACACGCGAACACGAGTTTCCGCTGCCGCAGTACAGCACGACGTGCTCCTCTTTACCGAACGGCAGATGCTCGGCGTTTTCCAGCGCATCTCCGCTATACCGCACGGAACCCGGAATCTGCATGTCGTCGGGCTTCTTGCGGATGTCGATAATCTTGACGTTTTCCGGCGCGTTCTTGAGGTCTTCGACTCTGGCCATGCGTGTGCTCATACCACAAAAAAACGGCGGACACCCGTTTCCGGATGTCCGCCGTTCTTCGCTGAGGTTTGGTGTGTTACGGGAGCGGATACGGCCACGCCGGATTCACCGCTTTGATCACAAACGGATTGTACGTGTCCGTTTGCGCGATCGTTCCGATTTGCGCATTGGAGAGCGGGGGAATGCTCAGCCCGTATGCCGCGTCCGCCGTGCCGATGAACATATTCGCCAGCAGCGCGTACCCAACGTTCGACGGATGAAGTCCGTCGTAGCTGAGCAGACCGCCGCCGAACTGCATCGTCAGCGTCACGCCGGGTGCCAGCGGCAGCCCGTTCTTCGCCAGGCCGTCGAACGCAGTGGCTACGTCAACCAGCGCTGCGCCGGTTTGACTGGCGACCGTCGCCGTCGCCGTGTTGTATGCATCGATCAGGCCCGATGCTTGCGCGGCGAACGTCGTGTCGAGGTAGAGCGTGCCTGCACCGCTGCCCGCGCCGTTCGGATCGAGATTGATCGCCGGTGCGCCTTGCGATATCTCGGTCAAAACCGTGAAGAAGCCCGTTTCGGTCAAGAAACCGCCCGAACCGGTGTAGGTCGCTTGAACGTACGCCTGCACGTTGTTCGCGACCGCGGACGGTACGCCGAGCCCTTGCAGATCGAACGAGAGTTTTGCGATCGGAAAGAACTGCGGGAGCGGACCTTCGACGCCCGGCACGCCCAGGATGTGCGGAAGATTTGCGACGACCACTTTCGATCCGGACGCCTGCAGCGTCGTGATGATCTTCGTAAGGTCGGCCGCGAACTGCTGCGGTGAATCCGTCGCCGGCGCCGTTCCGTGCGAGAAGATGTACTTCAGCACGTCGTTCGCGCCGAGCCAGACCGTCGTCAGTTTCGGATGCAAAGAAACTGCCGCATTCAGCTGCGTCGTCGATCCGGCCGGCAGCGTGCTGCGGAACTGTCCGAGCACCGGCAAGAACGTGACGGTTTCCGCGTTGACCAGACTTTGCAGGCCGCCCGAGGTCGGGTCACCCGGAATCGTTACGAATCCGCAGTTCGGACCGGTTGGCGGTCCGGAGAGCGGGCCGGTCATCGCGACCGCTTCGTGCATCGTGATGCCAGGCACGCCCAGATCCGCGATTGCGGCCGACGGATTCATGCGTGTTGCAGTCCACGTCGCCGGCGAGTAGGCGGCGACGTTGAACGTATCGCATTCGGAATGCGTGGCGACGAAGCCCGGAGGCTGCGTGGATACGACCAATTGCGAAAGCAGGCCGGGTGATTTGATGAGCGGCAGCACGCCGGCTGCGGAATTTCCCGTCGCCTGTTGATAGAACAGCGCGAAGAAGCCGTTCTCTTGCGTCGGCGGCACCGCGCCGCCCGGCAACGCCGATACGGAACTCGTCGCGGTCGGATCTCCGAGCAGTCCGTTCGATTGCTCACCGGCCGTTAGGCTGTCGCCCACGCCGACGTAGTCTTGCTGCGTGAGTCCGGCGCTTGGAACGTTGTTCGGCGGATTCGGCACCACGCTTCCGCCCGGCGTGCCTCCGCTGCAAGCGGCGAGCGCACACAGCGCGAGCACCGCAAGCGATCTATGAATACGTGAAAACATATCGTGTCAACCCCGTGCTCTAGAACTGAATGACGCTCGGCGAACCGATGCCGAACTGAATTTGAACTTGCGATGCTTTTAGACCGCCGACCATCGGCAGCGTATTTTGCGAACAGGGCAGTTGAACGCAGTTGAGCTGCGCGACCCCGTACGGCTTGTAGTTGGTCGGGCCGCCGCTGTTGAGCACGACCTGCACGAATCCGTTCTTTCCGACGCGTTCCGAGGCACCCAGGAAGTATGCGACCAGGTGCTGCGCGTACGGATCGGTTGGCAGATAATCGCGCGAACTTTGCGGCTCGATGAAAAACTTCAAATCCTTCGTTGGCGTGTATTCCAGGTACAGAATTTGGTAGAGTTGCGCGTGATTTTGCTGGTTCAAACCGGCAGTGTGCACGAGCCACGACGGCGCGACGGTGAACGTGCCGAACATCTTCGGCGTCTTGAGGAACGGCAGCGTCAGAGCGACCGAGTATACTTGCGCGGTCCGTGTGTTGATGTTCGTGTGCGGCACGCCGTTGCTGTCGACGAACGGAACGACGTCGCCGTTGCCGTTCGATCCAGCGACGGTCGACCAGCGCGACACGTACGTCGGCGTGACGACGATCGGGATGTCGCGGCCTTTGAACTTGGCGAGCGTGAACAGATTCTCCCAATTCAGCAGAAGAAATTTGTCCTTGGTCGTCACGTCGATTTGGGGGCTGATCCCTTGGCACGTCGATGACGTGGTGCCGCTGAGATCGATGCACGTCGGGTTCGCGCCCGGAATGGGCGGAAAACCGCTCGGAAGAAACAGATTGACTTGTCCGCTGTTGAAACCGACGGGATAGTGCTGTAACTCGTAGTAGCTTGCAACGACCGCCATGTGCGGATTGAAACCGTAGCTCACCACGGCGTCCATGCCGCCCGACAGCCACTTGCGGCCGAACGTGCCGGTGTTGCCGAGCGAATGCGCGACGGAGAAATCCAGGGTGTAATTGAAGCCGGTCGGCAGTCCGACGGCTTGCGGTCCACCGACGGGGGCCTGCGCGACGGGTGGTACTTGAGCGACGGTGCCATCAGGCAGGTGAATCACCTGCATCGCCTGCGCGTTCACGGCATTCTTGATGCCGGTATTCGCGCCGGACACGGCGGTGCCGAAGATACCCGTGGGGTCGGCAAGCGCCGGTGCGGTACCGATGGCTGCGGCCAAAACGAAGGCCGCGGAAGTACGGAAGAACGTACGAACCATTTCGATCTCCAACAGCGGGACTGTATTAAAATTAATAGTCCGAGGGTGAGCGGAATGTACCGCTTGCTTCGCCAAAAACCCTCGCGCTGTGCGAGAAAAGTCGAGAAGTGGTTCGTCTATCCCACGGGCAGCGGCGGTTCGGGCGCCGGCGACAAGGGCGCGGCTTGCGGCTCCGAGCCACGGCGGCGGCGACGCAGCGACCATGACTTGATGATCACGTAGAGCACCGGCGTGATCGCCAGATTCAACACCGTCGAGACGATCATGCCGCCGAAGACGACCGTGCCGAGCGAGTGACGGGCCGCGCTTCCCGCACCGCTGGCGAAGACCAGCGGCGTGACGGCGACGATGAACGCAATCGACGTCATGAGAATCGGCCGTAGCCTGGTTTGCGCGGCGCGTGCGGCGGCCGTCACAACGTCCGCACCCGCTTTGACCTGCTGATTGGCAAACTCAACGATCAGAATCGCGCTCTTGCTTGCAAGCCCTATCAGCATCACGAAGCCGACTTGCGCGTACGCGTCGCTTGCATAACCGCGCACATTCAAAAAGATCAGCGCGCCGAGAATTGCAACGGGCACGGCAAGCAGCACGATGAGCGGATCGACGAAGCTCTCGTATTGCGCCGCGAGCACCAAGAACACGAAGACGATGCCGATGAAGAAGATGAGCACCGATAGCGAGCCGCCCTGAATCTCGTCGAGCGAGAGGCCGGACCATTCGTAGGAAACTCCGGGCGGATTGATCTTTTGCGCGATTTGCTGCATCGCGGCAATGGCTTGCCCGGAACCATGGCCCGGAGCCGCGCTGCCGTTGATCTCGATGGAGCGGAACAGATTGTAGTGGGTGATGATCGGCGCCGATTTCGTGAGCGTCGCGGTCCCTAGGCCCGAGAGCGGCACCATCCCGCCGTCCTGTGAGCGCACGTACAAGTATTGCAGGGAGTCGAGCGAGGTGCGGTACGGATCTTCCGCTTGTACGTACACGCGATATGAACGGTTGAGATAGTCGAAGTCGTTGACGTAGAACGACCCGAGATCGGTTTGCATCGTGCGGAACACGTCGCTGAGCGAGACGCCGATGTTCTTGGCCTTCTCGCGGTCCACGTGCACCTGGTATTGCGGCGAGTCGATGCGGAACGTGGTGAAGACGTTCTTCAAACTCGGGTTTTGGTTGCCCAAGCCCATGTAGCCGTACGCCGTCTTCATCAACACCGGCAGGCCGACGTTCCCGCGATCCTCGAGTTCGAACTGGAAGCCGCCGAAGCTGCCGACGCCTTGAATCGCGGGGGGATTGAACGCGAAAATTTGCGCTTGCGGAATGCCGAAGAATTGCATCTGCACGCGCTGCAGCACGTCTTGGAGACGGTGGCCGGGCCCGCGCTTGGACCACGGCGTGAGACGGGCAAAGGCAATGCCGCGGTTCGGACCGCTTCCCGCAAAACTGAAGCCCGACACGTCGAAGAGCGCGGCGACTTCAGGCTGCGCAAAGACGATCTTTTCGACTTTCTTGGCGACGGCCTGTTCTTGCGAGAGCGAGGCGCCTTCGGGCAACTGGATCGTGATGATGAAGTAGCCTTGATCTTCATCGGGGATAAAGCCTGTCGGCGTGGTGCGGAACAGTACGAGCGTTGTGACGAGCGCCGCCAGAAACAAGCCGGCAACGGCCCACCGCCGGCGGAAAAACTTGGGCAGCACGCCGCTGTACCAACCGCGGAATCGCGCCAAGCCGCGGTTGAACCACACGAAGAACGGAAAATGCGACGGTCGCTCGCCCGAAAGCATCAGCGCCGACATCACCGGCGTGAGCGTGAGCGAGGCGAACAGCGAGATCGCAATCGACGCGGCGATCGTCAGCGCGAACTGTTTATACAGTTGCCCCGTGGTACCCGGGAAGAACGCGACCGGCACGAAGACCGCGAGCAGCACGAGCGATGATGCAACGACGGCTCCCTGCACCTCACGCATCGCCGCCGCAGCACCTTCGTTGCCGCCCATGCGCTTTTCCTGAATGAAGCGCGCGATGTTTTCGATGACCACAATGGCATCGTCGACCACCAGGCCCGTCGCCAGCGTCAATCCGAACAGCGTGATGGTGTTGATCGTAAACCCGAAGACCTTCATCACGGCGAACGTGCCGATGAGCGAAACGGGCAGCGTGACCGCGGGAATCAGCGTGGATCGCGGATTTTGCAAAAAGACGAAGATGACGAGGACGACCAGGAAGATCGAAAAGATCAGCGTGAGCACGACTTCTTTGATCGACTCGCGGACGAAGTCGGTCGTGTCGAACGCGATTTCGTAGCTAACGCCGGCCGGAAAGTTGCGCGAAAGCAGAGTCAGTTCTTTGCGCACGCCGTCGGCGACTTGCAAAGCGTTGGCCGTCGGCAATTGCTGAATGCCCAAGCCCACGACGTTGCTGTTGCCGTTGAACGCAATCGAGGACGAGTAGTCCTCTGCACCGAGTTCGACGCGCGCGACGTCGCCGAGCCGCGTGAAACCGCCGCCCGGATCGGCGCGCACGATGACGTTGCGGAACTGCTCCGGCGTGCTCAGACGCCCCTCGGCGCGCACGCTGATCGTGAACGGCTGGTTCTTCGGTTCCGGCGCGGATCCGATGCTGCCCGCAGCGACTTCGACGTTCTGTTCCTGCAGCGCGTTCAGCACGTCTGTGATCGCCAGGCCGCGCGCTTGCAACTGCTGCGGGTTCACCCATATGCGCATGGCGTAACGCCGCGCGCCGAAGATTTGCACGTCGCTCACGCCCTGAACGCGCTTGAGGGCGTTGACGACGTTGAGTTCGGTATAGTTGCTCAGAAAAAGTTGATTGAACTGCGGATTCGTCGATTTCATGGCCGCGACCATGACGAACGTCCCCGAATTTTTGGTGACGCGAATGCCGGTCTGTTTGACTTCGTTCGGCAACTGTCCGGACGCCGATTGAATGGCGTTCTGCACGTCGGTTGCCGCGATGTCCAGATTCGTGCCCAAGTTGAACGTGCACGTGATGGTGCTCGTGCCGTTGTTCGCGCTGGTCGAGGTGATGTAGCGCAAGCCTTCGACGCCGTTTACCGCCTGTTCCAAGGGCGTCGTGACGGCGCTCTCCACCGCTTCGGCGTTCGCGCCCGTATAGATAGCGTTGATCGTCACGACGGGCGGCGCGATGCGCGGATACTGGGCGATGGGCAGCGTGGGGATCACGATGAGCCCCGCGAGCATCACGACGAGGGAACAGACCGCGGCGAAGATGGGACGGCGCAGGAAAAATTCGGTCACGGGGCCTCCGGCAAACGAACCAACGGTTCTTTCGCCCTGGGACACGCGCTCGACGCGAAGGGTTGCTTGTGCCGCTACAACGGCCTAATGAAACGCTTGCTCGGCGTGGTACGAACTGCGGGAAAGCGGGCTAGAAACCACCTGGTGAAAGCCTTTGGACTTTCCGAGCCGGCCATATTCCGCGAACTTTTCGGGCGTGACGAACGTCTCGACCGGTAAGTGCTTCTTCGTCGGCTGCAGGTACTGGCCGATGGTGAAGATGTCGACGCCGGCGTTGCGCGCGTCGTCCATGACCTGCTCGACTTCCTCGTCCGTCTCTCCGAGGCCGATCATGATGGACGTTTTGGTGAAGCGGTCCGGTGCACGCATTTTCGCATGCTCGAGCACGTGCAGCGACTGGTCGTACTTCGCGCGTTTGTCGCGAACGCGCGGCGTGAGGCGCCGCACCGTTTCCAGATTGTGCGCGAACACGTCCGGCTGCGCGTCCAGCACGATGTTGAGCGCGTCCACGTCCCCGCGGTAGTCTCCGGAGAGAATTTCGACTCGCGATCCGGGAACGCGTTCGTGAATTGCGCGTACGGTATTCGCGAAAATCAGCGCGCCGCCGTCCGGCAAATCATCGCGGTCGACGGCGGTAACGACCAAATACTTCCAGCCCATGTCGCGCACGGCATCGGCAACGCGTACCGGCTCCATCCAATCGACGACGCCTTTGGGGTTTCCGGTCTTTACGTTGCAGAAGCGGCAGCCGCGCGTGCACGTATCGCCGAGAATCATGATTGTCGCCGTTCCCGCGCCCCAGCACTCCGCCAGGTTCGGGCAGTTGGCTTCTTTGCACACCGTGTTGAGCGCAAGCGAATCGACCTTGGCCTTGACGCGCTCGTACTGCTCGCCGTGCGGCAACTTCACTTTGAGCCATTCCGGCTTGGGAACGCGCTTGGGCTGCTGACTTATGAGGTCGATCTCGATGGCCATTATCTATGCGGACTTCTTTACAGTGTCGTGCTGATGCTTCGATACCTCAGCACAGGGCTGCGTCGAAGCGTGCCCTTCGTCATCCTGAGCTTGTCGAAGGGCGAGCCCAAACGTCTTAGACAGCGCCGCTTGCACGATTGGTTTCGCTTGTGCAATCGTAACCGGCCGTCCCACCTCGCGCGAGAGGCTGGTAATGCCGCGATCGGTCAAGCCGCAGGGATTGATGAGCGTGTCGTAACTAAGTTCGGTACTGACGTTGAGCGCGATGCCGTGCAGCGAGGTCATTTTCTGCACGGCCAAACCGATTGCACAGATTTGATTGGGGCCGACCCACACGCCCGCGTGCTCGTGCCAGCGCTCCGCGCTCACGCCAAACTCGGCGCATGCCTGGATGATTGCGCCTTCGAGCGCGCGCACCAGCGGAACGACTTCGCGGAAGCGTTCCAATTTGCGGATCGGATACACCACGAGTTGTCCCGGCCCGTGGTACGTCACGTCGCCGCCGCGCTCGATCTTTACGACGTCGATGCCGCGTGCATCGAGCGCTTCGCGCGAGAGAAGCAAGTTCTCTTCCTTCGCGTTGCGCCCGAGGGTTACGACCGGCGGATGCTCGACGAAAATCCACGTTTCAGACGCTTCGCCGCTGCGCACGGCCTCGTGCAGCTGATGCTGCAGATCCCACACCTCACGGTAAGAGCGAAACCCGAGATCGAGCAGTCGCGCCTGTGTCACAGTACTTCACGAATGAGGTTGGTCGATTGGCGGAGCAACGTTCTGTCCGGGCATCTCTGACATTTTTGCGCCGGCCATGGATGGCCGCTTCAGAACTTCGTTAGCGCAAAAATGCAGCGAAGCGGAAAAATTGTTTGGATGACAATTTTTCCAGCGGTGTCCGGACGGAATGTTGCTCCGCCAATCGCTCAACGTCAGCGTGCTCCTACGGGTTGGGCGGAAGCGGCCTTTTTGGCGTTCACGATGTGAATCGCTTTGCCGTGCGCGGCTTCCGCGGCGTCCATGATGCCTTCCGTCAGCGTCGGATGCGGATGGATCGACAGGCCGATGTCTTCGAGCGTCGCACCCATTTCCAGCGCGATCACGCCTTCGCCGATGAGCGATTCGGCTTGCGGTGCGACGATGTGCATGCCGAGCAGCATGTCCGTCTTCGCATCGCCCACGAGTTTGATGAGGCCGTCTGTTTCGTTCATCGTGCGCGCGCGTCCGCTTGCGGCCAGCGGGAACTTGCCGATGCGCACTTCGTAGCCTTTTGCTTTGGCCTCTTCCTCGGAGAGCCCAACGGTCGCAACTTCGGGATCGGTGTACACGCAGTTCGGAATCGCAACCGGATCGAACGCCGCCGATTTGTCGCCGCCAATCACTTCGGCCGCAATGACGCCTTCTTTCATGCCTTTGTGCGCGAGCATCGGCGCCCCCGTGATGTCGCCGATCGCGAAAACGTTTTGCACTTTCGTGCGGCGCTGCGCGTCCACGTCGATAAAGCCTTTGTCGTTCGTGCTCAGACCGGCGTTTTGCAGATTCAGCCCGTCCGTGACCGGGCGGCGGCCCACCGCGACGAGCACGCAGTCGAATTCGCGCGTTTCATCCTTGCCGCTCGTGCCATCACCGTTGAACGTGGCTTTGACGGACTTGCCGTCTCTCTTGATCTCGCCGACCTTGGTGCCGAGCATGATTTCGACGCCCTGTTTTTTCAGGATGCGGCCAAGCGTTTTGGAGACTTCGAGATCCGTGCCGGTGAGAATCTGCGGCAGCGCTTCGATGACCAGCACTTTGCTGCCCATGCGCGTGAACACCGTGGCGAATTCCAGGCCGATCACGCCGCCGCCGATGACGAGCAGGTTCTTCGGAATGCGCTTGACTTGAACGGCGTCGTCGGAATTGATGATGTACTCGCCGTCGCGCGGCCATGCTTTCACGTCGATGGGTGCAGAGCCCGTGGCGATGACGACGTACTGCGTTTTGATCGTGTCCTCGCCGCCTTCTTTTTTCTTGACGACGATCTCGTTTGCGGTCTTGAATCCGGCTTCGCCGTAAACGAATTGCACATTGTTCGCTTTGAACAGCGTCTTGACGCCGCCGACGTTCGAGTTCACTACGTCGGTCTTGAATTTCGCGACGCCTTCGCGGTCGACGTCGGCCTTCGCGACTTTTAGGCCGATCGCGCCGGCGTGATCGATGTGGCGAATCACTTCACCGACGTGCAGCAGCGCTTTGGTCGGGATGCAGCCCCAATTCAGGCACACGCCGCCGACCTCGTCGCGGTCGACGCAAATAACTTTTTTCCCGAGCTGCCCCAGCCGAATGGCCGCGTGGTACCCGCCGGGACCCGCGCCGATGACGACTGCGTCGACTTGATGCTCCATTTTTCTCCCTAATATAACGATGCACGTTGCGCATCGTTCGGCGCTCCGAATCGCACCCAATACGATGCATTGGGTACGCTTCTGCGCGCCCCCGCCCAAACTATCGCGGGCGGGACCCCTTTTTGGCAAGTGCCAAAGTAGGGGGTGAGCCATCCAATTGGCGAATTGGCCCGTTAATGCCTAAAATTGGATGGCTCGGCGGGTTGCCGCAACTCGACCGGGAGAGCATTGTCCCGCTCTATCGCCAGATCTACGAAGCGCTGCGTGAGGCCATTTTGGCAGGAACGCTGCCCGAATCGACGCGCTTGCCCCCCGAGCGCTCGCTCGCGGAGCGCCTGAACGTCAACCGCAGTACCGTGGTGCACGCGTATCGCGAACTGGTCGCCGACGGCCTCATCGAACAGAAGGTCGGGTCGGGAAGCCGTGTTGTGCCGCAATTGCGTGCCGGCCAGCCCGAGCGTTCCGCCGCCGTTCCATGGTGGGTAACGCTGCCGCCGTGGCGCGTCGGCGAGTTTCCGACTATTCTGGGCGAGCTCGCGGCAAAACAAGAACCGGGCCGCATCAGTTTCGTGCAGGGCGTCGCGCCGGACCAGCCTTCGCCGCTCGGCGAACTCGCGAAATCGTTCTCGCGCGTTGCATCGGATCCGCGATTCATTCTCTCGTACGGAGATTCTGAAGGCTACGAGCCGCTTCGCACGGCTATTGCGCAGCGCATGAAAATGCGCGGCGCACAAACGCAACCCAAGGACGTTATCGTGCTCACCGGATCCACACAAGGCATCATGGTGGTTGCGCAATCGCTCGCGGAACCGGGTGACGAGATCATCGTCGAAACGCCGAGTTACCCGGGCGCGCTGCAAATTTTCCAAATCTGCGGGCTGCGAGCGATTCCCGTGCCGGTCGACGAAGACGGCATGCGCGTCGATCACGTCGAGGCGATTCTGCGCACGCGCCGGCCGCGGTTCATCTACACGATGCCGTCGCTGCACAATCCCACGAACGTCACGATGAACGCGGATCGCCGCGAACGCTTGGTAACGCTCGCGAGGCGTGCGGGCATTCCGATCATCGAAGACGATCCGTACGGCGAGCTCGCGAATCACGGGCTAACGCCGCTCGTCGGCTTAGCGCCCGACTATGTCGTGTACTTGAGCACGTTCAGTAAAACCATTGCACCTTCGCTGCGCGTGGGATGGCTGCAAGCGCCGCGCACGATCTTGGAGCGGCTGCTGCTGCGCAAGCAGGCGCTCGACATGGCGACCAGTTTGTACGTGCAGGCGGCAATCACCGATTATCTGGCAAGCGGCTACGACGCGCACGTGGCGCAACTTCGCGACGAACTGCGCACGCGTCGCGAAATGGCTGACACGGCAATTGCCGAACATTGGCCCGCAGCGATGCGCACGAGCAAAGCCGGAGGCGGATTCTATCTGTGGGTCACGACGCCGCGTGAAGTGCGCGCGCGCCCGCTGCTCGATCAGGCCGAGCGTCTGGGTGCGTCGTTCTTGTTCGGCGAGCCGTTCTTCGCGAACTCGGGCGGCGATCATCATTTCCGGCTCGCGCTCACGCCGGTAACACGCGCGCAAATTCCCGAGGGCATCCGGCGCATCGGCAATGCGGTTGCGCACATGCGTCCATGAGCCACGGCCGCAGCGTGGCCGACGCCGACCGCGACGTACGGCAATATTTGGTTCGCATCGCCGCGCACCTGGGCGAAGTGCTCGACGACAATCTGGCAGGCTTGTACGTGCACGGATCGCTCGCCAGCGGAGCGTTCCATCGCGAACGCAGCGACATCGATCTGCTTGCCGTTACGAAGGCGAAACTGTCGCCGTCCATGCGCGAGCGCGTTGCCCATACGCTCGTGCGCCTTTCCGATGCGCGCCCGACACCCGGCGATATCGAGGTGAGCGTCATACAAGAACGCCACGCGCGTGCGTTCGAACACCCGATGCCATACGAAGTGCACTACAGCACGGCATGGCATGAACCAATCCGCCGGCGGCACTTCGATTTCACGGTAGATCGCACGAACGCCGATCTCGCAGCCAACATCGTGGACGTGCGGGAGCGCGGCGTGACGCTGTACGGTCCGCCGCCCAGTACCATGTTCGGGCCGGTGCCGTGGCACGCGTTCATTGGTGCACTGCAGGCCGATTTCGACTGGACGCGTGCGCACGTCGCGGACATGCCGGTCTATGCGGTGCTCAGCGCTTGCCGCGTGCTCAACGGCACAACCTCGCATACTGTTCACGCGATGAACAAGGACGAGGCGGCGGTGTGGGCGCTCGAAACCGTGCCCCGTATGTACCATTCGATCATCAACGACGCGCTGCAGTTGTACCGCGGTACGAAGGCGCTCGACGACGTCGTGCTGGTGGAGCGCGATATCATTGCTCTTCGCGAATATGTACGCGAGCGATCGCAGGCGGCGTTCGCCCGCGCAAGCGATACGGACGAGGACGACGAGTGACGGCTCGGCACGACCATATCGCTCAGTTGCTGCTTAACTGGTACGAGCGGCATGGGCGCGCCCATTTGCCGTGGCGCCGCACGCGCGATCCGTACAGTATTCTGGTGAGCGAGTTCATGCTGCAGCAGACGCAAGTGGATCGCGTGCTGCCGAAATACGAGGCGTTTCTCGCGCGCTTTCCGGGTGTCGCCTCGCTTGCCGCAGCCACAACCGCCGACGTTCTGCGCATGTGGCAGGGGCTGGGATACAACTCGCGCGCCGTTCGCCTCAAGCAGATCGCGCAGATGGTAGTCGATCGTTTCGGCGGCGTCATGCCGAGCGACGAGCAGACGCTGCGTTCGCTGCCGGGTATCGGACCGTACACGGTCGCCGCGTTGCGCGCCTTCGCGTTCGATTGCGACGATGCGGCGATCGACACGAACGTGCGTCGGGTCACGCACCGCGTGGTGCACGGACTGGAGCATCCTCCGAAGGTCGCGCAGTCACACCTCGACGACGACGCGCGTGCGCTGGTCCCGCACGGACGCGGGCATGACTGGAACTCCGCGATGATGGATCTCGGCGCGACCGTTTGCACGGCGCGCGCGCCGAAATGTCTGTTCTGCCCGCTGCAGGCCGCATGCGCCGCCGCTCCAATTGATCCCGCGCTTTTGGAACGAGCGCGCGTGACGCATGCACGGCGGCGTTCGCCGCAACAAGCGGTTCCGTTCGAACAAACGACGCGCTATGCGCGCGGGCGCATTATCGATCGCTTACGCGCACTTCCCGCCGGACAGCGCATCTCGCTGCTCGATCTGCATCGCGAGGTGACCGGCCACATCGGACGCTCATCGCAGGATCTCGAGCAACTCGTGCAAGCGCTCGAGCGCGACGGCCTGGTCGCCGTGCGCGGAACGTCCGTTTCGCTGCGCGACTAAACGCCGCTACTGCAGCAGCGTATTGGCCATCATCCCTTGGTCTTCGTGCGAAAGTTTGTGGCAATGGAAGACATCCTTGCCGCGCCACTGCTTGAAGCGCACGCGGATGACGGCCTTTCCGTTTGCCGGAACCCATATCGTGTCGCAAATAACCGGCGGTGAGTAGGTCGTCGTGCCGCTCGGATCGGTCACGCTGTGCAGTTCGAACGAGTTGGTGTGCAGATGGAACGGATGCCCTTCCGGCATCGGCGTGGAGATCGTCCATTCCTCGGCGGTGCCGACGGTGAGCGGAAACATGATCGACGTTTCGTCGTATACCGAGCCGTTGATGGTCAGCGCGAAACCCGGCAAGATCGACGTAGACGGCGTCGAGTTGAACACGACGTTGCGGCGCGCGACGATCTCCGAATCGGCAATGAGCGGATATTCGCGCGTAGGCTTGGGAAGCGTCGTCGGAATCTTCATGCTCACCGGCGAGCCGCTCACGGTGAACTGCATGATGTCCATCTCGGGCCAGGCATGCTGTTTGCCGCCCATCGAAGGAATTGTGAGCGCGCGCAGCGTGTAGGTGCCCGGCGTTGAGGGCGCCCGTACCAGGAGTTCCACGCGTCCGCCGGTCGGCAATTCGATCGCGCCGGTGCCCGACTGATCGACCTGCTGCGGCGCGAGCAAGTTTACGCCGTCGTGCGCGATGACGTACACTTCGAAGCCTTGCAACTGCAGCGGCAGCAGCAGCGCGTTCGTGCCGTTGAGGATGCGCAGCCGCAGCACTTCGCCGGGATTGGCCGTCATCTGCGGCGCGGGATACGGAACCGACGTAAAACTCGTGCCCGACCCGAACGTCATCAGGTTCACGAGTTGGCCGTTGCTGATCACGAACATGTACGTCGATCGCGGATTATAGCCGCCGTTCTGCGGCGTCTGGTACGCAACGTATTCCAAATCGTACACGTTGGGTGATTGCGTGCTCTGATTTACTTGGAGCGTTTGAACGGCAATATGCACGTCACGCGCTTGCGCGATCTCGGGTACGGCATCGATCGCACCGGGAACCACCAGCAATCCCGCCATACCGCCGCTGACCTGAACGTCCGTCGATCCGTGGTGGTGCGGATGATACCAGTACAAACCCGGCGGCTGATCCTCCGGAACCTGGAAATCGTACGTAAACGACTCTCCAGACTCGATGGCAATCATCATCGTGTTCGGATCGCTCGTCCCGATGGGATCGAACAGATGCGGCACCACTTGCAAGCCGTGCACGTGCAGGTTGGTCGTGTTGAACTCGTGCGGGTTGTTCATCGGATCGATGGATGTCGATTGAACCGCCGGTGCGCGATTGTTGTGCAGCGGATCTTCCATCGCGAGCATGTCGTGCACGTCGACGGGATGCACCATCGCCGTTTTCGGAACCGGCGCGGGGGGATTGGGCGGCAGCGAATTCTTCAGGGTGATGCGCAGATGCTGCCCCGGAGACGCGTAGAGCGTCGGACCGGGAATCGCTCCGTTGTACGTGCGCGTGCGCAGCGTCATGCCGTTGTACACCGTGTCGGCGTATTTTGCTTCGAGCGCGTAGCCGCCGGGCGGAGGCGCCGGCGGAATCGAATGTCCGGCGTTCTGGCATCCTTCCAAGGCAACGTAGCCTGCCGCGGCCGCGGCCGCGGAACCAATGAGCAAGTTACGTCGAGTGATACGGCGCATGCTGGAACCTCCGCGGGGGTGTTTCGCCGCGCGGGGGAATGGTCCGCTGACACTCGGCGCGTAACCGGAGGCGTATGCCGAAAATTCCGTTTCCGTTACGTAAAGTTTCCAAAGACGTCGCGCAGGAAGAGCTCGACATTCTGGAGCGGGCGTATCCGCACGCGGAAACCGCGCTCGAATACTCCAATCCGTTCGAGCTCATCATCGCCGTGATACTCTCGGCGCAGTGCACCGATGCGCGCGTGAACATGACGACGCCCGCGCTGTTCAAGAAGTACCCGACCGCTGAAAAACTCGCCAAGGCCAAGCAAGAAGACGTCGAGCGCATTATCAAATCGTGCGGCTTTTTCCGCACGAAGGCGCGCAACATCATCAACTGCGCGAAGGAACTGGTCGAAAAGCATAGCGGGCAAGTTCCGCGCGAGCGCGAGCAACTGGAAGCGCTGGCCGGCGTCGGGCGCAAAACGGCAAACGTCGTGATGTCGGTTGCGTTCGAAGAAGCGGCGATCGCGGTCGATACGCACGTGTTCCGCGTCGCGCACCGTTTGGGCTTGACGCTCGGGAAGACGCCGCGCGAGGTGGAGCTCGATTTACAGGCCATCGTGCCGCGCGAAAAATGGCGGCACGCGCATCATTGGCTCATTCTGCACGGCCGTGCGATCTGCAAAGCGCCGACGCCGCTGTGCGCGCGGTGCCCGGTCAACGAGATCTGCCCGACGCCGAAGATCTTGGCTAAAAGCTTAGGGGTCCGGGTCCGCTCAAATGCGGCGGACGCGGCAGTTCGGCGTCCTGTGCGATCAACTTCACCAAAGAAGAAGGCGTAAGCGCCTGCCCGTACCCCGCTTCGGTTGAAATTTTCGAGAGGTTGATCAGCGACGGCACGTTCGCATCCGGATCGAACTGCCATTCACCGTCGAGATCCAGACCGGAGACGCGCACCAGTTGGTGCACTTCGTCCAAATCCAGACTCACGCGCTTCTCGCCGAAGCGTAGCCGCAGCCGCGGCGGCTTCTCCAAACGGATGAATTTGACGCCGGTGCGCTCGCCCAATATGGAATTCAGGCGCTTGGTGCCCATCTGCAGCTGTTCGCCGAACGCCGCAAACGCGCTCTCTGCGTCTTCGAACGGGACGGGCTGATCCGCATTCGCATCGACCGCGCGTTCGATTTCCTTGCGCGCTCGAATGCGCTGGGCGGCGGCGACGATGGGATTTTGAGCCGTGAACTCTTCGTCGAACGGATTGGGCATGTGCCGCGAGTATTCGCGAGATGCGGCGGTGAACTCCGCTCGCATGGTTCGTCGACTTTTATCGGCCTGCTTGGCATTCGCGCTGCTCTGGCCCGCGACGGCGAAGGCCGCGGATCTCACGTTCGACGAGATATTTACCAGCGTGCCCGCGTGGGGCGTGCAGCCCTCGCGCGTGACCTGGGCCCCGGACGCTCGCTCATTTCTGTACGTGCTGCGCACGCAAGACGCGGCGGACGCGTTGCCGGTCTGGCAATACGACGTGCGCGAGAAGCGTGCGCGCGTGCTCATCGATCCGAAGGCCTATGGCCGCAATCCCCGTACGCCCGGCGACTTGGTGTGGTCGCCGGACGCCAGATTCCTGGCGTTCACCGAGCGCGGCGCGTTATACGTGCGCGACATGGCGACGAACCTGGATCGCCTCGTCGCCAAGGACGCCGCCGATCCGCAGTGGTCGCCCGATGCATCGCATATCGCATACGTGCACGACGCCGACCTGTACGAGGCGACGCTGACGCCGCAGTTGCGTATCAAACGTCTGACGACCGGCGGAAAAGACAACACAATCCTCAACGGCGGCCTGGACTGGGTGTATCCCGAAGAACTTTCCACGGAACACGGCTTCGCGTGGTCGCCCGACGGTCGATCGATTGCGTACATGCGCATGGACGAAAGCGCGGTTACGCCGTTCCCGATCGTCGATTTTCTTTCGCCCGACAACCGGTTGACGTTCGAGCGGTATCCGCTCGCGGGCGAGCGCAATCCGGGCGTATCGCTGCACGTCATCGATCTCGCGGCCGGCCGCGATCGTCTGGTGTACGATGCCGCCGCGCACGATGAGTATCTGCCATTCTTCGGATGGAAGCCCGGTTCGCACGTGCTGCTGGCGGAATTGCTGGACCGTGCGCAGTTGCATCTGCGCGTGCTCGCATGGAACGCAGCCGGCGAGCAGCCGCAGACGCTCTACGCGCAGACGGGCAACAAGTGGATCGACGACGTGCAACTTCCGCTGTGGACGGACGGCGGCACCTCGCTTTGGGTCCTGGATCGCGGCAAAACGTGGGGATTGTTTTCGCGTTCGGCTACCGGCACGCTCACGCGTCTCACGCCGCAGTCGTTCCGCGTTTTCGATCTCGCCGGGTATGATTCTGAAAGGCACGTTGCATACGTCAACGCGGCGTACCCCACGCGGCGCGACCGTTCGCTGGTCGCGGTTACGCTCTCCGGCAATCTGGTAAACGTTACGCCGTCGCCCGGATCGCATGCGGTCGCATTGGCGCCGGGCGCGGGCGCGTTCGTGGACACGCATTCGACCCTGAACGATCCGCCGCAGACCGATCTGGTTTCCGCTTCGGGCGACGTGCTTGCGACGCTCGCCCCGATGAATCAAGTGCTGCGCTCGCAGATGCTGCCCACGCAAATGTTCGGCGTCGATTCGAAGTACGGAAAACTCGATGCCACGATGCTTCGCCCGTCCAACTTCGATCCGTCCGAGCGATATCCGGTGATCGTATACGTGTACGGCGGCCCGGATATTCCCGTGACCGCGGACGGTTTTGGCTACATGCGCGGCCTGTATCATCAAATGCTTGCGCGCAAGGGCTTCATCGTGTTCAGTCTCGACGGCCCCGCCTCCCAAGTCGACGACAGTGCGAACGTCCGTCTGCTGTACCATAATTTTGGGCCGGGTTCGCTGCTCGGGCAGCGCATCGCGGTGCAGTATCTGCATTCGCTCGCATACGTCGATCCCGCCCGCATCGGCATATGGGGCTGGAGTTTCGGCGGGTATGAAACGACGTATGCGCTCACGCACACCGATCTCTTCAAAGCCGGAGTCGCAGGCGCTCCCGTGACGGACTGGCATCTTTACGATACGATCTACACCGAACGGTACATGGGCCGTCCGCAGGACGATCCCAATGCGTACGATGCGAATTCTTCGGCGCTGCGCGCGAGTGATCTGAACGGCCGGCTGCTCATCGTGCATGGCACCTCTGACGACAACGTGCACATGGCAAACTCCATCACGTTTTTGCAGAATGCGATCGCGGCCGACAAGACCAACGTGAATTTCATGGCGTATCCACGTCAGCGCCACGGCTTCTCGCAACTGGCGGACTGGAAAGCCGTGTATACCCGCATGTTGAACTGGTGGATCGCGAACTTGTGAAAGACGAAAACGAGCTGCCGGTTCCGGATTTCAAGGTCGTCGTCGACACGCCGGGGTGGCGCAAAGTCAAACCGCGCATTCCGGACACGCCTCAGCGCCGCCGGCTCGAGCGCCAGCGCAGCATTCGCGAACTCGTATTCGGCGTTCAGGACGGCATTTTGACAACGCTCGGCATCGTGACCGGCGTCGGCGAGGCGGCGGGCAAGCATTGGTTCGTCATCATCAGCGGCTTGCTGGGCCTGATCTCCGGCGCGCTCTCGATGGGCGTCGGAGAATATCTCGGTTCGAAATCGGAACGCGAAGTGGTACGCGCCGCGATCGACCTGGAACGCTCGGAAATGGAAGCGCATCCGGAGGACGAGTTCGCAGAGCAGGTCGCTTACTATAAACTCAAAGGCTTCAGCGCGGAAGAAGCGCACACCATCGTGCGCCGCCTCGCGCAGAATCCCGAAATCTATCTCTACGAAATGATGCGCGACGAGTTCGGCGTTGACCCCCGTATGGCGGAGAGCGCGAGCCTGCGCGGTCCGCTCGCCATGGCCGGATCGTTTACGATCGGCGCGGCACTGCCGATTATTCCGTACCTCACGCCGCTCAACGGGCGTACGACGCTGATTACCAGTCTGCTGCTCGCAATTGTGGGCTTGTTCGGTATCGGTTTCTATGCCGGTAGGCTGAGCGAACGCAATCCATGGCGCAAGGGTTTGGAGATCGTGATGTTCGGTGCGGCGGTGTTCGTGCTCTCGTGGATCGCCGGACGGTTCATTCCGCCGCTCTTCGGGCACGAACCCGCGGGGTTGATGCTCGGCTAGCTACTTCCACACGGTGCGTGCAACGCGCATCAGGTTTTCGCCGAAAATGCGTGCGAGGTCGTTCTGGGCGTAGCCCATCGAGTGCAAGCACTGCGCGATCTCGCCGATCTGCTCGGGACCGACGAACGCGCATGCATACTGTTCAAGCGTCTGCGCGTCCCGCCCGAACATCTGCGGGCTTTGCCGCAGGTACTCCAGCAATTCGTCGTTGTCGAAGACGTAGTCGAGACCGATGCCGACGTGCTCGATGCCCGCCAACCGCGCCACGTAGTCGACGTTGCGCGCCACCGTCTCGCTTCTCGTGTCGTTGTCGCCCAGAAACGTGCCGACGCCGTTGATGCAGACCACGCCGCCTTTTGCGGCGCAGGCTCGGATCGCGTCGTCGCCGATGTTGCGCGGATGGTCGTGCAGCGCTCTTGGATTGGAGTGCGAGAAGATCACCGGCTCGCGCGATAGTTCGATCGCCCGCATCGCCGTACGTGCGCCGGTGTGCGAACAGCACACCACCATACCCACGCGGTTCATCTCCGTGATGACCGTTTCGCCGAACGGCGTGAGGCCGCAATCGTCGTCCATGCAGCCGCCGCCAACGCGATTGTTGAGATTGTACGCGATGAGCATCCAGCGCACGCCCAGATCGTAATATAACTGCACCATGCCGATCTGGTCTTCGATGGCGTTGGCGCCTTCGATATCGAAGACGATGCCGAGCCGCCCCAATTGTTTTGCGCGTGCGATGTCGTCCACGGTGCGAACGAGGAGATATGTATCGGGCCGCGCGAGCAACCAGCGGCGGAAGTGCGCGAGCATGCGAACGTGCTGCTCGATTCCTTGTTCGCCGAAGCCGACGTTGATGCTGACGACGGTCACGCCGCTACTGCGAAACCGTTCGAGCTGCGGCAAGAACGTCTCGTCGCCCGGCCGCAGCGGAAGACACGTGTGATTGTCCCAGACGACGACATCGTGCAGCAGTGCGTGCATGCCGCAAACTTGCGCGGAATGCGGCAGCCTCCCTGGCGGCGAAGGCGCGCCCATGAAGCAGACAATTGGGCGTGTTTTCTGTGCCGCCGTTGCGGCAGTCTCGCTCGCCGCGTGCAGCCAATCCGGGCAATCCGCGGCGGGCGGCGGCGATACGATGCGTATCTCCGTTCCGCAGGACGCAAAAACGCTCAATCCGCTTTTGGCATCGAACACCATCGACGGCTTCATCCAGCGTTTCATGTTCGAGCCGCTGCTCTCGGCGAATCCGCAGGGCGATCCGGTTGCAATGCTCGCCGCGCAAGTGCCCACTCGCGAAAACGGCGGCATCAGTGCCGACGGTTTGACCATCACGTATCATCTGCGCTCCAACGCGAAGTGGAGCGACGGCCGCCCCGTCACCTCGCGCGACGTAAGGTTTTCGTGGCAGGCGATCATGAATCCGGACAACAACGCCGTTTCGCGCAATGGATACGACGACGTCGCGTCCATCGGCACGCCGGACGTCCATACCGTCGTCGTGCACTTGAAACATCCGTTCGCGCCGTTTATCAGCACGTTTTTCGCTGAAAGCGATCAGCCGTACAGCGTGGTTCCGGCGCACGTACTGGCAAAGTATCCCAACATCAATCAAGTGCCGTTCAACTCGCATCCGGGCGTTACCGACGGGCCGTTCAAATTCGTGCGCTGGGTTCACGGCGATCAAATCGTGCTGACCGCCAACGACGGCTTTTTCATGGGAAAGCCGCATCTGCGCCGCATCGTCATCCGCATCGTCCCCGATGAGAACACTTCGGTGAACTTGCTGCGCACGCACGCCATCGACTATATGTTTCAAGCGTCGATTGCGACGTATCCGCAACTGCGCACCGTACCCGGAGTACGCCTTGTGTGGGTAAACGTGAACGGGTACGAAGGCATGGCGTTCAACCTCAAGCACAAACCGTTCGACGATCCGCGCGTGCGCCTGGCGGTTGGGTATGCCATCGACAAAGCGCAACTGGTGCGCGACTTGACGTATGGCCAAGAGAAGATTGCGACTGAGGATCTTCCCGACTGGATGTGGGCGTACAACCATGCGCTGCAGCCCATTCCGCACGACGTCGAAAAAGCGAAGGCGCTGCTGCGGAGCGCGGGTGTGAAATTGCCGCTGAACGTCGTGCTGGTAACGGATACGGCCAACGTCACGCATAAACGCGAAGCGGTGCAAGTACAAGCCATGTTGCACCGCATCGGCATCCAGGCGGAAGTAAAGACCTATCCCGGCGATCTGCTCTACGCGCCGGCGGGCTCCGGCGGTATCGTGCATGGCGGCAATTTCGATCTCGCGCTCTGGCCGTGGTATGCGGGTACTGATCCGGACAATTCCTCGCAGTTCACATGCGCGTTCATGCCGCCAAACGGCTACAACGACGCGCGCTATTGCAGCCCGCAAATGGAAGCGTTGCAGCATCAGGCGGTGACCCGCTACGATCGCGCGACGCGCACGCAAGCGTATCACCGTATCGAAGCGCTGCTCGCGCACGACAATCCCATACTCTTTTTCTGGTGGCAGCGTCAGCAAGAGGCACTCGCCTCCAACGTTAAAGGATTCGCGCCGAACCCGGTCGTCGAGTCGTGGAACGCCTGGAAATGGAGCCTCTGACCTACGACGTCGCGGTAGCGGGACTCGGCGGCATGGGCAGTGCCGCTCTGGCGCATTGCGCGCTGCGCGGTGCACGGGCGATCGGCATCGAGCAATTCGAAGCTGCGCACGATTTGGGTGCATCCGGCGGTCGCACGCGCATCATCAGACAGGCGTACTACGAGGACCCCGCATACGTGCCCATGCTGCTGCGTGCGTACGACTTGTGGCGCGATCTGCAGACGCGCACCGGCGAGGAGCTCATGCGTTTGACCGGGCTGCTCTTGGCGGGCAGCGAGCACAGCGAGGTAATAAGCGGCTCCGCGCGCGCCGCCAAGGCGTACGATTTGCCCGTCGAGTATCTCGACGCGGCCGACATGCGCACACGCTATCCGCAGCTGCGCGTAGCGGACGGCGAAGTCGGCGTTTTCGAATCCCGCGGAGGAGCGGTCTTTCCGGAGCGAGCGATACGCGCGCACCTGCGCGTCGCGCAGGATGCCGGCGCGCATACGCTGTTTGGGGCGAGTGTTTTGCAGTGGCATGCGCAAACCGATGGCATCGTGCTCGAACTCTCCGGCCATCGCCGCATACGCACGCAATCGGTCATCGTCACGCTCGGCCCGTGGTTCGGCGATGCGATGCGTCAGGCCGGCGTTGCTCTGGAAATACAGCGCAACGTCCAGGTGTGGTACGCGCCGTCGGTGCAAGCGTACGGCGCAGACACGTTTCCCGCGTTCTTACTGGAACGCGAATCGCTGCCGGCGCCGTTGTACGGATTCCCCGATTTCGGCGATGGGGTGAAGGCGGCGTTTCACGGGTACGGCGCGATGACGCAGCCGCAAGGTCTCGACCGCGAGATCGACGCCGAACGCGACGTGCGACCCGTGACGCAGGCAGTGGAATCGTGGATGCCCGGAGCCGCCGGCACCTATCGTGCAGGCAAAGCCTGCATGTATTCGCTCACGCCCGACCGGCATTTCGTGATCGATACCGACCCGCGCGATCGGCGAATCGTCCTGTGCGGGGGCTTTTCCGGGCATGGGTTCAAGTTCGCGCCCGTCGTCGGCGAGATAGCCGCGCAACTCGCGCTCGACGGCGAAACCTCGCACGACATCGCGTTTCTCGCGCTTCGCCGCTTCGCGCAATAAAGAAAGCGCGGCCTTACGACCGCGCTTTCTTTTTATATAAAGACGGGAATGATTACGGTTTCTTGCTTTTGCTGGTCTTCGTGGACTTGGCCGACTTCGTCGACTTCATGGATTTGGTCGACTTCGTGGACTTCGTCGTCTTTGCCGCCGGCTTGGTCGACTTCATCGACTTCGTCGCCGTGGTCTTCGTGGTGGTCTTGGCTGCGGTCGTCTTGCCGGCCGCCATGGCGGTGCCGGTCATGAGGAACGCTGCCGCCATCATTGACGCGAGCAGTTTCTTCAACGCAGTACCCTCCTTTCTGTGTAGAATAGGAGCGGTTGATTCGCCGCAGCGGGGGGCGGCCCTTTGCGGGCCGCTGCGTTATCTTGCCTTGCCCACCAAGTTGCGCGAAATGACGAGGCGTTGAATCTGCTGCGTTCCCTCGTAAATCTGCGTGATTTTCGCGTCGCGCATCATCCGTTCGACGGGATAGTCCACCGAGTAGCCGTAGCCGCCGAGAATTTGCACCGCATCGGTCGTGACGCTCATCGCCACGTCACCGCATTTCAGCTTGCACATCGCCGCCCACAGCGTGACGTCGGCCGCGCCTTCGTCGCATTTACGCGCGGCTTCATACAGCAGCAGGCGCGCCGCTTCCACTTCGGTCTTCATATCCGCGAGCATGAATCCCACGCCTTGCTGCTGGCCGATGGGCTTGCCGAATGCCACGCGCTCGCGCGCGTAATTCGTGGCGTACTCTAGCGCGCCGGTGGCAATGCCGAGCGCCTGCGCCGCAATGCCGGGCCGCGATTTGTCGAGCACCTTCATCGCGATTTTGAATCCCTCGCCCTCGTTGCCAAGCAAATTTTTCGCCGGCACCTCGCAGTTGTCGAACACGAGTTCCACTGTCGGAGATCCGCGAATGCCCATTTTTTTCTCGAGCTTGCCGACGGAAAATCCGGGAAAGCTTTTCTCGACGATAAAGGCGCTGATGCCGTTCGCGCCTTTCTCCGGATCGGTCACGGCGAATACGCACACGACGTCGGCGACGCTGCCGTTCGTAATCCAAATCTTCTGACCGTTCAAAACATACGTGTCACCGCGCTTCTCCGCGCGCGTGCGCATCGAACCGGCGGCGTCCGAGCCGCTGCCCGCTTCGGTGAGCGCGTACGCTGCTATCCATTCGCCGCTGGCGAGTTTCGGGAGATACGTGCGTTTCTGTTCGTCGCTTCCGCCGATCAGAATCGGCAGCATGCCCAGTTCCTGAACGGCGACGATGAGCGAACTGGAGGCGCACGCCTTGGCAATCTCTTCGACGACCTTGACGTACGTCAGAAACGTTCCGCCCAAGCCGCCGTAATCCGCCGGGATCGGAATCCCCAGCAGGTCGTTCTCGGCAAACAGTTTGCGGATGTCTTGGGGATACTCGCCGCGTTCGTCGATCTCGGCGGCGCGTGGTGCGACTTTTTCCGCAACCAATTCGCGTACGACGTCGAGGATCATCGCCTCTTCGTCGGACGACGCGTGATGCGGGGTGGCGACTGCCATTGGCTTTGGATCTCCTAACAGTGGTGGATGGCGGAAAACTTCGCGGGGCGGGACCCCGCGTCCCCGCTGGCATATCACCGCCTCGTATGGACAAAGTCGTCTCTTCGTGCGCCGAGGCGGTCAAGGACATCCCCAGCGGCGCCTCCATTGCCGTCGGCGGGTTCGGCTTGAACGGCATACCGCACAATCTCATTCAAGCGCTCCTGGAGCAGGGCGCTACCGATTTGGTAACCGTCTCGAACAACTGCGGTGTAGACGGTTGGGGGCTCGGCGTATTGCTGGATTCCAAACGCATCAAGCGCACTACCGGCTCGTACGTTGGTGAAAATCGCGAATTCGAACGGCAGTACTTGCAAGGCGAACTCGAACTCGAACTCGTTCCGCAGGGGACGCTCGCCGAGCGTTTGCGTGCGGGCGGATGCGGGATT
>DASSEZ010000010.1:0-23332 GCA_035694945.1 Vulcanimicrobiaceae bacterium
CGAATGACGCCATGATGCGAGAAGCCCCGCGCACCGTGTGCGTGGGGCAAATGACCTACACTTTAGGGATCACGATCTAGGGAATTGATTTTCGCCGAATCCGAGGCGCTTACAGCCGACGTGTGCTTTAGCACACTAGGCTATAAGCAACGATGGAGTCGGCAAAATCAAACCCTAGGCGGGCATGTCTTTTTGGCGTTCGTTGTAGATGAGCGTCGGCGGCTCTTTCTTCTCGATGACTTCTTTGTTCACGATGCACTTCTTCACGCCGGTAAGCGACGGCAAATCGTACATCACGTCGAGCATCGTTTCTTCGAGAATCGAACGCAGTCCGCGCGCACCGGTCTTGCGGCCTTGCGCGCGGGCGGCGATGGCGATGAGCGCCTCCTTGGTGAACGTGAGCTCCACGCCGTCCATGCCCATGATCTTTTGGAACTGCCGAACCAGCGCGTTGCGCGGCTCCACCAGAATGCGGCGCAGCGCGAGTTCGTCGAGCGCGTCGAGCGTCACGACGATCGGCAGACGCCCGATGAACTCCGGAATCAGGCCGAACTTCAAGAGGTCTTCGGGCATGAGCTGCTGCAGCAGTTTGCCCATGCGTTGATCTTTTCTACTCTCGGGCTGCGCGCGGAAACCCATGTTGTTGCTTGCCACGCGCGACTCGATGATCCGTTCCAGACCGTCGAACGCGCCGCCGCAGATGAACAGCACGTTGGTCGTGTCGATTTGAATGAACTCTTGGTGCGGATGCTTGCGTCCGCCCTGGGGCGGAACGTTTGCAGTCGTGCCTTCGAGAATCTTGAGCAGTGCCTGCTGTACGCCTTCGCCCGACACGTCACGTGTGATCGAGGGATTCTCGCTCTTGCGTGCGATCTTGTCGATCTCGTCGATGTAGACGATGCCCTTCTCCGCGCGCTTGACGTCGTAATCCGCGGCTTGAATCAGCTTGAGCAGAATGTTCTCGACGTCTTCGCCGACATAGCCCGCTTCGGTGAGCGATGTGGCATCGGCCATCGCGAGCGGTACGTCCAAAATTTTCGCGAGCGTTTGCGCGAGATAGGTTTTACCCGAACCCGTCGGCCCGACGAGCAGAATATTCGATTTCTGCAACTCGACGTCGTCCGCCGTCGCGCCCATGTTCACGCGTTTGTAGTGGTTGTACACCGCAACCGCGAGCGATTTTTTGGCGCGTTCCTGACCGATCACATACTGATTGAGGATGTGATTGATCTCTTTGGGCTTGGGGATGTTGCGAAGGCGCAGATTCTCATCGACGTTCTTGTAGAGCTCTTCTTCGATGATCTCGTTACAGAGCTCGATGCACTCGTCGCAGATGTAGACGCCCGGGCCCGCAATGAGTTTGCGAACCTGCTCCTGCGATTTGCCGCAGAAGCTGCATTTGAGCTGGCCCTTCTCGTCTCCGAATCGAAACATTGCGCCCTTTCGCGCCTACGCCGGGGTCGCCAGCGAGGACCGGTTTTCGATGATCGAGTCTATGATACCGTAATCTTTGGCTTCCTGCGCCGTCATGTAGAAATCCCGCTCGATATCCTTAAGAATCTGCTCGATGGGCTTTTTGGTGGTGTCCTCGTAGATGCCCGCCAGCATGCGGCGCGTGGCAATGAGGTCGCGGGCATGAATCTCGATGTCCGTGGCTTGGCCGCCGACCTGCTGCACCCAGGGCTGATGGATGAGAATCTTCGAATGCGGTAAGGCCATGCGTTTGCCTTGCGCGCCGCCCGTGAGCAAAATGGACCCCATCGAGGCGGCCATTCCGGCACAGATCGTCGCCACGTCGGGTTTGATGAAGCGCATCGTGTCGTAAATCGCCAGACCCGCGGTCACGCTGCCGCCGGGGCTGTTCACGTACATGTCGATGTCTTTATCGGGGTCTTCGCGTTCGAGAAACAACAGCTGCGCGATCACGAGATTGGCGAGGTGATCGTCGATGGGACCGCCGACGAAAACGATGCGATCCTTGAGCAGACGCGAGTAAATGTCGAAAGCACGCTCACCGCGCGCGCTTTGTTCGACGACCATCGGGACCAAATGACCCATCTTACAAACGTTTCCTTTTTACGGCAATGCTTCTCTACAGACTACGATTTAGCGCCCGGAGTTGCTTCTTGTGCTTTCGCGTGCTCAACGAGAAACTCCACCGTTTTATTTCGGACGATTCCGTCCATTAAGGAGAGCACGTTGTTGCCCAGCGCTTGGCGGATGCGGTCGACCGGCTGTCCGTATTGCCGTGCGAGCGCTTGCAGCTCTTGTTGAATATCGGCCGGCGTCGCCGTAATATTTTCGGTTTTGGCAATGGCTTCGAGGATCAGCGTACCTTTGACGCGCCGCTCGGCGTCCTCGCGGTACTCCTTGCGCAGGTCGTCCTCGGTCTTGCCCACCGCCTTGAGGTAGTCGTCGAACGACATGCCCATCCGGGCGGCCATGCCGGCGCCGTCGCTGACCATACCGTCGATTTCGCGCTCGACCAGCACCTCGGGCAGCGGAAAATCGTGCGAGGCGACGAGGCGTTCGACCAGGTCGTTGCCCGTTTCGCGCTTGATGCGCGCTTCGGCCGCGGTCTGCAGGCGCTTGCGCACGTCTGCCTGCAGTTCGTCGAGCGTCTGGTGCTGCGAAACGGCCTTTGCCAGTTCGTCGTCGATCGGCGGGAGTTCGAGCTCCTTGACCTCGTGCAGGGAGATGGTAAAGACCGCCGTCTTTCCGGCGAGGTCGGTCTGCTGGTAATCGTCGGGGAACGTCGCCTCGACGTCCTTGGTTTCACCAGCCTTCATGCCGGCGATGCCGGTCGCGAAGCCGGGAATGAAGCGCTCCTCGCTCAGTTCGGTCTGCTGGCCCTGGGCGGTGCCGCCTTCGAATGCCACGCCGTCGATCTTTCCTTCGTAATCCACCGTTACGACGTCGCCCAGGCGTGCTTCGCGCTCCACGGGCACGAGCGTCGCGCGGTCGCGCGCAAGGGTCTTGAGCGCGCGCTCGACATCCTCATCGGTTACCGTGACCGGCTCGGCGTTCACGGTCAGGCCTTTATAGTCGCTCAGTTCGATTGCGGGACGCACGTCGACCACCGCCTTGATGCGTCGCGGCTGTCCGTCGTCGTCCGGGAGCAGTTCCATCTTCGGGCGGTCGACCGGGTCGAGGTCGTGCTCGCGCACGGCCTTCGCGTAGACCGTGGGGACGACGTCCTCCATCGCTTCATTGGTAATCGTCTGCGCACCGTACGCTTGCTCGAAAATTTTGCGCGGCACCTTCCCCGGGCGGAAGCCCGGCAGCTTGGCTTTCTTCACGAGACGGCGAAATGCGCGATCCTCGGCCTCGCGCATCTCCTCGGAGGAGATGGGGATGACCAGTTCGACTTGCGTGGGTGCGAGTTGGGTGAGCGTGGAGGTAGACAGGGCGGCTCTCCTACTAAGGTGTTGGAAACGTGCTCTATTCGCTGCGCAAAACGAAACCCCCAAGCGCGCGCCGGCCGGGGGTCCTCAAAAAGTCAGCAAAAGCGAGCCGAATAGAATAGTACGAAGCCGTCCGTAATCCTCTCTTGGCGCGGCGCCTTATGCCGTCGACACCGCCGGGCGCTCCAGCCAGTTCTCCATGCGGCCGCGCCACGCGCCATTTTGAATGCAGCGTTCCCAGCCCAGGTGTTCGTAGAACCGGATCGCTTGATCGTTGTCGCCGTTCACGTAGAGCGTCATGACGTAAAAACCGTTCTCGCGAGCTTGCTCCTGCGCATGCAGCATCAACGTTTTGCCGACGCCCATTCCTTGCACGGCCGGATCGACCGCGATGGAAAGAATGTCGAACGGCGGTTTCCTCGGCGCCTCGGTCGACGCGGCGCGCGGCGGCGCGGCCGGCGCCGGAGTCGAACGTGAGAAGGCGCGGCGCAGCACACGCAGCCCCTGTGTGAGCCGGTCGCGGAACAGCGGATTGCCCAATAGCCACGGGCGCGTGAGCACGCGCAGCACGAGCCGCGTACGGTTTTGCGCGAGAAAACCGGAGAGCGAGGTCGGCTGATAACCGCCCACGCAAAAGCCCGCCAAGCGTGAATCGATCCAGGCGCCGGTCGCGTACGTTTGATGGCCCGGACCACGGAATTGCCAGAGATAGTAGCGTTTGACGATGTCGCGGCCGAGCGCGGTCATGGCACTCTTGCGAAAGGCGGCGCAGTGTACGCACGCAACCTCGTCGAGGTCGGATTCGTCGAGCGGGCGCAGACGCACGGAACTCACGCGCCTATCGTACGGAGGGCGACGCTTGCCCCAAAAGAAGCGCACGGACCCTTCGGATGGGCCGAAGGGTCCGTACAAAAAATCAGCGGAAGACGAGATTCGAACTCGCGACCCTCGCCTTGGCAAGGCGATGCTCTACCACTGAGCTACTTCCGCGTTCGCGTTCGCGGTTCGGGATGCCGGCCCGAACCACTCACTTGTTTTAGACTACTCTGCTTGCTCAAGACGAGCGAAGCGAGTCTTGGGCAAGCAGAGACTCGAACTCTGATGGGTTGCCCCACTGGAACCTAAATCCAGCGCGTCTGCCAGTTCCGCCACTTGCCCTGGAGCCCTGGCGCGACCCCGATAAATATAACGCCCCGGCCGGTTTTCCTCTACGACCTTTCGAGAAGGTCGCTGTTCGCATATGGATGCGTTTCTCACTTACGCGAGCGTGCAGTTTTTTTTACACAATCTTTTGGGCGTCCGCCCTGGAGCGGCCGCTTCTTGCTTGCACACTCGTGGAGGCTACACGATCTTGAAATACTTCTTGAAAAAACCTCAGGTGCTCGTCGCGTTTGCGGCGTGCGCTGCACTCATTGCGGGCTGCGGCGGCGGAAACACCAACAGTTCCGTCGTGCCCACGACTCCGAAGAATCCGACGCAAACGCAACAGTCCGTCGGACATCGCATTCTTTTCTATAGCCGCGATTATCTGAAGGGCCACCCGGAACTCGCGCCCGGTCTGCACGCGCTGCACGGCCGCCACACCGACGCCACGTCGAATCTCGTCTATGGCGGCGGGCCGGTTCAACACGTTCCGAAGATCTATCTCGTGTTCTGGGGATGGAGCAGCTCCAGCGATACGTCGCGCGACCCCGATGGCTTGGCATCGTATCTCGTCAACTACGCGAACGCGTACGGCGGCAGCAATCTGGGCAACGTTCAGACGCAGTATTACGATAACAGCGGTTACATCACCAACCCGGCCGGTGAATACCAAGGCGCGTGGTACGACAGTTCGCTGCCGCCCACGAGCTACACCGACGCGCAGGTGGCATCGGAAGCCCTCAAAGCGGTTTCGCACTTCGGTTACAATGCCGATGCGAACTACGTCGTCGTAACACCGCACGGCTACACGCAGAGCGGCTTTGGCTCGCAATGGTGCGGCTATCACAACACGACGAGCAGCTCGAACGGTGCCGTGGCTTACACGAATCTGCCGTATACGCCGGATGCCGGATCCGGTTGCGGTGAGGGTTCCGTGAATTCTCCGGGCACGCTGGACGGTACCAGCATCGTCGGCGGACACGAAATGTCGGAAACGATCACCGATCCGGGCGCCGGCAACGGCTGGCTGGATTCTTCCGGTGCGGAAGACGGCGACAAGTGCGCGTGGTCGAACCTGCAGAACATTTCGATGTACGGCGGCGCCACGTTCCCGAACCAGCCGGAGTGGAGCAACGCAATCAGCGGCTGCGCGTACTCGTACGGATCGTCCACTCCGCCGCCGTCACCGACGCCGGCACCGACCGCAACGCCGGTTCCCACGCCGACACCGGGCGGTTCATGCTCGGGCCAGATTCTTCTGAATCCGGGCTTCGAGAGCGGCTCGGCGAACTGGACCGCAACGTCCGGCGTCATCAACACGGACGGTGCATATGCGCACACGGGATCGGGCTATGCGTGGCTTGACGGCTACGGCAGCGCGCACACCGATACGCTCAGCCAGTCCGTCACGATCAAAGCCGGCTGCGGCGCGACGCTCACGTACTACTTGCACATCACGACGCAAGAGAGCACGACGACGACTGCGTACGATACGCTCAAACTGTCGATCAACGGAACGACGAAGCAAACGTTCTCCAACCTGAACCACAACAGCGGCTACGTACAGAAGTCACTGGACCTCTCTGCGTACGCCGGACAAACCGTGACGATCAAATGGACGGGAACCGAGGATTCCAGCCTCGCGACCAACTTCTGGATCGATGACACGGCGCTCACGCTGCACTAGCGTCTTGCGCTAACGCACACGAGGCTCGCCGCCTGCGGCGAGCCTCTTCTTTTTATACTTCCGCAGCGATTTTCAGCACGTCGCTCCAACTCATGGCGCGCGCGTGCTCGCGCTGCCGCGCCTCACCGTCGATGCCCAGGCGATCGGCGGCTTCGCGCACGACGCGTTCGCGATCGGCTTGATCCGGCGGCTGACGCGGAACGCCGATCGCGCCGAAAATGCCATCCGCAAAGAGCGCGAGCCGGTACGCGGCGGACCAATCATGCTGCATGAGCGCAAGACGCGAGAACGCGTCCACGCAGTTCGCGCTGAGCCAATCGTCCTGATGCTCGCGCACGAGTTCCAGCGCACGGCGCAGCACCGGACGAGCCGCTTCCAAATTTCCGCGTTTGATTTCAAAGCAGCCGATGTTGGTGAGCTGCCACGCGGTCGATTGCGGATCGTGCAACCGCTCGAGAATCGCAAGACTCTGCCGGCTCAGACTCACGGCGCGCTCGTAGTCACCGACGGTAGCCGCGAGATCACCCAGGTTGCCGAGCAGCGAAGCCACGCCGCGATCGTTTTCCAAACGCCGGAACAGTTCGAGGCTTTGCTCGAAAAGTTCGCGCGCGCGCAGCGTGTTGCCGCGCCAACTTTCGTTCAGCGCCATACCGTTGAGCACGTCACCCATGCGCCGAATATCACCAAGGCGCGTGCAAATTTCCAACGCTTCCTGCAGCGGAGGATCGGCCTGGTCGACCTGGCCCAGTCCCGAGTGTGCGATCGCGACTTCGAAGAGTGCGGCGGCAAGGCCCGTTTCATCGCCCAGCGCGCGATATTCTTGCGCCGCGTGCAGCGCGCACTCCAACGCCTGTTTGTTGTGCGCGTTGTCCAGGCGCGCCAAACCATAGATAAGTTCCGCGCGCACGCGCCGCGGGAATTCGACGCCTCGCGCAAGCAGCTGTTCGATCCATTCGCGGCCCGCGGACATGCGCCCGAGTTGCTGCCAATAATGTACGAGACACGCCGTCAGTTCGGCGCCCAATTGCACGTCGTGGCCTTGCGTGACCGTAAAGATGAGGGCCGCGCGCAAGTTGTCGATTTCCGGCAGCATCTGATTGAGTTCGCGCTGCCAGGATCGCGTGGGGTAACTTTCCTGCAGTGAACGCGCTCGTTCCAGAAAATACCGTGCATGGCGCATCGCGATCGCCTCGAACTCGTCCGCTTCCTGCGCGCGCTCACGCGCGTAGGCGCGAATGGAGAGCGGCAGCACGTAACGTTCGCCGGCGTGGTGCGTCTCAATGCCGACGATGCCGTTTTCCACCAGACCGCTGAGCGTATCGCTCACGCGCTGCACGACGCACACTTCTTCCAGCGCATCCTGCGTCGCTCCGCCGGCAAAAACGCTCAGGCAACGCAGCAAGGTTTGCTCGTCTGAGGAAAGGACGCTGTACGTCCATGGCACGAATCCTTGCGCCGCTTGCCGATCCATCGACGCCTCGTCCGGCAAACGCTGCTCCAAATCGCGCAGCGAGAGGCGCCGCAGTTGCGCCGCCGCCAGTTCAATTGCACGCGGCGTCCCGCCGAGTCTGCCGCAGATGCGCTCGATAATCACGGCATCGGAAGCACCGATCTGCTCGATGCCCAGATCTTTTGCACGTTCGAGAAACAGCGTGATTGCCGGCTGGACCTCCAGCGGAGGCAGCGTAAATGCGACCTCACCCGCGAGCATGAGCGGTTCCCGGCACGTAACGACAACACGCGTGTCGCGCGCTTCGGCAAGCAGCGCATGCGCGTACTGCGCAATGTTGGCCGTGGCCAGATCGCAGTTGTCGAGAATCACGAGCGCGCGCTTGGAGCGCAAAAACTCCGCGACGGCAAGATCGGCCGAGAGCAGCGGCGTCTCACGCACGCCAACGATCGAGGCGACTTTCGCACTCAAGTAGCGCCCGTCGGTGACGACCGAACAGTCGACGTAATACACGCCGTCGGGAAAACGCGCGATGTCGCGAAGCGCGACTTCCACGACGTGCCGCGACTTACCGGAACCCGCGGGCCCCGCGATCGTGAGCAGACGCGAAGCGCGCAGCAGCGCACGCATGCGCTGCGCTTCTTCCGCGCGCCCGAACGTACGCCCGCGTAGCGCCGGTAAATTGTGACGATACGCGCGAGCGGGATACGCGGGCGGCGCATCAGAGCGATAATTTTCAGCGGCGACACGGTTTCGGCCGCCGCGTTTTGCGTCGTAGAGCGCGGCATCCGCTGCTTCGACCAGGACTTCCGGCGAAGTGCCGCGCGCGGGAATCTGATACGCGACGCCGGCGCTGATCGTCAACCGTCCGAGCAGCGAACCGCTGTGCGCGATGCCGAGATCGAACACCGCGGCGCGCATGCGCTCCGCGATGGTGAGTGCGCCCGCGATCTCCGTATCGGGCAGCACGGCGACAAACTCTTCACCGCCGTAACGAGCAAACGCATCTTCCGAACGCGAAAGGCACGACGCGAGCGCCGTTGCGACTTGCTGCAGCGCCGCATCGCCCGCGACGTGTCCGTACGTGTCGTTGAAGGCTTTGAAAAAATCGACGTCGATCAGCATGAGCGCGATGCCGGCGTGACGGCGAATCGCACGCCGCCATTCCGCGGACAGACGCTGGTTCAGCCAGCGGCGATTTCCGACGCCGGTCAGACTGTCGGTCGACGCGATGTTTTCCAGCCGCGCGGTCTGCGTTTCGATTTGCGCCTGATGGATGCGCACGCTCAGGTACAGCGCGCACGTCTGCAACAACTCGACGTCCGCTTCATCGTACGCGTCCGGCTTTTCGCTTTGCACCGAAAGTGCGCCGATGATGTCGGTGCCGAATTTGAGCGGAACGAAAATCGCGGAAACGCGATCGTCGCTTTGCGGCTGATCGGGCAAGTTGAGGGGCGAACGACCTTCGGTCCAGTCCGCCAAACTGCACTTGAGTATGGCCGTCCCGTCGCGCAACACGTGTGCAGTGGCGGATCCGGGGCGCACGTGGCGGTTCTCCAAACGGCCCGCCACGCCGTTCTCGAGCAAGAACACGATGTCGCCGCCCTGCGCATCATTCAGGGCGATGAAAACGACGGGCGCTTCGACGAACCGGGCCAATAGCGAACAAATCGCATGGAAGAGATCTTCCAGCGACAGACTGCTGGTGAGCAGCTCCGCGGTGCGCTGCACCACCTCTCTATCGCGGTCCGCGCGCGAGCGGGCCCGATGCCCAATCGCGTCTTTCACGAAGGAAGCGTTCGGAAGGCGCCCTAGCGCGCCCCGCACGCTTTACGGAAACGGAATGAAAAAGGCGGCTCATAGAACCGCCTTGTGAATTTGGTGCACCGCCAGGGACTCGAACCCCGAACCAATTGATTAAGAGTCAACTGCTCTACCATTGAGCTAGCGGTGCATATGCGCCCTCCGGGACTCGAACCCGGGACCAATAGATTAAAAGTCTACTGCTCTACCAACTGAGCTAAAGGCGCCCTTCGACTGGCTGGAGGGCAGGCACGACGCCTAGTTTAGCCGGGAATACCCACTTTGACAAGACGCGTACGGCACCAGTATACGATTCCGCTTATATGCGTCCTGCCCGTAGGGGGCACCGTTTCGTCCGACTAACTAGCGCGAGAACGTATGACGCTGGACGACCTCCGGCAGAGCGCGACGATCGCCGACGTATTGCGGGAGAATGTGTACGTCCGCCCCAGCGCCGAGGCCGTTACCGACGGCACGCGCCGCCTTTCATGGAAAGAACTTCATGAGGCAGCGCTGTCTTCGTGCGCCCATTTTGCCGCACTCGGCGTTCGCGCCGGCGATCGCGTCGCGGTCGTGCTGCCTAATCAAATCGAGGCGGTCGTGCTGTACTGGGCATGCGCGCTCAGCGGTGCGATATTCGTCGGAGCAAACCCGCGGCTAGGTTACGATGATCTCGAAAACGTGTTGCGCCACAGCGCATCGCGCCTCATCTGCGTCGCCGACGACGCACTTGCCGCCCGCATCCGGCAGATGGATTTGCCGGAGGTGCGCGAGATTCTGAACATCGAGTCGAGCGAGCCCATCGCGCTGCTCTCCCAGCCTGCGCAGTATCCCGTCAAAGCCGTCACGATTGCGCGCGACGACGTATTCGCGATCTGTTATACGTCCGGAACGACGGGGCGGCCGAAAGGCGTGGTTCTCACGCACGCAAACCTCGTGTGGAACGCTGCGGCGACGGGTTCGCTGCTTGCGTGCACGGAGCGCGACACGTTTTTGCTTACCGTCGGCATCACGCATATCTTCGGCCTTTCTGCGAGCATACTCGCGGCGGCCATCAGCGGCGCCCGAACGGTCGTACTCAAGACGTTCGCCGCGGGAGCCGCGCTCGATCTGTGCGAGTGGGAAGGCGTCACCGTACTGCACGGCGTGCCAACGATGTTCGTGCTCGAACTTGCCGCGCAAAAACGTGCTCCACGCGATCTCGGTACGCTGCGCACGGGCATTGTCGCGGCGGCGCCCGTTTCACCGGAACTCGCAGATCGCATTCGCAACGACCTGCACTGCGACGTGCAGATCGCATGGGGATTGACCGAAACGTCTCCCGCCGTGACGATGACGCGTTTTGACGATCCGGCGCCCGCGCGCAGGACGTCGGTCGGACGCGTTATTCCCGAAGCAGAGATTCGCATCGACACGCAAGGCCATGAGTACGGCGAGATTCTCGTGCGCAGCCCCGGCGTATTCAAAGGCTACTACAACGATGATGAACTTACGCGCGAATCATTCACGCCGGACGGCTGGTTCAAGACCGGCGACATCGGCTATCTCGACGCTTCCGGCTTTCTGCATTTGAAGGGACGCAGCAAGGAGATTATCATTCGCGGCGGCCTGCACGTATATCCCGAAGAAGTCGAGTTGCTCGTCTCCGAGTTGCCCTGGGTTGCGGCGGTTTCCATCGTCGGCATTCCCGATCCGGTGCTCGGCGAGCGGACGTGCGCGTGCGTCGTCGTGCGCGAAGACGTTCCGGTACCCGACGACATGCTCGCCGGCGTACGTGAAGCCGTTGCGCGGCGGTTGGCGGATTACAAAGTGCCCGACACGGTGCTGCGCGTTGCGCAGCTTCCGCGCACACCGAGCGGCAAAGTGCTGCGCGGCGTCTTACGCGAGGATGCCATCGCGCGCATCGCCGCCTATTAGGGCTTCGAGCGCGTCGGCCGGCATCGCGGCCCAATAGTAATGCCCTTGCGCGCGCGTGCAACCGCGTGCGAGCAGGAAATCGCGCTGCTCGCGCGTTTCCACCCCTTCGGCGATAACGTCGATGCCAAGCGTTTGCGCCATCGAGATAATCGTGCCCGCGATGATGCCCGCGCCGGGCGCGAGGGGGTCGTGCGGCATGAACGAGCGATCGATCTTCAGCGAATCGATCGGGTAGCGCTCCAGATAACTGAGCGACGAGTAGCCCGTACCGAAGTCGTCGATGGAAATGTGCGTGCCCATTTCCTTGAGCGCGTCGATAGTCATCGACGATGCCGCCGCGCTCTCCATCAGGATGCTCTCGGTAAGTTCGAGTTCGAGATACTGCGGCGGCAGCGCCGCTTCATCGAGCGCCTGACTGACCGCCGCGACCAAATCGCTGTCCAGTTGGCGCGCGGAAATATTAACGGCGACCGGCACGGTAAACAACCCGCGTCGCTGCCACTCGCGATTTTGGCGGCACGCCTGGCGCAGCACCCAGTCGCCGATTGGTACGATGAGGCCGGTCTCCTCGGAAAGCGGAATGAATTCGTCCGGCATCAGCAAGCCCTTTTCGGGATGCTGCCAACGAATCAGTGCTTCCAGCGAGGTGATGCGCTCGGTGCGCATTTCGACGATCGGCTGATACATCAGCACGAATTCGTTTTGCGCGATCGCACGGCGCAGTTCGTTCTCGAGGATGAAGTAATCCAGCGAACGCGCGCTCATGGACTGATCGAAAATCTCGAACGTGTCGCTCGCGCGCCGTTTACTCTCGAACAGTGCCGTATCCGCCTGTTTGATGAGCGTTTCCGCATCGCGCGCATGGTTCGGGAAGAAACTCATGCCGATGCTTGCGGTCACGACGAATTCCCGGCCTTCGATATTGAACGGCTGGCGCACCGCGTCGAGTACTTTGCGCGCGACCGTAACCGCTTCATCCACGCGGTCGATGCTCGGCAGCAAAAACACGAATTCGTCGCCGCCCATGCGCGCGACGGTATCCCCGGAGCGCACCGCAGCGCGCAGCCGCGTTCCCAGTTCCTGAAGTACGGCATCGCCCGTGCGATGGCCGAGCGAATCGTTGATGCTTTTGAAGCGGTCGAGATCCACGAACAGCACGGCGACCATCCGCCCGTCGCGCTGCGCCTGTGACATCGCCATGGTCAAACGGTCGTTGAGCAGGCGCCGGTTGGGCAGATTCGTGAGCGGATCGTGATACGCGAGATGCTCGATGCGCTGCTCCGCCGCTTTGCGTTCGGTGATATCGACCGCTGTTCCGGCGATGCCGATCACGCGATCTCCCTCTTTAAGGGGAAGCAGGCTGCACGTGATGATGCGCTGATGGCCGTCGGCATGTGAAATGTGCGCCTCGAAGCGCTTCTCTTTTCCCGTTTCCGAAACGAGCGACGCGAGCACGCGCTGCACGTCGAACGCCGTATCGCCGGGAAACAGTTTGGCGAACGGCATGCCGATGAGTTCGTGATGGCGATAGCCCGTCATTTGCGAGAGTCGCTTGTTCGCGAGCGTGAACTTCCCACCGGTGTCCAGCGCGAACACCGCATCGGATATCGTTTCCAGAATGTTTTTTAGAAAATCGTTCGTCTTTGCAAGCGTCGATTCGGCGCGTTCGCTTTTCGTTACGTCGACCGCCACTTCCATCACGAACGAACGTCCGTCTTCGAGCGCGATCGGCCTCTTGACGATCTGCAGCATTCGATTCGTCCCCGAACTATCTACGACGTCCCGGTGCACCGAACGCGAACGCCGCGTGCGCAGCACTTCCAAATCCTCGCTGAGCTCGAGTTCGCTCATCGCCGTGCCGCTCATGAAGGCGGCGACGGGTTTTCCCGTCATCTCGTCGACGGTCGTGCCGTAGAGGTCGGCGTACGCTTGGCTCACCATCACGTAGCGCCCGTCGTGATCGCGAATGCTGACGTAGTTCGGGGTGAGATCGAAGAGACGGCGCATGAGTTCTTCGCGCACGTGGTCGGTAACCGACTCCAGCGGAATGCGCGCCCGTTCACTGATCGCGCGCCGAAGCGAATCCATGAGGCGCACGCCATCGTCGCGCAGCACCACGTCGTGCGCGCCCAGGCCCGCCGCCTGCCGCACGACCTCCATGTCGATGCGGGACGTCGCGATGATGAGCGGGCGGCTTGCCGAGATGCGCCGCAGCAAGGCGGCGTCCGCGTCGTCTTGCGCGACGGCCGATCCGAGGAAAATGACGGCATTCCATTGCGCGTTTGTTTCCGCGATGCGCGAGGCGCGCAAAAATCCGCGTCCGTAGTAACCCGCGGCGGCAAGCGTGCCCAGCACGTCGCGCGCACGTGTGGCCCCTGCGCCGATAACCGCGACGCGCAACGGTGTAGCTGCTTCGTTCACGCCGACGCGTGTTTCGGAGTCAGTCCGAAGACTGCGGGATACATCGCGGTCAGTTCGTCCGCACTCAAGGCGCGCGCATAGTAATATCCTTGACCGAAGCGGCAGCCGGTATTACGCAGCACGTCGCGCTGCCGCTGCGTTTCGATGCCTTCGGCAACGACGCGCACGTCGAACGCTTCGGCGAGCGTCATCAGCGTACGCACGATCGGCTCGCTGGCAACGTCGCCGTCGTGGCCGGAAACGAACGACCGGTCGATTTTGATTGCGTCGACTTTGAATTGCTGCAGATAGCGCAGCGAGGAGTAGCCGGTTCCAAAGTCGTCGATGCAGATTTGGAAACCGCTGGAGCGCAGGCGCTCTACGAGCGCGTTCGGGCGCGTGCCTGCGTCGAGTACGACGCTCTCGGTAATTTCGAGCGTCACGTGATGCGGATCGACGCTGAATTCCGAGGTCGCTCCCATTACGACACTCTCGAAATCCGGGTCGAGCAATTCCGCGGCGGACACGTTTACGTTCACCGGGAAGAGTCTCTTGCCGATAGCACGTTTCCACCGAGCGATTTGCTGACACACGGTACGGACGACGAACCGGCCGATGGGAATGGCCAGGCCCGTTTGTTCCGCGAGCGGCATGAAGTCGCCCGGATACATGATGCCTTCGGTCGGGTGGTTCCAGCGTATCAGAGCCTCGCACCCCACCAGTTCGCCGTCCGCGATTTTCACGATCGGCTGATACAGCACGTCGAATTCGCCGTGTTCGAGCGCGAGCCGCAGATCCGTCGTGAGCTGTAAACGTTTCTCCGCACGCGCGTGCATGTTCGAATCGAACACCGCGAAACGCCCGCCCAGACCCTTGGCATAGCGCATCGCAATGTCCGCGTCGCGCATGACGTCTTCGCCGCGCTGATAATTGCCCGACGCAATCGCAATGCCGACGCTTGCCGAAACGAAAATAGAACGCGGCCCAAGCGATACGGGTTTCGAGAGCGCGCTCAGGACGCGACGCGCGATGAGCTCCACGTGCAGCACGTCCGGCAGGGAGCGAACGAGTACCGCGAATTCGTCGCTGCCCAGTCGGGCCACTACGTCCGCCGCTTCGATCGCTGCGCGCAAACGATGGCCGACCTGCGAAATGACGAAGTCCCCGGCTTCGTGGCCGAGGCTTTCGTTGATGTCTTTGAAGCGGTCCAGGTCCACGACGAGCACGGCAAACGAGGACTGCGGCGATGCCTTGGCTTCCGCGAACTGTTCGCGTACTTTCGTTTCGAACAGCGCGCGGTTCGGCAGCCCCGTCAGCGCATCGTGCGTCATGTCATGCAGCATGCGCCGCTCGTTGCGCTTGAGGTCCGTGAGATCGCGGAACATGCAGATCGCGAAGAACGGGTGGCCGGCATCGTCGTTGACCAGAGAAATCGTGGAATCCGTCCAGGCTTCCTGACCGCCCGGCGTCATCACATGGTGCTCGAACTCGAAGAGATCGCGCTCGCCGCGCATGAGCTCGGCAAATTCTTCTTCATGACCTTCGAGAACGCCGGCCGAGTTATCGCCGTACACATTGCGGAACACGGCGTTCGCGTCGAGAATGTGACCACTGCGATCGAAGATGGCGATGCCGAGTGACGCACCGTCGAATACAGCGCGGAATTGCGCTTCCGACAGGCGCAGAGCTCGTTCCGCTTTCTGCCGTGCGAGTTCGGCACTGAGCCGCGCCGATTCTTGCTGCGCTTTGCTTAGCGCATCGCGATCGCGCCGCGCCGTCAATTCCGCGACGATCAGCATGATGCCGATGAGCAGCACGGCACCGAGCAGCACGATACCGTAGATATAGCGGTTGCGCAGCGTTTCGTATCCCATGCGCCGCGCGAGCTGCCGGTCCAGGAGCGTCGCAAGACCGGCGTTCATTGCCGCGCTCGCGGCTGCGGCGGTATGCGCGAGCGTACGCGTTGCGGCAGGATCGCCCGTCGGATGCTCGCGCATCAACACCTGACGGCTGAGCGCGCTCACCATCTTGTTGCCCGCTTTTACGAGCGCATCGCTGTGACGCAGGTACGACGCGGCTTCTGCGGACGTGCCCAGACCGTGCGGAATACTGGCATCGATCGCCGCCCAGTCGTCGCTTGCGAAATCGATGTCGCCGCTCATCAGGCTCAGCAGACCCGACAAGCGCACGCGATTGATAATCGAAATGTTCCTGCTCGTCTGCGCGTTTTCGGAAATTAGGTCCGCGTACAGCGAGTCGTGCACGGCTTCAGGCGTCTTGGCGAACAGCATGTCGCCGAGGTCTTGCGCGTAGCGGTTGCTTTCGTACTCGATGCCGGACGTGTCTTCTACTTTGTAGATGAGATCGTCCACTGCGCGAGTGACGCGCTGCAAATCGCGGCCAGTGTAGACGCGATGCAGATTGCGCGCTTTCGACCAGCGTCGCTGAATGTTGGCCCAGTCTTGCGCCACGTTGAACGAACCGGCGCGGGCTGCCGTGAATCTGTTGACCACGCTCATCTGCTGGTCGACGGCGGCACGCACGTCGTACGAAAATGGCGCATTGTGCTGCAGTTCCGTCTGCAGACGGAAACGCTCCATGCGCCAGAGCAGTTCGTAGAGCGTTTGCTGGTACGCGACGGCGGTGCGTTCTCGCGCGAGTTGCGTCAGCGTGTTGCCGCCCTGGTTATTGAGCCACAGGACGCGCCAGACGGCAAACAACAGTAGCGCCGCGGCTATAGCGGTAACGACGACTCCGAGGGATGCGCGCCAGAGAGGCGCAGCATGACGCCGCTCCATCTACCGTGCTACGTTCGCCCTGCAACGAAGCAGTCATCTTGGCATACGCCCGCTTCCGCGTACGCCAGGGAAAGGTTCGGTTAAACTGCGGCGATGCGGGAGAGAATGGGGTGACTGACGGGATCCGAACCCGCGACCTCCGGTTCCACAGACCGGCGCTCTAACCAACTGAGCTACAGTCACCACGCGGACTTGGCGCGCCCGGAGGGAATCGAACCCCCATCTTCGAGTTTAGAAGACTCGTGCCTTATCCGTTAGACCACGGGCGCACGCCCGGCCGCCGGACAGGCTCCGGGCCCCCCGGCGCTGCCGCACCCGGTTAGGATACCACAGCGGTGCAAGGGGCCCTGGCGCAAACATCGGGGCGACAGGACTTGAACCTGCGGCCTCTTCGTCCCAAACGAAGCGCTCTACCAAGCTGAGCTACGCCCCGAAATTGCCCTTGAAGCATTTAAAGTCGCGTGCGGTTTTCCTCCGGTGAGAATTGGCACAACGCACATCGTATTTTTCATGCTTCGCAAGAGAGATGCCCAGCCGTTTTTGCGCTTTGGCTGATTGCTCGCGTCTGGACCGCCCGCAAGCAGCCGAGCGTTACTCTTCCCAACATCTGCCACCACACACATTCGAAAATCACTTAATTAACTACAGTCAATTTCATGGGCCCGCCAATGACCGCCAGATCGCGGCGGAACCGGCGGTGGCGGAACCGGCCACGGCCAACCTTAGAACAACAACTGGTGAAACGCGACATAGCGCGATAAATCGAGCATCGCACCATCGCTGGCGAAGAGACGTACCGCTTCGATCGTCAAGCCGGCTTTCATCGCGGCGCGCATAATGCGTACGTTTGTTCCGGGCACGAGCATCGTACACCACGACGCCGCGTAGGTTTGCCGCAGCGTTGCCAGTGCAAAGGCAAGGAATTGGACAGCATATGCCGGCGACGCGACGACCATCGGTCCGATGCGTCCACTCGGCCACACGTACGCATAGCCGGTAATCTCTTCTTCTCGCGCAAAAATAAAACCGCGGCCCTGCTCCGAAAAATACAAATGATCGAGCGGACGCGCGCTACCGCGCACTTCGCGATCGAGTTGTCCGAGCGCGCTGCGATGCGCGACCGGATCGAGCGGCTCGGTGCGAAAGCGATACTCTCCCGCGGCCATACGCGCAAGCTCGTTCTCGTGCGGGATTGGCCCGGCAACTTCCGCGACCGGCGTTTGCAGACCAACGCCGCGCCGCAAGAAAAATGCGATGCCGCCGAGTTCGTTCGGTTCGAGCAGCCCGCTGCGCGTAATGTCGCCCGCATCTTTGGCGGCCTCCGTCAGCAATTGCCAGCCGATACCGTGCATTTGAAACGACGGTTCGACGTAGATTTCCGAGAGAAACCATTCGTCTTCGAGCGCATGCGGAATCGCGATACCGATGGGTGTGCCCTCGTCCTTCGCGACGAATGCGCCATTCGGTGCGACGTGCGCGAGATCGAGGTAGAGTTTACGGCTGTGTTCATCAGGCCAGCGGCGTCGCGCAAAATACGCGACATCGTCCGCGGTAGCCGGAACGACTAACGCTTGCGCAGCCATTCCCTAGACGCGCAACAGCGGCGGAAGCCGCCCTATGCTTGCAGCCGCTGTGAAACCGAGGACGCACGGGAAAGCGTACACGACCCAAACATCCGCACTGCGCCACGATGTCGGCAAGCAATACAAAAGCGCAACGCCCAAGGCTATGCCGATCACACTCGCCAGAATCAGTATGGGCAGCGCGCGCCACGGAGCTTTGCTCGCCGGAGTTATCGTGAGTGCGGTGAACCCGGCGACTGCCGCAACCGGGCCTCCGAGTATCCCCGAAACAACGAACATCCAAGGCAGATAATCAAACGGCGAGGGACCGCAGTCCGCGCCGCAGGTTAGGGCGTAAAACAGCGTCCAGATGGCCGCGGCGCACGCAGTGACGGCAAGAGTGCCTACAAGCGCAGCCGCAGCTCTATTGAGCGTCCACATAATCCCGTACATTTGACCGTTTCGGCCTAACTGGTCGCGCGCCATTCCCGGTACGCCTGCAAGAGCGCCTCGGCTGCGCGCCGGCGATGACTCACGCGATTTTTCTCGTCTTCCGGCATTTGCGCGAACGTCATTCCCGCAGGCGGATAATAAAACAGCGGATCGTAACCAAAGCCGAAGCGTCCCTGCTCCTCGCCGGTAATCACGCCTTCGACTTCTCCATACCCGGTGAACGCTTCGCCGCTTTCCAAAATGAGCATCATCGCGCAGCAAAATTTCGCAGCGCGCTGCTCCGCGGGCACATGCGCCAATTCTTCCAATAATTTTTCGCGGCGCGCGGGCCACGTGATGTCGCGTCCGCCGTAACGCGCCGAGAGCACACCCGGACGTCCGCCGAGCGCGGCGACCTCGATCCCTGAATCGTCTGCCAGCACTGCGCCGTGCACGCCCGCTTCATGCAATTGCGTATGCAGCATGCGCGCTTTGGATTCCGCGTTCCCGGCGTAGTTCGGCTCGTCCTCAGGAGCCTCGGCATACAGCGGATAGGTGTCCAGTTCAAGCTCGGTGCCCGAGAAGATCGCTTTCATCTCGCCAAGCTTGCCAAGGTTCTTACTGGCAACGTACGTTTTCATTTAACAAGGCGCTCCGGCCTAGCCGCAGCCTGTCCTGAGCCTCGTCGAAGGGCGCCCCCCGACTTCGTTGGGGCCCCCAGCACGGCACGGCGCCTCATTGTGATTGCCATTTTCTTCGCTCCCCGAGGGCGCCGCAGTTGTTCGTCACTCCTCTAAGCGCAGCACCGCCATGAAGGCTTCCTGCGGCAAGTCCACCTTGCCGACGCGCTTCATGCGTTCCTTACCGGCCTTCTGCTTCTCCAGCAGTTTGCGTTTACGTGTGATGTCGCCGCCGTAGCATTTCGCCAGAACGTTCTTGCGCATGGCGCTCACCGTTTCTCGCGCGATGATTTTCCCGCCGATAGACGCCTGAATCGGCACCTCAAACATCTGCCTCGGAATAAGTTCTTTCAGCTTTTCCGCCAGCGCCCGTCCGCGCGACTGCGCGCGTTCGCGTGCAATGATGAACGAGAGTGCGTCTACCACTTCTCCGTTGAGCATGATTTCCAGTTTGACCAAATCGCCTTCCCGGTAGCCGATTACCTCGTAGTCCAGCGAGGCATAGCCCTTCGTGCGCGATTTCAACTGGTCGAAGTAATCGATGATGACTTCGATGAGCGGCATTTCGTACGTCAAGATGACACGCCCGTCGTGCAGATACTCCATGTTGGCCAGCGTGCCGCGCCGCGCTTGCGTAATCTCCATAATCGCGCCGACGTAGTCGGGCGGCGTGATGATCGTCGCCTTGACGTACGGTTCTTCCATCGTACGGATGAGATTCATCACGGGCAATTTGCTCGGATTATCGATCATTTCGACGCTGCCGTCGGTCATCGTTACGCGAAACACGACCGATGGCGAGGTCGCAATCAAATCAAGCGCGTAGTCGCGCTCTAAGCGCTCCTGCACGATCTCCATGTGGAGCAAGCCGAGAAAGCCGCATCGAAATCCGAAGCCGAGCGCAACCGACGTCTCGGGTTCGTACGTGAACGCCGCATCGTTGAGTTTGAGTTTTTCCAACGCATCGCGCAAATCGGAATACTCGACGCCTTCGTTCGGATACAAGCCGCAGTACACCATCGGCACCGCTTTGCGGTAGCCCGGCAGCGGCACGTGCGCCGGTTTGCTTGCCTGCGTAATCGTATCGCCGACGTCGATGTCCCCCAGCGATTTGATGTTGGCAATCACATAGCCGACGCCGCCGATTTCGAGTTTGTCGACCGGGCGCATCTGCGGGCTGAACACGCCCACTTCCGTACACTCGAACACACGCTGATGCGCCATCGACATGAAGCGCGTGCCCTGCGCGAGCTCGCCGTCTACCACGCGCACGTAACTGACGACGCCGCGATACGGGTCGAACTGTGCGTTGAAGACAAGCGCACGCAGATGATCGCGATGGCCTTTCGGCGGCGGAATGCGGTGCACGATGGCTTCGAGGATGTCCTCGATGCCGATGCCTTGCTTGGCGCTCGCCAAAATGCACTCGCTCTTTTCCATGATGAGCAGTTCCTCGACCTCGCCCATCACGCGATCGGGATCGGCGGCCGGTAAGTCGATCTTGTTGATCACCGGAATGATCGTCAGATCGTGTTCGAGCGCGAGATGATAGTTCGCCAGCGTCTGCGCTTCGATGCCCTGCGCCGCGTCGATGATGAGAATCGCGCCTTCGCACGCCGCGAGCGACCGCGATACTTCGTACGAAAAGTCGACGTGGCCAGGCGTATCGATCAGGTTGAGTTGGTACAGGTTCCCGTCTTTCGCGCGGTAGTTCAACGTGACGGGGTGCATGCGAATCGTGATGCCGCGCTCGCGCTCCAAGTCCATCGCGTCGAGCGCCTGCTCTTCCATGTTGCGCGCTTCAATGGTGCGCGTGAGTTCCAGCAGACGGTCGGAAAGCGTCGTCTTACCGTGATCGATGTGCGCGATGATGCAGAAGTTGCGAACGTGCGCCGCAACTTCGGTGCGGTGCGGTGGTTCTGTTTTGATGCTCACGAGTTAAAAAAACAGGCAGCGGTTGATGGCAGGCGCGATAAGTTCGGCGCGGATGACCCACAGAATGAGCAGCAGCACCAGAAACGACCAGTCGATTCCTGCGGCGGGCGGAATGACGCGCCGAATCGGCGCGAGCACGGGCTCCACGATCATATCCAGGTAACGAGCCCAGCTGCCGCGCAGGTCGGGCACCCATGAGAGCACCGCATACACGAACAAGATGATCGTATAGAGCCAGATCAGTTTGTCGAGCGCGGAGAGCGCTTCACACAGGGCCATAGCCGACGCCCTTCTATGGCAGGCTGGCTAATACTTTCGCGGGCACGCCGTCAAGGTACGGCGTCGGATCCACGGGCGTACCATTGAGCATCACCTGATAGTGCAGGTGCGGGCCGGTCGAGAACCCGGTCGAACCCACGAGGCCGATCTCTTCGCCCTTGTGCACGTACTGGCCGGGCCGCACTTCAATCTTCGAGAGATGCGCATACCAGGTGTGATAGCCATTGCCGTGATCGATGTCGATCTTCTTGCCGTAGCCGCCGTCCCAATCCGCGGTCGCAACCGTCCCTGCCGCCGAGGCTCGCACCACCTCGCCGTAGTCCGCTCCTAGATCGACGCCTTCATGAAATTCGGTGTCAGGCTCCGAGCGATAGCAAAAGCATCCAACCACTTGCGCGCCTTGCACCGGGTCGATCGACGGAATTGCCGCCAGAGCTCGAGCGCGCGCCAATTCTTGAATGTGCCGCACGTTGAGTACGTGCATCGTCAGGCGGCGCAGCCGGTTCGATTCATCCGCGGTTTGCGCGGCTTCGGCCATCAGGCCGTCGAGGTTGTGGCGCACTTCGGAGGTCTTCTGCGTCTTGGGCGTGACGCCGATGAGCTGCTGAATCTCCTGGTTTTGCTTCTGCACGTGCTGCAGCTGCGATCGAATCTGCGAGGCCTTCTGATTCATGGCCTGCAACTGCGCCTGCTCTTTTTTGGTCAGTGTCTGCAGGGCGGCGACCTGCGCATGCGCGCGCCAAAGCTGCACGATGCCGAAGGCGAGCGAACCCAAGAGCGCAGCCGCAAGAATGCACGCAGCCGTGACAATGTGCCGGCGCGTCAGTTCAAAGCGATGAACGACGTCGCCCCGCTGCGGGACAATTTTGATGAAGTAACGCTCTTTGATCTTGATCATCAGCTAGTCGTTGGTTGTTCCTCGGGCTTTTGCAATGGCGGCGAACTCCTCGGCTGAAGCGTTGGTGCGTGGAACGTATTTGTCCACCGCTTTGCCGAAGGTGCGCGTATCCGTCCGTGAATAGAGGCTGCTCAGCACGACGCCGTCGCCCTCTCTGTTGAGTAGGGCCAGGGCGTACGACAGTTCCGATCCCGTGTCGTCGAAGGCGTCGTACCGCACGAACCCGATTCGGGAGACGTCCGTCCGCGACAGCGCGTCAAGTTCGCGTAAACGCGACTCCGCCCTCTCTGCCCGCCGAGCAAGCTCCGCGTGGCCTTCTTCTAATGAAGAAAGCCGCCGCGTGGCGGGTACCTCACCGCCCCCGAGCAGGTCGTCGTGGGTGCTCAGCATGGCGCGAGCCGCCGCCAACGCGGGCTTGACGACCGCAAGATGATAGACGACTAGGGCGATAATGGCGCCGGCAAACGCCGCCGCGCCCGCGATAATCACTGGCTGCATAGTTTCCTTGAAAGACCACGACGAGGACCAGGTGGTGCCCGGCACCCGTGAGTGCCCACGTACCGTTGCTTCCTTCCGGACCTGGCGGGGTTTGCAGGTTCACGCCGCGGGCAGCCCGGCCCCCGTCAATGGCGCAAGCATCATACCACGGGTGGCCAAGACCGGAACAACCGGAATTGTGGCACGGGGAACGGCGCAGGGTTGCGCTAACGTTAAGCCGCCATGAACCGTTTCGCCGCTCTCACGCTGGCCGCGTTTGCCTGCGCTTCCCTCCAGCCAATCGCTGCTCCCGCGCAATCGTCTGCGCCCGAGCAGCCAACGCACGTCGATTGGAACGTAACGCCTCAACAAATCACTACAGCCTGCGCCGCGGCGATCGCTAAAGCAAAACAGCGCGTAAGCGCACTGCTCGCGGATCAAGGGCCGAAAACGTTTTCGACGATCGT
>DASSEZ010000011.1:0-16049 GCA_035694945.1 Vulcanimicrobiaceae bacterium
GTGGTTCGGGCCGACTCTTCACCGCCGGTGGCTAGCTTAGATTAAGCAGCCAGTGCGTATTCGTTGTTCGCGTGTATAACGCTTGCGATCGTTTAAGGAGTGCTCGCAACTCCGCCTGCTTACGTTGACCGCGGACCTTCCCGTCGAACCTATTTCAGCCCCGCGTCCTTCGACAACGCTCAGGATGACGAAGGTAGTCAGTATAACACGGTGGCGCAATGCTTGGTTGCGCCCTTCGACAAGCTCAGGATGACGAGCGGGTGAAGCCCGAGCGAGAGTTCGAATCCGCCGACCGAGGTTGTGGTGGCAGGCGTGGGTATACTGGCCGGTACCCACGTAAGAATTGAAGGAGCAACCATGCGAACGGTCCTCGCAGTGACCATCGCGCTAGCCCTCGTCGCCCCAAACGCGGCTGCGGCTGCCGGAACCACACCCACGGATGCGCTCAGTAAAGCTGTCGCCACCTATCAGAAACTCGGCGTCGTACGGGTCATCGAACGATTCGACGACGGCCACGTTGCAACGGTCGACGTGATGCCGGGTCAGTACCGCATCGCCACGTCCGCCGGTGAGGATCCGGCGCTTGTCGTGAAACTCGCGACCCAGCCGATTCCGGACCTTTCGTCCAACGCCGGCGCGTATTCCGTCAAACCGCTCGGCATAAAACTGCTGGACAACGTCAAAGTCAACGGCTATACGATTTCGAGCAACGACGGCTCGTACGTTGTCACCGTTTGGGTCAATCCGAACAACTTGCCGATGATTGCCGACGTGCAAACGCAAGGCCGTAAGATCAATCTGCAGTTCGGCGACTACAACGACCAACTGTTGGTCGGCGCGACCTAAACGGAAACATCGCCGTATATTTTGCAGCGTCCGGTGCAGCGCACCGGACGCTGTGTATTTGCGTTAGGTACGCGCGGTTCTTACGTGCTGCTCTTTCAGCACATGGTTCGTAATGATTCCGACGATCATCATGATGATGCCGCCGATGAGCGCGGGCATGAAGCCGTCCACGTGAAAACCGGGTGCGATCCATGTTGCCAGCCAGAACATCAGCGCGTTGACGATGATGATGAACAGGCCGAGCGTGACGATGGTCAGCGGTAACGTGAGCAGCAGCACGACTGGGCGCACGATGGCGTTCACGATTCCGAAGATGAACGCGGCAAGCACTGCCGAGCCAAAACCGTTCGCGTGAATTCCGGGCACGAACATCGCGATGCAGTAGAACACGATGCCGTTGATGAGCAGACGGAGCAGAAAATGCATGATTTCACTCCCCTAGCGCGGCCTTGACCTGGGCGGCCAAAGCCGGTGTCATCCCCTTGACGGCCGCGATCTCGTCGACGCCGGCGCGTTTGATTGCGGCCAGCGAGCCGAACGCGGTCAGCAAGCGCTTCTTGCGCACAGGTCCAACACCTGCCAGGGCATCGAGCGCCGAATGCGTCATAGCCTTAGCGCGCCGCTGCCGGTGATACGTGATCGCGAAACGATGCGCTTCGTCGCGAATGCGCATCACCAAGTGCAGCGCCGCTGAATTGGGCGGCAGAACGATCGGATCGGACTGGCCCGGCAAAAACAGCCATTCGTGCTCTTTGGCAAGACCTGCGACGGGAATGCCGGTCATATCGAGTTCTTCCAGCACCTCTACCACCGCGTTCAACTGCCCTTTACCGCCGTCGATCAACAACAGATCGGGCTTTTTGTTGAATTTCTCTCGCTTCGCGAGTTGCTGCTGTTCGGGCGTCACCGTGTTGTCGGTACGGGCGCGCAAATAACGCAGGCGGCGACGCAACGTCTCCTGCATCATCGCAAAATCGTTCGGCCCCTTGTCGTACTGAATTTTGAACTTGCGATATTCGCTCTTCTTGGCACGGCCTTCCGCGAACACGACCATCGAGCTCACCGGGTTGGTGCCTTGAATGTTCGAGATGTCGTAGCATTCGATGCGGTGCGGAAGTTCCGGCAATTCAAGGGCGTCCGCGAGTTCGGAAAGCGAACGCGCCTGCGCGCTTTCCTGTACTTCCTGATGCGCGAGGAACGCCTTGAGGTTTTGCTCGGCGTTCTTCTGCACCAGGCGCATGTAGTCGGCGCGGTCGCCGCGCTGCGGCACGAGCAGTCGCACACGCACGCCTTTGCTCTCGGTGAGCCACGACTCGATGACACTCGAGTCGTCGGGCATGGCCTGCACCAGGACTTCCTTGGGAATCGCGCTCGCGCTGCCGCTCGAACCGCGGCGTTTGATCGGCACGGGCGCCTGATTGTCGCGCGCGTGCCGCAGGTGCGCGAGCGGCGACGAACCTGGCGCTTCCGGCGCAGCCGCGGTGCGAGCGGTGTAAAACTGCTTGACGAATTGGCTGAAGAGTTCGGCATCGGCTTGGTCGTGAACGCCGTCCAGAATGAAATGTTCCTGGCCGATGAGTTTGCCGCCGCGCACCATGAAGACTTGCATGCACGCCTGTCCTTGGGCGCGGGCGGCGGCGACGAGATCCATGTCCAAGCGCGAACGCCACACGACTTTTTGATTTTCGGTGACGCGGCGAACGTGGACGATGCGATCGCGAATGCGTGCGGCCGTCTCGAAATTATAGCCCTCCGCCGCGTGCACCATTTCGCCTTGCAGGCGCGCGAGCAGCGATTCTTGCTTGCCTTCCAAGAACAACACGACTTCTTCGATCATGCGATCGTAGTCGTCTTCGCTCTGGTAACCCACGCACGGCGCCAAGCAGCGCTTGATATGATACTGCAGGCATGGACGGCGCCGCCGGCCGTCGATTGGCTCCGGGCACGTGCGCAGCGGAAAGACCAGGCGCACGAGATCGATCAGTTCGCGCAGCGCCGACGCGTTGGTATAGGGCCCGAAATACTTCGCACCGTCGTCCTTGACGACGCGCGTAAAGACCACGCGTGGAAACGGTTCGTTCGTGACTTTGAGATACGGATAACGCTTGTCGTCGCGTAGGCGTACGTTGTACGGCGGCTGATAGCGCTTGATCAGGTTGGCTTCCAAAATCAGCGCTTCCACTTCGTTCGTGACGACGATCGTGCGAACGTCGCACACTCGCTCCACCATCGCCTGCGTACGAATGTGATGCGCCGCGCTGTCTTGGAAATACGAACGCACGCGGTTTCTCAGCGAAACCGCTTTTCCGATGTAAAGTACGTCGCCGTTGCGATCGAGCATCATGTAGACGCCCGGCGAATCGGGCACCTGACTGAGCGTCTGCTGCAGGCGAGCTGCGTCCGTGGTCATCGACTGGTCATTTTCCTTCGAGGCCAACCGCCGAAGTGCTTCGAACCGTGGGCACTTCGACAAGCTCAGCCCTTCGACAAGCTCAGGATGACGACGAGAACACACTTTACGACATGGAGGTTGCCGCTGCGCCGGTGGCAGCGGGAAGCATTCGACGCGTGGTGCGCGGAGCGTTCGCGCGACGCGCTCATCGTCGCAACGCCCGGGGCAGGCAAAACGCGCTTCGCCACGCGCCTGGCACACGCGCTGCTGAGCAGCGGCGACGTGCGCCGCGTCATCGCCGTCGTCCCCCGGGAGCACCTCAAAGCGCAGCTTTCCTCGGCGATGGCGCAGGCCGGTATCGCGCTCGACCACCGGTTCGAGAACGCGGCGGGCGCGCTTGCGCCCGATATGCACGGCGCCGTCATCACGTATCAGCAACTTGCCTTTGCTCCGCAGACGTACCGTTCGCTCGCCCGCGTTCCGACGCTCGTGCTTCTCGACGAGATCCATCACGCAGCGGATCAAGCGACGTGGGGGAGCGCGTTGCGCGAGGCATTCGAGCATGTCGCCTACCGCGTCGGCATGTCGGGGACGCCGTTCCGCAGCGACGGTACCGCGATTCCGTTCGTGCGCTATTATCGCGGCGAATCGCAAGCCGCATATGCGTATGACTACACGCAGGCATTGCGCGATGGTGTGTGCCGTCCGCTGGTCTTCCCGCTGCAAGGCGGCTATGCGCAGTGGATAAGCGCGGACGGCGAAATACGCACCGCCAGTTTCGATGATGCGCTGCGCTCGCGCGTGTTGCAAAGCGAACGTCTGCGCACCGTGCTCACGCAGGAACGCTGGCTGGGTGACGTCATTGCGAAAGCGCACGGAAAACTGCTGGACCTGCGGCACACGCATCCCGAGGCCGGCGGTCTGGCGATCGCGATGAATCAGCAGCACGCGCGCTTTATCGCCGGGCTCATGCGCGATCGTATCGGTGTCGACCCCGCAATCGTCGTTTCGGACGAAGACGGTGCGTCACGGCGCATCGGGGCGTTCGCGCGCTCGAAAGAACCGTGGATCGTCGCGGTCCACATGGTTTCCGAAGGCGTCGACATTCCGCGGTTGCGCGTCGGCATCTTTGCCAGCAACGTCAACACGGAGATGTATTTCCGCCAATTTTGCGGGCGCTTCGTTCGCACGCAGCGCGTTGGCGGCAAACAGCATGCGTTCGTGTATCTGCCCGACGATCCGCGGCTTCGGGAACTAGCTTCACGCGTGACGCAAGACGTACGCTCGTATTTGAAAGCCGTGGGGGAATTCGACGAACTTGCCGCCGCCATGCGGCGCGCGACCGAGCGCGGTGAAGTGGAGAGCCTGTTCGCGGGCATCGACGCGCACGTGGAGAACGAACGCGTGCTGGACTACGGCCCGCTGTTCAACCCGCTCGCGTATTACGTCGAAGAGCAGACACCGTACGAGCCCGAGCCGCAGCCGGAGCCCGTTCCCGTGGCAGCCACCAAAGCGGAGGAGAAAGTCACCCTGCGGCGTTCGCTGCAAACGCTGGTATCGCAGGCGAGTCTGCGCTTCGGCATCGAGCATCGCAAAATTCACGCAACGCTCAATCAGCGCTTCGGCGGCCCCATCGCCTCTGCGAGCGCCGAAAGCATTACGCAGCGACGCCAGGCCGTTCTGCGCTGGCTCGAACGCGATCGCTACGACGGATTACGCTAACCGGCGGCGCGCGAACGCCGTGTTTTGACGAAAACGAACAGCACGACCGCCAGCACCGCGAGCGCGATCATAAGCAGCGCGTATTTCTGCACTGCCCCAATCACTTCGTGCGAGTGCGTGCCGAGCAGATTGCCGGCCAGGATCAGTCCGCCACAGAAAATGAGCGAACCGCAAAACGTCCACAAGTAAAATGCGGGCAGCGGCATCTCCGCGATGCCCGCCGGAATGCCCACGATACCGCGGATGACCGGCACAAAGCGGCAGATGAAAATCGCGAAGCGGCCGTAACGCGCGAAAAAACGCTCGACCTTTTCCATCTCGGCGTGATGGAAGTGCACGTATTTACCGTAGCGATCGACGAACGGCCGGCCGCCGAAGCGTCCGACCGCGTAACCGATGCTTTGTCCCGTCAATTCCGCCGCCACAGCGAGCACGATGGCGAGCCACACGCTGGAGAGATGGCCGGTTGCGGCAAGCGCCCCCGCCGCCGGAAGCACGATCTCGCTGCCGATGGGCGCGCCGATATTCGCCAGCGTCATCGCGACGAAGAGGCCGCCATATCCGGCGTGATCGACCAAATTCAAAAAGAACGTCGTGAACTCGTGCACGTGGGGTGCTACTCCGATGCGGCGGTGGTGTTGCGCGCCTTGGCTCGGCGCAAGATTTCGGCGGCCAGACTGCCGCCTTCAGCCATGATCGCTTCAAGCAGGTCGGCGGGTTCGACCGTGCGATCCCCGGCTTGCTCCTCCGCCAAGCTCACGACCTTGCGCACGCGTGGGGTGACCAAGATCCCCTCCCACATGCGGTCTTCGCCCGTCCCCAGGGCACGGCGCACTTCGGCGTGCACCTCGCCGGCATCGATCTGCTCGGCACTCAGGCGCTCGGCGACACCGCTATCCTGCTCCTCGAGCAGTGCTACGAGCAGGTGTTCGACTCCGACGTAATAGTGGTTGTGATTGCGGCACTCTTGTTCTGCGGCGCGAAGTACGCGGCCTGAGGCGGGACTAAATCTGGCGAACAATTTGAGTAATGCAATACCCTTTTGCGGGGCGCATAGGCGCTTGCGCCGGAGTGCCTGCGGGGAAAATATCGGGGCGACTGGATTCGAACCAGCGACCTCTTCGTCCCGAACGAAGCGCTCTACCAAGCTGAGCCACGCCCCGACAACAAAAAACTCCCATTGGTTCGGGCAGGCACGCACCCCTCCTTCTAACAGGCGCATCCCGCCCGATCGGCCTTCGGCCACCCGCATGGAAATCGTTTAGCATTACGAAGTCTCCTCGTAGCCCATGAGATATCTCATCGTCGGCTGCGGACGCGTCGGCTCAACACTGGCCAAGCTCCTCGACGCCGACAACAACGAAGTCATCGTCGTCGACGAAAACCCCTCCGCATTCAAACGCCTCGGTCAGAAATTCAAGGGACACGTCGTGGTCGGCACCGGCATAGACTATGACGTGCTCAAACGTGCGGGCGCGCAAACGGCGGAGGGCTTTATTGCGGTCACCAACGGCGACAACCGCAACGTGATGGCGGCGCTCATCGCCCAGCGTATGTTCAATATCCGCAAAGTCGTCGCGCGCATCTACGATCCGACGCGCGGCATGATGTACCGCGACCTCGGCATCGAAACGGTGTGCCCAACGACGGTTGGTGCAAAGATGATTCGCGACATGCTGCTCGAGGCGCCGTGGGACACGCTGCAATCGTTTGATTTCGGCAAAGTCACCTCGCTTCGTGCGGTCGTGCGCGCAGCCGATTCCGGCAAGCGCGTTTCCGAGTTCGAACGGCCGGGGCGCATCCGCATTGCCGCGGTGCGTACGGGGAAAACCGTACGGGTTCCCGGCGAGGATACAATTTTGAGTGAGGGCGATGAAATCAACGCCATCGTCGCGCCCGATGCGATCAGCGAATTCGCACAAATGTTTCAACTCGATCGCGAACGCATCGCGGCAGCCGCCGGAGGGGAATGACGCATGTTCGTACTCATCGTCGGCGGGGGAAAAGTCGGCTCATATCTCACACGCGCGCTGCTCAAGCAAGGCCATGAAGTGGTCATGGTGGAGAAAGAGGAACGCAAAGCGCATATGCTCGAGCAGCTCATCGAGCAAAAAGTTACGGTCGTCGGGGACGGCTGCGACCCGCTCGTACTCGAAGAGGCTGGTGTAACGCGCGCGGACGTCGTCGTTGCCGACACGGGCGACGACGAAGACAATCTCGTGGTCTGCCTGATTTCCAAAAAGAAAGGCAAGACCCGCTGCATTGCGCGCGTGAACAATCCGGCGAATAAGCTCATCTTCGAATCGCTCGATCGCGAACATCCGGTAACGGTCATCTCGTCGACGGAGATCATCCTCGACGTGCTGAGCCAGTCGATCACCGCCCCCGCATAGCCGTTACGGCGACCACTACTCGCGGCTTGCGCCCTAACCGGCGTTCAAATCCATGCGCTCCAGCCGGCGGTTAAGCGTGAGCGATCCTACAAAGATCGTGACGATCACGACTGCCATGGTGGCGTCGATAATGAGACTGCGCTGTTGCACCGCCGCGGGTGTTGCAAGCGCAAGCGCGAGTGAGAGCGCGCCCCGAATGCCCGCCATGCGTACCACAGACCTCCAGGCCGATCCCACTCGCTCACGTATCAAGCGAAGCAGGCCGTTGGCGAGCAGCGTACGAGCAATCAGCACAGCTGCCAGCGTCACGCCGGCTGCCGGAAGTGCGTGCTCCAACCGGCGGAAATCGAGCGCCGCACCGATCAAGAAAAACAACACGATGTTTGCGAGCAGTGCGGCAATTTCCCAAACGTTCTCAACACCTTGCGCCGCCGTGACGCTCATGCGACGGCGTTCGAATTCTTTGAGCGCAATACCGAAGGCGAGCACCGCGAAAATGCCCGACCAATTGAAGTGATCGGCGAGGATGTAGCCGCCGTATGCGCCCGCGAACGTGACGATCGTTTGTACCGGGGCGCCGACCTGTTCGCGCAACGCGAAGGCCGCGACATACGCGAGCGCCAGGCCGATGGCGATGCCGACGGCAATGCCCCCGATCGCCTGCCATGCCGCCCCGGCGATTTCACTCGTGCCGCCGGAAACAACTAGCGCCGCGATCACCGCGCGGTACAGCACCACAGCAACCGCATCGTTGAGCAGTGATTCGCTTTCGACGATGGTGGCCAATTCGCGTGGTACGGCAAGACGTCGAAACACGGCGACGACGGCAATCGGATCCGTGGCGCTCAGAATCGTGCCGAGCAAGATCGCCGGGCCCCATCCAAAGGTTCCGACGAAGTGCACGCAGATCGCAATGACGGCCGCTGTGAGCGCGACGCCGGGAACGGCGAGCAGCAAGATCGCCTTCCACGCGCGCCGCATCAGATGAAAATCCAGATTCCACGCCGCCTCGAAGATCAGCGCCGGCAGGAACACGTACAGCGTTGCCTGCCCGAACAACCGCGTGAGCCGGTACGGGAAGAGCGCGCCGACAACGAGCCCGACAGCCAGCAGCGCCGCGATATGCCAGAGTCTCACGTTAATGCGTATGCGTAAAGTTGCCGACGGCAACGCCGGCCGCGCGTATTGACATGAGGGCGGCGCGCATGCCGATTGGTTTGCGTGGCCGTCCCACGGTGGCGAAGTACCATTCCGGATCGATGTTGAGCGTGCGCGTCTGAATCATGTCCACACGCACACCGCTCAATACGTCGGTCATCGCGCGCACTTCTTCCTCGTCGTCCGTGACGCCGGGATGCGTGAGCAAGTTGAGCGAGAGCCGTAATCCCGCGCTGCTTGCCAGGCGAATAGATTCCAGCACGTCGTGCAGATCGTAGCCTGCGGGCCGGTAATACGCGGCGTAGGCTGCAGGCCGGAACGAATTCAAACTAATACGCACCGCCTGCAGCCCGGCGTCGATGCAGCGCGCGAGGGCGGACGGCATACTGCCGTTGGTATTGAGGTTGATCGTGCCGTTCACGCGCTCGGCGCGAATGCGTTCGATCGCGCGCGCAATCGTAATCGAGCGCAGCAGCGGCTCGCCCTCGCAGCCTTGACCGAACGAGACGATGCCCTCCGGCACGCGCTCCAGATGGTGAACGCCAACGCGTGCGAGTTCTTCCGCGGAGGTTTCAAACGCGATGCGCTGCTGCGGTGACGGCAAGCCGGCTTCGGGCTCCTGTTCGGAGATGCACCCCACACAGCGCGCGTTGCATTTTGGCGATACGGGCAGCGCGGCCTCACCGCGTTCGAGAAACACGTTCTGCGCGGTGAAACAACCGTATTCGCGCGAACACAGTGCAACTTGCCGCAGCACGCGATTGGAGGCATCCGTTGCGAGCCGCGTATCGAGGATCGCTTCGAGTTCTCCCGGCCCGAACCGGCGCGGCTCCCAATTTTCGCTCTCGTCCGTGCGCATGGCGGCCACGTACAATTCGTCGTCGATCACGCATGCAAACGTATAACCGAACAACGGCAGGGCGGGCGCGTCATCGTCGCGTGCGTAGGCGGGCAGCAGCAGGCGCGTATATCCGGCGGGCAGCATGACGGCGAGGGCGTAACGGCGCGTTCCCGATCCGTCGCGCAGCAGCGGGTGGCGGCCCGGCAAGATCATCGGCACGGTGCCTTGCGGAGCGGGAATGAGTTCGTCGCGCTCGATTGCACGCACGATGCCGCCGTCGGCGAGGGGTTCGCGCTCTTCGTCGAAATAGATGCGCCCCGCCTTATCGCAGTAGGCAAGTCCGATCATAGTGTTTTTTTGAACGCGTGCTGCGTCTTGAGCACGTCGTACCCCAAACGCTCATAAAACTCGTGCGCGCGTTCGCGCACGACGTTGGAAACCAAGCGCATGGACGTGCATCCTCGCCGGCGCGCCCACGTTTCGGCCGCCTCGACCAGCAATTGTCCGATGCCGTTGCCGCGATATTCGTCTTCGACCACGAGCCCTTCGATGTCGGCGCGCGCACTGTCGATTACCGCTTCACGCAGCGCAACGCCGATCCAGCCGACGACGCCCGCACGAGGCACGACTGCGACGAATACCGTTCGCTCGTCGTTGATGCGCCCGATCTGGCGTTCGACGTGCGCGACCGGCACCTCGTAACCGAGTTGTCCCGCAAGCGCGGCAATGCGCGCCGCATCACTTTGCAGCGCCTCGCGGACCGCCGTGCCCAGTTCGCTAGAGGGGGGCCGCATGAGCACCGTCCACGGTTGCATCAAAAACGCGCACCGCCGGACCGGTGAGAAACGCTTCCTGCGATCCGTCCCATTCCACGAGCACGTGCCCGCCGGGTACGCGCACGTCAACCGGCGATTTGGTCAGTCCGCGGCGGATGGCGGCTGCCGCGCACGCCACCGAGCCGGTGCCGCAGGAATACGTCAATCCGGCGCCGCGTTCGTAATGCCGCACGCGCATCGTATGCTCGCCCGTGACGACCGCGGCGTGCACGTTCACGTCGGGATTCGACGCACCGATAGCCTCAACGTCGACCTCGTCGAGCGAAGCGGCGAAGATGACGACGTGCGGATTGCCGACCCATACAAAATCCGCATCCGCAAACGGCAACGCGCGCTGCTCGAAATGCGGCACGCCCACGTTCAGACGGACGTTGCCGTTGTCCAGGACGTCCGCGACTATCAGACCGGCAAGCGTTTCAAAGCGGAAGTGCGTTCCTTCGCCGCGATCGCTCAGGAAGCGCGCTGCGCAGCGCGCGCCGTTTCCGCACATCTCCGCTTCGCTGCCGTCTGCGTTGATGATGCGCATGCGCACGTCCGCGCGATCGGAAGGTTCGATCACGATCACGCCGTCCGCACCGACGCCGCCGCGGCGGTCGCATGCGTCGCGCGCGAACGCATGGAGATCCGCGACCTCGGACGAGCGCCGATCCAGAACGATGAAGTCGTTGAACGTGCCGTGCATTTTCGTCACGGCGACGGAGGACATCAGCCCGACGTCACCTCGGCGCGCGCGGGTGTTTGCGCCGGCGCCGGCTCGGGGCTTGCAAATGGTCCCTGCGGCGAAATCGTCGACACCGCATGCTTATAGATGAGATGCGTCTTGCGCTCGTATTCGATCAGAATGGTAAAAGGATCGAAGCCTTTGACGATGCCTCGCAATTGAAAGCCGTTGACCAGGTACACGGTCACGGGGACGCCTTGCCGCTTGATTTCGGCCAGATAGGTGTCTTGCAGGCTGCCCGGCATAAAAGCGGGCTTCAAACCCACCGCAGCTTTTCCCTTGCCAGACGCTCCACGTCCGCGGCGCGCGCGGCGTGCATCTGCGGCTCGCTGCGAAACCACGTTGCCTGCCTGCGGGCATAGCGCCGCGTTGCGCGCGCGAGCAACGTGCGCAGTTCGGTATGCGTGGACCATCCGCGCACATACGCGAGCGCTTGCGGATAGCCGACCGCGCTTGCCGCAATCGCGCCGGGGCCGATGCGCTCGGCTTCTTCCACCAATCCGCCGGAGAGCATTGCGTCGGTACGCCGCTCGATGCGCTCGTCCAACTGCGCAACGTCGATCTGCAAGAGCACTTTGAGAAACGGAATGCCTTCGCTCGCGAGCGACTGCAGCGCCTCGGAGCGCAGCGTGGCGCCCGGGGGCGCGAGCGCAACTTCGAGCGCGCGCAGCACGCGGTATTCGTCGCCCGCGTACAGCATTGCGGCGCGCCGCGGATCGCGCAGCGTGAGCCAGTGGTAGAGAAATTGCGCGTCGTGCAATTTCGCTTCGTGCGCAAGCCGCTGCCGAATTTCTTCGTCGTACTGCGGCGCCAAATCGACCGCGCCCGTTAATGCGCGGATGTAAAAGCCCGTTCCGCCGACGACGATCGCACGTTTTCCGCGCGCGTGAATCTCTTTGATAGCCGCCGTTGCATCGGCGGAGAAGCGCGCGGCGGAATAGCGTTCGTGCGGATCGAGAAAACCGACGAGATGATGCCGGACGGCTTGCTGCTGCTGCGGCGTCGGCGCCGCCGTTCCGACGGGCATGCCGCGATAAATCTGCCGTGAATCGGCTCCGACGATCTCCGCGTCGAAGCGCTTCGCGAGCGCGATCGCCAGATCGGTTTTGCCGGAGGCCGTCGCGCCCGCGAGGATCAGGACTCCGCTTCGCACCGTACCGGAAAGTTCACCGAGCGCGCAATAAAGCACAGTTCGTGCGCGCGGTGGTGCAGCGCTTCGATTTGTTCGCGCGCGGGTGTTTGCTCGTACTCACAACGCGGATGCAGCACCACTCCGCGAAACTGGCCGGAGCCGTCGGCATTCATGTCGACGGTTCCCTCGGCGTTATCCATGTAAGCAGTCACGGCGATGCCCGAATCGGCGCACAAATGCAAGAACCACAGCATGTGACACGCGGACAGCGAAGCAATGAGCAACTCTTCGGGATTGTAGCGATCTTTATCGCCGCGGAACACCGGCGTCGACGATCCCGGAATCGGCAGACTCTTACCGTCGGCCGTAATTTCGTGCTGGCGGCCATAGGCGCGGTACGTGCTCGTACCGCTGCCGCGGTTTCCGGTCCAGTTCAGGGTGGTGGTAAAGCGGTGTGCGTTGTGTGTCATCATCTCACAGTCTCTTGAATAACCTTTGAATCGCTTCGCTGTCCATACGGACGATCGTTGGACGCCCATGGGGACAATGCATGGGATTCTCGCAAAGTTGCAACCGCTCGACCAGCGTCGCCATCTCCGACATATCGAGCCGCTCGCCCGCACGAGTGACCGAATGGCATGCCAGCGACGCCCAAACGCGTTCGCGAACGTCCCTTTGCTTCGGCTCCTCGGTCAAATCGCTGAGGAACCCGGCGACGTCGAACGGGCGCGAGCGGTAGCCGGCGGGCGTGGCGACGATGCGATACGTACGCTCGCCGAATTGTTCGATCTCGAGCCCGCCTTCGCGCAGAATGTCGAGAGCCCGGTCGAGCGCGCTGCTCTCCGCCGGGCCGAGTTCGAACGTGAGCGGAACGAGCAGCGCTTCTCCCGCCGCGTGCTGCTGCGCTGCAGCGACGATCCGTTCGTACGCGATCCGTTCGTGGGCAGCGTGTTGGTCGACGAGCACGAGCGCGCGTCCATCCGTTGCCAAAATGAACGTGTTGTCGAGTTGCGCGAGCACGCGCAGTCCGCTCTGTCCATTCGCCGGCGGTTCGTCCGGCGCACCGGCATGTTCGAACAGCGTCTGCAGCCGCGGCAGAGCGGCGTCCATCGCTTGCGGCGCCGGCGACACGGTGACCGCGTCGCGAAAGCGTGCCGTCGCATGATCGCGCAGTGTCGTCGCGATGGCGCGTTTCACTTCGTCGAAGACCTGATGGCCGTACCGCAAGCGCACGTCGCTTTTGGTCGGATGGACGTTCGGATCGACGTGCTCGGGCGGAAGCGTGAGAAACAGCACGCCGTACGGCTGGCGCCCAATCATCGCAAAGGTCGAATACCCGGCCGTCCACGCGCCGGCGAGCAGCGTGCTGCGCAGCAACCGTCCGTTCACGAACAGCAATTGCATGCGCCGGTCGGCGCGATCGTTTCCCGGCGTGCTGATAAAGCCGCGCAGCGTGCCTTGCAACCCGCGTGCGGAATGCTCGGACAGCGGCATGAGCGTCTCCGCAGCTTTTCCGAACACCATCGCCAAACGCGCCTGCGGGTCGGTTGCGGCGGGCATCGTCCAAACGTCTTTGCCGTCATGATGCAGCGAGAACGTGACGCCCGGATACGCCAGCGCAAATGTGGAGAGCCAGCCCGAAATGCGGTTGAACTCCGCAGCCGGGGAACGCAGGTATTCGCGGCGCACCGGAACGTTTTCAAAGAGATCGCGGGCGCGTACCGTCGTACCCGGCGGCGACGGCGCCGGCTCGACGTTGGAAGCCTGTTCCGCGTGCGCGCTGACGCGCGCGCCGATCTGCGCATGCGGTTGCCGGGACAAAATCTCGAGGTGCGAGACGGCGGCGATGCTCGCCAACCCTTCGCCGCGAAAACCGAGCGAGTCAATCGTTTCCAAATCGCTCGCAATCGCCAGTTTACTGGTCGCGTGGCGGCGCACCGCGAGCGGCAAGTCCTCCGGTGCAATGCCGATGCCGTCGTCGACGACCTCAACCAGTGAAATGCCGCCATCTTGCAGCGTCACGGAGATCCGCGTGGCGCCGGCATCGACCGCATTTTCCACGAGCTCTTTGACGACCGAAAGCGGCCGTTCGATCACCTCACCCGCGGCGATCTGCCCGATCGTCTGCGGGTCGAGTACATGAATCGTGCTAGTCAAAATGATGCTGCTTAACGCCGTTCTGTACGGCCGTGCTCAGACGGTCAAGCAGATCGACGTCCGCGTCAGCCGCCGGGTCGCTTACGACGGCGGCGAAGACGACGCTGCGCAAATTGCCGGCATACGCATCGCCGACGGCAATCTCACCGGAGAAAATCGCCTCCACGAATCCATCGAGATCCGGTGCATCGTTCGAGGCCGACATCACGTTGTCGTAGCGTTCTTCTGCCCCGCCGGTCCACGCGTACGCAAACGTATCGCACAAGTTGCTCGCTTCTTCCGCGCGTTCGCCCCAAAACACGAACGACCGCGCGCCGCCGCTCGAATCGAATGCCGTCCAATCCTGCAGCGCTCCATACAATTCGTTGAGCAGCCAGCCGAGTTCGTCGCTTTTCCAGCCGTCCTTGAGTACCACCGCGCCAATCGAAAAGCCGACAGGGGTGGCCGCATCGTCCGGATCGGGTTCGTCTTTGAGAAATACTTCGCGTCCCGCCGCGTTGCCGATGTGACGATAACTCATTGCGCCTGCAAAAACGAGAGCTGTGCCGGCGGCGCGACTTTCGGCAGTCTACGCTTGAGCGGCACCTGCTCTTCAACGTCCGCGTGGCCCGAAAGCGCGTCTGCTATCTCTTGTGCGCGCTCGATGACGGCATCCGGCAATCCCGCCATGCGCGCAACTTCGATGCCGAACGAACGCGACGAACTGCCCGGCAGCACGCGATGCGAAAAGACCGGCGCGCCGTCCTTCGCCGTGTTCTCGACCGCCGTGATGTGATAGTTCGCAACCAGTTTCCAATGGTCGGCGAGCGACACCAGTTCGTGGAAATGCGTCGCGAACAGCACCATGGGCGCGTGCTCGTCCAAACCCAGCAAGAATTCGCAAACCGCCTGCGCGATCGACAAGCCGTCGATGGTGCCGGTGCCGCGTCCGACTTCGTCGATAAGCAGCAGGCTGCGGCGCGTGCAGCGGCGCAGAATGTTCGCCGCTTCGGCCATCTCCAAGTAAAACGTCGATTGCCCCGACGCCAAGTCGTCGCCGGCGCCGATGCGCGTAAAAATGCGATCGACGATGCCGATGCTCGCGGACTTCGCGGGAATGAACGAGCCAATCTGTGCCATGATCGTCAGCAGCGCCGCCTGCCGCAAATACGTCGACTTGCCGCCCATGTTCGGCCCGGTCAGCAAAATGAAACGGTGTTCGCCCGCGCGCAAATGCAGATCGTTGGGAACGAAGTGGGTGCGCAGCACCGCCTCCATGACCGGGTGCCGTCCGTCGACGATACCGATCTCGCTGCCCTCGACGAATTGCGGCCGGATATACCCTCGCTCCGCCGCGCACTGCGCGAGCGAACACAGCACGTCGAGTTGCGCGAGCGCATGCGCGGTCGCGAGCAGATCCTCGATGCGGCGCGCGACGCGGTCGACCAATTCACCGAAGAGTTGCTCTTCCAGGCGAAGCTGTCGCCCTTGCGCGCTGGAAATCGCAATCTCCAACTCCTTGAGTTCCGGCGTGATGTAGCGCTCGCCCGTCGTGAGCGTTTGCTTGCGAACGTAATCGGGCGGCACTTGCGAGACGAAACTCTTGCTGACTTCGATCGCGTATCCAAACGCGCTGGCGTATTTGATCTTGAGCGACTTGATGCCGGTACGCTCGCGCTCGCGCTCCTCGAGTTCCGAGAGTTTGCCGCGTGCATCGGTTCGCAGCGCAACGCACTCGGCAAGATCGCCGCTGGCTTCCGGACGGATCACACCGCCGTCACCGAGCTGCGCGGGCGGATCGTCGACGAGCGTGTTCTGCAAATCGGCCAGCAGTTCGTCAAACTCCGCAATGCCCTCGACATGCGCGGCGAG
>DASSEZ010000012.1:0-15235 GCA_035694945.1 Vulcanimicrobiaceae bacterium
CAGTGCATTGGCATCGGCACCTTTCATGCGAATCGACGCGGCGACTTCGCCGAGCACGTCTTCCTCCGGCTGCGGCGCGTTCTCCAAGAACGGATAGAGAAAACCGAGGCCTTCGTGATCGCCCTCGTGGCGCGAGAGATGTTCCAGAAACACCTGCACCGACTCGTACATCGTGTGGCCGAGCAGTTCGAAGAGCTCCTGATGCACGTGCGCATCGTCGCTCGGCGAGGTCACCGCATAATCCGCGTCGGCACCCGGCCACGCGATTGTCATCGCACCGCGCGCTCTGGCCGCGAGCAGTACGGCGTTCAGGTCCGCGTCACCCCGGGGCGGACCGAACGCGATCGCCATGTCGTGCTCGTTCGCAATCGTTTGCGTCCATGCTTGCGGCGCCATGCTCACGTCCATCGCGGGCAGTGCTCGTTTGCCGACGATGACCGGATGGATGAATTCCACCGACACGTGCATCGCGTCGGTTGCATAGGCGCCTCGTCCAAATGCCAGCAGACGCCCGCCCGCCACAAAGCGCGCCGCCATCTCGCGGCAGGCGCGCGCAAGCGGCGTTGCCTGTGCATCTATAAATTGCTCGCACACGGCGTTGCGCGCGAGAATGCGCTTTCGTAGAAAGGCCTGGAGCGCTTGCGCGGAGGTTCCGTACGCGAGCATCGGCGTTTCAGCAGATGCGCGGCAGCGGATCGCCGACGAGCATGTCGACGACGCGCGTACCGCCGTAGCGCGTGCGAGTAATGACGACGCCGCCCGGCTGCTCCACGATCTCGCCGATCAGTACCGCATCTTGTCCGCCCGAGACGCGGCGCACCGCGTCCAGCGCGCTATCGGCGTGTTCCGGCGCGATAATCGCGATGAACTGGCCTTCGTTGGCGATGTGCAGCGGATCCAAGCCGAGAATCTCGCACGCGCCGCGCACTTCGCTGCGAACGGGTATCGCGTCCTCATCGAGCACGACGCCCACTTGTGCGTCATAGGCGAGTTCGTTGAGCACCGTTGCGACGCCGCCGCGCGTGGGATCGCGCATCCAGCGCAAACCAGGCGCGACGCTCGCACGCAGTGCGTCGACGAATGGCGTCACCGCGCGCGTATCCGAGCCGATCTCCGCTTCCAAGTCGAGTTCGCCGCGCGCGAGCAGAATCGTGATGCCGTGATCGCCGATGGGCCCGGAAAGCAAAACGCGATCTCCCGCGCGCACGTGCTGTGGCCCAAGCGTCAAGCGTTCGTCGAGCAAACCGATGCCGAACGTCGAGATATACATGCCGTCGGCCATGCCGTGTTCCACAACCTTGGTGTCGCCGCCCACGACGCAAACGCCGCACGCGCGCGCCGCCGCCGCCATTGCCTCGACTTCACGTTCGAGCACGTCGCCCGGCAAACCGGCTTCAAGGATCATCGTCGCAAGCAGCGCGACCGGCGTCGCGCCGGACACCGCGAGATCGTTTATCGTGCCATGCACAGCGAGCGAACCAATCGAACCACCCGTAAACGCAAGCGGTTTGACGACGAATCCGTCCGCGGTCGTCGCGATCCGCGCGCCCTCGACGGTGAGCAGCGCCGCGTCGGACAGCGTTTCGAGAATCGGATTGGAGAGCGCCGGAACGATTACGCCTTCGATGAGCCGCCGCGTCGCCTTTCCGCCCGCGCCGTGCGCCATCTCGATCTGCCCAATCTTCGTACGCGTGTTCATGCTTCCACGGCTTGTTGGTGAGGCGCGTACTTGAAGTATGCGGCGCACGCGCCTTCGCTCGACACCATCAGCGCGCCGATGGGATGCTCCGGCGTGCAGGCATTGCCGAAGAGTTTGCACTGCGGCGGCGTGAGCACACCCTTGAGCACCTCACCGCACTGCGCCGCCTTCGGATCGGTCACGCGAACTCCCGGCAGTTCGAATCGCGCTTCGCTGTCGTACTCCGCGAAGGCGGATTTGATTTTCAGCGCCGATTGCGAGATGAAACCCAAGCCACGCCATTCGAAATACGGTCGCAGTTCGAAGACGTCCGCGAGCGCGCGCATTGCCGCTGCATTACCGTTCCACGGCACGATCCGGCGGTACTGGTTTTCCACCTTCGCCTCGCCCGCTCGCAGTTGCCTGAGCACCATCAAAATGCCTTGCAGCAAATCGAGCGGCTCGAAGCCGGAAATCACCACCGGTTTGCGATAGTGCTGGGCGATGAACTCGTACGGGCGGCAGCCGGTGATCGTGGAAACGTGTCCCGGACCGATGAACCCGTCGATGCGCATGTCGGGGGAATCGAGAATCGCACGGATCGCCGGCAAAATCGTGACGTGATTGCAGAACACGCTGAAGTTGCGCACGCCCAGTGCCTTTGCACGCAAGATGGTCAGGGCGGTCGAAGGTGCCGTCGTCTCAAACCCGATCGCGAAAAAGCAGACGTGCTTGTCCGGTTCGTTCTGCGCGATGCGCAGCGCGTCGAGCGGCGAATACACCATGCGTACGTCGCAGCCCCGCGCCTTGTATTCCAGCGGCGTCCCTTTGGTTCCAGGTACGCGCATCATGTCACCGAACGCGGTCAGCACCGTGCCCGGACGTTCCGCCACCGAGAGCCCGTCGTCCACGCGTCCCATCGGCAGCACGCATACGGGGCATCCAGGACCGTGAACCAAGCGGATATTCTTGGGAAGCACGTCGCGCAAGCCGTGGCGATAGATGGAGTGCGTGTGACCGCCGCAGACCTCCATGATCCGATAGTCGTACTGCGGATCCACGGTTCGCTCGATTTCGCGCGCGACTTTCGCAATCAGTTCCGGGTCGCGAAACTCATCGACGTATTTCATACGGCCCATATTCATGGTGAGAAGGTGTATCCGCGGACTTCGTCCATGGCTTGCTGCTCCTCACCCAACGCGGCAATCATCGTCAATTGATCGCGCGCCTCTTGCGCGCCGACCTTGCTCATCGCAAAACCGACGTGGATGAGCACCCAGTCGCCAATATCGAGCGGTTCGTCGGCGAGCAGCCCGATGTTGATGCTGCGCTTGACGCCGGCTACGTCCACTTTCGCGAGCAGCGGCTGCTCCGCGGAAAACTCGACGATCTGCCCGGGGATAGCCAAACACATGCTACATCGACCAGATCTTGGCTTCGCGCGCGAGATCCCTCGGCAGGGACTTCGCGAAGTTCATCCACTCTTTGGCAGTCTGGCGCTGGCGCTTTCTCACCTGCAGCATGAGCTCGGGCATCTCGTCTTGCACCGTCCCCTCGTTCGAAAGTGAGAGAATGTGATTGTACCGGCGCAGATCGTGCGCCATCTTGAGCGCCATGCGTGCCGAGTACAGGACAGCAAGCACTCCGACCGCTCCCCAAAAATTGCGCTTGTTCATGATGTTGCTGCTCCTCGGCCGATTGGCACGTGGGTCAGTGTGCTAACCAGATCGACGCACGCGGGTAACGCGGCGCGCACCGGTTCGCTCAGTTCCATCCCCTCTGCGAGACTCTGCGGAACGCAGCCCACGACGATGATTTGCGGCTTGCGCGCTGCGCCGCTGCGGTCGCGCAGCGTTCGGTACAACGAGAGTGCCGCGTCGATCGTCATTGCGTGAGCGTCCGGCGGCGTTCCGGACGATACGTCGTCCTGCGTGCAGTCTATCGCGAACACCGTTCCCGGCGGATCGTCGCGCGAGACCGCGTCCACGAGAATCACGCGATCGTATCCGTTCAGCATTTCAAGGGCGAGATGCATTCCGCCCGTGCCGAAGTCGCGCACGCGTACGTCGCCTCCCAGATCGACCTGCGCAAGCAAACGTATCACCGCCGCGCCCAGTCCGTCGTCGGAAAGAAAAATGTTTCCGAATCCCGCAACGAGCGCGCTCACGGCAGCGGCTCCACTTCGTCCACGCCGTAAAAAAACGATCGTCCATACCACTCGTGCATATCGCTCGCGGGGTCTGCGTCGAAGACGACGCCCACGTACCGCTTGCCCTCGAAATCGGTATGCACCGCGTTCACACGCGCCGTCATGCCGCGCACCAGGCCGTCCCACACGTCGGCACGGCCCTTGGGTTGAATGCGTACGCGCGAACCTGGCGCAATGGTTGCGCCCGCGATGACCACGCGCTCCTCGCCCGCGCGCGGTGCACCGCCGGTCAGTTCACCGTGAAGGGTGCGCTGCGTGTCCGCGTCCAGCGCTTCGGCTCGCTCCACCAATTCGCGCACGTACGGATGCGCCGCGCGAGCATCGCGCTTTTCTTCTTCGCTCAGCGAGGCGACGCTGAGCATGAGCAACTCGTCGATTTCCGTGCCGTCGAACGTGCGCGCGCGGCTGGCGGGCGCGATGCGCGGAAAATCGTACAGAATAATCGGCGAGACGAGCAGCGTCGAAGCGCTCTGCTCGCCTTGCTGCGGTTCGCCGACGAGCACCGGAAACGTGCGCTCGTTCGTGCACCGCGCAACGGCGTCTTTGGCCTGCTCCGGAGGATCGAGCAGCGATGCGAACCGGCCGCCCTGCGCTTCGAGCAGTACATGGGCGCTGACGAACGCTCGCTGCAGGCTTTCGTTCCGCGAAGCACCCGGAACGGCGGGCGTGAGATTCCGAACGTCGAGCGCAATGCGCGATATCGCGCCCTCTCTCTCGGCAACGAGCGCGATCTCCGCACTCAAGCCGTCGAGGGCAAATGGAATGACCGCGCTTTCGTCCGCGAGCGCGAAACAGAATGCGACCTCGCGTTCGACCGGTTGTTCCAGAATCTGAAGAAACCGAAGCACGCCGGCAATGCCGGTACCGCCGCACAGCACGAACTGCGCATGCATGGTATGCGGCTCCGTGGGATCCGCATATCCCTGCGGCATCACGACGCCGAACTGAAACGGCATCTGGTTTTTGAGCGCGTTTTTGCCGTACGGGAAGAGCAAGAAGCCCTCGTACAGCACCGCGTCCGCAACCGCGCGCGCCGCTTCGATCACGTGGGCGCTCCCAACAGCCGATCGAACAACTGGTCCCAACTCGTCGCGCCGCTGAGCGCACGATAGTGCTGCAACCGGTTCAACGTCTCGCGCGTAACGCGAATCAGCGCATCATCTCCGTAGCATGCGCGCATCGCCTCGTGCCACACCTGCAGCGGCATGCGGTACGCGGCCTCGCTGCTCCACGGCACGCGTTCGGTGGAGAATCCGGCCGGCGCATTGCGAAAAATCGCACCGCTGAACAAGAACCGCACCGGTATCTCGCCGGAGCCGAGCGCGTTCAGATACCGCGTCGCGACGGCGTCGAAGTCGTAGGTGCACGGCACCGCAATCTCAAGGTGGGTGTCGCCGTAGAACGCCGGAATGGTTAGCGAAATATCGGCCCACGAAAGCGTGTGCAGCGTCGTGCCCCATCGGTCGGGCGTATCGAACAAATCGACGAGCAGCGTTTTCTCCGCGCCATCGTACTCGCGCCACTGCGGTTCGATACGGATCTGCGCGCGAAGCACCATCGCTTCGATGGGCTCGGGCGCAGTGACCTGGGTATCGAAAACAATTGCCGGCGCAGCCGCATTCCGTTTGGCGTGCGCGCCGGTAACCGCGAACGTCAGCGCGCTCATTCGGCCCGCTCCGCGATGCGCTCGAAGAACGCCTCGATGGCACTGTGCACGTCGTCGCCGCCGCTCACGCCGCTCCACTTCGATCGTACGAGACCCACCAGTTCGTAACACGCGTCTATGGGGACCACGTAGGAGCAAGCCTCTTCGCCGCGCGGCCGATAGACCAGCGCCGCCTCGACATCGGGCTGCATCGACGCGATAAGCGGTTCACGCCCGCGCAACCCGTTCCACGCGTCAAGCGGCAACTGCGATTCCGTTGCGCCCGCCGGACCGGGATAGAAAGCGATGACGCGCTGGGTCGCGCTGTTTTCGAAAAAGAACGCAAGTCCGATTGGAATGCCGAGCGCATCCCACTGCACGTCGCTGAAGAGCGGCGCCGGAATTGCCGCGTAGCGCGTGGGAACTCGTTTGAAACGCCCTTGCGCCGCGCCTGGCGCATCGAACAGCAGGCCGCACGCATAACACGTGCACAGCAAGCGCCGATCCGCAGTGTCGACCACGTGTCCGTGGGATTGCCGCAGCGCCAGCGCGCAGAGCTCGCAATACTGCAGCGGCGCGGCTTGCGGAGTATCTTTCAAAAGTTTCGTGAGCGAGAGCGTCATATCGCATTCAGCAGCGAGATCGTCTGCCCGCTCGCGTGCACTTCGAGCACTTCGGGTGCAGCGGCGAAGATGGCCTGTTCGATCATCGGCACGATTTCGGCTGCCCCGTCGACGCGGACGGTAACGGCATCCTCGTCGACGCTGAGCAGCTGCGCACCCGCATCGTTGTCGCGAAGCGTGGGCCCGAGAGACTCGAGCGCGCGGCGAACGCGTTCTTCCAGCGCAACCGGATGCAGCCCGTGCGCGACCAGCAGACTCGCCACCAGCGGGTCGGCGCACGATCGCTCCAGTGCTTGCGTGCCAGCATCGCCGAACTGCTCGTGCAGCGCCCGCGCGATCTCACGCAGACACTCGCCGTAGAGCGACGAAATCGTCCGCACGAGTTCCTCCGCATCCGCACGCGCGCCGGTCGACGGCGGAAACGTGCCGAATCGATCGAGCAGCGTTTCGATGCGCTTACTGGAGCGGTCGAGCAGCTCGCGGCTCACGACGGCATGTCCGGCTGGCCGAACGGCGTATGGATGCGCTCGATCGTCTTACCGTTGCCCACGTACATGTGTACGCCACAGGGCAAACACGGATCGAAACTGCGCACCGCGCGCATGATGTCGATGCCCTTGAAATTGTCGGGGCCGTTCTCTTCGAAGATCGGCGTGTTCTGCACGGCGTCTTCGTACGGTCCCACCGTGCCGTACGTATCGCGCGGACTGGCGTTCCACGGCGTGGGCGGCCACGGCTGGTAGTTCTCTATCTTGCCGTCGCGTATGACCATGTGGTGCGATAACACGCCGCGCACCGCCTCGGTCCATCCGCAACTAATCGCTTCCTTCGGCACTTTGAAGTCGCTCCACGTCTTGGTCTCGCCCTTGCCGACCATGGCGATCCCAACCTCGCAAAAATGCATCGCCAGGGCGGCGGCGTACGCTTGGAAATACGTGCGCGCGCGATCGCGCTCGATGGCGTTGCTCCACTTCGGAATCTTCCATTCGAACGTGACCTCGGGCAGCAGCGAGGTTTTCGGCAGCGTCATCTTCACGGTGCCGTTGGACGCTTTGACGTACGGCGTATCGACCAACCCCGAGAGAGCCGTCGACCAGAGCCGCGCCAGCGGCCCGCCGCCGGTGTCGAGCGCCAAATGGTTTTCGCCGTCGAACCACCGCGGCGACATCACCCAACTATAGCGGCGCTCGAAGTCGCGCTTCTGCGGCATGGGAATCTGCCGCGCGTTCCAGGGGTGCCGAATATCGATCGGATTGCCGAGCGGATCCTTGTCGACGAGTTTGCCCTGCTCTTCCCAGTCGGCGTAGTACGACGATCCGAGCAGAATGCGCAGACCCACGTTGATGTCGACGAGTTCGTTCGTAACCAGTTTCCCGTCGACCACGATGCCGGGGGTGACGTACATCTTCTTGCCCCAGTCGTTCATGTGCCGGTACGTGAAATCGCACTCGCCCTCGTGATTGAGCGCGCCCCAGCATCCGAGCAGCACGCGCCGTTCACCGACGTGTTCGTATCCGGGTATCGCGTCGTAAAAGAAGTCGAACAAATCGTCGTGCAGCGGCACGCAGATCTTCATCCACTCGACGTATTTGACCAAGCGCGAGAGATAGTCGGTGAACAGCTGCATCGTCGCCACGGTTCCGACGCCGCCGGGATACAGCGTCGAGGGATGCACGTGACGGCCTTCCATCAAGCAGAACATCTCGCGCGTGAGGCGGCTGAGTTCCAGTCCGCGCCGCGTGATCTCGCCTTCGAAGGGATTGCATGCGGTCATGATGTCTGCAATCGTGCGATATCCGTGAATATCCGCATGCGGCGCCGGTGTTTGCTTGGCCTTTTCCCAAACGCTTGGATTGGTTTCGCGCACCATGCGCTCGCAGAAATCAACGGCTACCAGATTTTCCTGGAAGATGTTGTGGTCGAACATGTACTCGGCCGCTTCACCGAGATTCATGATGACCTCGCCCATCGGCGGATTTTCGATGCCGTACGCCATGTTTTGGTTGTAGACCGAGCACGCCGCATGGTTGTCGCCGCAGATACCACAGATGCGGCTGGTGATGAAGTGGGCGTCTCGCGGATCTTTGCCGCGCATGAACACGCTGTAGCCGCGGAAGACCGACGACGTGCTGTGGCACTCCGCAACACGCTTTTGCTGAAAATCGATCTTGGTGTAAATCCCCAAACTGCCGACGATGCGCGTGATCGGATCCCACGCCATCTCGACGAGTTGGCTGCGCTCTATCTCGCCAGTGGTCGACGTAATGTCTCTGGTCTTCATCGTTCGCGCTCTTTCTTTAATACGTTTGGTGCGGCGTGTATCCGGTTGTCAGCGTTCCACCGCTGTGCCGCCACTTCGGTTCTTTGTCTCCCGTGTGAATCGTCGAAGCCCGCATCGTTCGAATGAAGCGGCCGTATCCGGTAACGAGCGTCGTCGAAAGCGATGCGCCGGGCGGCTCATCCATGAATGGCATGTACTTATCCGGGAAGCCGGGCATCGTGCACGCCATGCAGATGCCGCCCACGTTGGGGCACCCGCCGATGCCGTCCATCCACCCGCGCTTCGGAACGTTGCATTTGACGACCGGGCCCCAGCAGCCCAGTTTCACGAGGCAGCGATGATCGCCGTGTTGTTTTGCGAAATTACCTTCTTCGTAATAGCCGCCCCGGTCGCAATTCTCGTGCACCGTTCGCTCGAAAAGCCATTTTGGACGGAGCAACTCGTCGAGCGCGGGCGGCGGCGCTTTGCCTGCGGCAAATAACAGCAATTGCGTCAGCGTTTCCGACATGTTGTCGGGCTGCACGGGGCAGCCTGGAACGTTGATGATCGGCAGACCGAGTTTGGAACGCCAGTTCCAGCCCAGATAATCCGCCAATCCCATCGCACCGGTCGGATTACCGTACATCGCGTGGATGCCGCCGTACGTTGCGCAGGTTCCCGCCGCGATGACGGCGACCGCCTTAGGTGCAAGCGCATCGATCCATTCCGTCAACGTGCGCGGCTGCCCGGTCATCGGATCGTTGCCGAATCCGGTCCAGTAGCCTTCCTTTTTCACTTTCTCGTTGGCAATCGATCCTTCGATGACCAAGACGAACGGCTCGAGTTCGCCGCGTTCCGCTTTAAAATACGCTTTCATGAAATCGTCGCCGACTTCGTATGAAACCAGCGGCCACCAGACGTTGACTTTCGGCAAGCCGGGTATGCCGCCCATGACAATGTCTTCGATGCTCGGCCGCTGGGCGTTCGTCAAAGATACCGAATCGCCGTCGCAACTGAGTCCAGCGTTGATCCATAGCAAATTGATTTCGGGGATTACCGGCGGTTTGGTGGTCATTTCCGACCTTTCCGGCGCTAGCCAGTAATTTTCGCGACGACATCACCGATCCGATGGATCGTGTCGCGCGTCGTCGTTTGAACCTTGTTGCCGCCGATTTGATACACCGGCGAATGAATCGACATGAGTTTGACCATGCGATAGGCCAACTCGTCGAGTTCATCTTGGCTGAACAGCTTGCGCGCCTGCGGAAGCATTCCGTGCTCTTCTTCCTGTACGTGATGCTCGACCAAGCGCCGCAGTTCCGTAATCTTCGTCTTGAACGTATAATCCGTTGGGCTCGTCCGCTCGATGTCGTCGAGCACGGACTTTACTTGATCGTGCTCGGAAAGCGCCTCGCGCACTTCGTCCGGTCCTCGATCGCTGCCCGCCCGCTCACGAAACGCGGGGTAAAAAATCTGCTCTTCGATCGCGGTGTGATCGCGAAGACGGCTGTCCAGCGTGCGAAACACGTGCGCGCACGTCGCCGGATCGCTCAAACGTTCGAGCTTCATGAAAAGTGCAGTGGCCTCAGCATGCTGTTCTTCCAGCATTTGGACGGCGTCCGACATGACGTGCACCTCGTAGTGTAGGGGTACCCAATATTCTTGGGAATACTCCTGGCGTGCACGAGGCATCCATAGCACTTGCCATCGTCGATGAACTTTTGGAACGCACTGCGAGCCAACCGATAACAAAGGTCACAGCGGTGCATGTACGCATTGGCGCGCTGAGCAGCGTTGTTCCCGATGCGTTGCAGTTCGCATGGGACGTAGCAACGGATGGAACGCTTGCTGCAGGCAGTGCGCTGCGCATCGAACGCGTGCCGCTTTCCATTACATGCAGCATTTGCGCGTGTGAACGCCCCGTGCCCGGAACGATACCAGTCTGTCCCGTGTGCGGGACGTCGTCGAACGAGATTGTCCACGGACTCGAGTTGCTCGTTACCGCAATGGAGGTGGTCCATGCCCCTGCGCTTGATCGAGGTTCAACAGAGCATCCTTCGCAAAAACACTACGCTGGCGCTTGAACTGCGCGATCGCTTCGCGCGCGATGGCACGTACGTCATGAACTTTCTGTCTAGCCCGGGCGCCGGCAAGACGACGCTGCTGGAGGAAACCTTACGCCGCCTTGGTGCGAATCGCAGCGTTGCAGCGCTGGTTGGCGATCAAGCGACCGACAACGACGCTCAGCGCCTCGCCAGAAGCGGTGCACCGGTCAAGCAGATAGCGACCGGTGCCGAATGCCGCCTGGACGCGCAGATGATCACGCAAGCGCTTACCGAGTTCAATCTCGGGCGCGTCGACGTGCTGGCAATCGAGAACGTCGGCAACCTGATCTGCCCGGCGGAGTACGATCTCGGTGAAGATCTCCGCATCGTCGTCTTTTCCGTGACCGAGGGCGAAGACAAGCCGCTCAAATATCCGCTGGCCTTCGCAACGGCGCACGTTGCGGTTCTCTCGAAGATCGATCTTGCCGGCGTCACGGGATTCGACCGCGCGTGCGCGGTGAGTAATATCGAACGCGTTCACCCCGAATTGCCGGTGATGGATGTATCAGCCCGTACGGGCGAGGGCATGGAGCAATGGATGGAGTTCTTGGAGCGCAAGATCGCTTCAAAACGCGTGCTCGTGTCGTAGGGCTGTTCGCCGTCCTCGCGGCGATCAACGCCGGAGCATGGATTGCGCTGCTCGGTGCGGCGCATGCGTTTCCGCTGCTCTTACCGCTTGGAGTGACCGCGTATTTGCTCGGGCTGCGCCACGCGGTCGATCCCGATCACATCGCGGCGATCGACGGTACGACGCGCAAATTGCTGCATGCGGGCCGCAAGCCGATTGCCGTCGGCTTCTATTTCTCCCTGGGCCATTCGACGATCGTGTTCGTCTTGAGCATTGCGGTCGCACTGTTCGGCGCGGTGATGACGGCGCATTTCCCGGCGCTGCAATCCACCGGTGCAGCGATCGGTACGTGGATATCGGCGCTGTTCTTGATTGCGATCGCAGGCGCGAACGTCGTCATTCTGCTTGAAATTTTGCGCGGTAAACGCGGCGGCGAGGGCGCGGAACTGCCCGGCGGATTGCTTACGCGCATTCTTCGTCCGGCGCTCGGCATGGTCAAGTGCAGCGCGCACATGTATCCGGTCGGCGTGCTTTTCGGCTTGGGATTCGATACCGCCACCGAGATTGCACTGCTCGGCATTTCCGCGGCGTCCGGCGCCGGCGGCATGCCCGTCGCATATATTCTGTTGTTGCCGCTGCTGTTTGCCGCGGGAATGTCGCTCATCGACACAACCGAAGGCGTGGCAATGCTCGGCGCGTACGGTTGGGCGTATCTGCAACCCGCGCGCAAAGTGCTGTACAACGTCAACATGACGCTGCTGACCGTGACGATCGCGCTGTTCGTTGGCGGCTCGGAAGCGCTCGCGGCAATCGGCACGCGTCCCGCGCTTTCGTTTCCCACGCTCGGCTACGGAATCATGGCGATCTTCGGTGCGAACCTCGCGCTCAGCGCATTCTTCTACCGCTTTTGGAAAGCCTGACGGCAATGCAAGAAGCCCGGCGGTAAGCCGGGCCTTCTTTACGTACCTTCGGAGAGGGAGAGATTCGAACTCTCGAGACGCTCATCACGTCTGCCCGCTTTCGAGGCGGGTGCCTTCAACCACTCGACCACCTCTCCAAAAATCCCAAGGATTTTTTGGAGCATTTTAACCGGCGCTCCGCCACTTCGTGGTTGCGCGCCCCCTACCGGCGAAGCCGGCAGGGCACCCCCAATAGCCTTCGATAAATTTGGACGACTTGCAATTTATCGACGTTTTTTGAAAAACGCCTGCAGTTGCGCGGCGGTTTCATCGGCAAGAACGCCGGCCGTGACCTCGATCCGGTGATTCAGCGACGGATGTCGCACCACGTCGAGCACACTCCCCGCTGCGCCGCCCTTCGGGTCGGGGCAGCCGTAGACGAGCCGCTTGATGCGCGCCGCAACCATCGCACCCGCACACATCACGCACGGTTCCTTCGTCACGTACACCGTTGCACCGGAAAGCCGCCATGCGTTCAGCGTATGAGCCGCCTGCTGCAGCAGCAGCATTTCGGCATGCGCGGTCGCGTCGGGGCGGCTCTCTTTCTCGTTCCTCGCCTCTAACACAACGTCGCCGCTCACCAGGATCGCCCCGATGGGGACGTCGCCTACAGCTTCCGCTTCCGCCGCGAGCTGCATCGCCCGGCGAATATAGTCCTCATCGTCCACTCAATCGATACCGAATCCAGTTTGCTCGCTTCGCCGTCACGGGATGATGGCAATTCGCGCAACGAACCTCGCACTTCGTAATTTCGCTTGCGATCGCACGCCAAGAGTGCGCTTTGCAAACCATTCGCGCAATTTCACCAGATCCGATTCGCCGAAATCCACGCACGGATGGGCATGCACAACAGGGTCGCATGGAGCAACTATACGGCCGCTCCATGACAACCCTATGGCACTTTCACGCGCTCGGCGAGACTCGAACTCACAGCCTCTTCCTTCGGAGGGAAGCGCTCTATCCAATTGAGCTACGAGCGCACGGTGATCGTCAGCGCTGGCCTTCTTGCGTATTGCCAGTGCTTGGAATGTGCTTGAACAAATCGAGTTTGTGGTCGACTAGGCCCCGGTAGAACTTCCGCACGCAGTCCGGGTGTCCGAAGAAATACGTCCGGGCGTACGCCAAGTCATCGCCGGAACTATCCGGAACGTAATGTGAGATCTCGATCTCTTCCATTTGCTCGCGGTCGACCGGATGGGGACAAAAGTCGCACGGAATTGTTGACATAGTGTAGGCCTGCCTCATCCTACCGGACCCGAGGGATTCCCTTCAGGTTGCAAACGAGCGAAACGCGGAAGTCCGGAGCACGTGCGCACTCCGGACTCCCCAAAACTGACTCGGGTAGGATTTGAACCTACGACCTAGGGCTTATGAGTCCCCCGCTCTACCGCTGAGCTACCGAGCCGTATGACGGCCGCCGTTCGACGCTCTACTCTAGCAAACCCCGGCACAAGGTTTCAAGGCCTCGCGTCGGAAAGACGGCGCCACCCCGACGCGCTTATGGCGTTGGGGCGTTGCTTTTCTCCTTCGCGGTGGGGTGAACTTTATGCGGCTTCTCGCCATTCTTTTCGGCGCGCTCGTAGTGGCCGCGCCGTGCATTGCCCGCGCTGACGATGCAGCATCGCTCCTGGCGAAGCATCGCACGTATACGGGGTGGCGCTTCGACGATCCGGCGATCGGGCGGCAAGACGTTACCGAAACGGTCACAGAGGCGGATGGGACGCCTCGTCAGGAAATCCACACCTTGCGCGTGGGCGCTATATACCGCAGCGACACGCACGATCTCAAAGAGAACGCGACCTATTCGCGCGGTTTCACCGGTCGCGTGTTTTGGTACGCCGACCTGAACGGCTTCACGGTTCCGATTATCGGCGATCCGGCGAAGGTGGCGCTCGCGCAGGACATGTTCTTCACCGATGGCGTTGGCGAACTGCCGTGGACCGTCACCGGAACGCAGCATAAATGGAACGCCGACTATACGGTCGTTCGCGTGAAACAGGACTCGTCGGCGCCGATCGATCTGTACGTCGATCCCGCAACAGGCGCGTACGCTGGCGCTACGCTCGATCCCGGTGGTCCGCATGAACGGACGCTTCACGTGCTCGCATACGAAGATCTGCCGGGCGGCAAACGCGTCATCTCAAAGTGGCAAGTCGATGGCAGCAAGCGCACCACGACCGTAACCAAGATTTCGACCAGCGCCACGGTTACGAACGACGATTTACACCCGCCCGCGCCAACGGCGTCGTGGCAATTCGTCAATCCCCAGCCGTTTCCGATCGTATTGACCAAAACGCGTATTATCGTCAAGGCGAAAATCAACGGCGTCGAAGGCCGCTTCTTACTCGACTCCGGGGCCGCAGACATCTTCATCAGCGGCGGCTTCGCGCGCCGCGCGGGATTAAAGCCGATCGGTCATTCTGTTGCGTATTCGCTGTACGGTTCGCAAAAGACCGACGTAGGTATCGCCTCCTCTATCGACGTCGGCGGCAATACGCTGAACAACGTTACGCTCTACTTCGGCCAGCGCGACTTCGACGATAGCGCGCCCGACGGTCTGCTCGGTTTCGGATTTCTGGCGGGGGCGTTCATCACGATCGACTTCGAACACTCGACGATGCAAGTGCAGGATCCGAGTTCGGTGGACGTGGCGAATGCCGCGGGCGTGCACATCGCGGTCGATTTGAATTCCGGCCAACCGGTTACGCCGATGTCCGTGCAGCAGAAAACCGTCACGGTCAATGCGATGCTCGACACCGGATCGCCGCGCGTCATTCTCATCGACAAACGCTTGGTTTTCGACTACGGGCTGCACATGACGGCCGCAGGCGTTCTCGGCGGCTGCGGTTTGCTCGACAATATGACGCTGGGTCCAATCGTTTACGATCACCCGAATGCTTGCCTCGTGGATTACTCCACCGACTTGCACTCCGCACTGCTGGGTTACGATTTTCTCAAGGGCCTTTCGAAACTGGAGTTCGACTATGGGCGCGCGGGCATGATTTTGGTGCCGCGCGCGAACACCGCGAAGAACTAAAAATAAAGAGAGCCCGGCAAGTTCGCCCGGCTCTCTTTCACATGGCGCGGTCGGAGGGACTCGAACCCCCAACCTACAAGTTCGTAGCCTGTTGCTCTATCCAATTGAGCTACGACCGCACACAGCCGCGAATGCTACGTCGCGGTTTTTC
>DASSEZ010000013.1:0-3753 GCA_035694945.1 Vulcanimicrobiaceae bacterium
ACTCGAGCCAGCCGATTTCATGCGCGCGGTTCGGGCGCGGCGAAAAATGCATCATCGTACAGCCTTGGCTACTCTTCGTCGCTGAACCCGCGCGCAAACGAAGAGAAATAAAAAATAAACACCAGCGCGTATGCGGCCAGCAGCGGAATGGTTGGTACGGCGTTCGTGAAATAGCCGAGTACGAACAGGACGGCAAACAGGACGCTGGCAAGCGCATAGGAGGCATGGGTGCGGCGCGTCATTGCGTACACGTCGCGCTCGTAGTAGTTTGCCGCACCGCCGCGCGCCTTGCGCAGTGCGTACGCTATCTGGATGCAACAAAGCGCCAGGCCGATGCCGTTCCACATGATCGCCTGCTTTCCGCGCAGCATGCGTGTGTGCTTGCCAGGCGTGGGTAAAAGTGGGCACTGCAATCTCGAAAGGAGCAAGAACCAGTATGGCTGATGGCCCGGTTGTAGTGCACGACGACGGCGAACATGGTGGCGGCGCGGCAGCGCTCGGCATCGTGATCGTCGTGCTCATCGCGATCCTCATCGCCGTCTTCGTCTGGCATCCGTGGACGGTAAGCAGTTCCACAACTGGCACGACGAGCGGTTCGTCGACGAATTCGACGACGACCACGCACGTCAATCCTGGAGGTTAACCTGTGTCAGGTCTGCTTTGGACGATTATCGTCATCCTATTCATCCTCTGGCTGATCGGATGGCTGGCCTTTCACATCGGCGGCATCATCCACATCATCATCGTGGTGGCCGTCATCCTGCTCATCATCAACCTGCTAACCGGACGAGGGGCACGCCTCTAGTCTGACGCAGTAATCGGCACCATGCCGGGAGCACGGAAAAGCGCAGCGAGCCGGCCAGTCAAAGAGGCTGGTTCGCTCGCGCGTTACCACAAGAAGCGCGACTTCGCCGACACCCCCGAACCTCGCGGCGCCCGCAAGAAAAGCGCTGGACGGCTTCGCTTCGTCATTCAAAAACATCATGCGAGCCGGCTCCACTACGATTTTCGTCTTGAAGCCGACGGGGTTTTGAAGTCTTGGGCAGTTCCCAAAGGCCCTTCATTCGATCCGAAAGACCGGCGCCTCGCCATGCACGTCGAGGATCATCCCATGGATTACCGCACGTTCGAGGGCATCATTCCGAAAGGCAACTACGGCGCGGGCGAGGTGATCGTTTGGGATGAAGGCACTTACGAACTGAGCGAAGGCGACGATCCCGCCAAAGAGATCGGCAAAGGCAAGATCAAATTCGTCATGTACGGCAAGAAGATGCATGGCGAATTCACGCTCGTGCGGATCCGCGGCCGGGACAGCGACGGCGATCCGTGGCTGCTCATCAAGGATCACGACGAGTACGTCGATCCGAAATACGACATCGGCAAGGACGACAAGTCCGTCAAAACCGGACGAACCGTCGAGTCATATGCGGAAGATCCCAAAGCGCCGCATTGGATCTCGAACAAGAAAGCGACAACCGGAGAAAAACGAGCCGCAAAAAAAGCGTTGGCCCGCACTAGACGGGATTCAATACCGAAGATTACGACGCCGATGCTCGCCACGCTCGTCGACGAGCCATTCGACGATCCGCAGTGGCTCTTCGAGATCAAGTGGGACGGCTACCGTGCGATCTGCACGGTGCGGGAAGACGGCAGCATCGAACTCGTTTCTCGCAACGGTTTGGATCTGCTCAAGAAATTTCCCGAACTCGCGCATCTGGCGAATGCCTGGACGACGCTGCCGATCGTCGTCGACGGCGAAATCGTCAGCCTGGATTCGCGCGGGCGCTCGTCCTTTCAGCGCCTGCAAGAATCGCTGAACAGCCGTCGATCCAATGGGACGCGCTCGGCCAAGCCGCTGACGTTTGCGGCGTTCGACCTGCTATACGCCGACGGCAAAGACTTGCGCAAAACGCCGCTGGAGGAGCGTAAAGCGCTGCTCGAACGCGCTATCGCCGACGACGACCTCGTGCTCTATTCCAAGCACGTCGTCGGCAACGGTTGTGCGCTCTTCGCACAGGCGCAAAAGCAGCAACTGGAAGGCATTATCGGCAAACGCCGCGACTGCGCGTACGTCGAACGCCGCACGCGCGACTGGGTGAAGATCAAAGCGCAACTCGTGCAAGAGTGCGTGATCGGCGGATTTACCGAACCGCGCGGAAGCCGCACCGGATTCGGCGCGTTGCTTTTGGGTCTCTACAACGGCAAGGACTTGGAATACGTTGGCCACGTCGGAACCGGCTTCAATACGAAACTGCTGCAAAGCCTTACCGCCGATCTCAAAAATCTCGAGCGCAAAACCTCGCCGTTCTCGACTCGCGTGGACTCCAACACCAAGGCGCACTGGGTCGATCCGAAAATGGTCGCGCAGGTCCGCTTCACCGAATGGACGCGCGATGGGTATCTGCGGCAGCCTGCATTTCTCGGATTGCGGTTTGATAAAAAGCCGAAAGAGTGTGTGCGCGAGCGCCCGCTCGACGCGGATGACATTGCGTAATGGCTTCGAAGAAAACCGACGTACGCGTGGGTGGACGCGCGCTCACGTTCTCGAACTTGGACAAAGTGCTGTGGCCGCGCGACGGCTACACCAAGGGCGACCTGATCGCCTATTATCGCAGCGTATCCGAGTGGCTGATTCCGCATCTCAAAGATCGCCCGCTCACGCTGCAGCGCTGGCCCGACGGCATCGACGACCAATCGTTCTTCGAAAAGCAGGCGCCGCGCTTTACGCCGGACTGGATTCCGACCGTTTCACTGTCGGCCGACCAGCAATCGCGTAAAGTGGCGTATCTGCTTTGCAACGATGAAGCCACGCTCGCATGGTGTGCGAATTTGGCGTCCATCGTGCTGCACGTGTGGTATTCGCACGTGCCAACGCCGGAATCGCCGGATTACGTGTTGTTCGACTTGGACACGTGCGAGAACACGACGCTCGGAAACCTCGCGCGCGTCGCACTGGCGTTTCGCGATCTGCTTGCTGACGTGGGTTTGCCTTCGCTGGTAAAAACCTCCGGGGGATCGGGACTGCATCTGGTCGTGCCGCTCAAGAACCAGTACGACTTCGATACGGCGCGCCGATTTGCGGAGATTGCAGTGGAGCATGTGGCTGCCGCGCTGCCCGAGCTCACGACCGTTGAGCGCAGCATTCGCAAGCGTCCCAAAACGGCCGTGTATTTGGACTGGGGCCAAGTCGCGCGCGGCAAGACCGTCGTTCCGCCGTACGTCGTGCGGGCGCGGGACGGTGCGCCGGTTTCCATGCCGCTGGCATGGCCCGAGGTCGAGGCGCTGGTCAAAAAGCGCGGTTCACCGGAAGCGTTTATCGGCCAGTGGACGATTCGCAACGCGCACGCGCGTTTGAAAGAAGTCGGCGATCTGTGGGGCGGGCGGCTCTGGAAACCCGCGCGTCTGGAGCCCGCCTTGAAAAAGGCGCAGCGCGCCTGGGGCCCATAGCGCCTTTGCCCATAGGGTATAATTGAACTTCCGTAGACGTGGCGGGAGGAGAACAAAGGCAAGTATGGCTCACGCAATATGGTCGGGGTCGATTAACTTCGGGCTGGTGACGATCCCCGTAAAACTCTTCACGGCGGTGCGCGCAAACGAGCTTTCGTTCAACATGCTGCACGCCAAGGATGAGGGACGCATCAAGTACGAGCGCGTCTGCTCGGTCGATGGTAAGCCCGTTCCGTGGGACGAGATCGTCAAAGGCTACGAGTACGAAAAGGGCGAGTACGTCGTGCTGACCGACGAGGACTTCAA
>DASSEZ010000014.1:0-50267 GCA_035694945.1 Vulcanimicrobiaceae bacterium
CGCGCACTGCGCGAGCGAACACAGCACGTCGAGTTGCGCGAGCGCATGCGCGGTCGCAAGCAAATCGTCTATGCGCCGCGCGACGCGGTCCACCAATTCGCCGAAGAGTTGCTCTTCCAAGCGCAGTTGCCGCCCTTGTGCGCTCGAAATTGCAATCTCAAGTTCTTTGAGTTCCGGCGTGATGTAGCGCTCGCCCGTCGTGAGCGTTTGCTTGCGAACGTAATCGGGCGGCACTTGCGAGACGAAACTCTTGCTGACTTCGATCGCGTATCCGAACGCGCTGGCGTATTTGATCTTGAGCGACTTGATGCCGGTACGCTCGCGCTCGCGCTCCTCGAGCTCCGAGAGTTTGCCGCGTGCATCGGTTCGCAACGCAACGCATTCGGCAAGATCGCCGCTGGCTTCCGGACGGATCACACCGCCGTCACCGAGCTGCGCGGGCGGATCGTCGACGAGCGTGTTCTGCAAATCGGCCAGCAGTTCGTCAAACTCCGCAATGCCCTCGACATGCGCGGCGAGTGCTGTTGGCGCAACCTGGCGCAGAGGACGTACGATCTCCAGCGTGCGGCGCAGCGATGCGAGATCGCGCGGAAACGCGCGTTTAAAGCGCACCTTCTGCGTTATGCGTTCGAGATCGAAGCAGCCGCGCAGCAACTCTTGCATCGACTGACGGCGCACGTGTTCGTCGATGAGCGCCTGCACGGCATCCGCGCGCCGCGAAATCGCGGGCGCGTCGACCAGCGGTGCTAAAATCCAGCGCGCAAGCAGACGCGAACCCATCGACGTGGCGCATTTGTCGAGCGTGGCGAGCAGCGTGGCCTTCGGATTTGCGCCCAGCGCTTTCGTAAGTTCGAGGTTTTTGCGCGTATTCGGATCGAGCGAGAGAAACGTTTGATGCCGGTAAAACTCCGGCGGATTGAGCGGAAGCGCTTCCTCGTCATCCTGAGATTGTCGAAGGACGGTCGCTTGGCGAAGCGCGGTACGCCGCACGAAGCCCACCAGTGCGTCGAGCGCGCGGTGCATCGCGAGCGATTCATCGAGCGAAAATCCGGTGACCGGCCCGCGGCTGCGGCCATCCACGAGCGCAAGCGCCGGCGCGGTCACGCGCGCGCCGATGCTTTCGAGTGCGCCGGCAAGCGCGGCGCGCACGTCCGGCGGCGCATCGGCCACTACTTCGGCCGGAGCGATGCGGCCGAGTTCGGCGAGCAGCTCGTCGTACGCCGATTCGCCGGCGAGCGCGGTGGCCGCACACAGACCCGTCGACACGTCCGCATATGCGAGCGCGAACGTTTCGTCGACGGCGGTGACCGCGGCCAGGTAGTTGTTCTGCTTTCCATCGAGCAGTTGATCTTCGATTAGGGTGCCGGGTGTGACGATGCGCACCACGTCGCGCCGCACCAGTTTGTTCGGCTGCGGAACTTCGAGCTGCTCGGCAAGCGCTACGATGAAGCGCTGCTGAACCAAACGCGCGAGATACTGCGCTAGGGCGTGATGGGGGACGCCCGCCATGGCGACGCGTTTACCGCCGCCGGCTTCTTTTGAGGTCAACGCGATGGAAAGCGAACGCGCGATCGTTTCGGCGTCTTCACCATACGCTTCGTAGAAATCACCGACGCGAGAGAGCAGAATCGCTTCCGGATGACGCGCTTTCATTCCGAAATACTGCTCGAGCATCGGTGAGTAGCCGGCACTCACGATGCTGCTCGTTCGTCGCGCGCCCTGTGGATAACTTGTGCTAAGTGCGCGGTTTCGGCGGCTCTTCCAGCGGCGGCGGCGCCGTGCGCGTATCCGTAGCGAACGAAGCGCCGCTCCCTCCTGCCGTTCCGATGAGCGGGGCTAGTGCGCGTCCTGACGGTACGATGTTCGTAAACGCAACGCTCGCTGCGTCGTAATGGCGGCGGTTGAGCGTAAATCCCGAAAGCGCGGTTTCTTGCGTAATGAACGGTGCGCCGGCGACTTGCGTAAAGTCCGTTTGCCAACGCACGCCGGCGAGTTCCTCGGCGGTAAAATCACCGTCCGTCACCACGCGATCCGTCGCATAGGTCGCTTCGTTCACCCACATCTCGCGCAGCCGGTACGTGCCCGGATCGGCAAGCGGTCTTAGCACGAGATCGTAGTCGTCGTGATTGCCGAGCGGCTGCGATCCGGCGAGGCGTATTTCGTATTGGCGGTGCGCGACGACGACGAGCGCGATCGTTTTCAGATCGCTGGACTGCTGCTGCCGCCGCGGCGGAAACGGATCGTGAAACTCTTTGCGTATTTCTCGAACCAGGTCCATGCCGCTAAGCCCGGTTCGCGGCACCTCGTCGCTCGGCACGATGCCGAAGGAATAGTTCGGCGCGAGCTTCGGTACGCCAAGATAGTCGAACGTGTTCTGCGGCGCGCTCATCGGAATGCTGCCGCCGAAGAAATTGAAGAACGTGTTGATACCGTGCGGCGTGTACGGATGCGCCAGTTCCTCGTCGCTATCGGGATTGACCGAAACCACGTTGTGCTCCGCATCGTACGATGCGTGGTAATGCGTATGGGAGGTTACGCCGCCGCGTTCGACCGTCACCGTAATTCCGTACGCCACGTTCTTCGGATAGACGGCGGCCTGCCAATACTGGCGCGCCGCAGCGAAAATTGCGTAGGGATCGGTCAGCATGCACACCACCCTTCCGGTGACAGCTATTATAGCGTCAATAAGTCCAGGATGGGGCGTTCCACGGGCGAGGCTTGGCCGTCAAACCGCTGCGCGCGTCCCACGATAGTGCCGGTACAGCCCCAAATAAAGCCTTCGTGAACCTCGACGTCCAGCCACGGCTCCTGCGCGTACAGCGCTTCGTCGTAGCCGGGCGGCATCGGCGCGATGATGGTGGCGTTGTCGGTCGTCTTTGCCGCGAGTTTTCCCGCGTCTTTCTTTGACGGTCCTTGAACGAGCGCGCGCACCGTCGTACCGATCTTGCCTTCGTGATACGCACGTGACGCACGGTTTTGCGCATCGGCCAGACGCTTGAAACGATCGCTCGCGTCCGCCGGATCGACCTGTTCCCAGCGTGCCGCAGGCGTGCCGCGCCGCTTGGAATAGATGAACATATAGGCGTTGGCAAACAGCCCGGTTTCCACGTAATCCAGCGTTGCGCGGAAATCGTCTTCCGTTTCACCCGGAAAACCCACGATAATGTCCGTCGTGATAGCCCACTGCGGAAGATACCGGTGAATAAGCGCGACTTTCCCGCGGAACTGTTCCATCGTGTACTTGCGGTTCATGCGGCGCAAAATCGGATCGCTCGCCGACTGCAGCGGCAGATGCACGCGCGGATTCAGTTGCGGCACCTGCGAGAGATCGCGAATGATTTTCTCGCTGAAATCTTTGGGATGCGGCGAGATAAACGTCAGGCGCTCCAGGCCCGGCACTTGCGCGACGACCGCTTTGCAGAGGTCGCCGAAATCGCTGCCGTCCGCGGGGTCCTTGTAGGCGTTCACCGTTTGGCCGACGAGCATCACTTCGCGTGCGCCGGCGGCAACGCGTTCGCGAACCTCGTCGACGATCTCGCGCATGGGGCGGTGGTCGAAACGTCCGCGAACGTGCGGCACGATGCAGAACGTGCAGTAATACGAACAGCCGCGCTGCACGGTTACATAACCGCGCAAATGCGAGAACGCATCGGTAATGCAGTCAGCCGCGCCGCCGAACGGCATCAGAAGCGCACGTTCCTCGGTGAGATCCGTGTCTTCGAATTGCGGACGCCACTGCGCGAGCGCGTCGCCCATCTGCACCAGTTCGGACGTGCCGAACACGGCGTCCAGGTGTGGCACGATGCCCTGCATGCGATCGCGATCCTGCTCCGCCAAGCATCCCATGACGACGAGTTTCACCGACGGATCGGCTTGCTTGAGCACTTTGAAGTGGTTCATGCGCCCGTACGCGCGCCGCTCGGCGTTGTCGCGCACCGTGCACGTATTCAGTACGACGATGTTCGCATCTTCGGGGCGCTCTGCAACCGCATAACCGGCCGACGCGGCACGATCCGCGATGTACTGCGAATCCGCCTCGTTCATTTGGCAGCCGAACGTTTCGATGTAGATGCTCGCCATCGCGTGTTACTTTGCCTTGCTTCCCGTGATCATCAGAATGAGGTCCAGCGGTAAGTACAGGCGGCCGCGGACCATCCCCGCGGGCGCATCATACACGACATCCCGGCCGTCCACAAGGAATTTGGCGTCACCCACCCGCCCGACCGCAGTGTGGCCGCCCCACTTCAGGACCACGCGCCCGCCGCTCACCTTGGCGGCAGAAGCGGGCAAGTAATCGCCGACGGGCGCGACGACCGCCGAATGCGTGTCCGCGGGCGCGGCAAACAGCACGTGCGTGGTTTGATCGGGATACACCAGAATCGTGCGTTCGAATTTCGCCTCGGGTTCGCGCACGGAAAGATGATGGGTGCCGACGGCCGCGTCCAATTCCGGTTCCAGCGGATGCCATGCATTGCCGTCGAGTGAAATTTTCGCCGCCGGATCGAGTCCGTGAAGCGCGATGTGGCCTTTCGAATGCAGCGGTTTGATCGGAGCGAGCTGTATCGTCGCCGGTGTCGTAATGCCTGCCGCAACATTCTGATCGACTTCCTCGACCTTCCAGCCCGCTTTCGTCACCGTGACGGAATGCTTGCCTTCGCGCAGCCCTTGAATCAGCAGCGGCGTCCTTCCAATATAGCTGCCGTCGACCCACACGTCCGCGCCGGCTGGAAGTGAACTGATGAAAAGGCCGCCGAACGGCAATACACCGGCGGCAAGGAGCGCAAAGGCGGCAAGCAGCAATGCGGCCATGCGCGGGAATACCCCGCGACGCCCGGAATCTCCCACGGCGTGCAACCACCCACTGTTTCAGACGAACACGACGGCGCGATGCTTCGCCCCGCGAGCGTTGCCATCGTCGGCCGCCCGAACGTGGGCAAAAGCGCATTGTTCAACCGGCTCATCGGCCAGCGCCTCGCCATTGTCGAGGATACGCCCGGCGTCACGCGCGACCGCCTCTACGGTCTGTGCGAGTGGCAGGGGCGCACGTTTAGTTTGGTCGACACCGCCGGTATCGATCCGGACCAGGACAAAGACGGCGACCATATCGCCGTTTCCACGCGCCGCCAAGCAGAAGCTGCCGCGCACGAAGCCGACGCTATCGTCTTCGTCGTGGACGCCGCATCGGGGCGTAATCCGCTCGACGAGGAAGTGGCGCGCATTCTGCGCCGCACGCGAAAGCCCGTGCTGCTCGTCGCGAACAAGTCCGAATCGCCGTCGGCATCCGCTTCGATCTACGGCGAATTCTCGGCACTCGGATTCGGCGAACCCATTGCCGTTTCGGCTATTCACGGCGAAGGCACGGGCGACTTGCTCGACCGCGTCGTCGAGCATTTGCCGCAAGAGGCTCCGCCGCCCGATCTGCACGGAGAAATCTCGCTTGCGCTCGTGGGGCGGCCGAACGTCGGCAAGAGTTCCCTGCTCAACGCCATGCTCGGCGAGGAACGCGCCGTCGTTTCCGACGTGCCGGGAACCACGCGCGATGCAATCGACACGATCTTTCAGTTTCACGAGCACCGCATTCGGCTCATCGACACGGCGGGCGTGCGCAAGAAGCCGCAGCAGCACGGCGCGATCGAATATTACTCGGCGCTGCGCTCTATCTCGGCAATCAACCGGTGCGACATCGCGCTGCTCTTGTTTGACGCGATGCACGGCATGCAAGCGCAGGAACGGCGCCTGGCCGGCATGATTCTGGAAGAGCGCAAGGGCCTGATCATCGTCGGCAACAAGTGGGATCTCGCGCGCGAGCAAGGCGAGTACAGCCAAGGCGAACTCATCAACGTCATCTACGAACAAGTACCGTTCGCGCGCTTCGCGCCGGTAACGTTCCTCTCCGCGAAAACGCGCCGCCGTTTGGGCAGTTTAATGCCGCTGGTGATGAAAGTCGCGAACAATTTGGACCGGCGCATCCCGACCGCGCAGCTGAATTCGGTGATTCGTGACGCAACGCTCGCGCATCCGGCACCGGCGCCGGGCGGAAAACCGTTCAAAATTTATTACTGCTCGCAGCCTGCCGCGCATCCGCCGCTCTTCGTTTTTCACTGCAACGATCCGGAACTCGTGCAGACGTCGTACAAGCGTTTCCTGGAAAACATCATCCGGCAGCATTTCGATTTCGAAGGCGTGCCGCTCACCCTGCAATTTCGCGAGCGTTCGCGTGGAGAACTCGAAGAGTGAACCACACGCTCGCGATAGTCCACGTTCGGCCGGCGGGCATGGCGTTGTTCGCGATTGTCGCATTTTTGCTCGGATCGATTCCGTTCGGTCTGGTGATCTCGCGTCTGTTCTATCGCACGGACATTCGCAAATCGGGCAGCGGCAACATCGGCGCGATGAACGCGCTGCGCACCCTCGGCAAAACCGGCGCGATCGCCGTGCTCGTACTCGACGCCGCCAAAGGCGTGGTGCCGGCTGCGCTCGTCCTAGGTTTCCTGCGCGACACGCATCTTGCCGCGATCGTCGCCGGCTGCGCGGTGCTGGGCCATTGCTTCTCGCCGTGGCTGCGGTTCAAAGGCGGCAAGGGTGTCGCGACGTCGTTCGGCGCACTCTTCGCGCTGTCGTGGCCGGCCGGCATCGCCTCGATTTGCGGCTGGCTGATCGGCGCGCTTTCCACGACGTATTCGTCAGTAGGTTCGATGCTTGCGCACGTGGTCGCGCCCATCGCGCTGTGGTACTTCACGCGTGACGCGTGGCTGACCGGATACGGCGTCTTCGCCATGCTGCTCGTCTTCTATACCCACCGCGAGAACATCGCGCGCATTCGCGCCGGCCGCGAAAGCGGCATCCCGTTCCTGCGCCGCGGCGCCGGGCGCGAACGCCAGCCGCCTTCCGGCTAAAGTCGCAGCGAATCCTGCCAACCAGGGCTCGGAAGCCCACGCTGCGTATTGGGGCAGGTCATGATTTCATCGAACGATCTTCGCAACGGCGTTACCATCATCGAGAACGGCCAGCTGTGGACCGTTATCGAGTTCCTGCACGTGAAGCCCGGCAAGGGCTCGGCTTTCGTGCGTACGCGCCTGAAAAACGTGAAGACGGGCTCGACTGTTGAGAAGACGTTCCGCGCGGGTGAGAAACTCGAGCGCGCGACCGTCGACAACCGGCAGATGCAAATGCTGTACAACGACAGCGACGGCTATCACTTCATGGACCAGGAGACGTTTGAAAACGTCACGCTGCAGCGCGACATCATCGGCGATCCGGCGGACTTTCTCAAAGACGGCATGGTGGTCGACGTGCAGTTTCATGACGGCAATGCCATCGGCTGCGATCTTCCGGCGCACGTCGAACTGAAAGTGGAAGAAACCGATCCCGGCTTCAAGGGCGATACGGCGACTGGTGCAACCAAACCGGCGACTCTGGAGACCCGCGCGGTCGTGAACGTTCCGCTGTTCGTGAATCCCGGCGACGTCATCCGCATCGACACGCGCGATCGCCGCTACATCGGCCGCGTCGGCAGTTAGCGCACGACGCCTACTCATCACGCGTATTGGCCGTACGTCTGGCTTTTCGTAGCCGGACTCGGCGCAAGCGTGTTCGGTTCGATGGTGGGCCTCGGCGGCGGATTCATCATCGTGCCCGTATTACGATTGTTCTTCGGTCTAGGTCCGGCCGAGGCGTCCGGCACCTCGCTCGCGCTCGTCGTCGCGAACAGCGGAAGCGGCGCGCTCACCTATTTGCTGCAGCACCGCGTGCACGTGCGCATCGGGCTGCTCATCGCCGCCGCGGGATTTCCCGGCGCAATTCTTGGCGCGATCGTGGTCAAGCATATTCCGGCGCACGTCTTCGATTGGCTGTTCGCCGCATTCTTGATTGCGGTTTCCGCCGACATCATCTTCAACCGTGAGAAGCGGCTGCGTCATCGTAACGAACAGGCGAACGTGCGCGACATCGCCGGCATGCCCTGGTACACGTCGCTCGCGGCCGGCTTCTGCGTCGGATTCATTTCCAGTTTGTTCGGCGTCGGCGGCGGCGTGGTGCTGGTGCCGACGCTGCTCTATTTCTCCGATCTGCCCGCGCATGCAATCAGCGCGACCTCGCACTTCGGCATCGTGCTCACCTCGCCGGTGGGCCTGGTGACGCATTTTCTGCAGAACGACGTCGACTGGAAAGACGTGGTGCCGCTGGTCGCCGGGGGCTTGCTTGGCGGCCCTATAGGCGCCCGGCTTTCGTTGAAAATCCGGTCCAACCGCCTCATGATTTTTGTGGCGGCAGCCCTTGTTATTGCAGCATTTGCGCTAGTTTTACGCCACGTCATAGGGTAGGGCGTCCGCTACCAGAATAGCAACCCCGGTATGTATCCGCTCGGTGCTTTATCGAGTGGAGCCGGTTCGGTTACCGAACTCGAACGGCTCTTCGAAATCACCCGCGACGTGTTGGGTGCGACGTCTCTGGACGCCGCGCTCACTTCGCTCGCGCGAGGAGTACAGGACCTTTTCGGGTGGCGCTACGTTACGATGGTCGCCGCCGAAGAGCCGAACGGCGAGCTGCGCCGGCGCGTCATGCTGGGATATTCGGAAGACGTTACGCGCCAGCGCCTCGACGAAAGCATCGACCGCGCGGCCTTCGACGACATGCTCGAACAAGCGGTGCGCTTTTTCGAAGACTGTTATTTCTTTCCGGCCGAAAAAGAGGCGCACTGGGAGCGCTCGATCTACACCGGCCAAAACCCGAACACGCTGCGCAAGTATCCCATGCAGTGGCACGAGCGTGACGCGCTCGTGCTCACGCTGCACGATCGCGACGGCGTGATGATTGGCTACATGTCGCCCGATGGTCCGCTGAACGGCGAAATCCCCAGCGCACAAACGCTGCGTGCCATGCAAGTGTTCGTCAATCTTATGGGCATGGCGCTTGCCAATGCGCGTTCGCAAAGCCGCCTGCAGTACGAAGCGACGCACGATTCGCTCACGGGATTGCCCAACCGCACCGTGTTTTCACTGGAACTGGCGCGGGCACTAGAAGCGCCCGGACGCGGCGAGGACGACGAACGGGCCGTCATCTATCTCGATCTCGACGAATTCAAATCAATCAACGACACGCTGGGACATTTGGCCGGCGACGAGGTGCTCAAAGAAGCCGCTGCCCGCCTGCGTGCGGTGATGGACGAGCGCTGCATCGTCGCGCGCATGGCGGGCGACGAATTCGCCGTGCTGCTCGCGGACGCGAGCGCCGCGCGCATCGGACAAGTGCTCGACGTGCTGCACCAGACGCTGCGTCACCCCTACCATGTCGCGGGCCGTAACATCGCGATGACGGCGAGCATCGGCGTCGCACCGGTCGACGGTCAGTACAACTCGATTGCGGAAGTGCTGCGCGATGCCGACACGGCGATGTACTTCGCGAAAGGCGAAGGACGCAACCGCAGCGCGATCTTCACGTCGAGCATGCATGAAGCGGCGCTGCGGCGTCTTTCTCTGCGCATGCATCTTCGCAGCGCCATCGACGAGCAGCAATTCGTGGTGCTGTATCAGCCCATCGTTTCGCTCGCGGACGGCGGCGTGGAGGGTGTCGAAGCGCTGCTGCGGTGGAACCATCCGGAAGAAGGCTATCTCGCACCCGCCGCATTCTTGCCGCTCGCCGAGGAGATGGGGCTCATGGTGCCGGTCGGGCGGTTCGTACTGGAAAGCGCGTGCCGCGATTTGGAGCGCTGGCAGCGCTTGAACCGCGAGCGCAAGATCGCGCTCAACGTCAATCTTTCGGTGCAGGAAGTGTTGCAATCGGATTTGCCCGAGTTTCTGGCGGCGCTGCTCGAACGCCACCGAATCGATCCGGGACAACTGACGCTGGAGATCACCGAAACGTCGATCTTGCAAAGTGAAACGCGCGCCGCCGGCGTTCTGGCGCGCCTGAAGGCGATTGGGGTCGATTTGTGCATCGACGACTTCGGCACCGGCTATTCCTCGCTGCGCTACATTCAATCGTTGCCCATCGACGGCTTCAAAATCGATCAGACGTTCATCGCGAGCATCGAACAAGAAAAGAGCGCGCAGATTATCGAGATGCTCGTGCGGCTAGGCGGCGCGTGCGCGCTGCGCGTCACGGCCGAAGGCGTCGAAACCGCTCAGCAAGCCGCCCGCTTGCTCGCACTCGGGTGCGAATACGGCCAGGGCCTGCATTTTCACCCGCCGCTCGCCGCGGACACCATGACGCTGCTCGTCGAGCCCACCCCGGCTTAAAGCGTCCCGGCCATGGGTAGCATGCTCACGATGGTTGTCGATACTGGCATGGTGACGACGCGTTTGGGAGCCCCGCGCAGCACGGTCGAGCGCGGTACGATTGACGAAACTTGTACCTACGTGCGCCGTTGGACGTGGCCGTGCGGCTGCGAGGGCGAGATCATCGGCGGCACGCTCATAGAGATGACATGCTGTGAGCCGCACCGGCAGGCTCGTCGCGATACTCTTTTTTGATCTCCAGTATGCGCGGCAGCGCCTGGTGAAACGCACGCACGAGCATCGGGTCGAAATGCGAACCCGCTAGCCGGTCGATCTCATCGATCGCGCGCTCGACCGGCCATGCGCTCTTGTACGGCCGTTCCGACGTAAGCGCGTCGAACACGTCGCTCACCGCGCACAGCCGCCCGCATAGCGGAATGTCTTCTCCTCGCAGGCCATACGGATAGCCCGTGCCGTCGAATTTCTCATGATGCGAGAGCGCGATTTGCGCGGCCATCTGCAGCAGCTCCGATTGGCTGTCCTTGAGAATCTCGTAGCCGGCGATGGTGTGCTTCTTCATGATCACCCACTCGTCCGCATCGAGTTTGCCCGGTTTGAGCAGAATGCTGTCCGGCGTTGCCACTTTGCCGATGTCATGCATGGGCGTTGCCATGAGCAGCGTTTCGCATTCGCTTTCCGGCAGGTCGATCGCGCGCCCCAGTTCCGCACTGAAATGCCCCATGCGCAGAATGTGCATGCCCGTTTCGTTATCGCGGAACTCGGCCGCGCGCATGAGCCGGTTGATCGTTTCCTTTTCGCGCGCGACGATGTCCGCGGTCGCGCGCTGCACTTCGGCGGCAAGCCACCGCGCGCGATTGGCTAGTTTCTTTCGGCTGTCGGCAAGCGCGAGCATATTGCGGATGCGCGCGCGGAACTCGGCGATGTCGACCGGTTTGCCGATAAAATCCGCCGCGCCCAGTTCGAGCGCGCGATAGCGGATATCGCGCTCGGTGAGCGCGGTGATCATGATGATCGGCGCTTGGTCGTTGTTGCGTTGCTGTCGGAAGCTTTCGATGAATTCCAGCCCGTTGGGACTGGGCATGTCGTAATCGACGAGCACCACGTCCGTTTCGTGATTCGCGCTCCATGCCAGCGCCTGGCTCGACGAAGTAAATGCCACGCACTCGATCCCTTCCACACTCCGCAGCGCGCTGCGATATATCGTCAGGTTGAGTTCGTTGTCGTCGATCATCAGGACGTTCACGTCTATTTCTCCACCGGCCGTACCGCTGCGGCGCGTTCGTACGCTGCATGCAGACGCGAAATGAATGCCGATACGTCGCCGGCCCCCAGGCGCAGCGCTTTCTCCATTTCCGTCGCGATCTGCGCGATTTCGATCGCGCCCACGTTGCCCGCAGCGCCTTTGAGCTCGTGCGCGAGCGCCATGCACTGCGTCACATCGCTGGTTTGTTCCACGCGTCTGACCAAGCGCAACAGTTCGGGCAGCACGGAAGCCAGGAAATCATCCACGGCGCGCTCGTCGCCTTCGAACAGTTCCCGCAGACGCCCCATGTCGAGCGGTTGCGGCGGGTTTGCGCCGCCCAAGACGCGGCGAAGCGCATCGAGCGTTACGGGTTTGGACACATAGTCGTCCATGCCGGCATCCAAACAGGCTTGCCGGTCTTCCGCCAGGGCGTTTGCGGTCATCGCGATAATGCGCACGCGCTTGCCGCTGCGCGATTCACCCTTGCGGATTGCGCGCGTCGCCTCGAAGCCGTCCATGTTCGGCATCTGGCAATCCATGAGCACGACGTCGAATTGTCCACCCAAGGCGGCCTCCACCGCGGCGCGGCCGTCGTGCACCGCCTGCGCGGCGTAACCGAGTTGCCCGAGTTGCCGCAGCGCGACTTCGCGATTGACGGCATTGTCCTCGGCAAGCAAAATGCGTTTTCCCGCAACGTCCGGCAGCACGGGCTGACGTGCCGGCACGGCCGGCACGGGCGCCGACGCGTTCACGATGCAGTCGTAGAGCTGCGATTGGCGCACCGGCTTTGTGAGGTATCCGGAAAATCCGGCGGCGATCGCTTCTCTGCCGCGCTCCAGTTCATCGTACGCGGTCACCATGATGAGCCGTGTATGCGAAACGTCGGCCGAGGCTTGCACGCGGCGCGCGAGTTCGAATCCGTCCATTTCCGGCATCACCAGATCGACCAGCACCACGTCGTACGGATCGCCTTCCTTTGCCGCCGCTTCGATCATGCGGCATGCCTGCTGCGGATCGCCCGTCGCTTCGCAGCGCATGCGCCACGACGTGAGATAACGCGTGAAAATGTCGCGCGCGATGGGATCGTCGTCGATGATGAGCCCGCGCATTTCGCCCAGGTTCGGCGCTTCTGCAGGCTGGTTTTGCGCGATCTTGAGTTTCACGTTGAAACTGAATGCCGAACCCTCGTTCGGTGCGCTTTCCAGAGCGATGGAACCGCCCATCAGATCCACCAGGCCTTTGGAAATCGACAACCCCAGACCGGTGCCGCCGTATCGGCGCGTCGTCGATCCGTCTGCCTGGCGGAAGGGTTCGAAGAGTTTGGCCGCAGCATCCGGTGCGATACCGATTCCCGTATCCTTGATGCAAAACGCAATCTCGACGGATTGCTCGTCGCGGTGCAGCACGTCGGCGGTGATCACGACCGAACCGTCGTGCGTGAATTTCACGGCGTTACCCGCGAGATTCATCAGCACTTGCCGCAGCCGCCCGGGATCGCCCAGCAGCAACTTCGGAATCCATGGATTTACGTACGTCATGAGTGCGACGCGGTTTTGCGCCGCTTGCGCGGCGAATACACCCGCAACGCCTTCAACGAGCGGAATTAGGCGAAATTCAACGATCTCGAGTTCGACGCGCCGGGCTTCGATTTTCGAAAAGTCGAGGATGTCGTTGATGAGATGCAGCAGCGCTTGGCCCGATTCGTGCGCCACCGTCGCGCAGTGCCGCTGATCTTCGGCGAGCGAGGAATGCAGCAGCAATTCGGTCATGCCGATCACCGCGTTGAGCGGCGTGCGGATTTCGTGGCTCATCGTCGCCAGAAACTCGGACTTCGATCGCGATGCGTCGACCGCTTGCGCGAGCGCCGCGTGCAGTTCTTGCTGAGCCAAACGGCGCTCCGTAATGTCGCGCACGATGCTGACCATCAAACGCTCGCCGCCGATGTTGACGCTCTGCGCGGCAATCTCAACGGGAAACGTCGAGCCATTCTTGCGCCGGTGCGCGGTTTCGAAGACGAGCGGCGTCTCTTCCGCTCGATCGAGTTCCATGTCCAATCGGCCGAGCGTTTCCGGTGCGCGCAAATCGCGCGCGTTCAGCCGCTCCAGTTCTTCGATGCTGTATCCATACGCTTGAGCCGCTGCGGCATTCGCTTCGATGACCTTGCCGTCCGAGCGGCGGATGAACAAGATGATGTCGCGCGCGTGTTCGGCGAGCAGACGGTATTTGCGCAACTGCGTTTCGCGTTGGTTCAGCGCGCTCGCCATGTCGTGATACGCGCGTTCGAGTTCCGCGAGTTCGTCGGTGCCGTGCGGCGCGGGCCCGAGCTCGCCGCCGCTTGCAACACGGTGCGCTTTCCTGCGCAGACGTTCAAGGCGCCGCACCAGACGCCGGCCCAGCATTCGGGCCGCGAGGAACGACATCACGATGCCCAGCAGCCCGCCGAGCGCGATGGCCCAGTCGAGCACGCGATAATTACGCGCAAGCAAATCCCAGCGCTCGTTGCGCAGCGATCGCTCGGCATGCGTGAGCGCGCCGGTCTGCACTTGCCACTGCGCAACGGCGGCACGCCCGCGCGGCGAGCCTAAGACGGCCAACGCCGCGCGGCGGTCACCGCGCCTCGCGGCATCGAGATAGCGCTGCTCGATGGCGAGAATGTCCGCCGCCAAACCGGATATCGCAACCGCGCGTTTTTCGTCGGGCGCACTGTCGCCCACGTCGGCACGAAGGCGCGCGGTCACCAGCGGAACCTGCGCTGCGTCGCTTTGCGCGGCTTTGAGATCCCCCACGGCGCGCGTCTTGAAATACGTCGTGATATGCGCCTGCATCGACGTTAGCGTAGACGCGACCAGCTGCGACTGCAGGATCGCGTCGTCCGCGCGCTGCACGGCGCCGGACACTTGTTCGGTTTGGAAGCGCAGCACCGCGATGAGCAGCAGTACGAGAAACAGGAAGCACAGGGGCAGCAATGCGACGCCGAATACTTGCCCACGGATGGTCGAAAGCCACCGCGACATCGCTAGTTTCGGGCCCGGTTCTGGGTGCTCTGCTCCAAAAGCCGCCGCGCCTCGCTGAGAAAGCGCTCCGGATTGATCGGCTTGGCGAAAAACACGTCCACGCCCACGCCGTGCGCTTCGTCGCGCAAACGCGCGCTGTTCATCGCGGTGAGCATGATGATCGGGGTTTCGCTTCGTCCCGGAATTTGGCGAAAGGCCTTTACGAAGTCGATGCCGTTCATCTGCGGCATCGCGTAATCGGCAACCACCAGCGCCGGTGCGTTTTGCCCGCTCCACGCCAATGCATCCGACGGATTGTCGAAACATTTGCACGCAAAACCCGGCAAACGCGCGATGATGCGCTCGTATACCCGGCTGTTGACGGTATTGTCGTCGATGACAAGAACGTCCATCAGTCACACCCCCTTTTGTGGAATGTGTTCTACCGCACGAACGCCGTACACCCGCTTCAGAGTGTTGAATCTTTACAATTCGAACTTGCTTGGGACGGATATACTAATTCAACTGCTGTGCGGCACGCGCCGCGATGTTTGCCGCTATTGCGGAGCAACGCGGGCCTTCACGCATCAAAAACGGCAGATCGATCCACGCGCGCGGCGCGAACACGGCACGCACCGGTGTCAGCCACACCGGGGATATCTCGCGCTGCGGCGTATCCAGAATCACGCGCACGCATGCAACGCGCGATGCGGAAATAACTCCAGTCTCCATGTCCACGCCCGCAAAGCCTTGTGCCGCCAATGCTGCGCGCCGCGAACCATACACCAGCGTTGACGCCGTAACGAGCGGATCGGTCAGGACCGCAAATCCCAACTGCTGCGCCGCATCGGTCAGCGCACGCACCGCCTCGTCGTCGCAGAGCAGTTCCGAACCGTCCGGCCGGCGCACGCGCTGCGGAACGAGCACCGTTCCGGTCGGCACGCCGTCACGAAGCCCTCCAGCCAAGCCGCAGCTGATCGCAAGCCCATCGAAGCGCGCTTGTTTTCGCAGCGCGATACCGGATTCGACCACGCGCACGTCAAGGGAAGCAACGCGGCGAACGGCACGTGCTTCGACGCTGGTAGCAGCGACGATCGTAACACCGCCGCCGGATAAGCTCACGAGCGCACGTATCCGTGCGCGACGTACCACTGCACCGCGCGTTCGAGCGCCTCGCGCACCGGCCCGGCATGAAACCCCAGTTCGCGCGCCGCCTTCGCGCTGTCGGCGAACATCCGCTCGCGCGCCATGCGAACGCCTTCGAGGGGCACGAACGGCTGCGCGTTTTTCTGCACGCGGCAGCGCATCTCGTCAACCGTCGCGATAGCGAGCGCAACGGCATCGGGAACGCGCCAGTGCGGCATCGGTTTTCCGGCAACCTCTGAGAGCAGTTGCCACACGTCGTCGAGCAGCAAGTTCTCGCCACCCAAAATGTAGCGCTCCCCCGGCGTGCCATTACGCAATGCAGCAACGTGCGCGCGGGCGACGTCCTCGACGGGAACCACGTTCAAACCGCCGCGCGGCGGTTTCGCGAACATTTTGCCGCGCGCGAAATCGAGGATCATCAGTCCGGTCGGCGTCGGTTTCCAATCGCCGGGGCCGACCGGCGCGGTCGGCAACAGCGCGATGACCGGAACGCGGCCGGCAAACGCGGCACGCTCCTGCTCGACTTTCGAGTGGTGGTAGCCGTCGCTGCGGCCTTCCGGCGCAAAATCGTTTTCCGTACGCGGCGTCCCATCGACCGACGCACCGAGCGTTGCCGAGCTCGACGTATGCACGACGCGCTCCACGCCTGCAACTCGCGCCGCTTCCATCAAACTTGCCGTACCAACGACGTTCACTCGGTGCATGAGCGCGCGATCGCGCGGCGCGAACGAATAGAGCGCCGCGCAATGCACGACGTACCGGCACCCGTCGAGCGCATGCGCCCACGTACCCACGTCCGCGAGGTCACCTTCGACGTATTGAACTTGGGCCTCGATACCTCGGCCATGGTTCGACGAAGCCCTGCCCTGAGGCATCGAAGGGTCACCATGACACGGTGCGTCCGCACCGTTACGTTTGCGGACGAGCGCTTTTACGTCGTAACCCGCCGCCAGTAATTCGCGGAGAACATGCGCGCCGACAAAACCGCTGCTTCCCGTAAGAAAGACTGTATCAGCCATGCGAACCCGAACGAGCGCGTGGTGAGGGAGTCTCGCAAAGTCTGCGACTTTTTCGAGCTCGACAGGACGTCGACTTCAAAACTTTGTTTTCTCGAAAAAACGCAGAAGCAGCAAAATCACAGGAGGTGATTTTGCGAACGTCTTTGCGAGACTCTCTCATCGCGCGCTCAGTGTGCTAATGCTGCGCGGATACTTTCCTTGATGGAAGCCGTGGTTTTGACGACCGCCGTAGGTTCGTAGCCGCAGTGCGCCATGCAATTGGAGCACTTTTCATGCTTGCCGCGGCCGTACTTGTCCCAATCGGTTTCCTCGATAAGTTCCTTGTACGTCTTGGCGTACGGCGCGTCGGACATGAGATAGCACGGGCGCTGCCAGCCGAAGATCGAGTACGACGGAATGCCCCACGGGGTGCACTCCATGTCGAGTTTGCCTTCGAGAAAATCGAGGAACAGCGGGCTGTGATTCAAGCGCCATTTCTTGCGCTTGCCGCCGGCAAAGGCTTCGCGGAAGATCGCACGCGTGCGTTCCACGCCCAAGAAATGCTCCTGGTCCGGCGCTTTTTCGTACGCATAGCCCGGCGAGATTTGCATTGAATCGACTTCCAACTCGTCGTTCAGGTAATCGAGCACGGCGCGAATCGTCGCGGCGTCGTCGGGATCGAAAAACGTCGTGTTCGTCGAAACGCGAAAGCCTTTCGACTTCGCGACCTTGATCGCCGAAACGGCTTTGTCGAACGTGCCCTCACGGCACACCACTTGATCGTGACGTTCCTTCAGCCCGTCCAAGTGGATCATCCACGTGAAGAGGGGGTGCGGTTTGAATGTGTCGATCTTCTTCTCGAGCAGCAGTGCGTTCGTGCAGACGATGACGACTTTCTTGCGCTTGATGAGTTCGTCGACCAGGCGCGGCAGTTCTTCGTACACCAGCGGTTCGCCGCCGGCAATCGAAATGACGGGAGCGCCGCATTCCTCGATAGCCGCGACGCAGTCTTCCACGGAGAGCCGCTTGCGCAGAATGTCGCCCGGATATTGAATCTTGCCGCAGCCCGCGCATGCCAGGTTGCACTGGAACAGCGGTTCGAGTTCCATGACGAGCGGATACTTGTTCTCGCCTTTGAGCTTCTTGCCGAAGATGTATTTGGCGATCTGCAGTTTCTGTGCGAACGGGGTACTCATGACGTTACGGTTACCTGTTGCCTTGTGGAGAGCGCACCGGTATCGATCTTCTTCTCCGCGGTCCGGTCCATTGCCAGCGCCATGGTCGGAAAAAGATGCCGGTACATATGGTAGTTCAAATAGAAGTCGCGCGGGAAGCCCGTGCCCGTGAAATACGGCTCGTCCCACGTGCCGTCCGCGCGCTGACGCGCGCGTAAAAAGTCCAATCCGCGCTGGGCGGCCGGATGCTCCCCCATGCCGCCCCATTGCAGCGTCATGACGGCCCAGGCCGTTTGTGAGGGCGTGCTGGTGCCGATCCCCGCAAATGATTCGTCCGCGTACGAGTGGCACGTTTCGCCCCACCCGCCATCGGCATTTTGTTTTGAAATCATCCATGCGGTGGCGCGCTCGATCATGTCGCGTCCGGCGTGCAGTTGCGCGAGTGCCGAAACCACGCACCACGTGCCGTAAATGTGGTTCACGCCCCAGCGGCCGAACCATGACCCGGCCGGTTTTTGCGTTTCGCGAAGATATTTCAACCCGCCGGCGACGTACGGATCGCGTTCGTCGCGCCCGAGCATCGCGAGCATCTCCAGCACGTGCGCCGTAACGTCCTCGGTCGGCGGGTCGATCATCGCGCCGAAATCCGAGAATGGCATGCGGTACAAAATCTCGCTCGTATTGTCGCGGTCGAACGCGGCCCACGCGCCATTGCTCGAACGCATCGCCAGCGTCCATTCGACGGCGCGATGGATTGCATCACGCGCGTGCTCGGGCTGCGCGCCCTCCAGCAGCGAGCACACGATCACGGCGGTGTCGTCGATGTCGGGATAGATGTCGTTGTCGAATTCGAAGGCCCAGCCGCCGTTGCGGACGCCTTTGCAGCGTATTTGCCAATCACCCCATTGGTCCGCGGCAATCTGCTCTTTGAGCATCCAATCGACCGCTTTGCGCATCGCGGGGTGATCGCCGCGGAAACCCGCTTGATATAAGGCGCGAATCGCCCAGGCGGTATCCCATACCGGCGACATGCACGCCTGAAAACGCCAGCCCGTTTCATCGGCGATCGCAAAACGTTCCATGCCCTGCAAGCCCTTGCGCATCACCGGATGATCGACGGCGTATCCCTCGAGGTTGAGCGCGATCAGCGAATACACCCACGGCGGCTGAATGCCGCCCCAACTGCCGTCCAATTCTTGCCGCTCGACGACCCACTCGATCATCTTCTTGCATGCGGCTTCTCGCCCGGGTTTGATCGGTGAGCGCTCGTAGAGTTTGAGCAGTTTGTCGGCCCACCACAGCCAGCCGTGACCGGGCACTTCGTGCATACGCGCATGCGTGCCGGGATTCACGATCTCGCCGACGTCGACGCCAAGTTCGCGAACGGGCCGGCGAGCAATCACTACGCACAGCGGTCCCACGGTTCCGCGCGCCCAGCAGGCGAAGTCGTACAGATTGAAGGGCATCCACGGCGGAAACTTCACAATCTCCGGCGGCATCGTGGGAATGCCGTCCCACGGATACTTGCCGAACAGCGCCATCCAAATTTTCGTGAACACGCGCGCGTCGGCAAGCCCGCCGAGTTTACGGATGATGTCAAGCGCGCGCCGCATCTCATCGCGCGAAGGATCGACGCCCAGCACTTTGAGTGCCACGTACGCTTCAATCGTCGTGCTCAAGTCGGCGGGGCCGTCGTAGTAGAGCGCCCACGACCCGTCCTCCCGTTGATGGTGGAGGATATGGGCGATCGCGCCGTCGCGGACCGGCTCGTGCGAGATACCGAGAAAACGCAGCAGTAAGACGTGCTCGGCCGTCATCGTGCCGTTGGTCTCGAGCTCGTCGGTCCACCAGCCGTCCGGATGCTGGTGTTCCAGCAGCCATTCGACCGCGCGCACTAGGTGCTGCGTGTCGCTGATTTTTGCTCCTCCATTTGTACGTTTCCCGTGGGCGCCGGCATACTTTGTTGCTTTACCGGCATACTTTGTTGCTTTAACAGCACGCGGGCCGCCGCGATGCCGCTGCGAACCGCGGATTCCATGGTATCCGGCCAGCCGGTCGCCGTCCACGCCCCGGCCACGGCCAAGTTTTGCAGCGACGTCCGAGCGGACGGCCGCACGGCGCCGGGCTCCGCCAAGTACGTACCCTCGGGATTGCGCGTCGCCGCACCGCGCACGAGGCGCGCTCGTGCCAACCCCGGCAGTGCCGCCTGCACGTGCGCCCACGCCGCCGCCACCATGTCCGTGGTCGGTTTGCTTACGAGTTCACCGGCAGCACTGATACTGCAACAGAGATAGCCGTCGCCCTTCTTGAACACCCATTGCACGGGCGAATCGAGGATTGCGGCAAACTCGAAGTCCAGATCGCCGTCTTCAAACCACAGATGGACGTCCATGATTGCGAAGGGTTCGTACACGTCGAGCGGCGGAACGCCGAAGCGCGACGGCTCGCCGAGGAGCCTCGCCAGTGCGCGAGGCGGTACCGCGAGCACGGCCGCATCGTAACGCAGTTCGTCGTCGCCGGTACGCAAGGCGATGCCCTGCGAATCGGCCTCCATCACGAACACCGCCGAGGAGCGGTGCACCTTGTCGAGTTTCGCGGCGGCGCTCTCCATGATCTGCGCCAGCGGAACGGTCGTGTATCCGAAACGCGCGGCGCCGCGGTCACGCAAAAACGCCGTGGAAATCACGAACGCCGCTTCGGCGGCGTTCATGCGTTCGAGCGGCGCGTTGAGCGCCGGAACCATGAACGGCTCCCAGAAGCTGCGAATCGTCTGCGCGCCTTGGCCGTGCAGGCGCAGCCATTGCGCGAAACTCAGGTCCTCGCGCGCGCTTTTCGGATTGCTGCGCAGCGACATCAGCGCTCGCCCAATCTCCAGTTTGCCGCGCAGCGGCAGATGTTTGTATCCCGCGAACGAGGCAAGCAAATGAAACGGCGCGGGAAAATCCGCCGCGCGCAGGCCGCTGCGTACGCCGTCTTTCGAGTAGACGACGACGTCGAAACGATCTTGCGTATGCAGCGCATCCGCTTTGCCCGCGCGGCGCACGAAGTCGATGAACGCATCGCAACACGCCAGATACACGTGCTGTCCGTTGTCGACGACGTGTCCGTCCACTTCAAAGGACGTGGCGCGGCCGCCCAAGAGACGGCTGCGTTCGAACACTTCCACATGCCAGCCGGCGTCTTTGAGTTCGAGCGCGGCGGAAAGCCCCGCAAGGCCGCCGCCCACGATCGCTACACAGGGCGCAGCCAAGATTCCAATACCACCTGCAGTTTTTCACCCTTCGAGAGCGCGGCGCGCTCGTGCAGCGGCAACTCCGCGTCGCGTTCGATCTTACGCAGCAAACGTTCGTAGATGCCCGCCATCGTCTGTACGCACGCCGCCGGCCGCCGGGGAATGTAGCGCAGCACTTCGTAGCCCGTCTTGAACAACTGGCGCGCGCGGTGCGTTTCGAATTTCACCAGCGTGTTCCACCCCTCGCCCGGCTCCACGCGCAGCATCGCCTCTTCGCTGATGCCGAAACGCTGCAAGTCTTCCGCGGGCAGATAGATGCGGCCCATCTCCGCGTCCTCACGCACGTCGCGCAAAATGTTCGTGAGCTGCAGCGCCATGCCCAAATCATCCGCGCGCAGCAGCGCCGCGTCGTCGGTGAAGCCGAAGATGCGCACGCACATGCGGCCCACAACGGATGCAACCAGCCGGCAATACTCGCGCAAATCGTCCCAGCTCGCATACCGAGTCTGCGTGCAGTCGCGCTCGACGCCATCGATGAGCGCCTGCAATTCACTTTCAGGAATGCCGTATCGCCGTACGGCTTTGGAGAGCACCTGCATGACGGGATCGTCAGCCTCGCCGCGCATGCAGCGAAGCACGCGATCGCGTTGCGCCGAAAGGCGCTGCGGAATCAGATCGGGCCGCGGCGCGCCGTCGACTTCGTCGTCGACCTGACGCGCGAAATCGTAGAGCGCATAAATCGCCATGCGCTGATCGTGCGGCAGCGAAATGAAACCCCAATAGAAATTCTTGGCTTCGCGCCGCGCCATCTGCCGGCAAAAACGCTCCGCCTCTTGCTCGACGCTTTGAGGACGGCGCATATACCGAACCGCATCAAGCGGTTTCAGCATTATGCACCTCTGAGCGACGGTGAGCCGCTTCCATAACGGCTCTTGCGAGAATCCCCACCTTCGCCCGTTTCGATACCGAGGGACGGGTCACTTCCGTTGCATACCCCAAACTCTCGATCGCGCCACAAATGGCGAGACCGCCCAAACGATAGAGCGCAAGCTGAAGGCGCAGCGGCCCAGGCGCCATCGTTTCGAGCGTTTCTCCCGATGCCAGGAGCGCCCGCGCCCGGCTTACGAGCGCTCGCACCGCACCGCGCGTACCATGCTCGGCGAGGTCTTCTTGCAGCAAGTAGCAGCGGCCGATCTTCGCGTCTCGCGCAACGTCCTGCGCGTGGTTGGCGAGTTGCAGACCGATGCACACGTCATCGGAGAGTTTTTCGGTAACGGCGTTCGCAATCCCGAAGAAGCGGAGCACGACACGGCCTACCGGCGCCGCCGAAAGCATGCAGTACGCTTCCAATTCCGGCCAGTTGCGATACGCGTGCACGCGCTGGTCTTGTTCGTTGGCGGCGATCAGATCGAGGAACGGCTGCGCGTGCAGACCATGGTGCCGAACGGTTTCGGCCAGCGCGATGAAAACCGGATGCACCGGCGGCTCGCCGTTGAAAAGCGCCTGCGTTTCTTCGCGCCAGCGTGCTAAGCGCGAGAGCGCAGCCTGCGGCGAACCGCTCTCGTCGCCGAAGTCGTCGGTCGTGCGGCAAAACGCATAAAAGCGCATGAGATCGCGCCGCGTGCGCCCCGGCACGATTTTCGAAGCGACCGCGAAGTTTTCGTAGTGCCTTGTCGCCAGCATGCGGCAATAGGCGTCGGCACTGTCAATCTCGTTCACGGACTATGCGTTTCGTTGCGCGCAAACGCGCGAGCGTGGGTTCTCCGAGCGCGAACATGGCAATACGAAGCACTTCGACATACTCGCGGGCCAGATCGGTTGCAGTTTCGAAGCTGTGCGCGGCCGCCCGCAAGAACGGTCCGGCGATGCCGACGAGATCGGCTCCAAGCGCAAGCGCTTTGACGACGTCGATACCCGTGCGAATTCCTCCGCTTGCGATGAGCAAGCCGTACGGTCCCATCTCGACTGCACGCCGCAGACATTCAGCCGTGGGGATTCCCCATCCCGCAAACGCGGCGGCAACGCCGGCACGCCAGGGTTCCGTTATTCGGTAGCGCTCCACTTCGCTCCATGACGTACCGCCCGCGCCCGCAAGATCGACGGCGGCCACGCCCGCCTCGAACAGCGCATGCACTTCGTCAGGAGCAATACCCCAGCCGACCTCTTTCACGATGACCGGCGCATCGAGTTTTTCGCACACGCGGGCGATCTTGTCGATGAGGCCGCGAAAACACGTGTCGCCTTCGGGCTGCACCGCTTCCTGAACGGCGTTCAGATGCAGCACGAGCGCATCGGCTTTGAGCATGTGGAGCAGCTTGCGGCATTCTTCGACGCCGTACCCCTTGTTGAGCTGTACGGCGCCTAAATTTGCGAACAGCAAGACGTCCGGAGCGACGGGCCGCACGTCGAACGTTCCGAGCAGCGACGGATCTTCGATGAGTGCGCGCGCCGAACCCAAGCCCATCGCCAAACCCTGTTCTTGCGCGACGCGCGCGAGCGTTTGATTGATTGCGCCCGCTTCTTGCGTGCCGCCCGTCATGCACGAGACGAGCAGCGGCGCACGCAAACGCCGCCCGAACACGATGCAGGACGTGTCGACGTCCTGCAGATCGATCTCGGGCAGCGCGCAGTTGATCAGCCGGTAACGTTCGAAGCCGCTTGCGACGCCCTTGGCAGCAACGTCACGCTCGATGTTGATGCGAACGTGATCGCCTTTTCGCGAGGCCGTTTCACTACCGCGATCGAGTTGCGACGTAATATGCCACCTCTTGGAACGCTTCGAGCGCTTCCGCGTCGATGCCGCTGCGTGCAATGACGCTCACCGCCTTTGCCGCGTAGCGCTCCGCGGCTTCACGCGTGAGTCCGTCGCAACCCACTTCGTCCAATAGCGCACGCAGCTTCGGTTCCGGATCTTCATGCCGCGCGCGAAAGATTTCGCGCAGACGCCGGCGCTGCAGCGTAGACATCGCGCGCACACCGGCAACGACGGGAAACGTCATCTTGTACCGGCTCGCATCGCCGCTGCTCGACTTTCCGGTGAGCGCCGGATCGCCGTACATGCCCAGCCAGTCGTCGCGGATTTGAAACGCTGTTCCGAGCAGACGCCCCGCTCGGCGAAACTGCGCCGCTTTCGCTTCGTCCGCGCCTGCGAGCACTGCGCCGGCTTCGACGCTCGCACCGAGGAGCGCACCGGTTTTTGCCGCGACCATGCGCAGATAGGCGCGCATCGTGGTATCGGTCTGCCCTTCCAATTCGAGATCGAGGCATTGCCCCTCGATCACCACCAGACCGGCGGACGCAATTGCCGCTATCGCGCGGACTGCGCGTTGCGGGTGAACGGCATCACGCGCGATCGAGAGAAAAGCCAGCGCCTGCATCGCATCGCCCGCGTTGATCGCCTGCGGCACGCCCCAGAGCGACCAGACCGTTTCGCGGCCGTGCCGCTTGCGGTCGCCGTCCTGAATGTCGTCATGAACGAGCGTAAAGTTGTGAAACCATTCGATGGCGGCCGCTGCTGGCAGCGCGGCCGCGCTGTCTGCACCCATCGCAGCGCACGCCCACAAGCACAGGCTCGGGCGCACGAGTTTTCCGGTCTTGACCAGGTTCGGGCGCCCCGCTTCGTCGGCCCATCCCATATGGTAGGCGACCATCTTGCCGGAGAGCCAAGAGAACGGCAACGTGCGCTCCGCCATGTATTGGGCGATGAGCGAGCGGTGACGGCTGAGCAGCAGGGGTTCTACATCCGCGCTGCCCGCCGCCGGGTTCCCGTTCGCCGCCCGGCGGGTGGAATGTGAGTGTATCTGAAGCTCCTAGTCTGGCGTCGGCTACTACGGTTTCACTTTCCCACCTGGTTGCTTCGCTACACGAAGCGAAGGGGTTCTGAGCGCTTGGCTGCCCAGGCACGCTGTGCCTGCGCGGAGCATAAGAGCGTGGCATGCGCCAGCTCATCGTCACCGCCGACGACTTCGGCCTGTCCGCCGCCGTCAACGAAGCCATCGAGCTCGGTCACAGGGAAGGCATTCTCTCGACGACGAGTTTGATGGTCGCAGCTCCCGCCACGCACGATGCCGTGGAGCGCGCGCGGCGTACGCCTTCGCTTCGAGTCGGTCTGCACGTCGTGCTGGTGAACGGGCGCCCAGCGCTGGCACCCGAGCGTGTTCCGCTGCTGGTGGACGAGCGGGGGTTGTTCGAGAGCGATCTGCTGCGAGCCGGCGTTCGCTATTTTTTCACGCCGGGAATTCGCGCGCAGCTCGAGGCCGAGATTCGCGCCCAATTCGCCGCGTTCGCTGCGACGGAACTGCCGCTCGATCACGTGAACGCGCAAAATCATCTGCACGTGCATCCGACGGTCCTCTCGCTGATTTTGAAAGTGGGCCGCGAGTACGGCATGCGCGCCATTCGCATTCCGCGCGAACCGTTTTGGCCGTCGTGGCGCGCAATGCGCACGCACGCCGCAGCGCGCTTTGCGAATGCCGCGTTCTTGCTGCCGTGGCTCTCGCTGATGCGTCTGCGGCTGCGTCTTGCCGGCATCGCGACGAACGATTACGTGTTCGGTATGATCGATACCGGACACATGACGCCCGAACGCGTGCGGCGGTATTTGCAGCACTTGCCGAACGGCGTTTCCGAACTGTACGTTCATCCGGCGACGCATACGTGGCCGGAAGCGTTCCCACCGGATTACGACTTCGCGGGAGAATTCGCCGCGCTCATCGATCCGCAGGCGGTCGAATTCGTTCGCAAATCAGGGCTGCGCGCCACGACGTTCAGCGATCTCGCAGCAGCGGGAGCGTGATTCGATGAAACTGCTCGCCATAGCCGCAGGATCTCTAACGGCGGCCGGTATCGCATACACCGCGATTGCGCTTGCGCGCGTACGCAAGTTCCGTGCAGCAGCGCAGCAGTATCATCCGCGTGCCGCAACACCGATCACGGTACTCAAACCGCTGTACGGCGACGAGCCGCAGTTGTTCGAGAATCTGTACTCGTTCTGCGATCAGGACTATCCCGAGTATCAGATCATTTTCGGCGCGGCGAATCCGGACGATCCCGCACTGCACGTCGCGCGTGCGGTCGCGCAGCGGTTTCCCGGGCGTGACATCGAGATCGTCGCCGGCACCGCCAAGCCCGCGCCAAATCCGAAGGTCGGCAATCTGCTAGGCATGATCGGGCGCGCGCGCCACTCGATTATTGCCGTCGCTGACAGCGACATTCGCGTGGGCAGCACGTATCTTCGGGCGATCGCGCAAAGCTTTACCGATGTGCAAGTCGGCGCGGCCACATGCATCTACGGCGGCATTCCGGATCGCTCGCTCGCATCGCGCTTGGGCGCGATGTACGTGAACGACCAGTTCGCGCCGTCCGTCATGGTGGCAACGGCGATGGAACCGCTAACGTATTGCTTCGGTGCGACTATGGCCGTGCGGCGCGACGTGCTGGAACACGTCGGCGGCTTCGAGTCGCTCGCGGCGCATTTGGGCGACGACTACGTGCTCGGCAAACGCGTAACCGACGCCGGGTACCGCGTTGCGCTTCTTCCGTACGCCGTGCAAACGACCGTGAGCGAAACATCGCTCACCTCACTGTGGCGGCACGAATTGCGCTGGGCGCGTACGATTTTAGGTCAGCGCACCGCCGGGTACGTGGGTTCCATCGTCACTTACGCGTTGCCGTTTGCAGCGCTGTTCGCGGCAACGGCGCGCAACGCGCCGGCGATCATCGTGCTCGTTCTCGCCGCGGCGCTGCGCCTGGCTGTACACTATGAAGCGCGCCGCACGTTCGCGCCGCAAACGAGCGCAACGCCGTGGCTTATTCCGCTGCGCGACGTATTCGGCATCGGCGTGTGGCTTGGGAGTTTCTTAGGCCGAACAGTCCTGTGGAAAACGGACGCTTATCGCCTAAATGCAGGCGGGCGTATGGCCAGCGGACCAAGCGAAATGTAACGTTTGCGTTCACCCTTAGGGCATATGGCCCAACCAAGACGCAAGTCACGAGTCGGATTGACGATATTCAACGTTGAATGGACAATGGTGAAGGGCGCAATATGAACGAACGCACGCTGGTAGCTCTCGACACGGACGACTCGTTTTTCAACGACTGGATGCTTGATCTGTACAGCCTCGAACGCTGCGCATCCGATCGTTGGAACGACAAGATTTGGAGCGGCGTGCAGCCCACGTACGCGAGCATTCTGATTCGCGAGAACTAATCAACTTTCAGGGGAGCAAAAGGGCCGCGCATTCGCAGCCCTTTTTTATTTGTGACGTTGTCACCCTGAGGTATCAGCATGACACACGCTGCGCTATTTCGGATACGTCATCTCTTTGGGAACGACGAACTTGTCGAAATCCTCGGCGGAAACGTAGCCAAGTCCAACCGCCGCTTCTTTGAGTGTGGTGTTGTTGTGATGGGCGTGCTTGGCGATCTGTGCGGCTTTGTCGTAGCCGATCTTCGGCGAAAGCGCCGTGACGGTCATCAGCGATTCGTTCAGATACTTCGCAATGACCGGTTCGTTCGCTTGGAGCCCTTCAACGGCGTGCTCACGGAACATCGTGCACGTGTCGCGCAGCAGCATGCATGAGTGCAGGAAGTTGTAGATCATCACCGGGTTGAACACGTTGAGTTCGAAGTTGCCCTGCGATGCGCCGAACGCGATGGCGGCGTCGTTGCCGTACACCTGCGCGACGACCATGGTCATGGCTTCCGACTGCGTGGGATTCACTTTGCCCGGCATGATGGAAGAGCCAGGTTCGTTTTCCGGCAGAATCAGTTCGCCGATACCCGCGCGCGGACCCGAAGCCAGCCACCGGATGTCGTTGGCAATCTTCATCAGCGCCGCGCCGAGCGACTTGAGCGCGCCGGAGGCGAACACGAAATCGTCATGCGATGCGAGCGCGGTGAACTTGTTCGGATGCGAACGGAACGGCAGGCCGGTGAGTTCGGCGATCTTCTTGGCAGCGCGCTGTGCGAATTCGGGATGCGCGTTCAGCCCCGTTCCGACGGCGGTTCCGCCGATTGCCAAATCGTACAACGGATCCAGCGCGAGTTTAATCGCGGCGATGGCGCGGTCGAGCTGTGTCACGTAGCCCGAGAATTCTTGGCCCAGCGTGAGCGGCGTCGCGTCCTGCAGATGCGTGCGGCCGACTTTCACGATGTTCTGCCACGCTTGCGCTTTCTCGTGCAGCGCGTCGCGCAGTTTCTGCACCGCGGGCAGCATGTCGACGACCGCTTGCGCCGCGGCCATGTGCATCGCCGTCGGAAACGTATCGTTCGAGGATTGCGACATATTCACGTGGTCGTTCGGGTGAACGGGCTTCTTGCTGCCCATCTCGCCCCCGGCCAGCTCGATGGCGCGGTTCGAGATCACTTCGTTCACGTTCATATTGGTCTGCGTGCCGGAGCCCGTCTGCCAGACGCGCAGCGGGAAGTGCGCGTTGAGTTTTCCGGCGATGACTTCGTCCGCCGCGCTGACGATGAAATCGGTCTTCTCTTTGTCGAGTTTACCGATATCGTTGTTGACAAGCGCGCACGCCTTTTTGAGGACGGCCATCGCTTTGATGACCTGGCGCGGCATGATATCCCGCGGCCATTCGCCGTCGCCGATATCGAAGTGGATCAAAGAACGCGCCGATTGCGCTCCGTAATACTTATCTGCGGGAACCTGAATTTGGCCCATCGAGTCGGACTCGGTGCGCGACTTGGCCCCGTTGGTCGAAATGTTCGTCGTCGTCATGGCCCCGTTATCTTCGCTCGCCGGCCGGGGTTTCTGCCCGGATAAACGTCTGAAAGCCGCACGAAAAACCCGGCCTTTCAGGCGTTTGCTTGGCGACGCCGCCTACTTGTGTCGCAGATCAGCGGCCCTTGAACGCGGCCCGGCCCGTAGTCACGCCGAGTTCGCGCGTTTCGAGCACTTCGAACACGGTGAGCGGGAAGCGCGGATCGTACCCGCGCTTGCTGCAGCGCCCGCAGCTCATCGCCGCGGCAGGCAGCCGTCTGCGCAGCAACTCCAGCGCGCATTTCTCGCACCGCAGAATGTACCGCTTTGCGCTCTCGTTGTACGGCCGCACGTTGCCGAGATCGTGATAGATCGACGTCATGCCGCACTCGCGCATTTTGCGCCGGAAGTCCGCCCCGTGTCCGGTGTCACCGGTGCGATCGTACAGCCATGCGTGAATCATTTCGTGCAGCAGCGTGTCGCGCAACGCCTGCGCGTTGTCGCGGAAATGTTTGGGTGAAAGCTCGATGAGGAGCGGCCGTTCGCTGTAGGTGATGCGCCCTGCGGAATTTGAGAAGCGCGCGTTGTAGCGGATACGGCACACCGGCACTTCGCCGTTGAAATGGAAGTTGTTGAGCTCTGCGAACAGCAACTGCAGATCGGTTTCCGAGGGCAGCACGAAGAGTTTGTTCGGCGCGCGTCCAAACGAGTCTTGTGGCTCAGACTCCTCCGCGCGGCCTGCCGCCGCGCGTTTACGTTCCGATCATGATCGTCATCGCGGCCGTCTTTCTGGCCGGGATGGCATACCTCGTGCACACGGCGTTTTCCACAGGCGGCTCCGTCTTCGGCGCTTCGGAGGCCGGAGCAGGCAAGCAACTCGCGGCGACCGCCGCACCGCCCGCGGTTAACGTCCAGGGCGGCGGACCGCCGCCCGCGGTGCGCACCCAGCTCACGGACTTGCGCAAGCGCATCGCACGCAATCCGAAAGACGACGTGGCGCTCACGCAGCTCGCCGACATGTATCTGGCGGTCGGCAAATACGATGATGCGATTCCCTATTACAAGCGCGCGCTCGCGGTCAATCCCGGGAACGTCGCCGCGAAAGAGGGCCTGAGCGAAGCGCAAAGCGAGAGCAAACAGCAGTGAGGCTGTACATATCGTGCGACATGGAAGGCACGGCCGGCGTGTGCAGCTGGATGCAGTGCGATCCGTCAAACCGCCACGAGTATCCGGTCTATCGCCGGTACATGGCGCAAGAAGTGCGCGCCGCGATCGACGGTGCGCGCGGCGCCGGTGCGACGGACGTGGTCATCAACGATTCGCACTGGGACATGCGCAATCTGCTGTGGGATGAACTGCCGACGGACGTGCGCGTCATTTCTGGCGGGCGCAAACCGTTTTCGATGGCTGAAGGCTTGGACGCCGGCGGCTTCGACGGCGCGTTCTTCACGGGCTATCACGCGCGGGTCGGCGCGGCAAACGGTGTCCTCGCGCACACGTATACGGCCGACAGTCTTTACAACGTTCGCATCAACGGCGTGCCGTGCAGTGAAGCGCTGCTCAACGCGGCGATGGCGGGCTTGTACGGCATTCCACTGCTCTTGGTGAGCGGTGACCGCGTCGTCGTCGAACACGTCAAGGAATACATGCCGTGGGCGACCGGCATTGTCGTCAAGGAAGGCATCGGCCATTACGCGGCCGACTCGATTACGCCCAAAGCCGCGCAAGCCGCGTTGCGAGAAGGCGCCGCGCGAGCGATTCGCGATGCGAGAAATGCCAAGCCATTCACGTTCGAGCCGCCGATCACGATGGAGATCGATACGACGCGCGTCGAGCAAGCCGACTTCATCGAACTGATGCCGGGCTTCGAGCGCGTCGACGGACGGACGCTGCGCTTTGCGCACAACGACTACACCATGATTTTCCGGGCGTTCGTGTGTGCGTTTCGCCTGGGCGGAGCGGCCAGTGCGATTGCGTAATTTTGGCGCGCCCTCGGGGAGCAATCACCTTGCCGATACATTTATGCGCGCCGTAAGTCCGGGGGCCCCGCGCTTTGCGTGGGGGGCGCGGAGCTCGGAGCGAAGCGCCTGTTAAAATGAACATCTACATTTCGTGCGACATGGAAGGTACTGCGGGCGTCTGCAGTTGGGAGCAAGTCGACGCGCGCAAATACACGCCGGACTACTTCATTTACCGAAAATACATGACGGGGGAAGTGCGCGCGGCAATCGACGGAGCGCGCGAAGCCGGTGCGCAAGGCATTTGCGTCAACGACTCGCATGGCCCAATGCGCAATCTCATACTCGACGACTTGCTGGACGACGTACGCGTGGTGTTCGGCAACCGCAAACCGTTTTCGATGGTGCAGCAGGTCGACGCCCAATTCGGCGGCGTCTTTTTCACCGGGTACCACGGTGCAATAGGCGATGCCAATGCAACTTTGTGCCATACGTACACGCCGTCAGTTATTTACGACGTGCGTATCAACGGCGTGCGCTGCAGCGAGGCCACGCTGAACGCCGCGCTGGCGGGACATTTCGGCGTGCCGGTCCTGTTGATTACTGGCGACCGCGTCACCGTCGAAGGGGCCAAGGCACAGATGCCGTGGATCACCGGCGTCGTCGTGAAGGAGAGCATCGGCAACTACGCCGTCGATTCGATCTCGCCGCAGGCCGCGCAGGACGCCATTAAGGCGGGCGCCTCGCAAGCCGTCAGAAATGCAGCGAACGCCAAACCGTTCGTTTTCGAGCCGCCGATTACCATGGAGATCGATATGACGCGCGTCGAGCAGGCGGATTACGTTTCGCTCATTCCGGGCTTCGAACGCAGCGGAGCACGTCAAGTGCGCTTCGCGCACATCGATTATCCGACGGTGTTCCGCGCGTTCGTCGCTGCGTTCCGGCTGGGAGCAGTTGCCGACCAACCGGCCTAACGCCTTTAGTTGGTTGGGTGAAACACCTGTATGTGGCAGTGGTTGCCGCCCGAGTAGTAGCCATTTGCATCGGCGCCTCGGCCATACTCGTTGCCGCTGATGTATGCGCGCGCGTCCGTGTCGCAGAGCGTTGATTTGCCGCTCATCCACTGGAAACGTACGTGATGATAACTGCCGGTGGTAAACACGCCTTCCTTGAACCGCCGCGAGCCGTTTGCCTCGACTCGGCCGGAGGCTTCGATGCGCACTTTATGCAGTGAATAGATGGTGATCCAGGCCGGATGATTGCTGTGATTGTTGACCTGGATGAAGTACGGGCCGAAGGCTTGAGTCGGCATCGGCGCGATGACGGCGAGGGCCGCAAGCGCCAGCGTAGCCATGAAAAGTATACGTGCCATAGGGCACCTCCTAAATCGCCTTTGGCTCAAAGAGGGCGCTCACCTGCCCGGCTCGGCGGGCAAGCTTCGGACACTACCCGCCGCCAAGCGCAATCGCAATCCGGTACGCACCAAAGCAAAACGCGAATCCGGAAACCGGACTGATAAGCCAGCCTTTGAGAATGCCGAAAAGATTACGGCGATTGATCTCGCGGCGGTTCGCAATCGCGGCCCCGGACATCGCGCCGATCAGCGCCTGATTGATCGACGTGAAGAAGCCTTGCGTTACAGCGGCGATAACGACGATAGCCTGCACGCCTTGCGCCGCCGTTGCGGTAGGGCGATCGACGTCAACGATCTCGAATGCCACACGGTGCAAGATGCGCCGTCCCCACGTGAGCGCGCCGATTGCCATGGCTGCACCGCCCGCAAATCCGGCCAGCATCATATTTCCAACATGCACCATGTCCCAGACGCCGACTGCATTCGCCACGTCGTTCGCTCCGAGCACAAACGATGCGCAAACGCCTACCGCCACAAGCGCCCACTGCGGGCTTGAACGCTGTTGCAGCAGTTTCGTACCGGCGTAGCCGAGCAGCATCGCCGCAAACGGCGCGAGCACCCACGTCACGGCTAACTTGACGACCGTCGCCCAGGTAATCGGGACGCCGGCCGCGACCGCCGTACCCGCAATGCAGAACACCAGAATCTGAATCGTCGACGTCGGAATTTTGTAATACGTGTAAATCGTCGTAAGCACGAAGGCGCCGATGACCATCACCAGCGCCATCGGCAGCGTCACGCGCGACGCATCGACGATATGCAGACCGACGGTTCGCTGCACCGGCTCGCTCGCAAACGTCGCGCCAATGGTGCAAAGCACGGCGATGAGGGCGAGCGCCCACCGCTCGGAGATTGCGCGTGCCGCAACCGGCATACCCATCACGGCGCCCGTGTAATGCGCGCCCATGCTCCAAGCAAAGGCGAGACTCAGCGCGATGAGCGCCGCAGTCAAGAAGGGCGTTTTTCGCGCGTGACGAGCGCGCCGCCGACGAACGTGCCAGCTCCGGCGAGCAGCGCCGCGGCGTACGGATACCACGGCGGAATGCCGGGCAGCGGTGGACGCTTCGAAAACGCTGCTGCGAACATGGTGATGCAAATGATCACGATGCCCAACACAGTGGCGTGCAGCAGCGGGCGCGAATTCGCGATGCGCGCCGTGATGAGGCCGGCAATAACGCCGGACACGAAAGTGACGAATTCGCCGGCGATGACGCCACGGAAAACGAGCGCGCCGAGCAACTCCACCGCGAGCAGCGAGAGATATCCCAGCAGCACCGCCAGGATGGTGCGAGCAGGTCTCAAAGCGCGTTAACCCGCGACCGCGGCGGGGCGCCCGAGTGCAATTGCGATTTCCGCGAGCTCTTCTTCGCCGATCGAGAGACCGCGCATTGTACGTTCGTACGCTTCGATCGCTTCTTCGCTCTTGCTGCCCCCGGCGCGCTCCTCCCGAATGCGCTTTACCTCTTCGGTGACGCGATGGGCGAGTTCCGGCGTCAGTTCCACGCCGCTTGCCGCAAGCTCGTCCGCATGTTTGCGCAGCGTATCTTCGACGAGCGCAACACCGGAGTGTTTGCCGAACACCCACGAGGATTCGCCGCCGACGAGTTGCGCGGGCACGGCTTCGTACATGCGATGGTCGATGAGCATGGCGTGCGTGTGAATGCCCGACTCGTGCGCAAACACCTTCGTTCCCACGATCGGCTCGTGCTGCTGCATGGGAACGCCGCTCACGCGTTCCATGAAGCGCGTAAGCTCACGCAGTTTGTGGTACTTGAAACCGGGAATCTCCACGCCGTACAGCACGTTTAGCGCGGTAACGAACTCGTGCAACTTCACGTTGCCGGCGCGCTCTCCGTATCCGTTTGCCGTGACCGAAACCACTTTGAAGCCGCACGCTACCGCGGTAATCGCGTTGATCGTTCCCAGGCCGTAGTCGTTGTGCAGATGGCACACGAGCGGCAGCCCTTTGGGCATAGCGTTCACGATGCGCGTGCAGTACCAACGCGCGGCTTCCGGCGTCATCGTACCGACGGTGTCCGGCCAGGCCGGACGCGTTCCGCCCGCTGCGAGCCCGGCTTTGAAATACTCGATGAAGTAATCGACGTCGCCGCGGCTGCCGTCTTCGGCGCCGAACTCGATGCGGGTGACGCCCTTGCTGCGCGCGTATGTGATCGCGTCGACCTGCATCTTGACGTTCGCGTTGCGGTAGAATTCCAGCGGCAGATCCAGCCATTCGCTCTCGTCGCGTCCTTCGAGTTTGAGCAGCGTCTTGCCGATCTTGTACTTCAAGTGCAGATCGCTTCCGCTTGTAAAAATGAAGAACGTCACCTCGGACGGATCGACGTCGATCTCTTGCAGCGTGCGGATCGTGACGTCGATGTCCTTGGGGTTGCAGCGGCACATCACGACGATCTCGACCTCGCCGATTTCGCCGCGCCGTTTACCGTCCATAACCAGTTGAAGCGTCTTGCAGTCGCCGGGGCTTGCAGCCGGAAAGCCGACGCTCATGATGTGCACGCCGATGTCCGCGAGGCGCTTGGCAATCTCGTACTTTTGCTCCGGCGTAAAGCAAATGCCGGGCATCTGTTCGCCGTCGCGAAGCGTTTCGTCATAGATCCGGATTTGCGCCGGATCGGGGAAACTCAAATGCTTGGTAAACTCGCGCGGATCGCGGATGAGGCGTTCGATCGGCTCCCGGAATTCCATGATTTATTTTAACATTACCTCGTCACGCGGGACCAGGCCCGCATCGGTTGCGGCGCTTGACTGCGCGCGGCGTGTATACACCCGCAATTCCGAAATATCCCTCGGAAAGACCAATTCAAGCGTCCAATCGAACGCGACCCGCAACTTACGCTCCAAGCCCGGCAGGCGCGAGAGATAATACGAACGCCAGAGAAACCATGCCGGAAAACCCGTCAGCACGCGGTTTCCGGGCAACTGCGCGACGGCTTTGCGAGCGCCGAGCGAGGCCATCATGCCGAGCGTGCTATAACGAAACGGCTTGGTGGCTTTGCCGCGCAGCGCGGCGACGATGTTATCCGCGAGCACCGGCCCTTCCCGAATGGCATGCTGGGCGGTTGGCGGATAAAACCCGCCTGCGCCGTCGGGAATCGCCGCGCAATCGCCGAGCGCCCACACCGCCTCGCACCCCGGCACGCGCATGTCTTGCCCTGTTGCAATCGTGCCGTGTTTGCCCCGCGGCAAATCACCGGTAATCTCAAGTGGGCGCGGCCGCACTCCCGCACTCCAAATAATCGTGCGCGTTTCGATGCGCTCGCCGCTCGCAAGCGTGAGCCCCTCGTCATCCGCGGACTTCACGCCATCGCCGGTAATCACGCGAACGCCGCGGCGCACGAGATCGCGCTCCGAATACGCACCCATGCGCGCGGGCAACCCCGGCAGCAGCGTCTTGCCGCCTTCCACGAGCACGATGCGCACGTCGTCTTTTCTTACGTGCGGATAGAAACGCCCGACGCTGCGAAATAGTTCGACCATCTCGCCCGCGGCCTCGACGCCGGTGAATCCGCCGCCCACCACGACGAGCGTAAGCAATTGTTTACGCTCGGCATCATCAGCGGTCGTGTCCGCCAGTTCGAGCAGCCAGATAAAACGATTGCGCAAGATACCGGCGTCTTCGAGCGTTTTGAGCGCGAACACGCGCTCGGCAACGCCCGGCAGATTGAACGTCGAGGTTGCGGAACCGATCGCGATGACAACGTGATTGTACGAGAGTGTTTCCGAAACGCCGGTGAGTGTGTGCGTGTACGTGACGGCCCGCGCGTTTACGTCCAGGCCCGTAACGTCCGCGAGGATGAACCGCGTGCGTCGCAACTGCGAGCGGATCGGGGTCACGATGTGCCGCACGTCGAGCGCGCCGGAACTGACTTCGGGCAGCATTGGCGTGAACAGCGAAAAGTTCTCACGGCTGATGAGCACGAGCTCCGCTTCGTCTTCGCGCAACCGCTTCTCCAGCCGCTGCGCCGTGGCGATGGCAGCGAATCCGCCGCCGAGGATGACGATGCGTTTCACGCCCGGCCCGTTCGCTCACTCGGCTAGGCATGCCTTGGGCCGCGCCACCGGGAAACACGCGGGGTGCAAGACCCCAACCGCAACTGGGCGGAACGTCCGGACGACAAGCGTTACGACGTGCAGGAAGGCGAATATTTGCCTGCCGGCGATCGGCACGCGCAGCAGCACAAGAACAACACGGCAAAGGGACTTGGCGCCGCGGCGCTGAGCATCGGAGTGCTGCTGGCCAAATTCAAAGCAGTGCTCTTCTTGCTGCTGAATTTGAAGTGGGCCGTCGTGCTGCTCAAGGCGCTCTCGTTCGGCGGCTCGTTTTTCATCTCGATATTTTTCTACGCGTTGTTTTGGGGCTGGAAATTCGCGCTCGTCTTCGTGTTGATGCTCCTGGCGCACGAGATGGGGCACTACGTCACCATTCGCAATTACGGTTTACCCGCGCGCCTGCCGATGTTCATTCCGTTTTTCGGCGCGTACACGATGGGCGGCGTACCGCAAGACCTGGAGCACGACGCGTATATCGCGCTCGCGGGGCCGCTTACGGGGCTCGGCGTGTCGGCGGCGTGCTATGCCTTCGGCTATCAGACGCACGACTTGTTTTGGTACATGGCGGCGTACGTCGGCGCAATGGTCAATCTCTTCAACATGATTCCGGCCATGCCGTTCGACGGAGGGCGCATTGCCGGAGCGCTCTCGCCCGCGTTATGGATCGCGGGCTTTGTCGTCTTCGTCGGAGCGTCGCTGGCACTGCACGTGCCGGTGTTCTTCGTCGTGCTCTTCGGACTCATGGCACTGCCGAGTGTAATTGCGGCGTTGCGGGGTTATGTCGATCCGCGTTTTGGTTCGATGACGCGTGCCGGGAAAGTGCGCGTGGGATCGTGGTATCTGCTCACGATGTTCGCACTCTTTTATCTGATGTCGATTTCGCATGTGGCGGTTCCACGTCAATGAGCGAGTTCGACGATCGCAAGCCGCCGCCGGATTTCGCGATGCTGCGGGCCGTTGAAATACTCGCGCAGATGCACGAACGCGTGCGTCATAGCCCCAACACACCGCCTGCGCCAATCGACCGGCCCGTCGTGCTGCACAGCGAGCGTTTCGCGTTCGCCGTGGGCAGAACGAAGCGCATCGACGTAGAGCGCGAACTGGGCGTCGCGTTCAGTTATCCCGCGCGCGGCTGGCACACGTACGCGTCGAAGGAAACGAAGGAACGGTGTCTGCTCAGTGCCTTCTACAAGAGCGGCATTCTGGTTGCGGTCGAGCTGTACGTTCCGCGCGGCCCGCACGCGCCAAATCTCGAAGGGCGCGACTTTGGGGGATTTCGTTTGGAACCGGGCGGCGTGCACGTCGGTATGCTGACGAATGCGATCGCGCAGCCGTTCGCGCCCGCCGTCGGCGGCCCCGGAAAAGTCGTGTACGACAGCGCGTTCGAGGCGCGATTTCCCGGCGGTGTTGCGTACGCGATGGCCGCGAAAGGGGTCGTCGAGCGTCTGACGATCTACGCCGATCTCAGTAAGAGCGCCGCGTGATGCGAATCTGGCTGCTCGCGATCGCCGCACTCGCGGTGCTCGCCGCCGTGTTCTTCGAGCGTCCGCATGCAACGCCCGGCCCGCCGATGCGCGACTTCGAGGCGTACTATGCCGCAGGCTCCACTTGGAACCACGGCGGCGATCCGTATTCGCAAGCGATTTGGCCGGCAGAACAGCCGCTGCCGGGTGTGAACTCGCAACGGTACGAAGCACTGCCGTTCGTCGGCCCTCCGATGCTGCTTCCAGTTTTTGCGGTGATAGCGCGCATGCCGTTCCTCACCGCAAACGTGTTCTGGCGCGCATTGCTGATCGCCGCGCTCGCCGTTGTCGCGTTTGTGACCTTGCGGATGGCCGGTAACCGTTTCACCGCGGTTTCGATCCTCGCAATCTCCGTCGCAGCGCTGGGATTCGGCCCGCTGACCAGCGCGCTCGCACTCGGGCAAATCGCGCTGCCCGCATTTGCGTGCGCGCTTCTTTCGCTCGCGTGGGCGCCGGCATCGTTTTTGGCATGGATGCAACCGAACATCGCGCTTACGCTCGCATCGCAAGTCCGCTCGCGGCGCGTCTTCGCCTTCGCGATCGCGGCGCTGGCGTTTGGCGCGGCATGCGTCGCCGTCGGCGGTATCGGCGGGATACAACACTACGTTGCCGTTCTGCAGCAGCACGCATTCGCCGAGCGGTTTTCCGCGATTCAGATCACGCCGGCGTCGATCGCGTACGGATTCGGCGCTTCCGAGCAGCTTGCGTCCGCAATCGGCACCGTCGTTACGCTCGCCGCGGTCTGCTGCTGGGCGCTGTTGATGCGCGAGCGCACCGACGCCTTGACGCGCTTTTGCTCGGCATGCGCGCTGCTGCCGCTCGCGATGCCGTTCTTTCACGAACACGATCTCCTCGTCGCGTTTGTCCCGGCTGTCGTCCTAACGGTCCGCGCCGATGCGCGCACGTGGCCAATCGCGGCATTCGGTGGGCTGCTCGCGGCAACGGATTGGCTGGGACTCGCGCAGCGCCCCGACGGCGCGCTGCAAACGCTGCTGCTGGTTGGCGCGTTCGGTTTGGCGCTGGTCGCGCTTCGCGAACAAACGCATCCGCGAATGCTGATCGTGCCCGGTGTGGCGCTCGCGGCGATCGCCGTTGCAACCGCGTTCGCGCACGCGCATGCCGCGCCGGTATGGCCCGATGCCATGGGTGCAGTCCCGCCCCGCATCGGCCATGCGGACATCGCGGCGGCATGGAACGCGCAGCAGCGCGCAACCGGACTGCTCGCACAAGACCCGGTTTGGGCCGCACTTCGCTGCTTGTCGCTAGCCGGCTGCGCGCTGATCGCAGTGGCGACAGCGATTAGTTCGAGATATTTTGCACGTTCCAGAAATCCATTACCGGACCCGGCTTGATTCCGTGGAAGTCGTCATTGTACGTCAGGTGATCGGTGCGCTGAAACAGCACGATGAACGGCACGTCACGCGCTAACTCTTCCTGCACGCGCACGTAATCGCGCTTGCGCCGCGCCGGGTCGTACGACCCCAGCGCGTCCTGCAGCGCCGCGTCCACGTCGGGATTGCAGTAGCCCATGTAGTTCTGCCCTTTGGGCGAGATGCGGCTGCACGCTATCAGATTCGTGAGGTCCGGATCGGGCGCCAAACTCCACGCATAAGAAGCAATATCGTAATGGCGCGTCGCAACCACGCCGTCCGCAGCGTAAGCGGCGAACAGTTTGTCCGTCGGATACCGGAAGTATTCCAGCCCCGCGCCGACCTTCTTGAACCACTGCTGGATGAGCAGCACCATGGTGTCCAGTCCCGGATTGCCGGTGTTTCCGGCAAACGCAAAGCGCAGCGTACGGCCGTCCTTGTGACGCAAACCGTCGGCGCCCATGATCCATCCATCGCGCTGCAGTTCGTCGGCGGCAGCCTTCAGGTCGAACGGATAACACGTGGCGTGCGTATCGTACGCCCAACTCAAATGCGAGATCGGCGTACACGCCAAATAGCCGCTGTGGTGATACACCTTCGCCCAGATCACGTTGCGGTTTATCGCGCGCGCAAGGGCCTGGCGTACACGTGGGTCGGCGAGAATGGGATTGGTGACGTTAAAGTCGATATGGCTGTACGTCGTGGTATCTTCCGCCACCGTTCGCGTGCCCGAAATTTTGGCAACCTGCTCCCAGACGTTCGCCGGGACGCGCACAAACGCATCGATCTCGTGCGTTTGCAGCGCGGTCATCATTGTATTCGTGTCCGGAATGACTTTGAACACGACGCGCTGCAGTTTGGGACGCCCGCCCCACCACCTCGGAAACGCCTCCATCACGACTTCGCTGCCGCGCGTCCAGCGCACGTAGCGGAACGGACCCAGACCAACCGGCAATCCGTTGTACGGTGAGTGATTCACGTCTTGTCCGGCGAGAATGTGTTTCGGCAAAATGGCCGGGTTGCCGACCGGCGTGAAATACCTGTTGATGAATGCCGCATAGGGGCGTTTGAGCCGGAAGATCGCGGTGTACGGGTCCGGCGTATCGACGCGCTCGATGAGATCCCAGCCGTCGCGCGTGAGCACGTTCGTTTTCGGATCGAGAATCGTTTTGACGGTGAACGCCACGTCGGCGGAGGTGAACGGTTTGCCGTCATGCCACACGACGCCGTGGCGCAGTTTGAACGTGATCGATTTGCCGTCTGGTGAGATCAGGTGGTTTTCCTTGGTCGGCACCTCTAGGCAGAGCGAGGGAATCGGTTTTCCGTTGTCGTCGAAAACGAAAAAATACCCCATCGTGAACGCCGACAGATCATTCACGAGCGTTTCGGTGGAAAGCAGCGGATTGAGGTTGTCGATGTCCTCGCCGTCGGCCCATCGCAGCGTGCCGGGCACCGTCCAGCTGTTCCGGCCCTGATGAGCGCCCCCGCCGCCGGAGCACGCGCCGAGCGCGCATGCCAGAACGGCGGCAAGGACGCACATCGCTAGACGCATTTAGATGTCGACGTCCATCATATCGTCGAACGGCGCCAATGCGCCGGGATGGAAGTTTTTCAGATCCTTGTTAAAGAAAAATATGTCTTCACGGCCGCTCGTCACGATAGTCGGTACGTCTTTGTTCAACTCTTCCATCACGATCGCAGCGTCTTTGTTGCGCTGCTCCTGATCGTAATGGCCATACAGATCGTGCATCGCCTTGTCGGCGCGCTTGTTGCACCACCGAATGTCGTTCTGCCCGTTCGGAGGTATCTGTTCGCATGCATAAATCGGAGAGTAGTCGCCGATCGCATCGTTACCCCACGCGAAGACGATAACGTCCCATTTCCCGTTGTATACGACGCCGCCGTCCTGATATGGTGCGAATAGCAGATTTGACGGATAATGCTTGACGAGCATATTTACGCCAACTTTTTTCCACCAGTTACGGATCAGTTCGATCTGCTGATCGACGTCGGGCGAGCCTGTGCTCGTCGCAAACTCGATATTGAGCGAAACGCCGTTCTTGGAGCGCACGCCGTTCGGGCCCAACTTCCAGCCCGCTTGATCGAGGATCTGATTTGCCTTGGCGAGATCGAACGGCACGGATTTGATGTTCGGATCCCAGTACGGAGCAGTTTTAGCGGCCGGCTGTTCCTGAAGAATGCCCACATTGTGGCCGATCTTCGCTATGAGCGTAGCGCGGTCGATTGCATACCGGAGCGCCTGACGAACCGCAGGGTCTTTCACCGCCGGCCGTTGAGTATTGAAGTCCAAGTGGTTGAAATAGTAGCTCGGCTGACGAATCCAGGAGAACCCGTTCATTTTTTGCATGCGCGCAAAGTACGATCCGGGAACCGGATACCACAGATCGAGTTCTTTGGCTTGCAGTTCGGTGAGGACCGTGTTGCGGTCGGGAACGATCTCGAAGTCGATCTCCTTCAACTTCGGCATACCGCGCCAATAAAGGGGATTCGGGACCATCACCACTCGCTGCGACCGGCTCCATTCCTTGTATTTGAACGGCCCGATGCCGACGGGCAGCGAGTTGTACGCAACATGATTGATGTTCGGATATTTGGCAAGCAGATGCTTGGGCAGGATGCACGGGTTGGCACCTGCGGTTGAGAAGAACGTTTCGATAAACGGCGAGTACGTTTTGCTTAGATGAAAGATTGCCGTGTACTTGTCCGGCTCGTCGATGCGCGTGATGCGATCCCATCCGGTTCTGCTTACCACGTTGTTCGCCGAATTCATGATGGCGTGCCACGTCCACACCACGTCGTCGGCGGTGAACGGCGCGCCGTCCGACCACTTGACGCCCTTGCGCAGGTGATAGGTGATCGTCAGGCCGTCTTTGCTGACGCCACCGTTCTGCATCGTCGGCACTTCCGTCGCCAGTTCCGGGAACGGGCGATTGTTCCGGTCCCATTTGACGAGCCAGGCCATCGTGAGCGACGACATCATGCTTAATGTCGTCTGCTGGGAGAGCAGCGGGTTGAGCGACGATATATCTTCTGCCGTCGCATAGCGCAGCACGTGCGGCTTGGTCCACGAGTTGACAGGCGCGCCGGCCGCAGACTGTGAAGTCGTACCCGTTCCGGATTTGCTGCATCCGGCAATGAGCGCCGCGCACACGAGAAGCGCGGCGCTGCGAACAACCATTTTTGCTTTCATCATTAGATATCCACGTCCATCATTTCATCAAACTGCGTTACGGCGCCGGGGTGGAAGTTCTTCAGGTCTTTATTGAAGACGAAAATGTCTTGGATGCCGTCGAGCACCACTGCAGGCGTCTCCTCGTAGATACGCTTTTCGACGACGGCGACGTCCTTGTTGCGCTGCGCCTGATCGTAGTGCGTGAAGAAGGCGTGAAGCGCTTTGTCGGCCACCGGATCGCACCAGCGCACGACGTTCTGCCCGTTCGGCGGAATTTGATCGCACGCATACAGGAACGACATGTCGCCATTCGGGTCGTCGCTCCAGTTCAGAATCGCGATGTCCCATTTGCCGTTGTATAAAATGCCGCCGGATTGATAGGTGTCGAAGAACAAATTCGACGGATAATGGCGCACGCTCAAGTCGACGCCGATCTGCTTCCACCACGAGCGCAGCAGTTCGATCATGCGATCCGAATCCGGTGTACCGGTCGTCGTAGCAAACTCGAGATTCAACCGCACGCCGTCTTTGCTTCGAATGCCGTCCTCGCCGCGCTTCCATCCCGCTTGGTCAAGGATCTGGTTTGCCTTGTTGATATCGAACGGCACCATCGGGATACTCGGATCCCAGTAGGGCGCGGTGTGCGGCGCGGGCTGCTCCTGCACGTAGTTGACGCCGAAACGAATCTTGTCGTTGATGGTTTTGCGGTCCATCGCGTACTCGAGCGCATGGCGCACGGCGGGATCCTTCATCGCCGGGCGCTGTGTGTTGAACTCCATGTATCCGGTGTAATACCCAGGCTGCCTGATAGCCGTATAGCCGCCTAGCGTATTCAGATGCTGTCCGATGTAATAACTGCCGGGAACGGGATACCAGAGATCCAGCGAATGCGATTGCAGCGCCGTGAGTACCGTGTTGCGATCCGGAATGATCTCAAAATCTATTTCTTTGAGCTTCGGCATGCCGCGCCAATAGAGCGGATTCGGCACCATGACGACGCGCTGCGCGCGCTGCCACGACTTGTATTTGAACGGCCCGATTCCCACAGGAAGCGAATTGTACGCGAGGTGATTGATGTCCGGATACTTTGCGAGCAGGTGCTTCGGCAGAATGCACGGATTCGCGCCGCCGGTCGAAAAGAACGTCACGATGAACGGCGAGTACGGTTTGCTCAAATGAAATACGGCCGTGTACTTGTCGGGCTCGTCGATGCGCGTGATGCGGTCCCAGCCGCTGCGGCTGGTGATGTTGTTCGCCGGATTCATGATGGCGTGCCACGTCCATACGACGTCGTCGGCGGTAAACGGCGCTCCGTCGGACCACTTCACACCCTTACGCAAGTGGTACGTAATCGTCAGACCGTCTTTGCTCACTCCGCCGTTCTGCATCGTCGGAATCTGCGTTGCCAGCTCGGGAAACGGATGATTGTTCCGATCCCATTTGACAAGCCACGCCATGGTGAGCGACGACATCAGTGAGAGCGTCGTCTGCTGGCTGAGCAACGGATTGAGCGAGGAGATGTCCTCGGCGGTCGCATAGCGCAGCACGTGGGGACGCGTCCACGAGTTCGCGCGTCCTCCCGCTAGAGATGTCCCTGTTTCCGTTCCTTGCTTGGAACAGCCCGCCGCGGCGAACGCCAGGCAGAGAATGACGGCGGCGATTTTCCTCATATCGAATACTCCCACGGATTCCAGAACGACGAAATGACCGGCGAAGGCTGGTAGCCTTTCAAGTCAGTGTTGTAGAGATACGGCTCTTTCCAGAAGAACAGAATGATCGTCGGCACGTCTTTGGCCATCTGCTGCTGCACGATGACGTAGTCGCGCTTGCGCCGCTCCTGATCGAGCGTTTTGAGCGCGTCGTTCATCGCGGCGGTGGCGATGGAATTGTTCCAGAAGAGCGCGTTCTGACCGCGCGGCGCGAAATTATCGCCGGAATAGATGGCGCTGTCGTCGGGATCGGCAGCACTGCTCCAACTATAGAGCGCGACATCGTAATGCCCGCCCTGCAGCGTACCTGCAGCGCTATTCTCGAACATCAAGGCGGTGGGAACGTTTTTCACCGTTGCTTCCACGCCGATTTGGTGCCACTCGCGCTGCAGCAGCGTCTGCATTTGGCGCGCGTAGTTGCTTTCTGCCGCGGACGTAATGTTGAACGATAGGCGCTGACCGTTCTTCACGCGGATGCCGTCGGGCCCCGGTATCCATCCGTCCGCCTGCAGAATCTGCTGCGCCTTCGCCGGATTGTACGGATGGTGCTCGATGTCGTCGGTGTACGCCCAAGAAAGATCCTTAGACTGGTCCGTCTCCGCGGGCGTCGCGGCGCCGTGCATCACCTTGTCGACGATCTCTTGCCGGTTGGTCGCGTACGCGATTGCGAGCCGCACACTGCGATCCTGAAGAATCGGCCGGCGCAAATTGAAGTCGATGTGCGTGTACAGATAGCTATTCACGAGCACCATCTTTAGTCCCGAACCGGGCCCGGTGATGGATTTATACCGCGGCAGGCTGAGGCCGGTTCCGCGCGCGACCATGTCGATTTCGTGCGTTTGCAGCGAGGTGACCATCGTGTTCTCGTCGGGCATGATGCGGAACACGACTTCGTTGAGTTTCGGTTTACCGAGATAGAAATTCGGATTCGCCTGCAAGCGCACTTCGCTGCCGCGCTGCCATTGCACGACCTTGAAGGGACCGCTGCCAATCGGCATGCCGTTGTACGGAGCATTGTTGAGCGAACCGCGGTCGTCATTGTACTTGGCAAGCAGATGCGCCGGAAGAATCGGTGCATTGCCGTTCACGCCCCACAACTGCTGCAAATACGGGGCGTACATCTTTTTCATGTGAATGACCGCAACGTATGGATCGCTGCAGTCGATGTCTTTGATGTCTTTGTAACCGTCGGTCGTGACGACGTTGTTGTGCGGGTTCATTACGGCCTGCCACGTGAATTTGAGGTCCTGGCACGTGAGCTGCCGGCCGTCTTGCCACTTGATGTTGTGGCGAAGTTTGTATTTGAGCGTGAGCCCGTCTTTGCTCACGTCGCCGTTTTCGACGGTCGGAATCTCCGTGAGCGCATCGGGCACCGGTCGCGCGTTCTGATCGTAGCGCACGGCATACGAGTAGATGAACATCGACAGATCGCCCGTCACGCTCGACGCGTTGAGCAGCGGGTTGAGCGACGAGGGCGAAGCGTTCTCCGCAAAACGCAGAACGCCGGGGCGCGTCCAGGCGTTGCCGCCCGCCGTGCTGCCCGGCGCTCCACCCTGTTTAGTGCAGGACGCCAGGAAAAGAGCGGCCGCAATCGCCGCACAACACTTCTTCATCCCGGCGCTATTAGGAGCCGGGCGCTGATTTCCCCGCGGGGATCAGGGCGTTGCGGCGGTTACGGTATTCTCGCCCAGCGCGAAGGTGTAGGTCTGCTCCGCTTGCCGTAATCCGTAGATTGCGTTGAGCTGATCGGTTTCCGCAGTCGTCAAGCCGACCTGCGCGTTGAGCAGCAGCGGCAGCGTGGTGACGCCGGCGCGGTACTGGGCCTGCGTGGCCTTGAGAATCTCTCGTGCCTTGGCGAGTTCAGCCTGAGCCTGCGCGACCGCGCCCTGCGCCGTCACGAGTCCCACCAGCGCCTGACGCACGTTGAGTTCCACGCCCAGACGTGTTTGATCCAGCTGAGACTGCGCGAGATCGAGCTGCGCTTGCGCCTGCTCCGTCTGCGCCCGCGTAATGCCTTGATCGAAGATCGGAATGCTGAGCGTCGCGCCGATGTTGCTTCCCGGCCGGAAATCCGTACCCGTGATCGTCGTCGTGCTCGTCCCGTACGACGCGTTCGCAGTCAGCGACGGCAACAGATTCGAACGCTGCACTTGTACGTTGTATTTCGCCGCAAGGGCGTTGTTTTGCGCCGCGAGGTAGTCAGGGCGCAGCAGCAGCGCGCGTGCCACCGCCTGATCGTAGCTGAGTACTTTGACCTGCGGTGCCGTCGAATTTTCCGCAGGCGTATTGGCGGGGCCTACCGCGATGTCCGCATCGAGACCGAGCGCATTTGCAAACGCAGCCAGCGCCGTCGCCTCTTGCCCCTGTGCGCGCACGAGTGCGACGCGTGCTTGCGCCGTCGGTAACTGCGCCGTCGCGAGATCGACGCGTGACGCCGTCCCGGCGCGCAGTTGTGCGCGCACGAGATTTTCCTGGGTGACGTTTTGCTGCACGACTTGCTGTGCGAGCTGCGTTGCCGAATGCGCCTGGAGTGCCGTGTAGTACGCCTGCGCCACGTTGAACGTGAGCGTCTCCAATTGCCGTTCGTAGGTTTGCGTGCCGGCGACGGCATTAGCGCGCGCTTGGTGCAACTGCGCGATGAATTTTCCGCCGTCGTAGATCAGTTGGCGCACGTCGGCCGTCAGGCTCTTGCTGGTGAAGCCGCCGCCGATCGTCTGGCCGTTGGTGCTGCGGCCGCTGTTGTTCGAATGTGAGACCGTCGCATTGGCGCTGATGTTCGGAAACAGCGCCGACTTCGCCAGATTCACCGGAATCTGACTGAGTTGCTGATTTGCCCGCGCCGCGGCCAGCACCGGTGATTTTGCCACGGCGATGTCGACGGCTTGCTGCAGCGTAACCTGCTGCGGAACGCCCGCCTGCGGGCGCGTTTGAACCGCGGATGCGGGGAGTTGCGGTACTTGTTGTGCGTATGCCGGAACCGCAAGCGACGCCAGCGCCGCTGCGGCGGCGAACGAAATGAACCGTTTCACCATGCTATTGTTGTCCGCGGTGCTCGCCGGAAACTGCTACCGGACTACCGCTTTGCAGCGCGTCGGGCCGCGTCGTGATGACCAGCGTCCCCGCTTTGATGTCGGGGCTGTGCACTTCGCTGAGCGTATCGGTTTGCAAACCGACCTTTACCGGCACTTCTTTCGCTTTGTGATCCGGGCCGACGATGAACACGTTCGAACCTTGATCCGTTTGCGCGACCGCCTGGCGCGGCACGACGATCGTGTTGTTGTGCCGTCCTTTTTCAATCGTCACGCTCACCAGCATGCCGCCGCGCAGGGATGCGTCGGGGTTGGGCTGACGAATGCGCGCTTGATACGAGAGCGTGCCTTGCGTCGGTACCGCGTTCACCGTCGAGATGGTGCCGGTGAATGCGCGCGAGCCCAGTTGCGATGCGGTAAACTTCACCGGTGTGCCGGAGTGCACGTACGCCAAGTCGACGTCGGGAACGTTCACGTTCACCCACACCGTGTTCACCTTGGAAACTTTCAACACGGGATTGCCCGGCGAGGCCATTGCACCGGGATCCATCAAACGCGCCGTAACGACTCCGTCGAACGGCGAGTACAATGCGGTCTGTCCGATCTGGGTTTTGAGCACGTTCGCCTGCGCTTGAGCGGATTTCACCGCCGCTCGCGCTGCTGCCGCGTTCGAACTTTGAATACCGGTGCTTCCCTGATTCGCAACCGCCGTGTTGTACTGCGACTGCGCGGCGACGTATTGTGCCCGAGCCTGTTCGAGCTGCGACTGCGACACGTAGCCTTGCTTGAACAGCTGCGAGTTCTGATCGTAGGTCAGCTTCGCACTCGCGAGCGCCGCTTTCGCTGACGCGACCGCCTGCGAGGTTTGCTGCTGCGTGATGGGCACGTTCATCGCGCTCGACTGCGCTTGCGAGGATGCTTGCGCGATCTGCGCGTCGACCTGCGCGAGCTGCGCACGCAGCGTCGAATCGTCAATCTTTGCGAGCAACTCGCCGGCGCTCACGCGATCGCCCTGGTTCACGTAGATTGCGGAAATGGGACCGGACTGCTGAAAGGACAGCGTCGACTCTTCGAGCGGCGCCACCTGACCGTCCAGCGTCAGGTACGTGGCGATGTTTTGGCGCTGTGCCGGCGCCGCCTCCACGTCCAATGCCACGGGCCCGCGCTGCTGCGTCTGCTTGGCGCACCCGCCAAGCGCAACGCTCGCCGCGAGTAAACCCGCAACTGCCAAGCGATAGTACTGCATGCCGCTCCTTCTCAATATCAACAAAAAAGGCTCTCTTCGCCCTTACTACGGCCGACGGCCGGTTTTGATTCACTCTTACAGCGCGAACCTGAGAAAACCCCAATGGGTTGCTAGGTAAACGCGGGGGAGCGTGCGGCCCGGTGTTGTATTGTCACCGGGCATGCGTGCGAAACTCGATATCGGGCGTACCTATAGCCGGCAGAGCCGCGTCGAAGAATGGATGACCGCGGAAAAGGCGGGGAACAAGGGCGTCGACGTTCTCTCCACTCCCATGCTGGTGCAACTCATCGAGGATGCGGCGATGGCGTGCATTGCCCCCGTGTTAGAGGAAGGGCAACTGACGCTGGGCACCCATATCGATTTGGAACATCACCGGCCCGTGCCCGTCGGATTCATCGTCCGCACCGAGGTCGAAGTCGTCCTGGTGGATGGTCCGCGCATCAGTTTTGCGGTACAAGTATTCGACGAGCAAGAAGCCGTCGCGGAAGGCACCCATGAACGCTACATCATGGACCGCGCAAAATTCCTCGCAAAGCTTGAAGAGAAGCTCGCTTAACGCTACCTTTATAGACGAACGGGACCGCCCGCCTGTCTTATGCTGCAGGGGGGGCAACCCGGTCCCCGAAGGATTAACTCTGCTTGCTTAGGGGTATTTGCTCGATTGACGTGTGGTTTATCGAGGGGTTAGCCCAGGTAAGCCTAGGTTTCATTCTAGCTAGGAGGAAAACTTGAAACGACTGAGCACCGGAGTCCTCGCCGTGCTGATGACAGCCGGCCTCGGACTTAGCGCGGTGGCAGCTCCGCCTAGTGCATCGCATGGCAACATTGGACCCAACGCGATCGCACAGGCGACGGCAGCCCCGTCTCCGGCAGCGAGCGCCCCGGCGTCGCCCGCATCAGCGGCGACTCCGATGGCGTCACCTGCCCCGGCGGCCCCGGCGCCCGCAGCCGCTCCTGCGGTTCCGCCGGCGAACTTCGGTTCGCCGCCGTCCGGACAAATCCCGATCCTCTATAACGACCACCACGTGTACACCAAACCGGACGAACTCAAGCAAGGCCGCGTCCTTGCCGCGCTCGTCCGCGGTGGCACCATCCTCATTCCGCTGCGCTCGATGTTCGAACAGATGGGCGCGACGGTTTCGTACGATCCCGGCACCAAGACGGTCGATGTGACCAAGCCGGGCGCGGACGTCAAAGTGACGGTTGGTAAGCCCGAGGTCGTGATCAACGGCGAGACCCGTCCGCTGGACGTGCCGCCGGAGATCTATCAGGGCCACGTTGTCGTACCGGTCCGCGTCATTTCGGAAGGTATGGGCGCCTACGTTCAGTGGGTTCCGGACCGCCGTCTTGTCGTAGTCCGCTACCTGCCGCCGACGCCGCCGCCGGCCCCGACGCCGATGGCCTCGCCGACGGCTCCGCCGACGCCTGCGCCGACCCCGGTTCCGACGCCCGCCATCACGGCGTTCGTTGCCGGTGACTACATCATCTCGCCGAAGGTCTACAACGAGTTCAGCCCGGGCAACACCGGTTCGAATTCGAACGGCGGCTTCTCGTACCGCATCCACGGTGCGTGGGAGTTCAGCACCATCGGCCTTCCGTGGATGATTGAAGGCGACTATCGTCAGTACAACTATCCGCACAACCAGACCGCCATCACGACCTCGGCCAACGCTGGCCAGATCTGCGACGGCCTGAACGGACATGCCGCTCCGGGCGACCCGGGCTGCGTGACCGCAATCGGCGGACAGTACCAGACCTTCGTTCCGGCGTTCACCGCCCGCGATTACGATCTGGATGCGCGCCTGGGCCTGAAGGTTCTGGATCCGCGTATCTACATCGGCGTCGGCTACATGTGGCGCGCCGCGAACTACGGCTACCCGCGTCTGAGCAACGTCGGCTTCGGCGTTGAGAAGCTGCCTGATCTCGATCAGAACGGCTTCACGTGGTTCGGCAGCGCGTACTATTACCCGAATGTGAAGGGTGATTTCAGCGGCTGCATCACGCTCGGCTGCACGTCG
>DASSEZ010000015.1:0-9312 GCA_035694945.1 Vulcanimicrobiaceae bacterium
TTCGGTCCGATTCCGCCGCCCATGAGATGCGCGCCGTGGCAGCCTTCGCAGCCGTTGGCTTGCACGAGTTTCGCACCCGCGTTGGCGTCGCCGCCCGAGTTGCTGTTTACCGCGTCCGCGCCGACGGTCATCGCTTTGATCGGCGGCGGCGTTGCGGCCGTGGTGGAAACGGACTCGCCGTTTGCCAAGAACCGCTTGCCCTGCTCCCACGGTCCGGCGAAGTCGAGCGCGAATCCAATCGACGGATGCGAACCCGGGCTCATGCCCAGTTCGATCGTCGCTTTGAGATTCGGCACGAAGTTGTGCGCGTAATCCAGCACGTATTGCCGGTTCAATTCGTCGCTGCTCGCGATGTCATAACGCGCCAGAATGAAATCCTTGCGCGAGAGGCTGCGCTGCACTTCGAACATCGCGCCGTTGAACGGCGCTCCGGGCGCACCAACGTCGGGCTGATTGTCGTAGCCGTGGTAGTACATCGTTTGAATGAGCCACTTCGGCGTTTGATAGCTGTAATAGAGGCCTTCGCGTGAGAACAGGTCCGTGTCGACGAAATTATCGTCTCCATCGAACAGCGGTGCGGTTCCGCGGATCCCGACGATGCCCACCGTCCACGGCTTGGTCATGCCGCCGTACGACAGATTGAAGTCGACGATGCGGTTGGCGTCTTCTTTGTTGAAGTCGAACGCATGCTGAATTGGATCGGTGCCCGTCGTGTAGCCGATGTTGTACATGAACTCGTTCGACATGCCGTTGAAGGTGGCGCCCCAGCGCGCTTCGTTCGGCTCGAAATCGTTCTGGCCGTTGTCTTGCGTCGCCAGCAGATAGTCGCCGAGCGTCCATCCGTGCGCGGGCATGAACGGAAACCACGTGTGCGCTTTGCCGACCTGCAGCGAATTCGTTCCGCCGAGCAGGCCGTTCCACGAAATCCACGCTTGTTCGGTGATGCCCGGGGCGCCGCCGTCCACGAACGGCTGCTCTGTATACCACGTGAAATTCTTACCGATGAAACCGCCGCCCAGAATGGAAAGTGTGTTCGCGACCGTCTGCTGCGGATGATCGCTATTGCCCAGGAACGAGACGATCTGCGAGCGGACGGCAAACGGAAACGCCTGATGCTGCTTCTTCCAGTCCAAGTTCTGGAAGTTGGTCATCATCGTCATCATGCCGTAGGGCGTCATGCCGGGGAACGTGGTGTGGCACGTTTCGCACGATATGCCTTGTCCGTTAGCGAACACCGGAATTGCGTCGGCACGCGCCGACATGGCCAAGAATCCAAGTGCGAGCACGCACGCGACGCGTGCACCCGCGGTTACCAGTTGCTTCAAGAAAAGAACCTCCGATTGGGTTACGAGCCGGCTGTTATAAGGAAGAGACGGCTATCCAATCGGGGGCGGGCGTTTGAACCTGGCGCTTCCGGCGCGTACGGCGAGTGCGTGTGCGGCGCATTGCGGTCGCCGCACGATGAACGCGGCAGACACTGCGGTCTGCAGGCGCTCCAAATATTCGCACGCTTCTTGTGCGCCGTGAATGCAGCGCACGAGCAGATGCGAGAACAGCGAGAGCAGATACGCGACGGCGAGCGCGACGCCGAGTTGAATCGCACACCCCGCGATCCCCGCGTGCGTGCCCTCGGCGCGTTCCATGAGCGTGAAGATGAGCAGTTGCGTCGTGGCCAAACGCGGCCACAGTTCGATCGTGGATCGCTCCGCCGCGGTGTGCGCGATGATGCCGGCCTTGAGCAGAGCGCCGGCGACGAGCGCGAGTCCGAGCGCCGCCAACAACGCGAGCGAGCATTCCAGCGTTGGCGTAACCCACGCGTGCTGCGCGTCGTTCGCGCTGCGCCCGGCAATCGCGTACGCCAAACCGTGCCCGGCAAGTGTGGCGGGCAAGGCGGCTGCGATCCAGAGCGGCAGCGAGCGTTTCACGACCGGGTCAGGTTCGCCACCTTACCGGCAAACCCCGCATCCGGCGTTACTGCGCGATCTGCCAAATGATGTTCGGCAGGCTCGAAGGGCTAGACGGCGGTGTACCGATGACGATCCACACGGCGGTGTGCGAGTACAGCTGAATCGCGCGCGGATCGCCGGTGTACTGCGTGTAGGACGTCGACTCGGTTTTGCACAGTGCCTGCGCACATCCGGCGTACTGGAGCGGAGACGTGTACACGGTCATCGGTCCTTGGAAGCGTCCGAAGTTACCCGCGAACCCGGGGTTCACCGAGACGCCCCAGATATCGAAGAACTGGCCGAGCGTGAAGATGGACATGTTGCACGGAGGCGTCGAGCCTGCGACGTCCGGATTACAAACGGGGCTAGGCGCTTCCATATGGATGAGGCCGCTCGGGTCGTGCGTATGCATCTCGTAGATCGCGCTGCCCCAACATTCCGTATTGGGGTATCCGCCCGTGCAGTTATCGGTCGTGGGAAAATCGCCGAACGGATTCACAAAGCCGACCGCGTCGGGGATCGTTATCTCGGTTCCGTTCACGATAAGTCCGAGGAACGCGTGCACGTGATAGTTCTCACTCATCGTCGCGGCCGACGGAACGCCGTCGACCGGATCGCCTTGTCCGCCGCCCGTGGGTGACGCGTCCGGATCGCCGGGCAGCAGATTGCCTTCGCCGGCGTTGTTGTGCGTGTTCTGCGCGCTCGTCAAAAAGTATTGACCGTCGGTCGAGCCGTTGATGTATCCGCTGCCGGCGTGCAATGAAAGCGTGGAGGGCGTGGGCGCGGACGTCGGCGTTGCCGTGGGCTGCGGCGCTGGTGTTGGCGTCTGCACCGGCGTTGGCGAGGGGGTCGGGGCCGGAGTCGCCGTGGCCGGCGGTGTGGCCGTTGCGCCGCCTGTAGGCGTTGCCGTGGGCGCGGGCGAGGTGCTTGCCGTCGGCGCGCCGGAGGGGGTGGCCGTCGGCCCCGGGGAGCCGCTGGGCTTGGCGCTGGGCCCGTTGTTGGTGGGCGGCAGGGCCGGGGTCGATCCGCCGCCTCCGCCTCCGCATGCCGCGAGCACCGACACCCCAACGACGCAAGCGACCGTAATCAGCCTTCCACCGCGACCCATTCCCTTAACTCCACTCCAGCGAGAGACGTTTGGCTCGATCCTACGCGCGCGCGGTGCCCAGGCAGGAGATGCACCGGGGGAGCCGTTCGGGGGCCGAACAGCGGGCGGGCAGGGGGACCTTCGGGCCGGAACCGCCGCCCTCGCGGCGGGGTTCTTAGGTCGTGAAAGCACAAGGGGTGGCCGTGAGCCGGCGTCTAAGAGACGCGACCCCCCGTCTGGAGTGAAGCGTCATGAATACCCGGCTGCCGGCCGAAAATAGCGATACCGTGAGTCTGGTGTGCGCATTACTCGTGCGCTATCCGGAGATCGCGTCGATTCGCAGCATGCCCGGTGACGGCACCGTACGTTTCACCTATGCGGTTTCCTCGCGCATCGATCGCGCCACGCAGCGGCGCGTGATCGAGGAGATCGAGTCGCACGTCGACGGCATTCTCTCGCTCATCGGCGAGCGCGGCGAAGTGAAGGTGGAGTGCGAGTCCGATCGCGCGCTCAGTTTTGTGCACGTCACCCGCGATCTCGAAAGCTTCACCAAGGACGAACTGGCGATGCTTACCAGCTATCTGGCCGACCGGTTCGGCAGCGCGCTGGTGCGCAATCCGGTTCCGGAAGAGCACCCCGACGAAGATCCGGCGTTCCAAGATGAATTGGCCGAATCGGCGATCGAGGCGCTGCGCGACCCGGCGCAATCAAAAAGTTTGCTGGGATTCCGCGAAGAGAAGCGAGTTCTGGTATACTTTTTGAAATCTCAAAAGAAAGCGAAGGCGTCGGCCCGCAGATAGCTAGCACAATCACCCTGCTCCTGATTGGGGACGTCGTCGGTTCACCGGGCCGCGAAACCCTCAAGCGGTGCGTTCCGCTGGTGCGCGACCAGTACAACGTGGACATCTGCATAGCCAACGGCGAGAACGCCGCGGGCGGTTTCGGCTTGACCGCGCAGACGGCCGATGAAATGTTCGGCAACGGCATCGACTTCATCACCAGCGGCAACCACATCTTCGACAAGCGCGAGTTCAAGACGTATTTGGACTCGACCGAACGCGTGATCCGTCCCGCGAACTATCCGCCGGGCGTGCCGGGACGCGGCGTCGGGTACGTGTCGGCCAACGGGACGACTGTGGGCGTACTGAATGTGATGGGACGAACGTTCATGCCGCCGGTCGACGATCCGTTTCGCGCCGCCGAGGCGGGGCTGGAAGAACTGCAAAGCACGGCCAAGGTTATCGTGGTGGACGTGCATGCGGAGGCAACCAGCGAAAAGGTTGCGCTGGGGCGCTATCTTGACGGGCGCGTCTCCGCAATCTACGGTACACATACGCACGTTCAAACAGCGGACGAACATATTCTGCCGGGCGGGACGGCATACATCACCGACGTCGGCATGACCGGGCCGACGGACGGCGTTATCGGGATGGAGGCGGGCCCCGTCCTGGATCGGTTTACGATGGGCCTCTCGGAGCGTTTTTCGGTACAGAAATCTGGAACAAAGCAGTTCTGCGCCGCGGTAGTAACAATCGACGTGGAGACCGGCCGCGCGACGGAAATCAAGCGCATATTCCAGCGAGGCATAGCATGATAGACGATCCGGCAAAACAGCACATCACGACGAGCGTCCTGAAAGTCTCGGCGAAGAGCAATCCCAATTCAGTCGCGGGTGCCCTGGCGGCGGTGTTGCGCGAGCGCGAGACGGCGGAATTGCAAGCGGTCGGCGCGGGCGCGATCAATCAGGCCATCAAGGCGGTGGCCATCGCGCGCAGCTATTTGAAGACCAGCCAGATCGATCTGGCGTGCGTGCCTTCCTTTATAGATGTCGAGATCAACGGCAACGAACGGACCGGGATCTCGCTGGCCATCGAACGCCGCACCGCGACGGCGTGATCGTCGACTTCCACTCGCACACCTGTGAGAGCGATGGTACGCTTGCGCCCTCCGCGCTCTGCGACTTCATGCAGCAGCGCGGCGTGCGCTATTTCTCCATAACCGATCACGACAGCATCAACGCGTATGGGCAGTTCACCGCGCCCGGCCACATCCGCGCGATCAGCGGCATCGAGATCAACACGACGTTTCGGGACGGCGAAGTGCACATTCTCGGGTACCGCTTGCCGCTGGGTGAGTCGCCGCTGACCGCGGTGCTGGAAGAAAACCGTGCGGCACGGCGCAAGCGCGTTGCGCGCATCGTCGATCAACTCGGCGAAGCGGGCTACGGCATCACGTTGAACGACGTGCACGCCGAAGCGATGGAGGGCGCTTCGCTCGGGCGGCCGCACGTGGGCAAGGCGCTGATCCGCCTGGGGATCGCGCCCGACATCGAAACGGCGTTTCGCAAGTTTTTGCGCCGCGGTACGCCGGGTTACGTGCCGTCCACGCACATCACGCCGCACCGTGCGATCGAAGTCGTGCTGGCATCGGGCGGGGTTCCGGTGCTCGCGCATCCCGGCCGCCTGAAAGACTACGAGATCATCGGCGAACTGGCAGAGTGCGGATTGCAAGGCCTGGAGGTCTTTTATCCGACACACGAGCCGATGCAAGTGCAGTATTTTCGCGATCGGGCGCGGCGTTACGGTTTGGTGATGACGGCCGGGTCCGACTTTCACGACATCCGGTATCACAAGCGCGGCGTCGGCGTGGACGTCGACGAGGAGGACATCGAGGCTTTCCTCAAATTGGTGGCATGATCGCCATGCTGCTTGCCGCCGGGATGCTGGCCGCAACACTGAAAAACGGCATGCACGTCGTGCTGCTGCCCAACAAACTCGCACCGGTCACCACCACGGTCATGACATACGCCGTCGGATCCGACGACGATACCATGCCGGGCATCGCGCATGCCACCGAGCACATGATGTTCCGCGGAACGGCCGACGTATCTGCCACGCAGTTTGCCGAAATGGCGGCGCGCGCGGGCGCGCAGTACAACGCGGAAACGACGAACATCGCGACCACGTACTACTTTAAGATTCCGTCGGCATATACCGGCTTGGCACTCCGTCTGGAGGCGGATCGCATGAACGGTGCGCTCGATCGCCAGAGCGATTGGGACACCGAACGCAGCGCCATCGAACAAGAAGTACGCGCGCATCAAAGCATTCCCGGTGCCGCGCTTCAAGCCAAAGTGCGGCACGCGTTTTTCGGTGATGTGCCGTACGCGCAGGACGGCGTCGGCACGATCGACAGTTTCCAGAAGATGCGTGCAAGCGACATCGCGGCGTTCTATAAATCGTGGTATCACCCGAACAACGCTACGCTGGTCATCGCGGGCGATATCGATCCGCCGAAGGTTCTCGCGGAGATCCATCGCGACTTCGATTCGATTCCCTCAGCACCGCTGCCGCAGCACAAGGCGTATAAAATTGCGCCGCTCGCCGCGACGACGCTCAGCGACACGATCTCGGAAATCCCGGTGCCGGTAGCATCGGTCGTCTATCGCTTTCCCGATCTCCAGTCGCCGGATTATGCCGCAGGCATGGTGCTTTCCGAGGCGCTTTCGAGCGGGCGAGGGACGCTCGCGGATTTGCAGGCGCAGGGCAAACTGCTCGGCGCGTTCGCCATTTCATCGGCGTACCGCGACGTCGGCGTAATGATCGTCGCCGGCGCGGGCTTGCCGTCCGCGACGCCTGCGCAAGTCCGCTCGCAACTCGATTCGGCACTGGACGGCTATCGCCGTGACGGCATTCCCGACGACTTGGTCCAGGCGGCCAAGCAACGCCTGCTGAGCCAGCAAGATTATCGGCAAGCATCGATCTCCGGACTCGCGTTCAGTTGGGCGAATGCGCTATCACTCAGCGGCCAGCCGCCCGACGCGCAATACGCAAACATTCAAAGCGTTACGGTGGACGACGTGAATCGCGTGCTGCGCACGTACATGAATCCCAAGGGCGAGTTGGACGTGCTCATGCAGCCCAAGCCGGGTGCATCCGTCGCGCACAACGATGCCGCGTCGGCGCAAGAGAACGTGCAGTATACGCCTGACAAAGAAGAAGCGATGCCGTCGTGGGCCGCGGCGTACTTCAGCGCGCCGCTGCGCATTCCGCAAAGCGATACGGCGGTGCGCACGTTCCATCTGCGCAACGGCCTGACGCTCACCGTGCGCCCGGAAACGTTCTCGCCGACGGTCGTCTTGCGGGGTTACATCGAAAACAGTCCGGACTTGTACGAACCGCGCGGCAAGGACGGCGTCTCGCAAATCGCGGAGGCACTGTTGCCGTGGGGTACGACGACGTACGGACGCACGGAGTATCAGGCGCAAGCGGACGCGATCGCCGCAAACATCGGCTTGGGCACCTCGTTCGGTGTCACGGTACAGGGCAAGAACTTCGATCGCGCGGTACAACTGCTCGCCGACGGCATGCTTCACCCCGCGTTTCCGGCGCAAGCGTTCGCGGTCGTGCAGAACAACACCGCGCGAACGCTCGCGGCAATGGAACATCAACCCAGCACGATCGCCGAGATCGCGCAAACGAACGCGCTGTATCCGCCAGGCGATCCGCGCCGGCGCCGTCCGACCGCTGCAACGGTAGGCTCGGTAACGATCGGCGACGTGAAACACTGGTACAAGTTCGCATACCGCCCCGATTTAACGACGATTGCGATCGTCGGCGACGTCACGCCGCAAGCCGCACGCGATACGATCGAGCGGTACTTCGGTTCCTGGCATGCGCCGAAAACCAAGACGCCGTCGTTCAAATATCCGCAGATCAAGAGCAATCAAGGCAAGTCGGTAACGGTGAATTCGGCGACCACGACGCATTCGCAAGTGACGCTCACGCAGATCATCAACGTGCACAGCGGCGAACGCGACGCCATCGCGCTGGAACTCGCCAACACCATGCTTTCGGACGAAGGTACCGGGTCGCTGCTCTTCCGCGACTTGCGCACGCAGCACGGGTACGTTTATAGCGCCGATTCGTCGCTGGACATCGGCGAGAACACATCGACGTTCTCCATCGACTTCGCATCGGACGCGAAGAACGTTCCGAAGGCGCAGGCCGCGGCAATCGCGGAGATTCGCAGACTGCAAGACCAAGACGTGCCCGACATCGAATTGCAGCGCGCAAAAGCGCTGCTGCTTGCCGAGCGCGTGTTGCCGCTCGATTCGTACTCCGGCATTGCGCGCGATATTCTGGATACGGCGAAAGACGGCTTGACCGTCAGCGACGAGAACGCGTACTGGGGTAAATTGCTGCGCATCACGCCGAGCCAAGTACGCGCGGCAATGAAACGCTGGATTCGCGTGGATCGCTTTTCCCGCGTGATCGTTGCACCGGGCTCATAGCGCGTAAGCGCGCGTGTCACGCTGAGGTATCGAAGCGCGGCCGAGGCATCGAGGCCCCTCGTCGTGATAGACTGCCGTGAAATTAGAGCATTCTTACTTCGTGTACATGGTACTCTGCGACGACGGCAGCTACTATGTTGGTGTGACAAATGACGCCGACCGCCGAGTAGCCGAACACAATGCTGGCATCGATCCGCACTGCTATACGTTTACGCGGCGACCCGTCCATCTTGTCTACTCGCAACAATTCAACGAAGTCGACGACGCGATTCGCTCGGAAAAGCAAATCAAAGGCTGGTCACGCAAAAAGAAGGCAGCTCTCGTGCGCGGTGACTGGAACGCGATCGTCGCAATGGCGCGCGAAATACGTCCGCCGAAAAACACCTAATTTCGCAGGCGACGGGCGGCGCATTGCGCCGCCCCACCGATGACGTGGCCTCGATACCTCGGCCGTGCTTCGATACCTCAGCGTGACACGCTCGGCCATCCTTCGATGCCTCAGGATGACAAAACGCGCGCTAGCGTGATAGGGCGGATCGAATCGCGTGTAAAAGCGGGTGCGCCGCCTTTTCGAATTCCGAGAGTTGCGCGCGCTGCGTCGCAACGAGCGTTTCGTCTTTCATGAATGTGTGGTTGATGCGTACGTTGTACGCGCACGCAAGCAGCCCGGCGTACGCGAATTCCCCGGCGCAGCCAATGTCGCTGGCGAGATTCGCATTGCCCAGCTCGAGTGCGTCCGCCGCCAAACGCAGAGCCTCGAGCGCCGCACCGGCGCCTTCCAATGGCACGGCAGCGGCCCCGGCCAAAGCGCGCTGCATCGCGTCCCTGTCGCCGCGCGCAGCCACGACGGCGTCGAATGCGCGTTCGTCGCGCTCTTTGCGTTGGATGAAGGCTTCGCGCAGCGTATCGGCCCGAGCACCCAGGCTCTCGGCCAGGGGCCGCGTGGCCGCGTATTTGGGACTTGAGGCGCAGATGCGGGCGACCCT
>DASSEZ010000016.1:0-27795 GCA_035694945.1 Vulcanimicrobiaceae bacterium
CGATATGCGAAAAAACATCGAGTTTTCGATCGGTGCGCTGCTCGTCGGTTGCCTCGTCGCAGCCTGTTCGGGCGGCAGCGGCGGTTCGCTGCCCGCGGCGCCGCACGGCGGTACCACGCCGCTGCAGCATCAAAGCGTCGCGTTTACCATCTCGGTACCGGCGCGTACCACAAACTACGTTTCCGCCAGCACGAAGTCTCTTTCAATCGTAGAGACCGACGGCACGGCATCGCCGAGTCCGGCCGTCGTGCAAAACACGACGCCCGGTTCGTCGAACTGCACGACGAGCGGCGGCGCAACGACCTGCACGATTAGCGTCAACGCCAACGTCGGAAACGACACGTTCGTCGTGAAGACGTTCGATCAAGCCGATGCCGCGGGCAATGTGCTCTCGAGCGGAACCGTGCAAGGCACGGTGGTCTCGGGACAGGCAAATTCGTTTCCGCTTACGCTCAGCGGCGCGGTCGCGTCAATTACCCTGATTCCGGCGGATGCGTATCCGCAAGTCGCCGGCAAAACCACGATCACGGCGCAAGCCAAAGACGCCGCCGGCAACACGATCATCGGCACGTATGATTCGCCAATCACTTTAACGACGACCGGAAGCGCATCGTTCGGTACGACGGGCTCGTTAAGCGGCAGCGACAGCGTTGCAACCATAACGCTCGCTGATTCGCAGACCACGTCGTTTCCGGTTACCGGAAGCGCCGACGGCAAAACGGGCAGCGTAACGCTGAATCCGTCGAGCGGCGTTGCTTATTACGACGTCGCCAGTGGCGGAGACGCGGTCGGAGGCCTGCGCGTTACCGCCGGCAACGACGGCAAGATCTATTTCACGACCGCCGGTCTGTTGCAGTGCACCCAGGGCGGCTTCTGTTATGGAAGCAGCGGCGAACTGGGGCAATTCGATCCGACCACGCATACGTCTACGGAAATCGATCTGCCGACGTACGAAGCCCTGACCCCGTACCAAACAGCCGACGGTGCGCTGTGGGTGTCGCTTTCCCACACTGACCCGACGACGCAACTTACGGACGGTTCCGTGGGCCGCCTCAGCGGTGCGTTTACGTCCGCGAATCTCGACGTGATTCCGCTCCCAACGGCGTCACCCGACGCAGGTAACTCCAGACCGCGCTCGTTCGCGGTCGGTGCCGACGGCAATCTGTACCTCACCGGAAACAGCGACAGCAACATCTACAAAATTCCGGTCACCAGCCCGTCGACGTCGAACATCACCTCGATTCCGTTACCTTCATATACCTCCGCGCCAAATGCGCTCTATCCCGCTAACAAGCGCGCAACTGCGCAAGGCATTACGGAAGGTCCCGACGGCAAACTCTACATCGCCAATAACACGTTTTGGTCGCCGAGCGTCTTGCAATACGACGCGACGGGGGCGACCTTTACGCCGTTCGTGCCTCCCGGCGGCGAAGGCCCGCAGCCGCGGTACGTCGTCACCGGCTCGGACGGTAATCTCTATGAATCCTACGGCGGTACGTGCGTCACGATGCCGTGTAACGGCGGGCTCAACGCGATGACGACAACGGGTGTCTTTACGCCGATTCCGATGCCCGACGGGTATTCCGAACCGGACGACCTTGCTGTCGGAAACGGATTCGTGGCATTCGTCGATCTGGGACAGGCGGGTTTGGGCACGTACGCCGTCACGTCGAAGGAAGTGCGTGACTATCCGATCGAGCCGATCAACGCAAACGCCATGCAGTGCTGTACCGTTTGGCCCGGTCCCGAAGGCATAACCGTTGCCGCTGATGGCTCACTTTGGTACATCACGGACGGACTGCGGACGGCCGGTGGATCGGTTGCGCTCGCGCACGTGATCATGACGGCAAATTGGAGCGTGTGGCCCTCGCAGAAACTCGACCTGTACGGAACGGGCGATGCGAACGCGCAACTCGTGGGCATCATGGAAAACGGCGATAGTGGTCCGTTTACGGTTACATCGTCGAACAATAGCGTCGCCGTGCTGGAACCGATTACCGGCGAGTCGCACAACTATCATCTCGTCGGCGTTGGGGCCGGCAATTGCACGGTGACGATCACCGACAAGAACGGACGTTCCGAATCGATAGCCGTTACCGTAACGTCTACCGCAGGAACGGTTCAATCCCGCGGCCGGCGCACGCCGGGCGCTTCGCAGCAAGGGGGAATCTTTTAATGCGCACGCGCTACATCGCAGCACTCGCCCTCGCGGGAATGGCCCTGACCGCGTGCGGCGGTGGCGGCTCCACGCCCTCACCGCTGCCCGCCGCTTCGACTTCACCGATGAAACACGACGCGGTGACGGCGACGTTCGTGGTCAAAATCCCACCGAAACTCAAGACCTCGTCCGCGCGCACGCCGCAATATCTTACCGCCGACGTTCAGGGCATCGAATTCGACGTCTCGCAGACGGTGGGAACGACGACGACCGACGCGGGTTCCATGTTCTACCCCATCTCGGCAGCGCAATCGTATTGCACGACGCCGGCCGGCGGCGGACTAACGTGTACGCTGACTGTAAAAGCCTATCCGGGGCACGATACGTTCGTGGTTACCACATTTGATCAGCCGAACAACAACTTGGATGCGGATATTATCTCAAGGGGTTCTGTTGAAGCAGACATATCCGCGCAAACCAGCAATACGGTGAGCATCGTAACGAGCGGCGTTCCGACGGCGTTTGTCATGTCGGTCGACGATGCATTTCCAACGGTCGCGGGAACGCAGCCGATTCATCTGCTTGCGCTCGACGCGGACATGAACGTCATCGTCGGTTCGTACGATTTCCCCGTGGTAATCACTGATGACGACGGAACGGGTGCGACGACGCTCTCGGCAACCAGCATTGCCAGTTCGACCGATGCGAGCAATTTGACGTTGTCGTGGAATGGAACGAAAATTCCCGCCTGGGTTACGCTCAACGCAAAATCCACCAGTCCCTATGCGATGGCCTATAACTACGACTTCATGGTCGGCCGAACGCTGCTCAATCCAACGTATGGCGGAGTTAACGCCTCGCCGAGCTATCTCGTCTTCGCGAACAACAAGGACGCTGCGCAGACGATTACGATCTCTGGTCCGAGCCCTGCGACGCCGCCATTCCAAGCCAACACGGATGTCGACGGGTTTGGCAACGGCGGCTTCATCGTGAATAACAACGAAAAGCCGACGTTTATTCGCGGTTGTGCCGGCGTCGTCTCCGTTACGGGTTCGTCGCCGACATTCACGGTAACGCCCGTGCACACCGGCATCTGCAACCTCAACATCCGCGACAGTTCCGGCGCGAACTACGGTACCGTGTCGATTGCCGTGCAATCGCTGTAGACGCACTACTCGACCCAAAGCCAAAGAAAGCCGCGCGCATGCGCGGCTTTCTTGCTTCCAGGGCAGGCAAGCGGGCAAACAGAAGTCCCTCTTGCATAAGGAGGCTACCGCTATGCACCTCTTGCGACGCGCCGGCTTGGGCCTGCTTCTTGCCCTCATCATTCTGCCGATCCCAGGGCCGGCTCAAAATGTGTTCACCTACACGATCCTGACCATCAACGAATCGAACCACCGCGCCTGGATTACCGTCCAGGACCTTGGCAAAACGCGAAACCTCGATTGGGGTTGGGTCAACGCGAAGGGCTCACGCGAATGGGGCTCCGGAAATTACACGCTTGGCGGGTTCTATTACGTTCGCTTTCAATTTCAAAAGGCGAACGGCGGCGGCGACGCGTGTGATACGCGCGCTCAGCTCAGCATCAACAAGGCGGCAAGCCACAGCAAGATCGGATCGATCGTCTACGGGTACTTCGATGCCTCGAAGGGCTCGCGCGGTTGCTGGATCCATGTCACGCGCGTCGGCACGTAATTCGCAAACTACCGATTGAACGCTGGAAGAAGCGTGCAGTTGCCGCGTGAAGCCGCGGTTTTTCCGGGAACCCTCCTGCTACGACACAGGAGGGTTTCTCATTATGGCAAGTCGAGCAGCGGACATCATGACCAAAGACGTGACCGTGATCCAAGAAGATGAAACGTTGCGAGAAGCGGCCGAGCGTCTTGCAAGCGACGACATCGGCGTGCTGCCCATCTGCGATTCGAACAAACAGATTCGCGGCGTGCTGACGGATCGCGACATCGTCGTGCATGTCATCGCGCGCGGCAAAGATCCCGCGAACACGCGTGCAAGCGAACTGGAGCAGGGCGAGATCGTCACGCTTCGGCCCGAAGATTCCATCGAACACGCCTGCGACTTGATGGCGCAGTACAAAGTGCGGCGACTGCCGGTCGTGGAAAACGGGCGCGTCGTCGGCATGGTAAGCCAAGCCGACGTTGCGAAAAGCGTTTCGCCCGAACAAGCCGGGCGAATGCTCACGCAAATTTCAACAGGATAAGTTACGACTGGCGGTTGGACTCGTAGATTCCGCCGAAGTAGAAAATCGCGGTCAGGAGCACGCCGAGGCCGCATAGCAAAAACACTAACGATACGGTCATAACGGCGAGTGATTACCCTGATTGCTCGCCGGATGCCTGCTCGGCGGGCATCATCGTGACCGGCGCGACCAGGTCGTAGCCGATGAGCAGCGCCAGACCCGACAGAGGTAGCAGCAGCGCCTCCGTGCCATGGCCGAGTGCGATGACGCCTGCCACGATGCCGCCGCATGCGAAGCACAGCCAAATGCCGCCGTAAAACAGGAAGTCGCCGAACTTCTCGCGTGCGTCGTCCGATCGGGTGGCCAAGGCGTGCACGGTTTCCACCACGCCCTGCGCCGTGTTCGTCAGCATTCCGGTGACGAACGTGGTGCGCACTTTGTAGTGCCCGACGCGGCGCAGCATCGCGTTCTGCAGGCCCATTGCGCTTGCCGGCCACACCACCATCCATTGCTGCGGCGGGTGCGCGAGCGCGTAGAACGCGATCAGCAGAATGAACTCGAGCCCCGCGATCACGGAAAACATGCGGGCGACGCGCAACGCCACGAGCAAATCGGTAAGCGCTATTCCGGCAACGATGCCGAAAAAGAAAATCACGATCGGCTCGATGTGCCGCCACGCTTCGTGCCAATTTCCGCTTGCAACGTCGATCATCATCGTAACGGTGTTGCCGCTCATGTGCGACGTGAACACGTGATACAGCAGTAAATAGCCGGTGCCGTCGACTGCACCCGCGACCGCGGCAAGTGCAAGCGCCATCCATGAATACTCGTTTGATAACTTGCGTTCGGAATGTTGTGGCGCTGCCATTAGCGACGGAGCGCCTCCCGCGTGAGATGCGCATGGCACCGGGAAGGACCTAGCACGGTGAAAGACGTGCAAGTTCTGGAGCGCGCGCTGCGCGAGGCCACTACCGGCGAAGTTCGCTTCTCCGACGGCGATCGCGCCATGTATGCGTACGACGCGTCAGTGTACCGGCAAGTGCCCATCGGCGTCGTCATACCCAAGAGCGCTGATGACGTGGAGCATGCGGTGGCGATTTGCCGCGAGCATGCGGTTCCCATTCTCGGGCGCGGCTGCGGCACGAGTCTCGCGGGCCAATGCTGCAACGCCGCCGTGATTATCGACACGTCGAAGTATATGCACGCGATTCTCGACATCGACGCGGAGCATCTCACGGCGCGCGTGCAGCCTGGCGTGATTTGCGACTCGCTCGCGCAAGCGGCGTCGAGCAGCGGCATTCGTTTCGGGCCCGATCCGGCCACGCACGATCACTGCACGCTCGGCGGCATGATCGGCAACAACTCGTGCGGCACGCACGCGCTCCTCGCGGGGCGAACGGCGGACAACGTGCTGGAGATGGACGTCCTGACGTACGACGGCCTGCGCATGCGCGTCGGCGCGACCAGCGATAAAGCGCTGCATGACATCATCGCCGGCGGCGGCAGACGCGGTGAAATCTATGCGAAACTGCGCGACTTGCGCGATCGCTACGCGGGTCTGATTCGCAAACGCTTTCCGAACATTCCGCGCCTGGTGTCCGGCTACAGCCTCGACATGCTGCTGCCGGAAAACGGTTTCAACGTCGCACGCGCACTGGTCGGCAGCGAAGGTACGTGCGCGCTCACGCTCGAGGCGACGCTGCGCATGGTGCATCAGCCGCAGAAAAAAGCGCTGGTCGTACTCGGTTTTCCGGATTTGGGAAGTTCCGGCGACATCGTTCCGCTGCTGCACGAACACGGCCCAATTGCGATCGAGTTTTTCTCCAGCCACGTCATCCGCAATCTCGACAAGAAGCATTTGAACTTCGGCGGACGCTACATTTTGCCCGATGGCAAAGAGTTCGTCGTCGTCCAATTCGGCGCGCAAACGCAAGAAGAAGCCGATTCGCAAGCGGAAGCGCTGCGCAATCGCCTGGCGCGCATGCCGAATGGGCCGCATTTCAAACTCGTCGAAGACAAAAGCGAACAAGAAGCGGTGTGGGAAATCCGCCGCCACAGCGCGAGCACGGCGCGCATGCCCATCGGTATGGGCGGCGAAGGCGGGTGGCCGAACTGGGAAGATGCGGCGCTTGCGCCCGAACGCCTCGGCGATTACCTGCGCGATTTCGAAAAACTGCTGAACAAGTTCGACTACGACGGCACGTTCTACGGGCATTGGGGGCAGGGCTGCATTCACTGTCGCATCGACTTCAAGTTCCGTACCGCGGACAACGTCAAACACTTCCGTTCGTTCATGGAAGAAGCCGCCGATCTCGTCGTTTCGTACGGCGGCGTGCCGTCCGGCGAACATGGAGACGGCCACGGCCGCGCGGAGTTGCTTCCGAAAGCGTTCGGCGAAGAAATCATCACGGCGTTTCGCGAGTTCAAAGCGATCTGGGATCCGCACAACAAGATGAATCCCGGAAAACTCGTCGATCCGTATCCCCTGGACTCGCACCTGCGCGAAGGCACGAGCTACACGCCGATCAACCTCGATTCGTACTTTGCGTTTCCCGAAGACAACTTCAGTTTCATGGAAGCGTCGAACCGCTGCTTCGGTATCGGCAAATGCCGGCATCTCGAAGGCGGCACGATGTGTCCGAGTTTCATGGCCACACGCGAGGAAAAACACTCCACGCGCGGGCGCGCGCGTCTGCTGCAAGAGATGATGCGCCCCGAAAGCCCCACGAAGCGGCCGTGGAAAAACGAGGCGGTAAAAGAAGCGCTCGACTTGTGCCTGGCGTGCAAAGGCTGCAAGGGCGATTGCCCCGTGCAAGTCGACATGGCGACGTATAAAGCCGAGTTTCTCGCGCACTACTACAAGGGCCGCATGCGCCCGCCGGCGGCGTACGCCATGGGCCTCATTCCGATCTTCGCGCCCATTGCGGCGCAGGCGCCGGATCTGGTGAACGGCATCCTCTCCGCGCCCGTTGTTTCTACGGTGCTCAAAGCGATTGCCGGACTTGCACCGCAGCGCGAATTGCCGCGCTTTGCTGCGGTCCCCTTCGACCGCTGGTTCGCTCGTCATGCTGAGGTATCGAAGCGCGCGTCGTGTCACGCTGAGGTATCGAAGCGCGGCCGAGGTATCGAGGCCCCCCAACGCGTCGTCCTCTGGGCCGATACGTTCAACACATACTTCACGCCCGAAGTCGCGATTGCCGCAACGCTCGCGCTCGAAGAGTTGGGTTTTGAAATGGTCGTTCCGCGCACGCGCGTCTGCTGCGGTCGTCCGTTTTTCGATTACGGATTTCTCACGCTGGCGCAGGCGTATTTTCGCGATGCGATTCGTACCATGGAACCGTTCCTGCGCGACGGAACGCCCATCGTCGGTTTGGAGCCCAGTTGCATCGCCGCGTTCCGCGACGAACTGGTGAACATGTTTCCGAACGATCTCGACGCGCAGCGCCTTTCACAGCAAACCTACACGCTCGCAGAATTCCTGGAGAAGAAGGCCGGGAACTGGCACTGGCACGTTCCGAAGTTGCACAAGCGCGCAATCGTGCAAGTGCACTGCCATCACGACGCGGTAATGAAATTCAAATGCGAGCAGTCCGTCTTGGAAAAACTCGGCTTGCAGGCCGAGGTGCCGGATACGGGTTGCTGCGGCATGGCGGGCAGCTTCGGATACGAGGCGGGCGAGAAATACGACGTGTCGATGCAGGTCGGCGAACAAGGCATTTTGCCGAAAGTGCGCGACACGTCCGACTCGACGCTCGTCATCGCCGACGGCTTTAGTTGCCGCCATCAAATCGAAGAAGGCGCGCATCGCAAGCCGCTGCACCTCGCGCAAGTGTTGCGCATGGCGCAAGAGCACGGCCGGTACGAACCGCAGATGGACGGCCTTGCGCGCGGCGTGCATTTGCGCGAATTGGCCATTGGCGCGGGCGCGCTCGCCGTAACGGTTTTAGTAACGCGCGCGGTGCGCGGTTCCATCTAGCCTGAGGTATCGAGGAAAATGAGCACAAGCAAAGTCGGCGCGGACGTCATGGTGGAACGCCTCCTGGAATGGGGCGTCGATACGATCTTCGGCTTACCGGGCGACGGCATCAACGGCTTTATGGAAGCGCTGCGCAAGCACGCCGATCGCATTCGCTACATCCACGTGCGGCACGAAGAAGTCGCCGCGATGGCGGCCGTCGGCTACGCGAAATTCACGGGCCGCCTAGGCGTATGTTTTGCCACTGCCGGGCCGGGCGTCATTCACATGATGAACGGCATCCTCGATTCCAAAACCGAACAAGCGCCGATACTCGCCATCGGCGGCATGGCGTATCACGATCTCGAAGGCACGCACTATCTGCAAGACGTGCCGACGGATCGCATCGTCGCGCCGCTGTGCGTGTACAGCGAGCGCATCATGGGCCCGCAGCACATCACCAACGTCGTCGACTTCGCGATTCGCAGCGCGCTCTCGCAGCGCGGCCCCGCGTATATCGGCTTTCCCATCGACTACCAAGCCGCCGACGCCGAAGGCGGAAAGCGTTCGCACCGCAACATCAAAGGCCACACGTCCACCAACTGGCACCAGCACGAACGCGCGCCGCAACGCCGCGAGGTCGAAGCCGCAGCGAAATTATTCGAAGGCAAAACGAAGATTTGCATTCTTGCCGGCGCCGGCGCGCGCGGCTGCCGCAAAGAGCTCGAACAACTTGCAGAGCGTTTGGGCGCGCCCATCGTCAAAGCGATGCTCGGCAAGGATTGCGTGCCCGACGATAGCCCGTACACCACCGGCTCCATCGCAATGGTCGGCACCAAACCGTCCGAAGAAGCGATGAAAGGCTGCGAACTGCTGCTCATTGTCGGCAGCACGATGCCGTACATCGAATTCTATCCCAAGCCGGGCGAAGCGACGATCGTCCAAATCGACGACAAGGCCGAGCGTATCGGCCTGCGCGCGCCCGTCACGTATGGCTTGTGCGGCGACGCGCGCCTCACGCTGCAGATGCTGCTCAATCACGTGCCGCGCAACGAAGATCGCTCGTTCTTGAAAAAAGCGCAGGACGGCATGAAAGAATGGTGGGCGCTCATGGAAGAGCGCGGCACGCGCGAAGATTATCCGATGCGCCCGCAAGTACCCGCGTGGCATCTGTGGCCGCATCTGGAAGACGACGCGATTATCTGCGGCGATTCCGGCACGGTAACGACATGGGCCGCCCGCCAGATCAAACTGCGCGGCGATCAGCAGTTCTCGTTCTCCGGCACTAATTGCTCCATGGCCGCGGGCTTGCCGTATGCAATCGGCGCGCAAGTGGCGTTTCCGGGGCGCCAAGTCGTCGTGTTTACCGGCGACGGATCGATGACGATGCAACTCGGCGATTTCATGACGTGCGTGCAGCACAATCTCCCCGTGAAAATCTTCGTCATCAAGAACAACACGCTGGGCCTCATCAAATGGGAGCAAATGGTGTTCCTCGGCAATCCCGAGTTCGGCGTGAAATTCGCACCGATGGACTTCGTGAAGTTCGCGGAAGCGTGCGGCGCAAAAGGCCTGCGTATATCGCAAACGCGCGAGGCTGACGACGTAGTGAAAGAAGCCCTCAAACATCCCGGCCCGGCCATCATCGAATGCGTCGTCGACGAACACGAGCCGCCGATGCCCGCGAAAATCAAGCAACAGCAGGCGGTGCACATGTATCAGGCGCTCGCGCAGGGTACGCCCAACCGCAAACAGATTGCGCTCACCATCGTCGGTGATGTGCTGGAAGAAGCGGGTTACGAGGCCAGCCCCGTCGACGGCGTCGCGGGCGGCATCGTCAGCAAAATCTTCAAGAAGTAGATTGTCATGCTGAGGTACAGGTGTCATGCTGAGGTATCGAAGCACGGCCGAGGCACCGAGGCCCCACCGTAGCGCGCAGCGCGTTACTGTCACGCTGAGGTATCGAAGCACGGCCGAGGCATCGAGGCCCCGTCGTAGCGCGCAGCGCGTTACTGTCATGCCGACGGTAGCGCAGCGTTGGTGTCATGCTGAGGTCTCGAAGCACGGCCGAGGCACCGAGGCCCCTCACCCCTCACTCCTGCGGGACTAAATCCTCGTCCAGTGCCGAGCCGCAGATCTCGCCGGCGAAGCGCTTACCGTTGAACGCGAACACGCTTTCGACGATGTGTTTGACCGCGTCGATGAACGTTTGCCGGCTGTCCGGCGCAAGGATGATGCGGCGCACGAGCGTGTTCAGATCGTCCAGCGATAGGCGCTGATCCACGATCGAATCTTTCAGCGGTTTATCGAAAACCTGCACGCTGCGGATTTCGCGCTCTTCTTTGTACTCGCGCCGCTTGTGGAAGAAGAGCGTGGCGATGTCGTCGATGTCGCCGCGCATCGGTTCATAGCGCATGCGCTCGATGCGCACTTGCCCTTCGCGCTCGAGCACGTCGCGAAGCGCGCCAACGGTCGTTTCAATGGCCACCGATTCGCCCGTGCGGCCGTACACGTTCCACATGCCGTACGACTCGCGTTCCTCGAACTCGAACCAGTACGTCGCGGCGACGCGCGTGCGTGCTTCACGGATGCCTTGCACGGTGTCCGCTGCACCGCACAGGCGAATCTGCTTGTAGCCGAACGCGCCCTCGGCGGCGTCGTTCAGCACGTCGATGCGCGTTTGAATCAGGTGTCCGCTGAGCAGCTCCAGGAACGAGTTGAGTTTCATATACCGCCACAGACGCGTGTCGTCCGGCGGAATGTACCCGTCGCTGCTCGCGGTCACTGAGTGTTCGCTGGTGCGAGCACGCGGTATGCGGCGATGTCGCCGTTCTGGTCGAGCCGCATCACCACGTTCATCGATCCCTTCGAGAAGTTCGCGCGATACGTGTATTCGTTCTTGTTCGGATCGCTGCTGAGAAAACTCAGACCGCGGTAGTCGCCTTGTTTATGCATCTGGTCCGACAGAATGCCGACCTGCGTGCGCGTCACCTGCGACTTGAGATCGTTGTCGAAATGCGCCGTGACGCCGCCCGGATCGTCGTTGTACACGGCCTTGGTGGTGCTGTCGGCCAGGTTCTGCGCCTGGCCGGTTCCGCCACCGCCGCCGCACGCCGCGAGCGCCAGTGCGAAGCTCCCGCATACTGCCAGCGCAGCAACGCGGCGCATCCTTAGATCTGCCCCCATCCGTACGAAACCATCGCTACTTGATTCGACGGTGCCGAAGCCACATGGCGGGCCGTCTTGGCCTTCACCGTCCGCGCGGGATGGTACGCGGTTTGGAACGAGCGGCTTTGGCTGTGGTTGCGGTTCGCCATGGCGACCTGATGACGCAGCTGCTGCACCACGTTGTGCTGGTACGCCACCTCGCGCTTCAAGTCGACGACCTCGGCGAGTGCGTTATCGTAGGCTTTCTTCTCGCTGCTGTACGCAGCCCAGGCGTCGTTGTTTTCCGATTTGAGTTCGGCCTGGCGGCGATCGTACTCGGCGTATTTCTCGTGCACCTTGCGATTGTGCTGAATGATGAGATACGTCGCGGCGCCTACGCCCAGGAGAATGTTCCGGGTGCTCGCCGCACCGTCGGCCAGTGCGGGTGCCGCGGGAACGAGCAGAGCCAGCATTGCCGCCAGCGTGGTACCTGCGAGTGCGCGTTTAATCAACATGGAATGCTTGGTCCTCCTACACGCGTTTCAACGCAACGTTCATGCGCATTGTTCCCCGCAAAGGGGTTCGCGGCAAGCAAGCGCCCGAGCGGCGGACTCCACACGAACCTCGCCGAAGCACGGCCGCATGGCAAGCACGCAGCGTATAGGCATTGTCGGAACCGGCCGCATGGGCTCGAACATCGCGCGGCGTTTGAAAGACGTCGGCTATGCGATCGCGGCGCTGTACGACGTGCAGCGCGAAGCCGCCGAGCAGACCGCGCACGATACGGGCGGCGAGGTATGCGAAGCGCTGGCACGCGTTACCGAATTGAGCGACGTCATCATTACGGTCGTGTCCGACGATGCCGCCATGTACCGCATCTTCTCAGAGGAAGGCGATTCGCTGCTCACCGGCGCGCAAGGCAAGTATTTCATGAACACCGCGACCGTCACGCCGAACGTACATGTTGAAGTGCAGCGCCGGTGCGAAGAACGCCGCGCGCATTCCATCGAAGCGTGCATGGCCAGTTCCATACCGCAGGCGCGAAACGGCACGCTGTATCTGATGTGCGGCGGCCGCCGCGAAGCATTCGAACACGTCAGGCCGATGCTCGAGCAGATGAGTTCGTCGCTGCGCTACGTGGGCGAGGCCGGGCGCGCAGCGCAAGTAAAAGCGCTCGTCAACATGGTGATGAATATCAACACCGCGGGTTTAGCGGAAGGCTTGGGCCTTGCCGATGCGCTCGGGCTCGATCTCGACATGGTGCGCGAAGTGTTCAGCCAAACCGGTGCCAATTCACGCGTACTGGAAACCGACGGCGCCGACATGCAGAACCGCGACCACGACTGCTATTTCTCCGCCGAACACGCCGCGAAAGATTCCGGCATCGCGCTCTCGCTCGCGCACGACTGCGATCTCCGCTTGCCGCTCGCGCAAGCGACGTTCGACCAATACGAGCGCATGAAGACGCGTGGCCTGGGCGCACTGGACAAATCAGGCGTCTCAGAACTCACGTTCAAATCGCGGCGCCGTACGTGATTAAGGGTCGTCCCAGGGCATTGCCAGCAATGAGTGCCCGTTGGCAATGAGCAGCGTTCCGCCGACGATCACTGGTGGGGACGTTGAAAAGGGAGATTTGAATGACCGGGTGTGGAGTACGTCACCATTGACGCGGTAAACGCTGTAAAGAACGCCCGCAGTATCGCCGAAGACCACGCGGCCTTGCGTAACGATGGGACTCATCTTTACGGGGCCGGACGTTTGCACGCGCCAGAGTTCGCGACCAGTGCGGCCGTCAAACGCGACTACTGCATTTCTATTGACGATAGATTGATACAAGACCCCCGAAGTAGCCGTTCCGGCAATTGCATGCTCGCCGGACGCGACCAATGTGTACGGCCCGGGTGAGCTTGCGTGGTGCCACAGTGTTTTACCCGTCGCTTCATCTATAGCCGCTACGATGTCAGCGCCGCCCGTCGCATAGGGGGTATTTAGACGTTCGTCGTTTCCGTCCACGAAGACGATCCCATTATCCACGGCAGGGGAAGCGTCGCAGCTCCCATTCGGGTTACTCCAAACGAGGTGCCCACTGCGCGTGCGCACAGCGAGAGTTCGGCGGAAATGCGGCATATTATGGCAAAGACCGATGTACGCGACTCCGCTACGTATCGTTGTCGATGCCATCGTGTCGATGCCTAATAAGCGTCGCATCCAAAGCGGCCGTCCGCTGCGCAAGTCGAGACCGTATGCATGAAGATCGCCATTAGCAAAAACTAATCGTGTCCCATCAATAGCGGGTGAGGCCATGTCCTCGCCTTTGGTGTGAAAGGTCCACAGCATTCGACCGGTTTTTGTATCGAATGCCATCACATTGTCGCCGGATTTGCGGCCCCAAATCTGAGCGGTTGGATCACTCGCAAGAAAACCGTCATGTCCCGAACCGACGACGACGATCCCGTCCGCAACGACCGGGGTCGACATCACGATATTGCCCGTCGACGCCTTCCAGCGAATGTGGCCGGAATTCAAGTCAATGGCATACAGATGCTGATCGAAGCTCGTAACGTATATAGTATTGCCGACAACCGCCAATCCACCGTTGACCCTGCCGTCCAATTGCGCGATCCATTTCGCGCGAACATCCGGCTTCGTAAATACGGCATTGTGCGACGATGAGTATTGGTACATCGGCCAGGTGTCTTGCGGTAACGCCTGGTTAGGTGACGTGGGCGCGACTGCATTTGGAGCCCTTGCGCATGCAGCAAGTGCAAGTGCATATAAGACAAGTGCGCACAAGACAGGAAGGGAGTAAGTCGCCGTCCCGCTCGGCGGCTTACTCTTACGGCACACGTACTTGTATGGAGACCGACGGACTCACGCTGGAGCCAACCGTTATAGCGCAGCTTCCCGAAGTGGCGGCAGTAACGGTAACGCTTTCCGTCTCGCCGCTGGTAGTGCCGTTTGACAACGTTACGCAGCTTCCTGATGTGAACGTGTAAGGAGGTAGGGAGCCGCCAGGATCAGTCGCCGTTGCCGTTAGTGTCGCGCTCTGCCCTGTGGATTGGAAGGCGATTTGCCCTGTTTGCGAGCCTTGAATCCACGTGGCGGTCCATGACAGACCGGGCGGACGACGTGGAATGAATCCTCCCGCATTAGGCGTGGACTGACCACAGGCCGAAAGTACTACGCAGCATATAAGTGCGCAGGCAATCCGCTTTACCATATTCATATTGCTACTCCACCGAACTCAATTCAAAACCGTCGAGCGATCCGATCCCCGAGGCAGCATCCCAGCCGGCCGCAGCGGCGTACCCACTATTTCCCGCAGTCATATCTTGAAAAATCGCAGGATGACCCGAGGTGTATGAGCCGTACCCGTATTGGCGCCAAAGGGAGTATAGGCGTCCAACCACGTTTCCTTTTCTAGTACCTTGCCGCTGGTCGATTTCTGCTTGTATTGACGCAAATATCGGAGCGGCAAAAGACGTGCCCGCCATAAGTTGCTGCAGCGAGCCTTGGAAGACACCAGCCCCCGCATGATAAATATCAGCGGCAAAAGACACGTCTGGGACACACTTCCAGGTAGTGCCGCTGCCACCGCAGGCGCCAAGTTGCTCGGCCGTTTGGAAGTGCGTGGACGCCCCGCCGCCTGTGCCGCAGAATGACGGTGCGCAGGGCGGATGGTCCGCGGCCGGAGCGGGCTCTCCCCAAGCGTACTGATAGCCGGGACGATACGCATCAGCGCCGGCGGCACCTTGATTGTTATCCGGCGCGTCAGGCGAAGTTCCACCCACACCAAGAACGTATGAACTTGATGCTGGAGCCATTACGGAAGAGCACCCACTAAGGTACGACGGGCCCCCCGAATCGCCGCTGCCTGCTATCACCGTAATGCCTTGAGCACTAGCCTGAGCCGCGGCGTTATCCATGCCGCTAGCCGATTCGTAGTAGCCCGTTGGACCCTGGTTTTCGCAGAATGCAAAGCTGATTGACAGGACAGCAACGACGTTTTGCTGCACGACAGTGTTCATTGCAGCTGTCATGTCGTTGGCAACAAGGTTTGGGCTGAGATACAAGTAGACATCAGCCCCGGGTGCAAGCGCGCTCACCGTCTCGACATCGACTGCGGCCTCGCGTGCATCCTCTGAGTAACTGCCCGAGCCGACACGATAAAGGTGACCTGTGCGATACACGTTCATGTCGGAATAGAATAACGACAGGTCGCTATCACTCACGTCATAGTCGCCCAAAATTCCGATCGCAAATTGACTGCTTCCGGCAAACCCATGTTGCACCGGGACATCATAGTCGTAGGCATACGTATACGGCGCATATCCGTACGAGAGATAGGTGGTATCGTCCGTGTAACCGGGCGGTGGCGAGAGCGGTTGTCCAGGACCAACGGATGCGTACTGGCTGCCCGGGACCGCCGTGGGAGTTGGCGCAGGAGTCGGGGATAAGCGTATTATCGGTGTGGGCTTTGGAATGGGCGTTGCACAACCCTCAATCGGGCACACCATTTGCGCGCCGGACGCACTAGGGGAAAATGAACCTATCCTCGTTGTGTCCAGTCCAAGGATCGAAACAACATTTTGTTGCAAAAACGACGGCGTGGATGGTTGCTTCGTTGGGATATGCGCCACACGCCCGCTACTTTCACGTACGTCACGCAGTTGTACGTTAAAAAGCACCTCAGCCCTGGTCGCGGGACCATCCGCTTCGATTACCGAAGCGCCGAAGCGATCCGGATCTATTGTGAATCCTGCGTGCTGCAGTCCGGATTTTATCGCGTCGCGCGTAGTTGGAAGTGCGCCAAACTGCTGATCGAATTGTTGTGGCGTCAAGAAATGCAGGTACGATGCTGACCCTGGCGTTTCTTGATCGTGAATTAATTGTTCAAGTTGCGCCTCATTGCGATGTGCCAATGAAATGAGAAGATGTATGTTTTCGGTCCCGGCGGTTGGGCCGATGTCCATTAAGTGGCGCGCCGCAAGAGCGTCGGCGAACACCGAGCGAGTCTTTGTGGAAGCCGGGTGGGGAGGTATCACAGTACTTGCGGCGCCGCAAGCGGATACAATGACCGTGATTAAAAGTAAAGATGAGATGGACCGATAACGGTGCCAACGTTTGCGCATGTTGCCCACAATCCCGTAGCGAATGCAAGTATGGTCGATGCAGATTCCCGCAAAGTTGCGGCGCTCCTTTTCTTCCGATCGTGTAATTAGCGCGGTTTCCACAACGGGGGAGCATTGCAAGAAACAACAAGCGAAAATTGCCGGCAAGCGCGTGCATCGTGGCGCCGCGTAAGAAGAAGCCGGTAACCGCGCGCCGTATAGGGGCGTGGCGACACATACCGAGGAGCGTGTAACGCTCGACGACGGAACGCAGACCACGCTCGAGCGCTGGGGTGAACGCGGCCCCGTGATGTTGTGCGTGCGGATCTTCTAAGAGAGATTCACGTAAGCGCACACGAGGTGAGTGTGCTCTTTCCGGACGGTTCCCGGAAAACCGTTGACGAATTCCTGAGCGCTGGTCTCGCATTCTGGAAAACGCGTAGGTCGTGAGCGCTCGGCTACCCTGTTCGCCCCTCACCGCACGCTGAGCGATTACATACAATAGTGATGCCTGGAGCGCCACCGCTGCAACTCCTGGAGGGTGTAGTGCAATGGTTTCTTCTTTGCATCATGTCTCGCGCAAGGCCCAGCTCGGCAGCGTTTGCTGCGTGCGGAGGCGGCGGCTCCAGCGGCACGCATCCGCTGCCGATGCCTTCGTCGCCCGAATCCGGCGGCACGCGTGTTCAGGCTTCCATTTCGATACCCGCGACGGAGACCGGTGTCCCGATTCCCTTGCCCACCCTTCCCGGCATAACGGGCACCGTTACGCTTCCGCCTAACAACGCTCCGCCCGGAACATCTATCACCATAACGACGTCAGCCACGCTGCCTTCATTCGTGGTCGGTGCTCCCGAGAGCGGCTCTGTGATCTTCTTGACGGTCACATTGAGCGCGGCGCGAAACGTAACGTTCCAGCAGGGTGGGCCGAAGTTCGAAGTCACCCTTTCGCAGCCGCCGGCGAACCGCGGCGCATACTTTGCGTGGATGTACGACAGCGTGCATACCTGGCAAAACTTTTCCAAGTTAATCGTGGTGGGAAATACGCTGACGTTTGGTGACAGCACGACGCAGCTCGATTTGCTCGCAAATGTTCCCACGGTGATCGTCCCGCTTACCGCGAGCGCCCTCGCGGGTTGCCCCACTCCGCCGCCCATACCGTGCCCGGCGCTTCCGACGACGTCGTCACCGATGCCCTCGGGTCCGAAGCTGTACATCACCGGTCAGGAGGGTGGCACCCGATGCCCCGTTGTCGCGGTATTCGATGAAAACGGCAATCGCATCCCTACGAATGGCGCATTTCCGGGGTTGACACCGCCCGATGTTGATTACGCCCGCGTCGAGGGCCTTGCGTTCGATTCATTCAATCAGCATCTCTACGTTTCCGAGGATTTGTTCTTCCCGAAGGGCGCTATCACGGCGTCGATCAGTGTGTACGACCGCAATGGCAATCGCGTATCGACGAGCGGGAATTTTCCGAACTTGCCCTTCGGCGGACCGGTGATGTTCATCCGCTCAACCGGCGCATTTATGCCGGCACCAGCGTAACGAACGTCTATGACGAAGACGGACATCTCGTCAGCACGAGTGGAACGTTTCCAACGCAGGGCGGCGACGTGCGCGGCCTTACGTTCGATCCCGGCAACCGCCGGATCTACGCTGCCATATGCTGCATCGGCTTTATCGCCGTTTACGATGAAGAGGGCAATCCCGTGGCGACATCCGGATCGTTTCCGAACGTTCGCTATCCCGAAGGCATAGCGTTCGATCCTCTCAATAACCAACTCTACGTAGCCAATGCGGGCGATCCCGTCACCGTGTATGACGAAGAAGGGAACCAGATCCCCAATAATGGGTTCCGCGGTTATTATGTTGGTGAGAAGCTTGCAATAGCGTTCGACGTTTCCACAAGGCGCATCTTCGTGCTGGGCGATGCGGGCGTTGCAGCATTCGACGAGGCGGGTAATCACATCACGACCAGCGGGCCGTTTGCAAATACGGAATTCGCTCCGGCCTCACTTGTTCCGGTTCCGCGCTAAATCGTTCGTCGGCGACATGCGGCGAGCGGCGCGCGCAAGAAGAAGCCGGTAACCGCGCGCCGTATAGGGGCGTGGTGACACATACCGAGGAGCGTGTAACGCTCGACGACGGCACGCAGACCACGCTCGAGCGCTGGGGTGAACGCGGCCCCGTGATGTTGTGCGTGCATGGCATGACCAGTTCGCGCAAATCCTGGGAACGGTTCGCGCTGCACTATAATGACCGCTACCGTATTTACGCGTACGATCAGCGCGGGCACGGCGACTCGGCGAACATCATCGGCCCGATGACGCTGCATCGCAGCCTGCTCGATCTCTATAACGTCATGCAGGCGATTCCCGATCCCGTGCACGTGCTGCTCGGTCATTCGTGGGGCGGCGCCGTCGCAATTCTCGGGGGCCGGCGCTTTGACGTTGGACGCGTGGTCGCCGTCGATCCGATGATTCGCCAAGCCGGCAACGGCTGGTATGACGAATTTCTCTCCGACCTACGCGCGTTGTTCGCGGCCAAGGGCGCCGCGCGCGATGCAAAAATTGATAAAGAGTACCGGCAGCTCGGTTGGGGCGATGTCGACGTCGAGCGCAAAAAACACGCCGTGCGAGACATGACGACCGTGCCGATCGAACGCTTGCGCGATGAAAATCCGCCGGAAGCGTGGGACTTGCGCGGCGACTTGGAGGCCTACCCGAAGCCGCTGCTGCTGGCGATGGCCGACGCAACCGAAAGCATCGTGCCGCTCGAAGATTTGAAAGTCGTGCGCGATCGCGGCGGCCCGAACGTTGCGATCCGCGTGTTCGAAACGCAGGGACACAACCTGCACCGCACCGCGTTCGATCGCTTCATTCAAGAAGTCGACGCCTTTCTCGACCGAAAAAAAGAGAGCCCGGCCTAGCCGGGCTCTCGTCATAGCGCGCGACGCGCGTTATTTGCAGATCTTGGTCCGCTTACCGTTCTCCATGACGTAGTGGCATTTCGTCATCTTCATCTTCATGTGGTGCGAAGTCGTTCCCAGATAGTTGCGGTTGCGCTCCATAATGTTCGGGCGGTTGAATTTCGCCAGCCACATGGGGCCGTTCGGATTGTTCGTGAGGGCATTCATATTCGTCGTGCCCGTCATCGGCGCGGTCGAAGGCGCATTCTGCATTGTGCCGTTCGGCATGCAGTTCGCGTTCGTGCCGTTCTTCATGGTCGGTGTCTGCGTCGTTGTGGTGCCGGTGCCCGTGGGATTCGTCTGCGTCACGGGCGTACCGGGCGTTGTCGGGGTCGTTCCCGGCGGATTCGACGTGTTGGTCGTCGTGGTGCCGTTGTTCGTGGTCGTCGTCGTTGACGTACCGGTGGTGGTCGTCGTTGTATTCGGCGTGTTGCTCGTTGTCGTATTCGTGGATGCCGACGTGCCCGGCGGACAAGTGGTTGTCGTCGTCGTGGGCGTTGTGGTCGTCGTCGGCGTTGTCGGCGGATTCGTGGTGGTCGTCGTGGGTGTCGTCTGCGCAAATGCGGGGACGGCCATACTGACGACGAGTCCGGCGACTGAGGCAAGGCCGAGTATTGCACGTGAACTCATGCGTCTACGTTCTCCTGACAATCGGGAAAGAAAGAACCTAGTTCTGCATACCCACCCGTTGCGCGAACTATGAAGAGGGGGCGCACGGTTGTGCGCAGCATCTGCGGGCATGCCGGCAATTGCCGTTTGGATTATTGCGCTCGTTACCATCGCGGCAATTGTCGTGCGCCCGTTTGGTATTGCTGAATGGATATGGGCCGTGGCAGGCGCCGCCATAATGGTTGCCGCGCACTTGCTTGGCGGCGCGCAAGCCGCGCAGGCAGCGCGCGACGGGTTGCCCGTATACGCGTTTTTGCTCGGCATGCTGGCGCTGGCCGAACTTGCGCGCGTGCAAGGGCTGTTTGATTGGATCTCAGTAACGCTGGCGCAGCGCGCCGCGAGCGATACGCGTCGCTTATTCCTGTGGTTGTTCTGCGGCGCGGTCGTCCTGACGGCGCTGCTCTCGAACGACGGAACGATTCTACTGCTCACGCCCGCGGCACTCGCGCTCGCGCGTGGTGCAAAGATCGCCGTCGCACCGTTCGCATTCGCGATCGCCTTTGTCGCAAACGCGGCAAGTTTCATTCTGCCTATCAGCAATCCGGCGAACTTGGTCGTGTTCTCGCCGCTGCCGCAGCTCGTTCCGTGGCTCGCGGTGTTCGCGGCGCCATCGGCGGTCGCGCTTGTCGTCACCTTCGCGGTTTTACGTGCGTTGTACGCGCGCGATTTACGCGGTACGTACGATGTGCCGCAGGAGCGGCCGGCGCTCTCGCAATCGGCGTCATTGACGGCAATCGTCGTAGCAATCGCGCTCGCAATCATCGTCGTGGCAGCCGGGCTCGGATGGCCTGTCGGATATGTTGCCTTTGCCGTCGGTGTGCTCGCCGTCATCGCTATCGGCATACGCGAGCCCGCGTCATCCGTCGCCGTTGTGCGCGAAGCACCGTGGTCGGTAATTCCGCTCGTCGGCGGACTGTTCGTTATCGTGCGCGCCGTCGATGCGACCGGCGCATTGGAACATGCGCGCGCCATTCTGCGGCAGGCCTCGGCGATGCCGCACGTGCTTGGCCAACTCTACGCGGGCGGTGTTGTTACCGTTGCCGACGCGCTCATCAACAATTTGCCTGCGGGCGTCGTCGTGCGTTATGCGCTGCAAGGCGATGGCATCGCGCCGCATGTTGCGCACGCTGTGCTCATCGGGATCGATCTCGGTCCGAATCTTTCGCTGAGCGCATCGCTCGCAACGCTGCTGTGGGCAATCATGCTGCGGCGTGAAGGCATCGAAATTAACCCGTGGCGGTTTCTACTGATAGGAGCTATGGTTACCATACCGTCGCTTGCGTTGGCGTTGCTCACCGTGCGCTAATCTCGTTAGCGCAAAACGGGGTAAAAAGCGGGCATGCGAATTCTCAGATCATCCCTAGCATCCGCTCTGCTCGCGGCCATGACCATTGCAACGGCGTTAGCTACGCCTCCGCCCGGCACCGAGTTAAGCGGTCAAATCGATCAATCGGTAAGCACGAAAACCGCCGTCGTCGGTCAAGCCGTGACGTTGTCGAACGTTACGTCGGCCGGCGCGAACATTCACGACGCAAAACTGTACGGCACCGTTACGCACGTGGTGCGTGCCGGACAAGGACGGCCCGCGCAGCTGCGCATCAGCGTTACGCGACTCACGCTGCCGAGCGGCGCGACGTACAGCGTTCGCGGCGTCGTGACCGGCATTCAAAAAGTCACCAAGAGCAACGCGCTCAAAGAAGTCGGCGGCGCACTTGCCGGCATGATCGTCGGCAACATCATCGGTAAAACCGTTTTCCACACCAGCGTTGGCGGATTAGCGGGAGCTGCCGGTGGTTATTTGCTTGCGAAGAACAGCCGCGAGAACATGACCGTTCCCGCCGGTTCTACCGTTACGGTGAAATTGGTGCAGGCGCGCCGTCAGGCGTCACGCCCGTACTAAGATCCGTTTCGTTCACAGCACCGTTCGCACGGCGTCCCAGCGCACGGTGAGGATCGCAACGTCGTCGGTATGGCGCGCAGCGCCGATCACGGCGTCGCGGATCGCCCTGGCAGGGTGCTCGGCTTCGCGGACCTTCTGCGATTGAAGCGCATCCTGCAGGGCAGTCCAACTCGACGCGATATCGCGGTTGAATTCCAACAGCCCGTCGGTGAAGAACGCGGCAAACGATCCCACGCGCACGTTGAGCACCTGTGCGGTCGGCGCCGGCGGTCCCAGTTCGCGCATTCCGAGCGGCAAACCGCGATCCCGGAATGGATCCACGACTTCGCCGGTGCCCGTCCATATCAGCGGCCCCGGATGGCCGGCGGACGCGCACAGCAGCGTTTGGCGAACCGGATCGACCAGCGAAACCAGTGCCGTCGTGAAGAAATCGCCTTGCGTATCGACTCGCAGCATGCGATCGATAATGTCGAGTGCTCGCGCGGGATCGGGATCGCCGAATAATGCCGCGCGAAATCCATTTCGCAAACGGCTCATCCATACCGCTGCATCGAGCCCATGCCCGAGAACGTCGCCGATCGTAATCGCGATGCGGCCGTCGGGTAAGGTAAACGCGTCGTACCAGTCGCCGCCGACGAGCAGTTCTTCGGACGAGGGTTCGTAAAACGAATCGAATACAATACCGTCCGCGGCAGGAAGATGCGCAGGCAACGCCGCGGTTTGAAAAACGGTCGCGATTCGCTGCGTCTGTTCGAACAGAACGGCCTTGCCGATGGCAGTTCCGCACCTGCGCGCGACGTCCTCAATAAACCGCAACGATCGCTCGTTAAATGGTTCGGGCGTACGATCGGTTCGAACGACTGCAAGCGCACCCACGGTGCCGCGTATTTTCGTGGCGATTGGAACGACGACGATGGAGCGGTATCCGATGCGTCGCATGAAGCGCTCGTGCGCCGGGCTAAGCGCAATCGTCCGAATCCCCTCATCGTCCACGTGTGGAATGCATATCGACTCGCCGCTTTCCAGCACCTCACGGGCGAGCGGCGTACGGCGCATCGGCGCGTGGATGAAGCGCTCGGCCTCAGCGAGCATTTCCGCGACTTGCGGGTCCGCGCTCGAAGCCGCGGCCAAGTACAATTCTTCGCCGGAGCCTGCCATGTACAGGAAGCAAACGTCGCCGATGCTTTCGACGATCGCATCGCAAACGGCAGCCACCGTCTCGCGCCAGTCGAAAGCGCCCGAAAGTATTTCGCCGGCTCGAAGTAACAGTTCCGTGTATCGCTGCTCGGAACGATCGCTTACAGGCGCTGCGCCGCCGTCGCTCATACCCGGCGTTGTTCCCAAATCGGGCAACAGCCTGTCCGCTACTGTCCGCGTGCGAACAGCACCTGGCAAAAAAACAAAAGAGGCGCGCATTACTGCACGCCTCTTTCTTTCGTCTTACGCGCCTTCGATAATACCGCCGGTCAATGGACCGCGCCCGATGCCTATGCCGGCGACGTGCATGATCCAATGTCTCAAAAGCCGTTCATGTGGAACAAGAACAACCCGCTGCAGTATTCGGATCCGTCCGGCTATTACACATTTGACAATGGAACGTCTGATCAGCAGAAGCAGTTTGATGCTGCGGCTAAGGCGATGGACAAGCGGGTATTATCTAAAATGTCGACCTTAAAGAAGACGAGCACGGAATACAAGGCGCTAGCAGCGTTTCATGAGGATTTGCAAAAGGGCTCTGGAAACTGGCATATTCGGTTCGGGTCAAGCGGCGATCCCCAAGCTGGTGGATATACGAACGTAAATACCGTTATTCGTGGCGAGCACAATTCTACGATCGCCGGCGTAGGTGCAACCGTTATTGACACCACTCGCAATAATAATGCCAGTGATTGGGCTGCAACGTTGGCGCAGGAAGGAGGAATTTTCGAGGTTGCAAGTGGTCGCGCTGGGGCCGCCGCTAAACGCGACTTTGCTGAAGCGTCTTGGATGGATTACGGGAATACTGAATACCGTGGTCCTAATATGCCCCCAGGCCCGAGCGACATGGCGAGGGATAACGTAGTTAACGCGCTATACAATATTCCTTTGGGCGTGCCCCAGGACTACTAAGTCGGAACTGCAAAGCCGTGGAGGCATCGCAATGTACGTAACTTTACCGCGCCTGCACTTGATTAGGCTTCTATTGATCGGGGCGACAGCAGCTGTACTATTCTCGTCATGTGTGTCGCAGAAAGCGAGTGCGAACGCGTCCCTGGACATCCGACCCGCCCACGCTCGCCTTGTCGGAGGTTGGCATGACGCTACCTCGGCCGAACAATGGTTTACAGTCGACGCACCATTGGGCGAAAGTGTGTCAATCGTCCAGCGTAGAGTTCGTGCTCTTGGATGGAGAATTTGCCCGGCGCGCGTGGCGCGTTTTCATGACAATCCTCGATCTGTTACCGCGAACGATCCGCACAGACCACGGCCGGCGGACAGTAGTATTTACATGGTTCGGAAGAAGTGGTCAGCCAGTGTCGCCATGTACAACGCCGGCCCTTCTACTCGCGTTGATGCGCGCTTTGTTTTGGGGCTTGGTAATATCTGCGGCACTTGAATACGACCGGCAGTACGATTCCGGCGCGCGGATATCGCCCTATGTTGTTTGGGTTTAGTGTCAAGGGTAGTCATCTGCAACCGCAGCGAGTTGCACACGTCGTTTGCGCTAAGTATGTCGACGGCGAGGCTGCATCCCGCGAGCTACTCCGCAGTTTTGAGTTTCAAATGACAATCTACTGAGTCTGGACTGCTGGCCGTATTGGGTCGAATTCATTGTCAACGGTGTTCAGCCGTTCTGTACCGGATGTCGTCGGAGAGGCGGGGCTTAAGCATCTGTTGTTAAACGATGCGAACGCCCCGGACCGTCTCATGACGTGGTTGGCGAAATTTATTGACGAAGAGCTTTCGATCTCGAGCTCCGCTTACAAGGCGCGCTTGGAAATGTAGCCTCTACTCGCCAGCCACTGCTTATGACGCGCCGCCACGCGTTCCCAAATCTCGTCGATCGACTCCGGCCGCAACTCGAAATGCTCGCGTAAGATCGCCGCGAGTTGATCGCGTGACTGCGCGATTTGTTCGCGCGTCTCCGTTGGCGTAAGGGTCGTCAGCACCGCACCCCGCAGCGTCACGACGCCTTCGTCCGTGAACCGGTGGCAGACGAGATTCTGCACGAAGTATGACTCGTCCGCGGCTTGCAGCCAGCGATTCTTTTCCGCGAACGCACTCAGTTCGTACGGCGTGAGTTGAAAATCGAAGGTGTCGCCCGACGCGGGGCGATTCGTGAATCGCCACCAGTCGCCGTCGATTTGCTGCAACCGAAAATCGAAGCGCCCGTCGGAATGCATACCTTCGGAGAGCGGTATCGGCGCGATGAAGCCGTTGCCGAAACCAACGTCTGCCAGATACGGCTTGTCCAGATGCACCAGAATCGCCAAGTGATTCATCGCCGCGGCATCGCCGCGCTGGTCGCGGCCAACCGCCGCGCCTAAGAGCGAAATATCGAAACGCAGTTCGCGCAGTGCCCACGCAAACAGGCCGTTCATCTCGTAGCACCAGCCGCCGCGCTTGCGCTCGACGATTTTCTCAAAAACAGCCGCCGGGTCAAGGCTGAGCGGCACGCCGAGTTGCACGTCCATGTTTTCGTACGATATCGCCAGCAGATGCGCGCGATGCAGACCGCGCAGCGTCTTCACGCTGGGGTCGAGCGGTCCCGAATAGCCTATGCGCCGCAAGTACGCGGCGAGTTTCGGCGTCATCTACGGGCGCGTAACGACAACATTTCCGAACGTGGTGCTCGCCGTCACGGTCACCGGGCCGCTGCGCAAATTCGCGCGGTTGCGCACGTCGCCCATGCGCGTCTTGGCGTTGAGCGTTGCCTGAAAACTTTTCGGCACGTGCAATTCCACGTTACCGGCGTTGGTGTGCATGCTGATCGCACTGCCGCGCCATCCGTTCGCGAGCGAGGCTTCCACGTTGCCGTTGGTGTTCGTTACGCTCAGGTTCGCGGCGGCGTTCGCAACGGTAATGTTCCCGTTCTTGTTTTTTACGTCGACGCGACCACCCGCGCCGTTCACGTGTACGTTACCGTTGTCGTTCGTGATGCTGAGCGCACCTTGCGCGTCGACCGCGGTAATGTTGCCGTTCTGGCTCGTCAGTGCAACCGCCATGGAACGCGGGTAGTGCACGTCGAGTTCGATGTCGCAATCGGCGGCCGTCCAGAAGAAGAAGTGGCGCGTGCTCGGGCAGACCTCTTGCACGCGAACCGTATTGCCTTGGCGCGAGGCGTTCACTTGTATCAGGCTTAGCGCATCGGCAGAGCGCGCTTTTACAAGCGCGTGAACGCGCACGGAGCCGCTGCCTTCGGCGTACAGATGAATGTTGCCATTGTGCCCGATCACCGTCAGGCTGGTTGCGCCGGTGGTCGGCACCGTAGAGTTGACGGCCCGTGTGTACCGGTACTCGTCCGCCCGTGCCGGCAGCGCGGCGGCCCCCAGGGTGGCTAGAATTGCAAGCGTAGCAAGTAACGACTTCATTCGTGTTCTCCCATCGGGATGTACGGCGCAGCGCCGATGCAGTTTCACGCGCGGGCGCGTTAGTCCGCTCCGGCAGTGTGGAAAGAGGGCATGCAATGAGCGTGAACTGGACGCAATTGCGGCAAGACGCCGTCCCGGTGGCCAAACAATCCTGGGCCGAGTTTCAGCGGCATAACGGGCAGTGGCTCGCCGCGGCGCTTGCGTACTTCGCAGCGTTCGCCATCGCCCCGCTGATCATCGTTTTGGTCGAGATTGCCGGCCTGGTAATTCAGGATCATCAGCGCGTGCTGAACATGATCTTCGACTATCTGCAGCGCGACGCCGGTGCAGGCGCAGGCGCCGTAAAGCAAATCGTCTCCGCGACGTTCAACCAGCCGCGCAAAGGCATCCTCGCTGAAATCATCGGTTGGGTCGTCTTTATCGTGGCCGCCGTGGGACTCTTCGCAGCCGTGCAATTCGCGCTGAACACCGTGTGGGACGTCGCGCCGAAGAAGATGACGCTCATGGACGCGATTCGCCAGCGCGGATGGAGCTTCGTCGTCATGCTGGGCATTGCGCTGCTGCTCTTGGTTTCCATGGGCGTGAATGCGGTGCTCACCATGATGTCGTCCTATCTCACGCAGGTGTTTCCCGGGTTCGCGACGCTGATGAAGATCGCCGACTTCGCCGTGTCGTTCGGCGTTCTGTGGGGCGCGTTTGCGCTGCTGTTCGAATATCTGCCGGAATGCAAAATCGAGTGGCGCGACGTGTGGGTCGGCGCCGCAGTAACATCGTTCTTGTTCGTCGTCGGGCAATTCTTGCTCGGATGGTACCTGGGCCGCGCCGGCGTGAGTTCCGGATACGGTGCGTTCGGATCGCTCGTCGTGTTTCTGATCTGGGTGAACTACTCGGCACAAATCATGCTGTTTGGCGCAGAAGTCACGCAGGTGTACGCCAAGCGCTACGGATCGCAGACGGAGAGCCGCTCAACGCGCGGTGAGATCCCGCTTCACAAGGGCGCCGGCACCGTGTCACCCTGAGGTATCGAAGCGCCGCCGTGTCACGCTGAGGTATCGAAGCGCCCCCGTGTCACGCTGAGGTATCGAAGCGCGGCCGAGGTACCGAGGCCCTGCCGGCTCG
>DASSEZ010000017.1:0-7426 GCA_035694945.1 Vulcanimicrobiaceae bacterium
CGATGCTGCAATCACGCGTTGTCATCCTGAGCGCGCGTTAGCGCAGTCGAAGGGCGCCCGAGTTACAACGAGGGCTGCGTGGCAGAAGGCCTCGTCACCGCTCGGCCATGGTTCGAGCGCGCAACGCGCCCTCACCATGACAAGCGATGCTGCAATCACGCGTTGTCATCCTGAGCGCGCGTTAGCGCAGTCGAAGGGCGCCCGAGTTATGACGAGGGCCGCGTGGCAGTGGGCCTCGCCAACGCTCGGCCATGGTTCGAGCGCGCAACGCGCCCTCACCATGACCGCACATTACGTTACCGCACTCGCGTTACGGCGCCGGCGTCGGCGCGCTCGACTCTGTAGTTGGTCATCCTGAGCGCGCGTTAGCGCAGTCGAAGGACGCCCGAGTTATGACGAGGGCTGCGTGGCACAAGGCCTCGTCAACGCTCGGCCATGGTTCGAGCGCGCAAACGCGCCCTCACCATGACAAATGCTGCAGCGTGATAGTCAGCCCGCAGGTACCATGCCGCGTTTGCCGGCAATGCGTTCGGTCAGGAATTGAAGCCAGGCGTCCATGCCCTCGCCGGTACGTGCCGAAAGCTCGATCACCGGCAGCCCGGGATGAACCCGATCGATGTTCGCCAAAGCCGCGGCGCGATCGAAGCCGCAGGCCCCGCTCAAATCGATTTTTGAAAGTACCGCGGCGTGTGCCGTCGCAAAGGCCAGCGGATATTTGAGCGGCTTGTCTTCACCTTCGGTAACCGAGAATACGACGACGCGCAAATCCTCGCCCAGATCGTACTCCGCCGGGCAGATCAGATTGCCGACATTTTCGATTGCAAGCACGTCAGGCAGCTCGCCGGACGGCGCAAAATCCGCCAGCGCCGCGGTGACCATCTGCGCGTCCAAGCGGCACTCGGCGCCCGTCGTAATCTGCCGCACCGGCGCGCCGCTGCGCGCGAGTCGCGCCGCGTCGTTGTCCGTCGCCTGATCGCCCACGAGCGCCGCAACGCTGTAGCGCTCGCCGAGCCCCCGCAGTGTCTCTTCCAGAAGGGTGGTCTTGCCCGCGCCCGGGCTGGAGAGCAGATTGAAAACATAGGTGCCGTTGCGCGCGAAGCGCTCGCGCAGTTCAAGCGCCAGCGTAGTGTTCTTGCGAAGGATGCTCTGTTGAACGTCCACCAGACGCAGGGGCATACTCGACCTCCATTGCGTTTACGATGAGTTCGCGGCCGCGCAGTATGGTGTTCGATGACGTTCCGCATTCCGGGCACACCGGCAGCGAGCCGCGCTCGATAATGCGTTCGGCTCCGCACGGAGCGCATTCGATAGCCAGCGGAACCGGCTCGATCTCGAGACGTGAGCCCGAAGCGACCGTTCCATCCGTTGCCAACTCCCACGCAAAGAGCAAGGCATCCGGGACGACGCTCGTGAGCGCGCCTATGCGCACGCGAACCATCGTAACGCGGGCAATACGCTCGGCCGAAGCGCGTTCACACACTTCGTCCACGATTGCTAAAGCGATCGACGCCTCGTGCACGCTTGTAGTATTCCCACGAAATACTGGGTAGCGTACTTATGAGAGGTGCCATCATGTCTGATGCTCTTCAGCTACTCCGGGAGCAGCATGCGGAAGCAAGCGCTCTCTTCATGAAGCTCGAGCGAATCAGCGATGCCACTACGTGCGAGCATATCTTCCGCTCGCTGGACGTGAAATTGCGCGATCACACCGTTATAGAAGAAGAACTCTTCTATCCCGCGTTTCGCGATCGCGCGGCGCGTGAGAACGGCAAGAGCGAAATCGACGAGGCCGAACACGAGCACGCCGAAGTAAAAGCCGTCCTGGGCGAGATCGAAAAACTGAGTCCGACCGACTACACGTTTAAAACGAAGATCGGCGAACTCAAGCGCGCCGTGGAGCACCACGTGCGCGAAGAAGAGCAAAAAATCTTACCGCAAGCGCAGCGGCTGTTCAGCCAATCGGAGCTGGACGAGATGGGCCTAAAAATGGTCAAGCTCATGTCCATCCACTCGCCGGTGTATCAGATCGGCGGAACGCAAGTGCAGACGGCGGCGCGCGATACATTGCACCGAATCGGAGATTTCATCAGCAAAATCGGCAGTTAGACAAGCAAATAAGGAAGGTTCGAAATGGGTCCGAAACCGCCAGTCCTTCCGGAAATCAATCTCTTGTGGATCAACGCCGGCCTGAGTTGCGACGGCGATTCCGTTTCTTTGACGAACGCGCAGCGTCCGAGCGTCGAGGATATCGTCATGGGCGGCATTCCCGGTCTGCCAAAAGTGAACGTGTGGTGGCCGCTCGTTTCATACGAGGTCGGCGACGACTTTATGAAAGCGTTCTTTAAGGCGGAACGCGGTGAAATGGAACCGTTCGTTTTGGTGATCGAAGGTTCGGTCGCGAACGAAAAGGTGAAGAAGGAAGGCTACTGGACCGGCTTCGGCAACGACCCGGCGACCGGTCAACCACGCACGCTTACGGAGTGGATCGACGCGCTCGCGCCCAAAGCGGTAGCCGTTATTGCCGCCGGAACGTGCGCCACGTACGGTGGGATCCATGCGATGTACGGCAATCCGACCGGCGCGATGGGCCTTGCCGATTATCTGGGTTGGAATTGGCGATCGAAGTTGGGATTGCCAATCATCAACGTTCCGGGTTGCCCCGTGCAGCCGGACAACATGTCCGAAACGCTGACGCAGTTGCTGCTCTTCGCCGCCGGCAAAGCGCCGCCGCCGGCGCTCGACGAGATGCTTCGGCCGAAATGGCTTTTCGAGCGCACCGTGCACGAGAATTGCGATCGCGCCGGCTATTACGAAGAAGGCAACTTCGCGAAGCAATATGGCGACCACCGCTGCCTCGTCAAGCTCGGCTGTTGGGGACCCGTGATTAAGTGCAACGTTCCCAAACGCGGTTGGATGGACGGCATCGGCGGATGTCCGAACGTTGGGGGCATCTGCATGGCGTGCACCATGCCGGGATTCCCGGATAAGTACATGCCGTTCATGGATGAGCCGCCGGGCGCGACGCTCTCGACGACGCTGGTTACCGGCTACGGGCGCTTCATTCGAACGATGCGCGCCTCCACGATTCACACCGGCGACAAAGAGCCGAAATGGCGCCACAGCGGCGAGACACTGACCACGGGCTACGTGCCGCACACGAGTTATTAAACCGGAGAGCGAACGATGACGACGCGAGAAGTTCCGTACACCTCGGCCGAATCCGGCCGCGAGCAACTCGTGGAGATGGCGTGGGATCCGATCACCCGGATTGTCGGCAGTCTCGGCATCTACACCAAGATCGATTTCCGCCAGAAGCGCGTGGCCGAGTGCCACAGCACGTCGTCGATCTTCCGCGGCTACAGCGTGTTCATGCGGGGAAAAGATCCGCGCGACGCGCATTTTATCACCAGCCGCATCTGCGGCATTTGCGGTGATAATCACGCGGCATGCTCGGTGTACAACCAGAACATGGCCTACGGGATCGAGAATCCGCCGATGGGCGAGGTGATCATGAATCTCGGCGAGGCCGCCGAGTACATGTTCGATCACAACATCTTCCAAGAGAATCTCGTTGCGGTGGATTACTGCGAGAAGATGGTGCGCGAAACCAATCCCAGCGTGTGGGAGAAGGCGAAACAAGCGCCGGCGCCGCACGCGGACATTCACGGATACCGCACTATCGCCGATATCATGACGGCGTGCAATCCGTTCGAAGGCGAGATTACGCGCCGCGGGTTGGAATTGAGCCGCCTCACGCGCGAGATGTTTTGCTTGATGGAAGGGCGGCACGTCCATCCCTCGACGCTCTATCCCGGCGGCGTGGGCACCGTTGCGACGATGCAACTCTTCACCGATTATCTCTCGCGCCTCTTGAAGTACGTCGAGTGGATGAAAGTGTGCGTGCCGCTGCACGACGACTTGTTCGATTTCTTCTACGAGGCGATTCCGGGTTACGAACACGTCGGCGAGCGGCGCGTGCTGCTCGGGTGCTGGGGCTCGCTGTACCACGAAGGCGAGGCCGACTTCAAATACAAGCACATGAACGACTGGGGCAAAAAGATGTACGTGACCCCAGGCATCGTGGTCGACGGAAAACTGGTCACGAACGAGCTCGTCGACATCAACTTGGGCATGCGCATCTTGCTCGGGTCGTCCTATTACGCGGATTGGGAAGAGCAGGGCAAACTGGTCGACAAAGACCCGCTCGGCAATCCGGTGGATATCCGCCATCCCTGGAACGCGCACCAAATCCCGGTCCCGCAAAAACGCGACTTCGGCAGCCGCTACAGCTGGGTCATGTCGCCGCGATGGTTCGACGGGACAAATTATCTTGCGCTGGACACCGGCGGCGGCCCGCTCGCGCGGCTGTGGTCGACGGCGCTCTCGAACCTGGTGGACACGCCATATGTAAAGGCGTCGGGCAACACGATCAAGATCACGCTGCCCAAGACCTCATTGAAGCCGGAAGTCACGTTCGAGTGGAAAATTCCGCGCTGGAGCAACGCGATCGAACGCAATCGCGCTCGTACGTATTTCCAAGCCTACGCAGCCGCGCTGGCGATGCATTTCGTCGAGGTCGGCATCGGCTTCGTCGGCAAAGGCGAAACGAAGACCTGGAGCGATTTCAAAGTTCCGAAGGAAGCCATCAGCGTCGGCTTCACGGAAGCGGTGCGCGGCGTGCTCTCGCATCACATGGTGATCAAAGACGGCAAGATCGAGAACTATCAGCCGTGGCCGCCGACGCCCTGGAATGCGAATCCGCGCGACAACTTCGGCACGCCCGGACCGTACGAAGATGCGGTGCAAAATACGCCGCTGTTTGAAGAGAACGGCCCGGAAAACTTCAAGGGGATCGATATCATGCGTACCGTGCGCAGTTTCGATCCGTGCCTGCCGTGCGGCGTGCACATGTATCTGGGAGGCGGGAAGACGATCGAACGCGTGCACACGCCGTTCGGCGCACCCGACCTCGGCCTGTGAGCCGCGAGCTGCTGGACCGTTCGAGCAAACGCATCGAGGCGCTGCTCGATCGCTTCAGCGCGTATCCCGCCGCGAGCGGCGCGCGCGCAGACGCGGAAGAACTGGTGCGTACCGTCTCAGCCCTCTACGGCGAATGCTTGCGCGAAATCGTGGAAAACGTGCGTGCAGAATTTGGCGCGCGCGCGGACGCCGTGCTGGAGCGCTGCTGCGATGACGCACTGACTTCAAGCTTGTTTATAACGCACGGGTTGCATCCGGTGCCGCTCGAGACGCGCGTGCGGCGCGCATTGGAGTCGCTTGGCGAAACCCTGCGTGAACAGGGCGCCGCCGTGGAGCTGGTGAGCGTGGACGAAGACGCGGTCTCTCTGCGAATCGACGGGCCGTCGCAAGTGGTTGCTGCCGTGGAACAAGCGGTCTTCGCCGCAGCGCCTGAGGTGCTCGACGTGCGCTGCACCGGGCAAACGATCTCGCTTCTGAGCGCGATATGACGTTTTCGTTGACAAAGCTGCTACGTGAAAGAGCTCCGGCGGCGACGCGGCAGTGCGAGCTGTGCGCGTTGCCGCTTGAAGAAGCGCATGGACACGTCGTGGATACGCTCGACCGGCGGCTGCTCTGCACGTGCTATGCGTGCGGCGTGCTCTTTGCGGTTCCCGGAGAATCCGCCGCGCGGTTTAAAGCTGCGTCGCGGCATTACGCCGCGTTACCGGAACCACTCTTCAGCGACGCGCAGTGGGACGCGCTGGGCATTCCCATCGGCCTTGCGTTTTTCTTCGAGAACGCCGCAACCGGACGCATCATCGCGTTCTATCCCGGACCGGCCGGGGCAACCGAATCCCAATTACCGCTCGATGCGTGGGAGGATTTACGCGCGCGCGAACCGCTTATCGCGTCCTTACTGCCGGACGTGGAAGCGGCGCTCGTGTATAGGCCGCGCGGCGAGGCGGCCCGCTCGTACATCGTGCCGATAGACGTGTGCTACGAGCTCGTCGGTTTGGTGCGCACGCATTGGAGCGGAGTGAGCGGCGGAGAAACGGTGCAGCGCGAGATTGAGGCGTTCTTTGCACGCATCCGCGAGCGCTGCGCATGACGCAGCTCTCGTTCGCCGTGCTCGGCGCGGCTCCCAAAACGTACGTCGCGACGCCGACCATCGCGTTCCGGCTGCGTGTCGCGAGCGCGCAGCCCATCGAAGCGCTGGTGCTGCGCGCGCAACTGCGCATCGAACCGCAATGGCGGGAGTACACCGCGCAAGAGAAACCGCTGTTGAACGATCTCTTCGGCACACCCGAGCGTTGGGGCACCACGCTGCGCGCCCTCGCGTGGGCCGACCTACCGCTAACGGTAACCGGATTCGAAGGCGAAACGACGGTCGAGCTGCCCGTGCCATGCACCTATGATTTCGATCTTGCGGCAACGCGGTTTTTGAACGCGCTGGGCACCGGTGACGTGCCGCTGCGTTTTCTCTTTAGCGGCGCCGTCTTCGCGGCTGCGCCTTCGGGCTTCATGACCGAACGCGTGCCGTGGAGCAGCGAATGCGCGTACCGCATGCCCGTACAGGTCTGGCGCGACGCCATGCGTGCCTGTTACGGCGACGACGCGCTGATCCGGATCAACGTCGAAACGTTGGCTCGTCTGCAACGCTATCGCGCGCTCAGCGGCGCCGCATCGTGGGACGAGCTGTTCGAGCGGCTGACGGAGGCGCCGGTATGATCGAGAGCGCGCGGGCCGTCGCCGATGCCGTCCTGTACGAGGGCTTTCTCCTCTTTCCGTACGCAAAGAGCGCGCTGAAGAACCAGATGCCGTTTCAGTTCGGCGTCGTTATGCCGCCGGCGTACGCGGATCCCACAGAGCCGCCGCTCCAGCGCTCGCAATTCGTGGTGCTTCACGACGTCGATTCAACGGCCCGCATTCGCGCTGCGTACCGGTTTCTGCAGGTCCTCGATCAGCCCGTCGAGCGCGAAGTGCCGTTCGAGTTCGGATGTGAAGCGGCATCGCAGACGGTGCCCTTCGCGATCGAAGGTTTGAGCGGTGAGATCATCATCCGGGCGGAGCGCGACGGGCGGGCGAGCCGCATCACGCTCGAAATGAAGAATACCTCCGATTCCACCGCGCAAACGCGCAACGACGCGCTGCGCGCGGCGTTCGTAAGCGCGCACGCGCTGTTGGAGATCTCCGGCGGCGCATTCGTTTCGCTGCTCGATCCGCCGGAACCGGCCGCAGCCGCCGTAGCTGCATGCCGGAACGAACGCGTCTTTCCGGTGCTCGTCGGAGAAGCGCGTGACGGGCGGAGCGCCGGCGCGTTGCTCGTCTCGCCGATTATCCTCTACGACTTTCCACGAATCGCGGCAGCGAGCCGCGCGCGCACGTTTGACGGAACGGAGATCGACGAGTTACTTATGCTCAGCGTAGCCTCATTGACCGACGATGAAAAACGCGAAGCGCGCGCTGC
>DASSEZ010000018.1:0-4722 GCA_035694945.1 Vulcanimicrobiaceae bacterium
CCGCTGAAATCACACCCGACGCAGTTGAACTTGCCGCCTTTGCCACTGAGCGCCGCAGTCATGGCTTGCGAGACGGTGGTCGATACATCTACTGCGTTCTTCGATATCTGCGCCATATGCTTGGCGAAGCCCGGTGGGAAACTCGGCGTCATGATGGGGATGCGCTGCGCATGCATGTGGATGTGCTGCGCCGGAATGTCGATATGCTGCGCCGGCACGTCGACGTTGACCGAGGGCACGGTAACGTATTTTACATGAGGCTTGGGCGTCGCCTTCACCTTCACCACCGCCTTCTGCGGCGGCGTCTTTTCCTTAGCGACGGTCACCGCAGCGACCGTGACCGCGTGCTGAGCGCTCTGGCCGTTCATGGTAAACGCGAACGACGGTGCCACCGTCTGCAGTACGAAGAACAGCACGATGAGCGAGGCGACGATTGCACCGGTCGGGCCGAACGACACGCTCGTGCGGATGTTGCGCCCCGCACGCAGCAGACGTTCGACGCGCACGGAAAGCCCTCGCCGCGTCACGAACACGCCGGGCGCCGCGAGCGGACGATGCGGCCACGCCGTCGCTTCGGCCATCTTCGTCAGACAGGTGGCGTAGGGACGCACCTCTTTCGTTTGATCGACAACCCAATCGTCGCACGCCACCTCACGCTCGAGATCGAGTTGCTGCGCGATGTAGAGCACGGCCGGGTTGAAGAAAAACAGCGCTTGGATGAACCGCTGGAATCCGTTCGTCCAGTCGTCCGCGCGGCGCAGATGCGCCAGTTCGTGCAAGATGATCTGATCGATCTCGCTTTGCGAAAGCGTGTCGAGCAAATGCTTCGGAATCAAAATCATCGAGTCGAACAAACCAACCGCAACGGGCACTTCGATTGCCTCGCACGTGCACAGGCGTACTTCACGCTCGCCTTTGTCGGCGCGCGCCCAGCGTTCCAAGCGTTCGCGGTATTCAACCGGCAACGGCAGCGCATCGCTCTTGAGGCGTTCGAGCTTCCAGAGATTGATCGCTAGGCGCACCAGTAAGAGAAGAGCAGCAAGGCACCACACCGCAAAGATTGCGAGCGCGACGTACTGCGGGAGCGAAAAGTGCAAGCGTTCCGGCAAACGAAAGCTGGACGACGGCGCCGCCGTACCCGCCGGTGCCGCCGCGCGATGTGTGGAGGACACCGCCGCCGGCGCCCCGGGCTTTATCTCGCCGTGGCGAGTTTGCTGTTCGTCAGGGTGAGTCTGTCGAACCACGGCACCTTGCGGCTGCACAGCGATCTGCGGCAGCGCCGTCGCAAGCGGCAACAGCAGCGAACCCACGAGGGCAACGCACCATGCCGCGTAACGAGTCGTCGCGTTGACGTTCGGAAGCACACGCAGCACGATCGCAACGACCGCCGCCAACACCGCGGCTTCCCACAAATTGTTGAACAGCGTTGCGACGACGATGCGCGCCGCGGGTTCCAGACCGCTGAGCAATGCCGGCATTTACCGCTCCTCGTATTTTTCGATGAGGGCTTTGAGGCGCGCCAACTCTTCGTCGCTCGGGCGTTCCTCTTCCACCAGACGTAGCGCCAACGCGGCGGATTTGTTTCCGAAGAAGCGTTTGAGCAAGTAGCCGACCGCGTTCTTGGCAGCATCGTCGCGCTCCACGAGCGGCTGGTACACGTACGCACGCCCCTCTTCATGATGGCGGACATAGCCCTTCTGCTCGAGGATGCGCATCGTCGTAAGAACGGTGTTGTACGCGAGCGGCGGCGGCGGCAGCGCCTCTGCAACCTCAGCGACGGTTGCACGCCGTTTTTGCCACAGAACTTCCATCAAGCGAAGCTCTGCCTCGGTCAGGGTCGGGGACTTTTTGCGGGCCACTCTCTACCTCCACGGCGCCAAAAATCAGCGCCTGCTCCTAATTCTTTAGTAGAATATAACGCTCACGCCGCCTGCTTGTCAACTAAGAATTTAAGAAACGCCCTACGGACGCGGACAGAGCGAGAGCAACGTCCCACGGGCGGCCGGATCTTCCGGATCGTCCGCCCGCCGCGTATAGGTTGCGCTGTACCACGTGTCGTTCGCATAGCCGACCACGGTTTCCACGACGTACGCGTGACCGTCGGCATAATCACCGGTGGCCGTGCTGGACCAGCCGCTCTGCCCGCCGCAAAGCGTAACCGCGCCATCGGCCGAGACCTTCAGGTTGGAAAGCCCGCCGAAACTCGCGCGCAAATTGTCGCTTTCCGCTTTGAGCGTCGCGGATTCGTTCGAGCCGGGCTTCTCGTACACGGCAAGATAATCGATGACATTGCTGCTTGGCCCTAAGCGCATCCAGCGCGCGTCGACGCGCATGCCGTCTATGCGATCCGCTGGCACGGCTTGCGCGATCCAGCCGCTCGGTGCCGCAACCGGCAACGGCGATGCGTGCGGCTGCGGCGTGGGCGCAGCTTCGGGCGGACACAGACTTAGGAGCGATCCTTCGACGTCTGCTGCACCGGTCGCCGGAGTCGCGTAGCTCATCAACGCGTCGTACATATAGTCGCCGGCACGTGTAAAAACTTGCGCGATCGTCGTCGTACGATCCCCAGCCGTCATCGCGGTTTTGTCCAACCAGCCCTGGCGATTAGCGCACAGGGTTACCGGTTTACTCGCGAGCAGTTTTCCCGCGCTGAAATCAACATGATAGACTTGCGCGCAATGCGGCTGCGCGCTAGGGCATGGAACCGGCGTCGCTGGTTGCTGGGGCGGCTGCCGTCTGACGTTTATCATCGCGGCGATTCGGCGTACGCCCATCTCGTCCGCGTTCATTCCGTGCGCCGGAAAACGCTCGATGATGATGCTGTACGTGGTTCCGTCGATATTGGCCCGGTAGTCAGCGAGTATGTCGACACCGTGCGCCGCAGTCACCTTTTGCATCTCGGAATTGACTGGGACCGCCGCAAATTGCTTGGGCGGGGAATACAGTGCGGGCAGCACGGTCTAGCCGCCGAGTTCTACGCTTTCGAGTTGCGCTTTCTCTTCGCCCGTGATGACCATTGTGAGATCGAGCAGGATGATGAGCCGGTCGTTCACCTTTCCCACACCTTGAATGTACTCGGTGCCAACGCCGGCGATCATGTCCGGCGCCTCTTCGACCTGCTCGATCGGAATGTTGATGACTTCGGAAACGGAATCCACGATGATGCCGACTTTCTTGTTGCCGATTTCCGTCACCACGATGCGGGTGCTCTTGGTATGGTCCGTCCGCGGCATCGCAAAGCGCGTGCGCAAGTCGATAATCGGAATCAACTGACCGCGCAGGTTGATGACGCCTTCCATAAAGCGCGGCGCGCGGGGCACGTGCGTGATCTCGACCATGCGAATAATCTCTTGCACTTGGGAGATGTCGACGCCGTACTCTTCGCTTCCCAGGTGAAACGAGACGACTTGGACGCGCTCGCCGGAGAGTTGCAGGTTTTCTTTTTGATCCGTGCTGGTCATGGCTTAGACTCCCGAGTATTCGGCACGCGCAACGCGTCCGCTGGCATACGCTTCGGAGACGAGTGAGTGAACGTCGATGATGAGCGAGATCGAACCATTGCCCAAAATCGTCGCGCCTGAGATGCCGGGAATGCGGCCGACGACATCGGAGAGCGGCTTGATGACGATTTCTTGCTCGCCCTGAAACGAGTCGACGACGAGGCCGACTTGCCGCCCCTGCAAGCCGACGATGACGATCATGACTTTTTCCGGATCGCGCTCGCCGCCCAGTTCGAAAAAGTCGGCGACGCGAACCAACGGAACGACCTGGCCGCGCAGCGTGATCACTTCGTTGCCGTGCACGGTGCGAACGTCTTGCATTTCGATGCGCTGCGATTCGATGACCGAGTCGAGCGGAATTGCATAGAGTTCGTCGACGACGCGCACGAGCAGCGCTTGGATGATTGCCAGCGTGAGCGGCAGTTTGATCGTGAACGTCGTTCCGGCACCGGGAACCGTATTGACGTCGAACACGCCTTTGAGGCGAGTAATGTTCTTCTTGACGACGTCCATGCCCACGCCGCGACCGCTGACGTCGCTGATGACTTCCGCGGTCGAAAAACCGGGCGTGAAAATGAGTTCGATGATCTCGCGATCGCTCAAGCGGTCGTCCGAGCCGATCAGTCCCTGCTTGATGCCGCGCGTGCGCACTCTTTCGAGATCGATGCCGTTGCCGTCGTCGGTGACTTCGATGATGATCTGATTGCCTTCGTGATAGGCATTGAGCGCAATAGTGCCATGGCGCGGCTTGCCGCGGCGCTCGCGCTCCTCCGGCGACTCGATGCCATGATCCACGCAGTTGCGCAGCAAGTGCATGAGCGGCTCGCCAACCTCGTCGACTATCGTCTTGTCGAGGTCCGTTTCGGCGCCGGAGATAACGAGTTGCACTTCCTTGCCGCGAGCTTTCGCGACGTCGCGGACCATGCGCGGGAACCGGTCGAACACCTGGCCGATCGGCACCATGCGCACCTTCATGATCGACTCTTGAATCTCGTTCGTCGTGCGCGCAAGCAGTGCCGAACTGTCGGCGAGTTCCTTCGCAAGTGAGACGAGCACTTTCGCCTCGCCGTTGAGATGCGCGGCGGCGCCGTTCTTGTCGGTCATCGCCCGCTCCAGTGTTGCCGCGATGTCCGAGATGCGCGTGCGGTTGATAACGAGTTCGCCGACCAGATTCAACAGCAAATCCAATCGCTCGATGTCGACGCGAATGGTCTGATGCGCG
>DASSEZ010000019.1:0-58678 GCA_035694945.1 Vulcanimicrobiaceae bacterium
CGGCAGAGTATATCATGGGGCCAGGGCAGCGGCAAGGACAATTGGCCTCGATACCTCGGCCGCGCGTAGCCTGTCCTGAGGTATCGAAGGGATACCTCAGCGTGACACCGCTCGGCGGCGCTTCGATGCCCTCAGCGTGACAGCGCGGTGACACGGCTTGCTCAGTTCCTTTTAATGCGCAACTGGCATGGTTTGAGGAGCCTTCACCGGGAAAGAGACTCTACTCCCTCAATGCCGATTGCTCGATTTGCCGTAAGCCGCCGGGTGACCGTGGCGATGATCGCAACTGCGAGTATCGTGCTCGGGCTCTTTGCATTCCCGCGCTTGCCCGTTTCACTGCTTCCGAACTTCAGTCCGCCGGTCGTGTTCGTAAGCGTCAGTTACAAAAACGTGGCGCCCGAACAAATGGAAACGCTCATCACGCGACCGCTGGAAAACGCAGTCAGCCGCGTTCCCGGTATCGAGCAGATCAACTCGACGTCGTCCGAAGGCACGAGCAGCGTATCCGCGCAGTTTTATTACGGAACGGACATCAACACGGCGGCGGTCGACGTGCAGCAGCAAGTCGCGCGCATTTGGAGCAGCCTGCCGAACGACCCGAACCTTTCGCAGCCGACGATCAACAAATTCGATCCGAACCAGTTGCCGGTCGTGCGTCTGTACGTCACGGACGCCAACATGACGCTGCGCGACCTGGGCGATCTCTGGACGAATACGCTCTCGGACGAATTCTCCAGCGTCTCCGGCGTCGCTTCGGTCGGCGTGAGCAACGACCAAGTGCGCGCGATCATGATTCAGCCCGACATCGACAAACTCGCCGGCTATGGTTTGACGCTCAGCCAGATCGTCTCGCGCGTCTCGCAAGAGAACCTGAATCTGCCGGCCGGCATCATGCAGATCTCCAACAAAGAGTTCCAGATTCAGGCGAACGAGCTCTTCAAGAACGCACAAGAGGTGGGCGACGTCATCGTCACCACCAAAAACGGCGCGCCGGTCTATCTGCGCGACGTTGCGAACGTCAGCGACTCCATCGAAGAACAGCGCAGCTTTCAACGGCTGAATGGCACCCCGTCGCTCGGCGTGACGATTGTCGCGCAGCCGAACGCGAACGTCGTCGAAACGGCCTCGGGTGTCTACGCGAAAATCAAACAGATCCAGCAGCGTTATCCAGGCATGAAAATGGCGGTCGTGTTCGACCAGCGCGGATTCATCACGCAGGCCGTCACGGCGCTCGAACACACCGCGTTTTACGGCGCGATGCTGGCCGTACTCGTCATTCTGCTATTCCTGCACTCGTGGCGATCCACGCTCATCGTCGCTATTTCGCTGCCGATTTCCGTCATGGGCACGCTCTTCGCAGCGTACATGTTCGGCTATTCGATGAACACGATGACGCTCGGAGGACTGGCGCTGGCCGTCGGCCTCATTGTCGACGACGCGATTGTCGTCATCGAAAACATTTACCGGCATATGGCGCGCGGCCAGCATGTGAAGGAAGCGGCCGAAAGCGCGGTCACCGAAATTTTCACCGCCGTCCTCGCATCGTCGATTACGGTCATCACGGTGTTCGTACCACTGCTGCTCATTCCGGGATTGCAGGGCCTCATCTTCCAGCCGTTCGCGCTGATGGTGATGGTCGCCGTCGGCATCTCGCTGATGGTCGCCGTGACGACTGTACCGATGCTCTCCACGCTGCTGCTGCGCGATGAAACGCCGCATACGAACGGCCATCACAAGGGCGCGTACGCGCGGTTCGTCGCCAAATTCGATGCGACGTACGAGGGGTTCGCGTCGTGGTATAAACGGCGGTTGTCTTGGTCGCTCGACAACCCCGGAAAAGTGTTTGCCGCCGCGGGCTTCATCTTCATCGCCACGCTGCTCGCGCTACGTCTTGGCGCGGTGAGCACGGAGATGTTTCCGAAGTCGAACTCGCAATACGTACGTTTTAATTTGCGCATGCCCAACGGCACCGCGCTCAACGTGATGAATTCCGTCGCGCAGGACGTGGAGAAGCGGTTGCGCCGCGATCCGCGCGTCGTCGACGTCGGCTCCCAAGTCGGCAGCCAAGGCTATTTGGTCAGCACGTCCGTTTCGAATATCGCAAGCCTGGCGATCACGCTAAAACCGGACGTGAACGCCGCGCAATTCGTCAATCAATGGCAAGGCGCGCTCAACGGCTTTTTCGGCGGACGCGGGAGCCGCGGAAATCGCGGCGGCCCTGCGCACACACCGCCTCGCAATCCGCGCTTCGCGCAAATGGCGAAGGTGTTCGGACCGCCCATTCCGGGCCTCATGGCGTTCGGCCATCCGATCGACATCGTGCAGCAGATCATTTCGCGCGGTCAAAACTCGCTGGACATTCAAATCTACGGTCCGGACATGAACGCGCTGTACAACATCGCGCAGAACAAAGTGATACCGCGTCTGGCCCAGGTGCCGGGCGTAACCCGCCCGGATACCGGAATCACGCCGTCGCAGCCGCTATTGAATATTTCCGTGAACCGCTCGCTGGCTGCGCAACTCGGGCTCTCGACGCAGTCCATCGCACAGACGATTGACACCGCAACCAGCGGCAGTACTGCTTCGTTCCTGCAGATCAACGGCACGGAGTATCCGATTATCGTGCAGCTGCCGCCTGACCAGCGCCGCTCACTTTCGACGATCGAAAGTCTGCAAATCCCGGTGAGCGGCAGCGTCGGCAGCGGCGCCACGAATTCGGGTGCGCTGACCAGCAACACGACCGCGACGCCTGGCCAGAGTTTCACACTGCCGACGCTGCCGCTTGGTGAAGTGGCAAACATCAGCACCGGCGTCGGTCCTTCACAAATCACGCGCCAGGACAAGCAGCGTGAGATCGACATCAACGCCGACATCACGAATACCTCGCTCGGCGCGGCGGTGCAGGCCGCAACGCAGATCATGAACACCACGGCGCTGCCGTCAGGCTACCACTGGGAATTTGGGCAATCCGTTACGCAGCAGAACCAGACGTTCGGCAGCCTCGGACTTATCGTACTGCTCGCGGTGCTGCTGGTGTACATGCTGCTCGCCTCGCAGTTCGAGTCGCTGCTGCATCCGCTCGTCATCATGGTGTCCGTACCGCTCGCGCTCGCGGGCGTCGTCATCGCACTCGTGATGACGCAGCGCTCGTTCGGGCTTACGGCGTTCATCGGCTTGCTGATGCTCGTCGGCATCGTGGTGAAGAACGCCATTCTGGTCGTCGAATTCACGAATCAGTTGCGCCACCGCGGTCTTTCCGCACGCGAAGCCGTGATGCACGCCGCACCGCTGCGGTTGCGTCCGATTCTCATGACGACGCTCGCGACAGTGGGCGGTATGTTCCCGATTGCGGCCGGCATCGAAGCAGGCAGTGAAACGCAAGCGCCGCTCGGCACGGTGGTTATCGGCGGCCTCTTGTGCTCGACGATGCTCTCACTCATCGTCATTCCGACGCTGTATCTGTGGACCGCGAATAAAATCGAGCCGTGGGTTCAGAGCCGCCGCGCGCGCAAAGGCGGCAACGGCCGTCCGCACGTCATCGAAGCGCCGGCAGTCGCCCCGGTTCCCGAACCGCGTTAACGCGCGAAAAAATACGCGCTCATACCGGCCCCGATTGCCAGCACCAGCCAACGCGTGACGTTTGAAGGAACGCGCCGGAAGAAGCGCGCGCCGAAGTAGCCGCCGGCCATCGAGAAAACCGCCATGACAAGTGCAACGGGCCAATCGATGACGCCCGCGATGACGAACGGCACGACGGCGATACCGTTGATCACAATCGACAGCAGGTTCTTCACGCCGTTCATCGCGTTCATGTTCGGCAGCGCGGAGAACGTCAGAATGGCGAGCATCATGATCCCCATGCCCGCGCCGAAATAACCGCCATAGATCGAGACGCAAAACTGTGCCGCGAGTTGCCACGGCGAATGCACGTCTTTCGGCTTGTGCGATCGCGTAATGAGCGGGCTGCTCGCGAATACGACGGTGGCGAAGAGCAGCAGCCACGGAATCATGTGCTCGAAGATCTTTGGCGGGGTATGCAGCAGCAAGATCGCGCCGCCGATCGATCCAACAAGGCTGACGGCCATTGCTGGAACGATCACCGTACGATAGGTGCGTATTTCTTCGCGATAGCCGCGCGCGCTGGCGATGACGCCCAGCCACATCGCGGTATTATTGGTCGCGTTGGCGGGGATTGCGGGAATGCCGGCAAGCAGCAGCGCGGGAAACGTGAGAAAACTGCCGCCGCCCGCGACGCTGTTGATCGCTCCGCCGGCGAAAGCGGCCGCGAGCAGCATCAGGTAATGATCCACGGTGTCATCCTGAGGTATCGAAGGATGGCCGAGCTTGTCGAGGCCTCGATACCTCGGCCGCGCTTCGATACCTCAGCGTGACACTGGGCGTGGCCGCGCTTCGATACCTCAGCGTGACACCGGTGGGCGTGGCCGCTATGACGACTTGGCCTCGCGCTTGGTGACGCGATACACGCGCCGCACGTCTTTGAGCGTTTCGAGTTTTCGCAAAATCTGATGCAGGTGTTCGAGGTCGCGGATCTGCACGGTGAGGCTCACCAGCGCGTGGCGATCGCGTTTGACTCGCGCAGTTACGGAACTGACCTGCGTCTTGAGTTCCGCGAACACGGCCATCACGTCTTGCAGCAGTTGCGGACGATCGAGCGCTTCGACCTCGATATCGACGGCGTGAAGAATTTCGGTTTTGCCAATCCACGTCGCTTCCAGCATGCGCTCGGGCGTTGCGGTCATGTACGCAACATTGGGGCAATCCGCGCGGTGCACTGAAACGCCCTTACCGATCGTGACGTAGCCGATGATCGGATCGCCCGGCACGGGGCTGCAGCACTTCGACAAGCGCACCAGCACGTCGTCGACGCCCGCGATGCGAATGCCGCTGGTCTTACGCGCGACGCGGCGTGAAACCGACGGTGGACGCGTAATCGCTTGAAATGCAACGACGTTGTCGCTCTTGAGTTCGTCTTTGATGCGATTCGCGACCGAGGTCGCGGACGCGTCACCGAAACCGACAGCCGCGAACAGGTCGGTCGGCGTCGCGTAGTTCAGGCGCTTGGCAATGCGCTCGATAATCTCGCCGCTGAGCGTGGAGAGCGAAATATGCTGGCGCGCAAGCTCCTTTTCGATCGCTTCCTGGCCTGCGAGCACGTTCTCTTCGCGCCGTTCTTTGCGGAACCACTGTTTGATCTTGTGCTTCGCGCTGCTCGTCTTGGCGATGGAAAGCCAGTCGAGCGACGGCCGCCCGCTGGACTTGTTGACCAGAATTTCGCAGATGTCGCCGTTCGCCAGCGCGTGATCGAGCGGCACGATGCGCCCGTTGACGCGCGCGCCCACACAGTGATTGCCGACGTCCGTATGTACGGCGTATGCAAAGTCGAGCGGCGTTCCGCCGGCAGGCATGCTGAACACGTCGCCGCGCGGCGAAAAGATGAATACTTGCGAATCGAACAGATCGAGTTTAAGATTTTCCATGAACACGCGCGAGTCGCGCATGTCCTTTTGCCATTCGAGCAACGCGCGCAGCCAGGAAAGTTTGTTCTCGAACTGGTCGGCCTTGCCGCCCTCTTTGTAACGCCAGTGCGCCGCGATGCCGTACTCGCTGGTGCGGTGCATCTCCCACGTGCGAATTTGAATTTCGAGCGGTTCGCCTTCCGGACCCACGACCGTCGTGTGCAGCGACTGGTACATATTCGGCTTGGGCATCGCGATGTAGTCTTTGAAACGCCCCGGCAGAGGAGTCCATAACGCGTGCACCGTGCCGAGCGCCGCGTAGCAATCTTTGACCGAATCGACGATGATGCGAATGGCGGTCAAATCGTAGATCGTCGAGAAGTCGCGGCCCTTCTTCATCTTCGTGTAGATCGAATAGAAGTGTTTGGGGCGGCCGTGAATTTCGGCGTGAATGCCCAGTTGTTTGAACTCTTCGTTCAAACGGCTGATGACGGTTTCGACCCCGCTCTCGCGTTCTTTGCGCGTTTTGGCCACGCGCTCGACAATCTCGCGGTACCCTTCGGGATCGATGTAGCGAAGACAGAGATCTTCCATCTCCCACTTGATCTTCCAGATACCGAGGCGATGCGCGATGGGTGTATAGATGTCGAGCGTCTCTCGCGCAATGGCTTGCTGCTTGGGCGCCGCCAAACTTCCCAGCGTGCGCATGTTGTGCAGACGGTCGGCGAGTTTGATGATGATGACGCGGATGTCCTTGGCCATCGCCATGAACATCTTGCGCAAGTTTTCGACCTGCGCTTCTTCCTTCGACTGATACGGAATGCGCGTGAGTTTCGTCACGCCGTCGACGAGGTTGGCGATCTCGTCTCCGAATTCGGCCGCGACTTGTTCGGTGGTGATGCTCGTGTCTTCGACGACGTCGTGCAAAAGTGCGGCGGCAACCGTCTGTCGATCCATCTCCAGGTCGGCCAGAATGCCTGCGACGGCGAGCGGGTGCTCGATGTAGGACTCGCCGGACGCGCGGCGCTGGCCCTCGTGGGCGCGGTTGGCCATGTCGTATACGCGCATAAGCCACGACCCGTCGAGGGACGGGTCGTAGGTACGAACCTTCGCTACCAACTCCGCTATCGTCATGAGTATTTCAACCCATCATGCCACAAGCGGACCCGGTGCGTCTATTCGAAAAATATCAGGGCGATTTTTCCGTCGGGCTGCAGCGCGAAATCCATGTTCACCGAGCCGTGCTCGCACGTCATCTTATAAACGTAGATGCTCAAGCCTTTGGCGCGCGCGGTGCCAACGAAAACGGCACTCTGCAGCGCGCCCATGTTTGCCAGCGTTTTCGTGGCTTGGTCGAGCACCTCATCGCTCAGTTCCGTGTTGACCTCATCGCCGTACAAGGTGCGGTCCACAACGCCGGATTGCCACGCAAGGAACTGCTGAACCGCCAACTTGTGGCGCGCCGGATCGTCCGGGCCCGGTTTGGGCGAGGGGAGCGGCGGCGGTGAGGCGACTTCTGCCGACGGAGCCGGCGAGGGCGGGGGCTGTTGAGCCTGCGCGGCAACGCTGCCCGCTGCGCCGACGCAGAGGGCTATGGCGAAAACGAGGGCGGCGCGGGTTGGACCCATGGCAGAGAAACTCCAGAAATCAGTACGTAATAAACGTGGTAACGTCCACGCCGTTCAAAGCGTCACGGCCTTTGAGCGCTTCGAGTTCGATAAGAAACGCGAAGCCTTCGATCTTCGCGCCGAGCCGCTCCAGAAGGCGGCGCGTCGCAGCCGCGGTACCGCCGGTCGCGAGCAGATCGTCCACGACGAGCACGCGATCGCCGTTCCCGAGCGCATCCTCGTGAATCTCGAGCGAGTTCGTGCCATATTCGAGCGCGTACGATTCACTAAGCTTGCTATACGGAAGTTTGCCGGGTTTGCGAACCGGTACGAAGCCCGCGCCAATCGAGTAGGCAAGCGGCGCGCCCAGCATGTAGCCGCGCGCTTCGATGCCCACCACGTAATCGATCCCGCGATTCTTGTACGCATCGACGAAAAGGTCGATCGCGCCCTTAAATCCTTGCTTGTCCTTTAAGAGTGGGGTAATGTCACGGAAAAGGATCCCGGGAATCGGAAAATCCGGGATTGCTCGTATATAGCTCTGAACGTCCACGGGGCACAGGGATTCCTTGAAACATGTCAGGCAGCCTTTTCGTTAACCGTGGGAAGGATTTGGAGCGGATGAAAGGACGGTCTATGAAGCAGAGAGTCCTGGCCGCTGCCCTCGCGGTGGCGATCGGTCTCGGTGCGACGGCACCCGCGCTTGCGAACGGCGCCGCCAGCACCCGCAACATCATACTGTTCGGCGCCGCGGCCGGCGTGCTCATTACGAATTACAACCACAAGGTCCGCGAAAAACGCGCTCAGCAGCAACAGGTGCAACGCAGACAATCCGCTTATCGCGATTGGTACTACAAGAAATACGGATACTATCCCACGCAAGAACAGTTCGCTCAGTGGTACAAACAAACGTACGGAGTGACTCCGCAACACCCTTAATGTGCGCGTGAACACTACGGCGAAACATCTGGAAACCGGAGGGTCACCCGCGCCGCGCGGGTGGCTCTCGTCGTTCTTCCGCGACCTTTCGGGCGAATCGGCGCAGGCAAATCGACGCCGCTTGCTGCTGGCATTTGCGTTTGCCTTTGCGATCATCGAAATCGTCATCATGTCGATTCCGCAGCACACGTATACGCTGCAAACGCCGCCAATCGAAAAAGTGACGATCGCAAAACTCACGCGCATCGAACATCGCGCGACGCCGAAACCCAAACCCACGCCCAAACCCATCGTGCATACGAAGGTGATCGCGCACACGCAAGTGCAGCCGCATAAAGTCAGTCCTGCGGCACCGGCTGAAAAGCAGGCGGTAAAACGCGTATCGTCGGCGCGTCCGGTCGTTCGAACGAAGCACCACAGCAAACCGGTGGAACACGTGCCGATGGGCGGCCACGGTGCGGGCACGAGTAAGACAGCACAGGCGATAACGGGCAGCATCGGCACCGGCGGCACCGGGACGGGCGAATCCGGTGAGGGTGCCGGCACGGGCGGCGCGGCCGCGGCGCACGAACCGTGCGGCGAAGTCGATTTCGCGCCGAGCGGCAATCCAACGACCGACACGCGCACGGGCCGCATCTGGGAGTACGTGGCGCTCATCGTGCATTTTCCCGACGGCTCCGAGCAAAGCTTGGACCTCGATTACCCGTTCTACTACCCAAGCGAAGCGGCCGACCCGTTCATCAAAGGCCACGAAGACATCCCGGCGACCTTTCAATTCCCGCCGTCCAATCAGGCCGGAAGCGAACCGCCACTGGTGCAGTATGTCATCAAGCACACCACGCCGGACGGTTACACCACCTTGCACGACTGCCCGAAATAGAGCTTTAGTCACAGAAGCGATTATCGCAGCAGCGAGCTGGCAACAATAGCGTGAGTGAATGACATTGACCGGCGCCGGGTGGCCATTCTAACTGCCGCCTATTTGGCGCTTGCCTTAATCGCCTTCCTGGCCTGGCTGACGGTCGACTTCTACGTCGGCACGATTGCCGTCATTCCGATGCTCTTCATCTCGTATTACTCGCGCCCCGCAGTCGCACTGACAACGGCGTTTGCCGCGGGCTTCGTTATCGCGCTGCTGCACGTGAACGTCATCCCTCACGGCAACTTTCACGTACCACCGGTGCTCGAATTGTTCACGCTTTCGCTCGCCTTGTGCACTATTGTGGTCGTCGCGCGCAGATTGCGCGAAGCGTATCTTTCCAACCAGCTGCTGCGCGGAAGTTTGGTGCAGGCGCGCCGGGCGGCGGAGCGCGACACGCTCACCGGGATGGTCAATCGCGGATATTTCGTACGCAAACTCGCCGACGCGGCAAAAAAGGCTTCCACAGGAGAGCAAATCGCGATCCTGTTCTGCGATCTCGACGGATTCAAAGGTATTAACGACACGCACGGGCATTTGGTGGGCGACACCGTACTGCGCATGGCGGCATCGCGACTGGGCAATACCGTCCGCGCGCAAGACGTGGTCGCGCGTCTAGGCGGCGACGAATTCGGCGTGCTGGTCGCCGCCGTGCACGACGAAAGCGAACCGCGTCATATGGCGGAGAAGATCGAGCGCGCGTTCTCCGATCCGTTTCAAGCGGACAACGAGAGTTACAGAATCGGCATCACCGTGGGCATCAGCATGTGCCCTGCCGACGGCAATGTGCCCGAAACGCTGTTGCGCGTTGCCGACGCGCGCATGTACCGCGCGAAAGATGACAAGCGTTCCAAGCGCGTCTGCAGCCGCTAGGCGCGTATGAGCGGTTTGTAGCGAAGACGGTGCGGCCGTGCCGCTTCCTCGCCCAGACGCTTGACCTTCTCGGCTTCGTACTCGTGGTAATTGCCCTCGAAGAAAACGACGCTGGAATCGCCTTCGAACGCGATAATGTGGGTAGCGATGCGATCCAAGAACCAGCGATCGTGACTGATTACCAGCACGGTTCCGGCGAATTCGCTGAGTGCATCTTCCAGCGCGCGCAGCGTTTCCACGTCCAAGTCGTTTGAAGGTTCGTCGAGCAGCAGCACGTTCGCACCCGTAACCAACGTTTTCGCCAGGTGCAGCCGCCCGCGCTCGCCGCCCGAGAGTTGGCCGACTTTCTTTTGCTGATCGCCGCCTTTGAAATTGAAGCGTCCCAAGTATGCGCGCGAGGGCATTTCGAATTTGCCGACCGTCAGCAGATCCAGACCGCCGCTCACGTCTTCGAATACCGTCTTCTCGTCCTGCAGTGATTCGCGGCTTTGATCCACCAGCGCGAGTTTGACGCTGGGACCGATGGCAATGTTCCCCGAGTCCGCTTGCTCCTTGCCGGCGATCATGCGAAAGAGCGTCGATTTACCGGCGCCGTTCGGCCCGATGATGCCGACGATGGCGCCGGGCGGAATACGGAAATTCACGCTTTCCATCAACAGTTTGTCGCCGTAGGCTTTGCGCACGTTCTCGAATTCGATGACGCGATCGCCCAAGCGCTCGGCGACCGGAATGAAGATTTCGCGTGTTTCGTTGCGCTTCTGATACTCGTAACTGCTCAACTCTTCGAAGCGCGCGATGCGGCTCTTGTTCTTGGCGTGGCGCCCCTTCGGATTTGTGCGCACCCACTCGAGTTCGCGTTTAAGCGCTTTTTGACGCGCGGATTCGGCCGCTTCCTCAGCGGCAAGCCGCGCTTCTTTCTGCTCTAGCCACGAGCTGTAATTCCCTTTCCACGGAATGCCGTGGCCGCGATCGAGTTCGAGAATCCACTCGGCGGCGTTGTCGAGGAAATAGCGATCGTGCGTAACGGCAACGACGGTGCCGGGAAAGCGCTGCAGAAATTGTTCCAGCCACTCGACGCTCTCCGCATCGAGATGGTTGGTCGGCTCGTCGAGCAGCAGCATGTCGGGTTTTGAAAGCAGCAGGCGGCACAGCGCAACGCGGCGTTTCTCACCGCCGGAGAGCGGCCCAATCTTCGCGTCCCACGGCGGCAAACGCAGCGCGTCGGCGGCGACTTCGAGTTGCAAATCCATGTTGTCGGCATCGTGCGATGCGAGCACGGCTTCGAGCTTCGCTTGCTCGTCCGCCAGTTTATCGAAGTCTGCGTCCGGATCGCCGTATGCCGCGTACACTTCTTCCAAGCGCTTACGCGCGACGAGAATCTCGCCCAACCCCTCCTCGACCGTTTCGCGCACGGTTTTTTCGGGATCCAGCACCGGCTCTTGCGGCAGATAACCGATGGAAATACCGGGCATCGCTTCGGCGGTGCCGTCGAACTCGGTGTCGATGCCGGCCATGATGCGCAGCAGCGTCGATTTTCCGGCGCCGTTCAAACCCAGCACACCGATCTTGGCGCCTGGGAAAAAACTCAGCGAAATGTCTTTGAGGATCTGGCGTTTGGGCGGGACGGTTTTTCCGACCCGGTACATGGAGTAAACGTATTCCGGCACAGCCGTGCTCGATTCGCCGCCGCCTGAACGCGCCCTAGCAGAAAGCGCGCGCTTCGCCCGCTATGGCGTGGGTTCGGGGCTTGGGAACGGGCAGCTTGCTGATGACGTGGAGCACCCCGTAATGGATGTCTCCGACAGAAAACTCGCAAGCCCGTCCAACGGCGCGGTTGCCGCATACGATCCGAAAAGAGTCGCGCTTGAAACCTGAAAAACAGCCGGTAAGAAGATCAAGGCCGCCGCAATGAACACCAGCGCAATTGGCGTACTGAAAGGAGTTTGCGTCGGATTGTCTTTATGCTGCTTGAATTTGAGAATCGCGCCAAGCCCGAAAGCCAAGCCCGCGATGGAGGAACCCGCCGTAATCAACTTTGCAAGCGCTGAGATGTCGCCCAGATTCGTTGATGCGCCGGAGCTCTGCGCGCCGACGTTATGCCGCGTGCGCGCGGCCACGGTCAATCCCAAAATGCAGGAACCGCCGTCGGAGACGGTACCGGCTTGAGCGGTACTTCCGGAGATAAGAATCTGCGCATTGGCAAGCGCCGCGCCCGACGGATCGCAGACCGTTACCGTTTGGTGCGTTGGTGAGTCGTACGACAGTATGAATGCATATCCGCTGCCGTCATCGCGGAAATAGACGGGTCGCTCGGACGTATCGAAAAAGATGTGCACGGTGCTTGCCAGGCCAGACACACCGGCCTCCGTGAGTTGCGTTATCTGACCGGAAGAATCTTTCGTTCCCCAAAACGTAAGATCGAGCGATCCCAGGTTCGTATCGATATTGGGTATCGCGAAAAGCGGGACCACCGGATTCGCGCCGTACAGCGCGAGCGCGCCCGCATCGTCGAAGGAAACGAGATTCTGCACGGGCGCTTGCAACGAGAGCTGCGGCAACGTCACGGCGGCCGGCTCCGGGGCGACATGGTGCCCGCACGACGTCAACGTCAGCGCGATTATGACCGCGCAGGCCGCCATTCGCACAATGCTCACCAGACGGGCGTTCAAAGAGGCCGGCTAAAGTCCTGGTCGAGCGCCGGCAATCCGTCGCGATAGAGCAGTATGGCAAGTATCAACAATGCCCAGCGCACGCTGGAGTTCGGCATCTATCGCGGATCTACACGAGCGCCTGCGCGGGCAGCATGGCGTACGACGTGCCGGCGTGATGCGCGAGCAGCTCCAGCGCCTGCCGCTCCTGCGCCAGGTAATGCGTACGGTCGGGTTTTTGGCCACAGGCTATGAATCCGGTCACCTCGGCGCGCGCCATGAGCGGTACGATGAGCCAATCCCGCAGCGTCGGCGTTTCGGCGGTAAAGGTTTCAGGGCGGTAGAGTATGCGTAAGATGAGCCGGTCGGACTTGTCGAGGCGCTCGGGTGCCGCCGCGCTCGAGGTGCGGGCGCACGCGAACGTCGTTCCGTCGCGGATGTACAGCGCGATCCCGGAGGTTTCCAGCGACTGCGAGAGCGCTTCGAACGTGACTTTCAGCAGCACGTCGCGTGAGTCGATGAGGTCCGCCTCGTGCGCAAAACTTTCGAGTAATCGCAGCCGGCGTTCACGTTCCCGAAAGACCAAGGCGTTTACGCGTTGTTCGGTCTGAGCATGTACGCGCCGGAAGGATATGCCAATGGCGATGGCCGCGGCAAAACTCAACGCCTGTGCCGTTAAACCGTGCCAGCGCCCCTGGCCCGTGAGTGCATCGGCGATCCTTCCGGCAGCCCATTCCGCGGCAACAAAGCTCGCGACCATGACGGCCGAGACGGCCGCGAATATTGCCGACCGCGAGACGACGACGTCGAGGTCGATGAGACGATGGCGAAGCGTCGCATAAATCGGCCCCACCAACGCGAAACTTACCAGGTAATACAGTAGGATGCTCGCGAGCGTATTACCGATGAACACGTCGTTCAAGCACCAGATTGAAAAGCCGAAGAACCAGCAGAGCACGAGCGAGGAAGCAAACCAGCGCGAACGGACGCGCACTTCCGGCCGCGCCGCCTGTACGAGCGCGATGGCGCCCAACCCGGCGACGAACCCGTACGCGACGGCGACGGCCGAACTCGCGTCGACGACTGCCCGCGCGAGCAAGTATGGTGCGGGCGCCACGGCGAGCACGTACGGAAGCTCCGGGCCGGCGAGGTTGAGAAGGGCGAGCGCAGGAGCCCAGCGCGCGATGCGTTCGCGCAGCTTTTGGGGCCCTGCATCGAGCGCGAAGATCGCTCTGATTGCCAGCGCCGCGAAGCTCCAATTGCACACGAATTGAACGACCTGCCCGACGAAGAATCCCCGGAGTTCGGACACGGCGACGAATTGATAATCCGCGGTCGCATTGGCGAACGCCATGAGTACGGTCAGCCAGACCGCCGAATCCGTGAGTGCGCCTTTCGGCGCTTTGAACATCAGCAGAAAAGCAAAGGCAACGTACACGGCTGCCAGCCCGAGATCGATATACCGCCCCGTCCGGCTGTCCAACGGATCGGGGACCGGCGTAACCTCGACGGTCCGCATCCTTGCGCCGGCCTCAGCCGCAAATACGTACGGGACTCCTGCAAGCCCGTGCTGCGTGAGCGCATAGCGCGTCGCAAAGGGAGCCGCAGAAAACGCAATGACGGCTCCGTCGCGAATTCCGGCGCGGAAAGCGGGACCGCCCGGCACGACGTGTAAGGCACGCACTGCAGCGTCCGCGTACGTCAGCGACATGCCGAAGACGCCGGACGCGGGCGGTGCGAATGCGTCGTAACACGCCAGTGCGAGGGCGGCAATCGCGATCAATGCTGCCGCAGTGCGCTGCAACATGGCGATTGCTTACTTTGGTGTGGAAAACGAAAAGCCTCCGGAGTGTAAGTCACGCCAGGCTGCCCTTTGCGCGCCGGCAACTCGTCGCGATAGAGCGGTATGGCAAGCATTACTAGCCCGGCCCAGCGAACGCTGGAGTTCGGCATCTATCGCGACGGCGACAACAACCTGGACGAATCGCAAGGCTTAACGCTGCGTCAGGCGCTGCAAACCAGTACGAAAGATCGCCGCATCGAGTACACAGTGCAAGACACCACCTCCGCGGGCACGGGGCGCCTGCGCACCGACTCATTCACCATCGCCGATGGAGGCGTGGGCGAAGCGTCCATCGAGGCGCCGCACGACATGGCATCGGAGCGCAATCTCGCGTCGTTCGTAGCGCACGTCCTCGACAATGCCGAGAAGTCGGGCGCGAAGCAAACGTGGATCGAACTGACCGATCACGGCGCGGGCGACGGCGGCGGTTTGGAAGCCGACAGCGCTCACGCCATCATGGCGATGCCGCAGATCGCGCAGGCCATTGCAGACGGCGTCAAATTGCATGCGCAGGAACATCCTGAAGACGCGGATCGCAACGTCGATGGCGTCGTTGCGAATCAGTGCCTCATGGCTTCGCTTGGATTTGCCGACGAACTCTCACACGCCGGCGTCAAGTATTTGGCGGCGTCACCGGAAACGATGGTTTCGCCCGGCGTGCCGAGCAACGTTGCCGACGCAATCGCGAAACACAAACAACCGGAGGATATGGCGCATGCCGTCGTCAGTGATGTGATGCGTGAGAAGTACGGCGCGGAAGGGCAAACGTGGGGACCGGCCGCCGCGTTCGACGTGCTCGACCTCGATCCGGCGAAGATGCAAAACGTCGAGCGTTCCGTCAAAGCCCTTAACGATGCAATCGTCTCGCGCAAAGAAAACCACGCGGACATTGCTGCAATTCGCGAAGACGCGCGTTCCGTGGAAGGCATGGTGCGCTTTCCCGAAGCGACGCCCGATATGCCGTGGCATGCGGACCGGCCGGCCATTGCACTGTACAACACCATTGCCGATGACGTGCGGCTTGACACCGGTTTGCGCGCTGCTGCAAGAACTGCGGCAAACGACATCGGTTCCATCGTGGTTGCGCATAAGGAAAGCCGCAGCTTCGAACCGTTCCACGGTTCGGACTATCGCGATTCTGTCGGACCGACTGTGCACTTTCCGGTAAACGCCCAGCAAATCGATCCGTGGGCACCGCATGTAACCGAGACACACAATCGATTTTTTGTCGCGACGGACGCGGCCGCGGCCGAACGCGTCATAGCATAGTTGCCGCCCCGGGTACGCGAGGTGTTCGCACTGCTCAAGCAGTGCGGATACCTCTACAAGAACACAGTAGGCATCATCATTTCGAGCACCCTCAAAACGGTAAGAAACTCACCATAGCGGGAAACTTTGGTACGGAACTTACCAAGGCGCTTGGCATCGCCTTCAAAAGGAAATCGGGTCAAAGTGAGGGACGCATCGATGGACTACACCGTCGTCATTGAGAAGGGTGCGCGCAGCGTGGGCGGATACGCCCTTGACATCGAAGGCATTTTCGCGTTCGGCGACACGGAACAAGACGTGCTCGAGAAACTTCAAAAGGCGATCGCAGATCGGATTGGCGATCTGCGTGCCGAAGGCCGAGAGATTCCCCAGCCCCACGCATAGTACGGCGACCATCCACATCGCCGCCTAGGCTTACGTCCGCCTAGTGCGGTGCAATTCTGATGGTGGCGTTGGCGTGCGTAAAGGCGTCGTACACAAGTTCGCGATGCGCGGCGAGGTGCAACTCGATACGCACGTGTGCGCCCGAATGACAGTGTCCGCCGAAAAATAACGATACGTAGTGGGCAGTATCGCGCGGATGCATCGTAAAGTGCGTCGTCTCGCCGTTGTCGAACCGCACGAACACCGCAGCCACTGCGTGGCTGTCGTTGACGAGTTCAATTTCGCAGTGGGCGGGACGTGCTTGTGCACGTCCCGCAAACGCGAGAATTAGACAAAGAGCCCAGCATACGCCGGCAAGCGATGCTCGCATGTCATTCCGATCCCCCAGGCGGCGCGATCACTGCGTGCGCCTGCAGGGCGTCGCTCGCGATCGCTTCGAGCGCTTGCAAATGTGCGCGCGTGAGTTCATCCAGATGCGATGAACGCAAACCAAGATGAACGTCGTGCTGCAAGTTCTGTAACTCCAAACGCGCGAGTGCTTGAGCATCCGCGGGAGTACCCGACGGCGGGGAGGTCCACAGGTCGCTCAAGCGTTTTGCGTAAGCCACTTGCAAATTCCGCCGGATGACGCCGTCCTTGGTAACTGCACCGCTTGCAATGTCGCCGAAGATGCCGCTTTGCGCCCAGTCGAAGAGGTCGCTCAGCTTCATCGTCGATCCGGCGGTGTATTTGGTGGAGAGATCGTCGATGCGCTGCAGGCGCACGGGCGAGAACAGCTCGTTGAGCGCGGCATTTTGCGCGTTGCCCACGACACTGACGATCGGCACGTCATGGCGCATCGACGGATTATAGGCCCACGACGCATCCGGTCCGAGCGAGCTGTATTCGGTGTACACCAGCAGGTCGAGCACGTTTGATTTGAAGTGCCACGGCGCGTCCGCGAACAAGCCGTCGTCGAGGGACTTCCATGCTGCTAGTTCCGTACTGCGCGAAACGGGTGTTAGCGGCGCGGTAGAATGCGGATCACCCTTTGCCGAACGCGAAAGGTACTCACCGCCGATGCTGTGCGCGGGCATCCCCGCGCAGCGCAAGTAGCCGTTGAGCGGCGAGAGAAACGCGCGGCGTGCTTCGTCGTACGACTGGCCGCGTGCCGGGAAGCGGTTCGCGACCGCGTTCATGATGTTGTGCATGAGTTGCATTTGGCCATCGCACCACCGCAGCGGCGTGTTGCTGAGATCGTCCATGACCACGCGCGGATCGATTGCGTGCCCGCTGGCAAAGTCGGTGTCTTCGTCGCTGGCAAAACGATAATACGGCGCACTCCACTGCGAGGCCCATTGCCGAAGCACCGGCAGCTCGCCCTGCGGCGTACGCGCGCTGCCGATATACCCGTATCCGTACCGAATGGCGTAGTAGTCATACGGTCCGAGCACGAGTTGATTGTAATCGCCCTGCGGCGTTTTCTTCGGCCAGATGTTGATCGGCGCGTATTCCATTACCGAATTTGCGACGCCGTAACGGCTCGTGAAGGCTTTACTCTGCAGGTTCTTCGCCGTGTACGCTTCGGATGCGATGAAGTTATGTTGCAGGCCCATGTCATGCCCGGATTCATGCAGCGTGACCGAACGTATTGCCGTTTGCAAATACGCGTGCTCTGCCGCCAAACTGTCGGGCAAACCGCGTGCCGGAGCGATAATGTACTTGTAACTGCGCCCGCCGAGGCCTTCGATGGCGTCGATGTTCACGCCGACGTTGAGTTCCTCGCCGGTGCGCGGATCGGTAATGATGAGCGCCTCGGCGCCGTATGCGGGCGAACTCGTACTCACCCAGCGCACGACGTTGTAGCGAATATCGTCACCATCCCAATTCGGGTCGTTCGGCTGGTCCAGTACCTGCACCGCGTCCAGAATGCCGACTTTCTTGAAGGCGTCGTTCCATGCCAGCAGTGCGCCGCGAACCGCCCCGCGATACTGCGTCGGAATGTCCTTGCTCAAGTAGTACACGATCGGGTGCGCGGCTTTCACCGGAGCCGACGACGTACGCGGGCCGAAATTCCACCGCGCGATGTAATGCACATCGCGATGCGTGATGTCGTCGGTCGCGAAGTTCATGAGCGGCTGCGAGAAATACCCGACCCGCCAATCGTAGATGCGCGGCATGTAGCCGTCGCTCGGCGCCTGGATGAGATTGTACGTCATCACCACTTCGATGCTGCGCGGATCGGGTGCGTTGTCAATGGTGTTCGGGTCCACCGATTGCCACGTCTGATCCACGCGGATGACGTCGTTTTGCGGAAACGCCTTGCTTTGCGCAAAGAACGAACGCGACGGGTCTAAGCGGTACGCGTGCAACGGATTGACGTGTGAGAGGTTCTGAAAGTAACGCCCCAAGTCGGCAACGTCACCCAAGAATGCTTCGGCGGAAATCACGACCGTGTTGTCGTCTTGCGCGACGATTGGCGCAACCGCGACGACGGAACTTGGCAACGAGCGCTGCACGCCGTACGACGCCGGAGAATTCGGCTGCGTAATCGTGAACGTGTTCGGCCAGCGGATCACGATTTGATCGTCCACACGCTGAAAGCGAATGATGCGCGCCGGAGCAACGTACGGTTCGCCCGGTGCGGGCCCAAGGCCGCCGAAACCGCTCGACGGCACGGACGTTTCGATGAAGTCGGTATCGAGTTGCGACTTCGAGAGCACGAGATAGACTTTGCCGTTCTTATGAACGATCGGAATCAGCCCGCTCTGCACTTGAGCGTCTTTTACGAACGTATCGTACGGAGCCGGCGATGACGAAGGCCGTGACGCACCGCCGGGCGGGGCGGTCTGCGCGGCAGCCGGCACAACGGATGAGCAAAGGAATGCGGCAGTAAGCACTGCCCGCAGCGACCGTTTGAGCATGAAAATCCTCCGCAAGCTTGCGAGCCCACTTCCGTTCGCACGCGCGAGTTCCCGCTGCTAGCGCACCGCCGCGGATTCGATCATGATGCGCGCGCCGTCGATTCGTGCGCGCGCGCCGATGGGCAGCGTCCACTGCTCGCCGCGATGGCCGATCGGAAGGTCCGTAACCACCGGTACGCCGAGATCGCCCAAACGATCGCGCAGCGTTTGCGCCAGCGGCATTCCCGCATACGGATGATCCGCACCGACGTCGCAGTTGGCACAGCGCCCGACAAGCACGCCCGCGACGCACGAAAGTGCTCCCGACAGACGCAACTGCGTGAGCATGCGATCGATGCGGTACGGCGCCTCCTCGACTTCCTCGATAAACAGCAGAGCGCCGGAGGTGTCGATTTCGAAGGGCGTGCCGGTAAGCGCGGCAACGAGCGAAAGATTTCCGCCGCACAAGCGCCCATGCGAGGATCCCTCTGCCACAACACAGGCACCCGGCGCGTCCAAGGCGCCGAGCGGATGGGGCTGCATCACCGCACGCCGCAGCCATTCCCGCTCGGTATCGGAAAACGACGATAACGCGGCAACCGGACCGTGAAACGTCACCAGTCCCGTGCGCTGTGTGACGGCATTGAGCAGCGCGGTGAGATCGGAGTACCCGAGAACCACTTTGGGATCCGCCGCGAGCGCGTCATAGTCGAGCGCGTCCAGGATGCGCATCGTCCCGTAGCCGCCGCGCAGTGCGAAGATGCCCCGGACCTGCGGATCGCGCGCCGCTTCGTTGAAATCCGCAACGCGCTGCGCGTCGCTGCCCGCAAGGTAACCGCGTTTGGCGCGTGCATTCCGCCCGATGCGCGGCACGAGTCCGAACGATCGCACGACGTCTTGCGCACGCGCAAACTCCTCGTCGCTCGCAAGCGGCCCTGCAGGCGCGATCAGTGCGACGGTGTCGCCTTCGCGCAGCGCCGGAGCGAGCAGCGGTTTCAACGGCGCAGCTCCATGCGCTGCGGATAAATGGGCCGGTTGATGATGCGCTCCAGCGTGTCCGCGCTCGCCGTCAAAATCAAATCGCAAAAACGCGCGAAATCTTCGCGTGCGGCTTCCCCTTCGGCAAAACGTTCGTTCCTCGTCAAATCGACTTTGCCGGATGCCGGAACGAACCGGATGTACCGGCCGTCGTCGTCGATGCCCGTTTCGACGAGCCCCTCGTCTTCGAAAATACGAACCGCCGTGCTGACGGTGCGTTCGTTGGCTTTATCCAAATCCAGCGTGCGCGCGATGTCGACGAACGTGGAGCGAAGCGTCCCGCCGGATGCCATGGCGCGCATGCCCTTGTAGAGTTCGCGCAGGACGTTGAGGGTCGGTGCCTCCTGGTCGATGATGAATTCGTTGATGCGCCGGTCCGCCTCGCCAAAAAGCAGGTGAATGCTTGCGAGGTCGCCGTCACGGCCGGCGCGGCCGGCCTGCTGATTGAATTCGGTGAAATCGAAATTCAAGTGATAGAGCACGACGTTGCGTACGTCGGGCAGGTCGATGCCTTCGCCGAATGCCGACGTAGCGATGATGACGCGCAGCTCCCCCGCTCGAAAGCGCGACTCCACTTCCGCGCGCTCGGAAGACGGCATGCCGGCGTGATAAAACATCACCTCGTTGCCAAGCCGCTTGCGCAGCGCTTCCGCCGTTTTGGTGGCCTCGCTGCGGGAATTGCAATAGACGATGCCCTTGCCGGCCGGTCCGTCTCCCGCCGCACGATCGAAGATACGCGCCAAATACGCGAGTTTTTCTTTGGTGCCTCGCGCGTCCACGACGTGCAGGTTTTCGCGCACCGTCGGATCGATCACCCACGCATCTATGGCGAGGTCGCTCACGATCTGTTTGAATGCGTCGTCGCCCGCCGTCGCCGTCAGCGCAAGGACCTGCGGATTGCCGAGCGATGCGATCGTTTCGCCAAGTTTACCGTATGCCGCGCGGTGTTTCGATTCGAAGATGTGATGCGCTTCGTCGACGACGACGAACGACGGCGCACTGCGTCCGGTAAATGCGTCGCGGTGAAACTGCAGAAACTCCGGCGTTGCGAGCACGATATCCCATGCGCCGCTTTGCAGCGCTCCCATGAGCGCAGTGCGCTCCTCGGCGCCGATGGAGCCGTTCGCGCGATGGATGCGCAGCCCAAAGCCATCGAAACGGCGCGTCAAGGCGTCGAACTGATCGTTTGCGAGCGCGCGCAGCGGGTAGATGACGAGCGTTTTTTGTTCGGATTCGAGCGCGCGATACGCCGCCGGATACTGAAAGCAGAACGATTTGCCGCGCCCCGTGCCGAGCACGGCAAGCGTGTTTTTGCCGGCTTCGACACGTGCAAGAACGGCGGACTGCGCTTCGTGCGGTCGGCCGTCGCCGATAAGCGCACGGCGCAGCGTCTCGTGATCGGCTTGCGCGCGCGCCTGCACCGCAAACGCATCGGCGCGCGGCGCACGATCCCGTTCGACGCGAATATTGACGCCATAGTGCTTTCCATCTCGCCCACCCGTTACGTGCTCGATACGTGCGGTGTATGCGATGCCGGCGTCGATGAGCGGGGCGAGATGCTTTGCTATTTCCTTGCGCAGAAAACCGATGTGGAACGTGCCGAAATGCACCGCGATTGCATTGGCGTCGACCGGATTGTCCGCTTGGCGCCGTAACTCGAGCTCCTGGCCCGGCGTCAGACCGGCGACGAAGTCTTGGCGTCCCTCGAATGAAACGCCCATGACCTTGGTGGGAAACGAATCGCGTTCGCCGATGCCGGCAAAATCGTCGCGTGCCAAGAACCGGCGCTGCTGCGAAAAGAGCCGGTCGACGAAGTCGTCGATCGACTCTTCCGTGGTATTGCGTCCCTCGACAAGCTTCGGCCCCTCGACAAGCTCGGGATGACGACGAGAAGTAACATCGTCATGGTGAGCCCCTCGAACCGCGAACTCCGCGAGCACGCGCTCGAAGGCCGCCTCCGACCGCGTCGGGGGCGGAAGTGTCTTACTGCTTGGGCTCTTCCGCCGGTGCATCGTTCGGCGGCAGTTCGCGTTCCGGTTCGAACTCGTCGAGATTCAGGTTGATCTCCTCGTGCCCTTGATCGTACGCCGCTTCATCCAGACCGGCTGCCTGCGCGTCGAGCGGATCGATTTCGTCGAAGGCGTCCGGTGCCTGTTCGACCACCGTCGTTGCCGACGAACCCGAATCGGTACGCTTGCGCTTATAGCGTACCGGCGAGGAATCCGCTGGACGCGACGCTTTGGATTTCTGACGGCGGGCTTTGCGCGCCGCGACGATGTCCTCGCGCGCGGCGCCTCCGTGCGAGCCGAGCGCCTTGCTCTCTGCGACGCTGCGCGCCGAACGGGTGCGGTCGACCGCGGCGCCGGTTGCGCGCTTGCGTGCGGCCGCTTCCAGTTGGCGTTTACGGAAGCCGAGCACGAGCGGAGCGGAGTAAAAGATCGAGTGGTAACCGCCGGAACAGATGCCGACGAGCAGCGCGAACGCGAAATTTTGCAGCGAGACGCCGCCCAGCGCGAGCAGCGCGACCAGCGTGATGACGACCGTAGCAAGGGTGTTGAACGAGCGCGTCATCGTCTGCAGGATCGACGTGTTGACGATCTTGTCGTACGCCTGTCCAGCCATCAGTTTCGTATTTTCGCGGATACGGTCGAGAATGACGATCGTATCCATAACCGAGTAACCGATGACCGTTAGGACGGCGGCGAGAAACGCGTCGTCGGCGCGCTTGCCGGCCATCGCGTAGATGCCGATCATCATCGCGGCGTCGCGAACGAGCGCGATAACCGTAACGAGGCCGAAGATGTAGTTCCAGCCGAAGCGAAACGCAATGTAGAGGAACTGGATGCCGAGTGCAATGACGAGAGCGTAGACCGCATTACGCAGATACTCGCCGCCCAGCGTCGGCCCGACCGACGAGATCTGCGATTTCGCGCGGTCGACGCTACCGGCGCTTGACAGCGCGCTCCAGAGTTTGGGCGTGTTGTTGCCGAGTGCCGTAGTGGTCTCGACTTGATAGCGCACATAGCCGGTGCCCTGCTGCGTGCCCACCGTGCGAACCGTCTCGTCGTTCAAGTTGAGCGGCGCGATCGCTTTTTGCAGATCGCTCTGCGCAACCGGCTTGTTAAAGGTTACGTCGATGGACGTACCGCCGGTGAACGAGAGTCCCAGACGCAGCATGTTTTTCGCGTGGAATCCCGTGCCGCCTTGGAAACCGTGCCAGATCATCGAGCCGATACCGGCCGCGATAATCAGGTACGAGATCAGCGAGACGATGCGGAACCAACTGACGACGTTCCAATTGAGTCTACGGAAAAACATTTACGCCTGCGCCCCCGCCTGTTTCGAAAAGATCCCGACTTCTTCGGTTTTCACGCCGTACAGTTCGGGTTTGGTCGCAATGTCGTTGTCGACCAGCACGTCCACGAAGAACCGCGTGATGAACACGGCGGTGACCAGCGAGAACACGGTTCCCCAGAACAGCGTGTACGCAAAGCCTTTCACCGTGCCGGTTCCCAGTTCGAACAGCACGCCCGCGCCGACGATAGTGGTGAAGTGGCTGTCGAAAACCGCACTGAACGCGCGGGAGAAACCGGTGCGCACCGCCGCGCGGAAACTCTTGCCGGCCCACAGTTCTTCTTTGATGCGCTCGAAAATCAGGACGTTGGCGTCGACCGCCATACCGATCGAAAGCACGAAACCCGCGATACCGGGCAGCGTCAGCGTCGCGTGCGCGATGGAAAGCAGCCCCAGCATCATCGCGACATAGACGAGCAGCGCAATGTCGGCCAAGAAGCCCGGCAGGCGGTACACGAAGATCATGAACAGCAGCACGAGGCCCAGGCCAAGCATCGCGGCACGCAGCGACATCGCCAGGTCGATGCTGCCGAGCGTCGGGCCGATCGTGTCGTTTTCGATGATCACGATGCCGACCGGAAGCGCGCCCGCGTTCAAGTCGTTGGCAAGCGACGAGGTCTGGTCTTGCGTGAATTGCCCGGTGATCTCACCTTGATCGGAGATCGGGCTCTGAATCGTCGGCGCAGAGAGATAGTGCTTGTCCAGGAACATCGCCAGCGGACGGCCGACGTTCTTCGAGGTGATCGAGTAGAACTTCTTCGGGTCCTTGGTCGTGAACAGAATGTTCGGGTTGCCGCTCTGATCGAACGACGGCTGCGCGGACTTCAAATCCTTGCCGGAATACACGACCGGACCGCTCGCCTTGTACGCGCCTTCGTTGACGAAGTCGCACGCCTTTTTGTTCTTCGGATCGGCGTTGCACGCAGCCAGCGCCGCATCCGCTTGCGCGCGGATGGTGTCCGACATGATCTTGTAGTCGAGCACCGCGACCTGCTTGAGCGCCGCCTCCGCCTTCTCCGGATCCTTGATCTCCGGGAGATCTACCGAGATACGGCTGTTGCCGACCTTGGCGATCTGCGGTTCGGTCACGCCCAGGCCGTTGATGCGGCGGTCGATGACCTGAATGGTGTCGGCTTGTATCTCGGGCGTGATCGTCTTCACCGTCTCGGTGGGCGTGAGTTGCAGCAGCAAATGCGCACCGCCTCGCAGGTCGAGACCCAGATGAATCTTCTGCTGAATGGGCAGCGCCGCCCAGAGACTGAAGGCGACGATCGCCGCAACGACGAGCGCCTTGATCGGATTTTTATATCTATTCCAGCTCATGTGTACCGCGGAAAAAAAGCAGCACCCGTCGCAAGCGGCGGGCCAAACCCTAAAAGTCTAACAGCCCCGGTAGGGGCCGTCAAATGGGGCCTGCCACTGGTTCGCAGGGGCTGCGGGATAAGCCTCGTGCGTCAGCGCTCCGGCGATTTTTTGTCGAGTTCAAGGCGCGAGGACGGACGCAATGCAGCGCATTGTGGCCGCCGCAGCAACGAAGAAATCGGCAAAAAGCGCGGAGCGATGGCCACGGGGGCTTATGCCGCAGGCCCTTAGGCTGCGAGGGATTCTTCCTTAAGGATACTCGCGGGCTGCAGCCGGGTTTCTGCAGGCAGCTCGGCATAACTGTATACCGCCAGTCTGACGCCCGACCGGAGCAAGAAATCGCCCAGCAAGGCGCGCACAGCGCTCGTGCACACCACAGCTGCTCGGGCAGGCGGTATCTGCGCGGCATAGTCCTCCGCCCGCTCGCGGATGCGGACCGCTAGGCCCGGCTCGATCGCGCCGCCCGGAGCCAGGCCGAAGGAGGCGGCGAGGGCGCGTTCCAGTTCCGGATCGAGCAGCAACGGCTCCAGCACCTCTACGCCGCGGCGCCGCAACATGGCCGGCACCGCGACACGCCGCGCGGCCTCGGCCAGATCGCGGGGATCGCGGCTGGCCGGAGCCGCCTCGATCATGGCTTCGAGTACGCCAATCGGGTCGCGCGGCCACACGCGCTCGCGCAGAAGCAGCGCAAAGGCCTTTTGCACCGATGAGAGCGGCAGCGCATCGGTTCCGATCTCCTTGACGACCGTCGGAACCGCTACGCGCAAGTGTTCGAGCAGCGTCTGGAGCTCTTGCCTGCCGAGCAGCGCCGGCGCGTGCGTGCGCGTCGCTTCGGCCAAATGCGAGCCGACAATGGAAATCGGATCGAACACGAGCGCGCCGAGGTCGAGCGCGTGCTCGCGCGTTGCCGGATCGATCCATTTTGCGGGCAAGCCGTACACCGGCTCGTGCGTTGCTTCGCCCTCGATGTGGGCGAGCACCGATTCTTCTGCCACCGCAAGCATGAGATCGAGTTGCAGCGTGCCTTCTCCGGCGAGTTCGTCGCGTACGCGAATTGCGTAGCTGTCCGGATCGCGCGCGAGATCGTCGCGCAGACGCACGCCCGGAAGAACGACGCCAATTTCGGCGGCGATGGCGCGGCGCACTTCGCCGACGCGATCGAGCAACGCTTCGCAGAGCGGCGGTGCGAGCAGTTGCAGCAGGTTTGCACCAATCTCGATGCAGACGGCATCCACGCCGATCAGGCCGAGCGCCATTTCCGGGCGCCGGATCGCCTGCCGTTTGGCGAACTCGCGATCTTGCTGCAAAAGACTTTCCGCGATCGCTTTGCGCTTCTGTGCGAAATGGGCGCCGGCAAACGCACAGAGTCCGAGCACGACGAACACCGGCCGAGGCAGTGCGGGAACGAGCGCAAGAGCGAGCAGCAGCGCACCGGCCACACGCAGTATTTCCGGACGCGCGAAGAGTTGCGAGGCGAGATCGGAACCGAGCGAACCGTTTGCCGCCACGCGCGTGACCATCATGCCCATCGCGGTCGAGATGAGGAACGCCGGCAGCGTGGTGACGAGCGCGTTGCCGATGGAGAGCAGCGCGAACGTTTGCAGCGCATCGCCGGGCGACATGCCGTGATAGATCATGCCCACCGCCACGCCGCCGAGCAGGTTGAGCGCGACGATAATCAGCGCGGCCACCGCGTCGCCTTTGACGAATTTCCCGGCGCCGTCCATCGCCCCGTAAAAATCCGCTTCCTTTTGCACTAGGTCGCGTTTGATGCGCGCGCCGTCTGCATCGAGCACGCCGGCGTGCACGTCTGCATCGATCGCCATTTGTTTGCCGGGCATCGCATCGAGCGTGAAGCGCGCGGCAACCTCCGCTACACGCTGCGAGCCGCTGGCGATTACGATAAACTGAATGACGATCAAGATCGCGAACACGATGAGACCGACGACCAGATTGCCGCGCACGACGAACGCGCCGAACGCCGGAATAATCGCACCGACAGCGCCGGGTTCGTGTCCTTGCGTGAGAATCAGCCGCGTCGCCGACACGTCGAGGGAGAGCCGGAACAGCGTGGCGATGAGCAGCGCGGGAGCAAACGCAGAAAATTGCAGCGGCTCTTCAATCGTGACACTGAGCAGCAGTACGAGCGCCGATGCGAACACGTTCACGCCCAGGAGCACGTCGAGCAAAAACGGCGGAAGCGGAACGATGAGGATCGCGACGATGCAGAGCAGCAGTCCGGCGAAAGTGTAGGTTGGGACGCGATTCATCAGCAGTGAACTCCCCGAAGCGCGGCGACGATTTCCGCGACCGCAATGTACGTTTCTTGTGGAATGAATTCGCCCGGCGCGCAGAGCCCGTACAAACGGCGCGCGAGCGCGACGTTCTCTACGAGCGGAATGCGATACGCACGCGCTAGTTCGCGCACGCGGGCGGCGGCGTCGTCGGCGGCACGCACGAGCACACGAGGCACAGGAACCTCCGGCGGACGATACTCCAGCGCCATGGCGATGTGCGTGGGATTGGTGATGACGAACGCGGCGTCTTTGACGCGGCGCAGCGAGCCGCGAGCGATCTGCCGGTGCATCGCGCGCCTTCTGCTTCGCGCCAGCGGGTCGCCGTCGTTCTCCTTTTGATCGCGTTTGATCTCTTCGTGAGACATCCGCAAGCGTTTGCGCCAGCGCACGATCTGCACGCCGTAGTCGGCTCCGGCGAACACCGCGCCAACCGCGCATGCTATTGCGGCTGCGCGCAGTGCGCCGTTCCATGCCGCGCAGGCCACGCCGCCCAAACCGCCGGAGTGCAGTGCCGCGGTATAGATTCCCGCAAACGCCGGAACGATTGCGCCCGCCGCACACGCAAAGGCAATGGTCGCGCGCGCCGCCGTTATCACCGCTTCGCGCGAGAACATGCGTTTGAGATTTTCACCGGGCGCAAGCCGTTCAGCTTTGATCGAAACGGGCGCGAATCGCAGACCGCCGCTCTGCACGACGTTTGCGCCGAGCGCCGCAGCGGCCGCGGCGAGCATCGGCAACATCATGCACACGAACGCCTGCGCGAGCGCGCCGGTATTCCATTGCGCATGGGCGGCGGAGACGAGTGCGCTGCTTGCCGCGTGTGCGAGCGGTGCAATCACGAGCGCCGTGACGGCCAGCGCTGCGGCGAATGCGCCGGCATTGCCGAGCTCCTGCGATCGCGCGACGTCGCCTTCACGTTTGGCGCGCTCCATGCGCGACTGCGTCGCTTCGAACGGCTTTTCTTCGGCCATCTATCGCAAAAACGGAATGCGCATCCACGGCACGGCGCTTTGGCCGAACAGCAGCGGCACGGCGGCGATGGTGGCAACCAGCGCGAGCGCAAAGACGATGGGAAACGAAAGCGTAAAACTGGCGAAGCGCGGTATCACACGTGTGAGCGCTCCCAGCGTGAGTTGCGCCACGAACACCAGAGCAATCGCAGGGCCGGCGACCAGGAGCGCGGCTTCGATAATGCTTACGGGCAGCGTAACCGCATATGCGTACAGCGCGTGCGCGGATACCGCACCGCCCGGCGGTACGCTTTCAAAGCTGCGGCAGAATGCGAAGATGACGATGCGGTAGCCGCCCAGCAGAAAAAACCCGGCTGTAAACACCAGCGACCAGATGCGCCCAAACCCCGCGCCGGCGAAGATCTGCGCGTTGGGTACGCTGCCCCGAATGCCGACGTAGTCGTCGAGCGCGCGTCCCCCCGCGTACGCGCCGTCGTAGAGCACAGACGCCGCCACGCCGATTGCAGCGCCGATCCCGAGGTCGCTCGCAATCGCAACGACGAGCGCGGCGCCATCGGGCGCGTGAACAGCTTGCACGGCAGGCAGCAGCGCGATGGAAAGCACGAGCGCGAGGCCGGCGCGCACCATCGGTGGCACCGATGGGTGAGAAAACCCCGGCGCGCGGAAGACGAATCCGGTGCAGCGCGCAAAAATCAGCAGTGCAGTCCCGCTCACGAGCTAATCAACGCCGGCACGTTGGTGAGCACGTCCGTGAACAGCGCCGCGCAGAGATGCATCGCGAACCCGCCGAAAACGGCGAGCGCGATACCGACGGCGATCAGTTTTGGAAGCAGCGAGAGCGTCTGCTCTTGCACCTGCGTTGCCGCTTGAAAGACGGCCACCACCGTACCGACCAGCGTCGCGATGCAGAGCACCGGCAAACACAAGATCGCGGTAACGAGGAGCGCTTCGCGCAGCAGTCCGTCGAATGCGGCCATGGCTGGACTCTACCGCACGAATGTTGCCGCGATGCTAGCGGGTGATGAACGACCTCCAGGCCGTCGCAGCGAGTAAGGCGCTCACGATAGCGCGGGTAGCGGGCGATTTGTTCAGCGTGTAAAAATGGATGCCGGGCGCACCGCGGCGCAAGAGATCCGCCGCCTGAAGAGTGGCATACGCTACGCCCAGGTCCTCGACGGCCTTGGGTTCCTCTCGACGCTCTTCCAACGCGGCGAGCAGTTTGGGCGGTATCAGACCGCCGCCGAGCGAGCTCATGCGCGCGATCTGCTGATAGTTCGTAATTGGCATGAGCCCGGCGAGAATCGGCACGGTGATTCCCGCGGTTCGCGCACGTTCCACAAACGAAAAATATTTTTCGTTGTCGAAGAAAAATTGCGAAACCAGAAAATCCGCACCCGCGCGCACCTTTTCGACCAAGTGCGCGAGATCGGTTTGCGCGTCGGGTGCCTCGGGGTGCTTTTCCGGATAGCACGCCGCGCCGATATCGAAATCATAGACGCGGCGCAGCATCGCGATGAGTTCGGCCGCGTAGTGAAAGCCGTTTTCGACGGGAACGAACGTGGAGCTGCCGCGCGGAGGATCGCCTCGCAGCGCCATGATGTTCTCAATGCCGGCAGCTTCCAGATCGTTGAAGATGTTGCGCAAATCGGCGCGAGTACTGCCCACGCACGTTACGTGCGCCATCGGGTCCAGGCCGATTTCGTTGCGAATTTGTTTACAGATTTCAAGCGTGCGGGCTCGGGTTGAGCCGCCGGCGCCCCAGGTTACCGAAACGAACGCCGGTCGCAGGGGCCGAAGCGCTTCAATCGTCTCGAGCAGGTGAGCGTGCGCCGCTTCATCCTTGGGCGGAAAGAATTCGAAGGAGAAGAACGGCCGCTGCGTCGAGAGCGCCTCACTGATACGCATTGCGCATCCATGTTATCTAAAGCTGGAGACGACGCCTCCGCACACCAGCGCCCACCCGTCTACCATCACAAAGAGCAACAGTTTGGCCGGCAGTGATATCACCGGCGGACTGAGCATGAACATGCCCAGGCCCATCAAGATGGACGCCACGGCCAAGTCGATGGCAACGAATGGCAGATAGAGCGCGAATCCGATGGCAAACGCATCGCGCAGTTCGCCGACGACGAAGGCGGCAATCAGCACGAGCATCGGCGCCTTTTGCGGCGCTTCCACCGGCCGGCGCGCGACATGCTCGAAAAGATCGATGTCGGCAATGCGCGTCTGACGCAGCATGAACGCGCGCAGCGGCGTAGTCGCGCGGTCGATGAATTGCGACTGCGTGATGCGCCCTTTGGAATACGGCTGCACCGCGTCGTTCGAAATTCGCGTGAGCGTGGGAGACATGATGACCAGCGTAAGCACGAGCGCAAGGCCCGTGAGCACGGTGTTCGGCGGCAGCGCCGCCGCGCCGATTGCAGATCGCACCAGCGAGAGCACGACGACGATGCGCACGAACGACGTGCACATCACCAGTAGAAACGGCGCGATGGAGAGTACGGTGAGCGCGGCGAGGGTATCTAGCGGAAGCGTCGCATGCGCGTGATTGGCAACGGAGAGCAATCCATCCATGACGCAACGGTAGCGCCCGGACGTTGCCGGTTTATGACGAGGTTACGTCGGTTTTTGAATCAGTTCGGTGACGCGGACGCCGAAGTTGTCGTCGATGGCCACTACCTCGCCGCGCGCGACGAGTTTGTTGTTGACCAGCAAGTCGACGGGGCCGCCCGCCAGACGTTCGAGTTCGACGATGGAGCCGGTGCCCAATTTCAAGATGTCCGCAACGGCCATCTTGCACTTGCCCAGTTCCGCCGTGATCTCCAGCGAGACGTTCATCAGCACGTCGAGGTTCTGCTGGTCGGCGACCATCGGTTTTTTCTGTTCGGCCATCATCCTCGTGTTTCGTATCCTTTACCGGGGTGCAGTGACAATGAACGCGCTGCGCTCGCCCAATGCGCCGCATTCGCCGCGGGCAATGACGGCGCCGCCAATCTTGAGCAGACCCGGTTCCCCTACCCTTGTTTTCATCGGCACGATGGTCCCCGGGCGTAAGCCCAAAAACGCTTCGGCGGTGAGCATGCCGCAGGCGAATTGGGCGCAAACCTCGATTTCGACGCCGCCCAGGTCCTCCAAATGCAGCGCGGAGGCGCCGCTTCGCGCCACCGGATCGCGCGAGAGCGCAATGCCGAGGCGCGCAGCCACCGGCCGTTCCACCAGCAGCTCGAAGTACGTCACGTACCCATGAATGTCAAGAATCGGTTCGAGCGGCGAGAGCTCGCGCCCGCACACCGGTGCGAGCGATCCGGCGATGCCGCGCAGCGCGCGGACCAGAACTTCCCGTTCGAGCGCTGAAAGCGGCCGCTGTGCGTCGGGAAGCTCACCAAACGCACTGCTCGCCAGCGCGAGCGCATCACCCGGGCGTATCACGAACGCCGCATCGCACACCGGACCGCGAACCGCGTAGAGCTGCGCTCCAGAGCACAACGTATTCCATGCCTGCGGATCCGGGATGCGCGGTTCGAGTAAACGCAGCGACACGGGCGATGCGAGCAGCGCGCCGAGCGTTTCGCGCACGCCGTTCGCCACGATGCACGCGGCGCTGACCGGCAGTGACGATCGCTGCTGAAAACGAATCGCGCGCACGCGCTTTTGGGAGCTGCCGCTCACTTCAAAAGATCCATCGTGGCCTTGTCGATGCCGCCCTGCGCTTTGCCGGCGGCGCGAATCGCATCGAGCGCGAGATACGCTTCCTGCAAACGCTGCACGCCCGTGTCGATGTCGATGCCGCTTCCCTCGCGCGCAAACGGCGTGAGTGCGGCAAAATTTCCGTCGCCTGAATATCCGATATGCGGAGCGATCCCGAGCGGCGCGGCGGAATGTTGCGCATCGACGGCTTGCAGGTTCGTTCCCGGCGCGAAACGGGCGAGCGCCAATCGCCCCGCGACGGCACGTTGCATCTCGCGGCGCCCGGTGCGCGGATCGATTGTGCTGCGTTCGTAAGAGAGCGCACCGTCGGCGTCGATCCGAGCGGTAGAAGCAAATCCCAGCGCGACGTCGACCGGATCGATTTTCAGCGGCCCGAGAACGCGGCTGTTGCCGGCATAACCCAGGATCGGCCGCTCTTGCGCGTCGACGAGCGCGCCGTCGCGCAGCGAAAACGAACCGTCGCGCGTGAACAGCATGCGCCCGTCATCGCCGCTCGAAATGAACAATGCATTCGCAGGTGGCGCGGCAGAGAGCGGGTCGAGCACGGGCTGCGCGGTTTGCGGTTTCGCTACATCGCCCCGCTGCGCAACCGCGCCCGGCGCGAACGCCTGCAGCAAGTCGCGCTCGCGCACGGCGATGTCGTCCAGCGCACGCGTCGTCGCCGCGGAGATCAGCACGGCTGCGTTTCCCGCAGTTGCGTGTCGAGGTCGATGCCGCGCAGCGCGAGCGCGTAGCGCGCTTGCGCGAGTGCGGCCGCCACGTGCGTGCGCGCTTTCTGCGGACAGATCGCGACGAGTTTGAGATGCGTTCCTCGCGTCTGCAGCAGCACGTGCACGCGGCCGTGCTCGCCCTCAACGGTGAACGCGTTCTTTAGAGATGCGCTGCGCGGCTTCAAGAATGCTCGCTCGATCTTTCGCGCCAGCGGCGAACGCGGCGCACGCCGTTCGCCCGGTGCGCCCGCTACGGCTTGCGATTCGTTCGCTCTGCGCGCGCGGGTGCCGGCGCGTGAACCGTGCGCGATCGGTTCGTGTATCGTCGCATGTGCGCGAGCGCACGAAGCGGCGGTTGCGGGCGCAATCGCGGCAGTCATCTTTTGTGGGTCAGGCTTTTGCGCCGTCCCGTAAAGCGCGGAATACCATGCTTGCGAAAGCGTGCGCCTGTCGAGCGTCGCGACGGGCGCCGTGAGAACGCTGAACTGCAGCTGCTCGGTAGTCGTCATGGCGCAATCCTACCGGCGCGCCGTGTCCGCGAGGCTGCGAAATTGTTGCGGCTTTGTGTCTACTGGTCCAAGCGCGCGCGGTAGCGGCCGTCGTCAAATGCGGCGCTGCGTTGTAGAAACATCTGCGAGTTGAACAAGTCGAACGTAACCACGAAGTTGTGCAGCACGCCCATGCCGATGTTTCCGGCGTCGAATTTGTCGGCGAACGCGCCGGAATCCGTCAACATGAGGTTCGCGTACCGGTTGAACAAGCGGTAATTGCCGACTTGCAGCTCGTCGATAATCGCGGACACGGCGCGCGCGGAGCCGCCCACGCCGTAATCGTTGGCGAAATGGCGCTGCTGATATTGCACCAGGTACGGATGCGCGCGCATGAACGGGGAGAACACCAGCAACTCCGTGCTATTGCCGGTATCGACGACAAAGCGTCCCTGCGTGCCGTTGACTTTGCCCTGTACTTCGACGAGTTCCCTATCGACGTCGACGGGAATCGCCTCGCCGCCCGGATGCAGGCCGCCCGGTTTGGCGAACGTCATCGTCTTAGCGATGGGATCGATGGTGACTTCCGCTGCGGCAAAAAACGGATAACCCAGAACGCCGTCGGCATCGAATTGCCCCGTCACGCCTTTTAAATCGAGCACCGTTACCAACCGCACGGGAAGCGTCACCCCGCCGATTTGAACGGAGTCGAGCGGCGCGAGGCTCAGTCCGCCGACGCGCTGCGCGCCAGACACTTCCAGTCGCCCGACGGAATGCAGGCCTTGCTCCTTTGCGACGTGCGTGTCGAGCACGACGGCTTGCGCGCCGGTATCGACGAGGAACGTGTAATCGCGCGTGCCCACATGAACGGTCGCATAGAAATGACCGTAATGCTCGGTGAGCGGAACGGTGACCGGCTTGTTCGTTTGGATCTCGGCGGTTTGCGGCACGGCGAACACGTCGCCGGCGATGGGCCGATCGACGACGATTTTCTGCGCGGTGCGCGTGACGTCGAAGTCGTGATCGCCGTTCGAGTCCACCTCGCGCTGCGCGACCAGCACGCCGGCGAACCGTTTGTAGTCGTAGAAGTCCTCGGTCGAGGTCCCGTCTTCGTCGTCGTAGCTGATCCGGTCGATCATCAGCGTCTTGGTATCGAGATCGACGGTTTCCGCCTGCCCGTCCGGCGGCGATACGACCAGTTCGTATGCGGTTCGCCCGTCCGGTAATTGCTTTTCTCCCGCAAACGTATCGTATTGCGGCTGCGTCATGAAGTCGCCGCTATCGATGAAATCTTCGGTGCGCTGGCGCTGCAGCAGCAATCCGTGCAGTTCGCGCACGTTGCCGCTTTGATTGACGATGTATTCTTTGTCGCCGACGCGCAGCGAGGTTTCTTCGCGTATGCCGAACTGTTCTTGGTAGCGCGCCCGGCCGTCCATCTGCCAGGAGTGATACGCGCCCATCAGTCCCGCGCCGATCAATGCACCGCGCACTTCCAGCGTCTTCGATTGGCGAACGTGGAGTGCGGCAAGCGCAGATTTGCGGGCCGCGAGAACCGATTGCAGCGTTTGCGTTTGTGCGCGAACCGGAAGCGCGGGGAATGCAAAAAACAGCGCTGCGAGCAGCAGCGGAAGACTACTGCGTTTTGTACTTCTGATAACTGTCGAGTACGTTCTCGACGTAAGCCTGCGTTTCGGCATAGGGTGGAACACCGCCATACTTCTCCACTGCGCCCGGCCCCGCATTGTACGCGGCGACCGCCAAACGCAGATCACCATGGAAACGATCGAGCAGGCCCTTGATGTAACGCGTGCCGCCCCAAATATTTTGCGCGGGGTCGTAGGCGTTGGAAACGCCGAGCCCCGCCGCGGTGCCGGGCTCGAGCTGCATGAGCCCCTGCGCGCCGGTTTTCGAAGTTGCGGCGGGGTTGAACGCCGACTCGTTTGCGATGATGGCCTTCACGAGCGCCGGATCGACACCCCACGCAGAGGCGTTTGCGGAGACGAGGCGGTCGATTTGCTGCGCAGGCATCGGTGCGGGCCCGGACGGCGCCGCGGAAGGCTCGTTCATGGCTGCCGCGACCATGGACGCAAAAGACGTACCGGTACCGGCCGCCAGCGGCGCAGCGGCGGGCGCGTTCTGTCCGGTGATTTCGGCAATGCGCCGGGTGACGGCGGCGATGTCGCTGGCGATGTCCATGGTACTCACCTCAAAGTATCGGCAAGGGCGCCGAGGCCCGATAGGGCGTGCACCGGCCGCGCCGGCTGCTTACCTTGCCGCAAAAACTCGTCGATCTGCGCTTCGAGCGCGATGGCGCGCAGCGCGAATGGGTCGGCGGGCATGATGCCCAGGCTGCGCGCATCTTCGGTTTGCGCGAGTGCCGCAAGCGCGCGCCGCAGCAAGCGCGCATCGGCATCGTGGGCATCCGCGGTCACGTCGCTCATCGTGCGGCTCGTGCTCGCGAGCACGTCAATCGCGGGAAAGCGGCCCGCTTGCGCGAGTTTGGGCGAGAGCGCGATGTGGCCGTCGAGCAGCGAGCGCGCCGACTCGCTCACCGGATCGCGCTCGTCACCGTCGGAGAGCACCGTCGCGACCAGTGTGATCGATCCGTCCGGCGACGCACCGGGCACTTCCACTAGGCGCGCGAGGTCGGCGAACACGCTCGGCGGAAACCCGCCGCGTCCCACGCTCTCTCCCGCAGCCACGGCAATTTCCCGCAGCGCTGCCGCATAGCGCGCAACGCTGTCGAGCACGAGCAGCACGTGCAACCCTTGCGCTCGCAATGTATCCGCCTGCGCAACGGCCAGGCGCGCGGCGTGCACGCGTTCGGCCGCACTGCGATCGCTGGTCGCACACACGATCGATGCATGCTGCGGACACACGCGCATCCATTCTTCTGCTTCGCGCCCGCGCTCGCCGACGAGTCCAACCACAACCGCATCGGCGTACGCACCGCGCACGAGTTGATTCAGCAGCGTCGACTTGCCGCAGCCGGGCGGCCCGAACACGCCGATGCGCGCGCCTCTGCCGATGGTCAGCAGCGCGTCAATCGTTCGAATGCCGGTCCAAAACGGCGACTCGATCGCCGCGCGCTGCGCCGGCGCGGGTGCGTGCAGGTTCGCGCGTTTGCGACGTCCCTGTATCGCAGGACCGCCGTCAATCGGTTCTCCGCGCGCATCTATCGCACGCCCAAGCAGGGCGATGCCGAGCGGCATGCTCGTCGCTTCCACATCGGTGCAAACCGGATCGCCCGGAGAAATTCCCTCGATAGCGCCGTGCACGCTGACAATCGCACAACGGTCGCGCAGTGCAACGATCGTGCCGTGCGTTCGGCGATAAGCACTCGACACGCAGACGCCGTCGCCGATAACCGCGCCAGGCAGCCGCACCTCGACAACGCCGCCAGCGGCCGAAACGACGCAGCCGTGTGCGATCACGCCGTCGCCTGCAGCAGCGTCGCCAAACGCACGCCGAGCCGCGCATCGATCGTGCCGGTTCGCAGTTCGATCACCGCATCGCCGCGACGCAGCGCATCGTCCGCAACGAGCGGAACACCGCACTCGAGTTTCGGCGCGTCGTCGGCATGCACGCGCACGCGCAGCGGTTCATCCTCGAGAAAGCGCCGCAGCGCGCGATCGACGATCGTTTCAACGTCTGCCGGTGCGAGGAGGAGCTCGCGCGCCAGCACGTCGGCTGCGATATCGGCAACCAGCGTTTCCACAGCGGCTTCGGCCGCCTCAATGATGCGCGCGCGAAACAACCGCATCTCACGCAACAGGCCGATTTCGTCCCCATCGCTTTCGGCCGGTTCCGCTTGCGCGAGCGGCTGTTCGACGATCTCGAACGCCGGAACTTCGTGCCGCTCGTCGTGCGCCGGTTGCGAGTCGAGCAGCATGGTTGCCAAACTACGAAACTCAGGCATTGGCAATCAAACTTTCGGCGTCGGCGAGCAGCGGAGACGCGGGGCGCTGCATGCGCCGGATGATTGCGGCGCGTTCCGCCTGCGGATACATGTCCAGAACTGCAGCAGCGGTTGCCGCAGGCAAGGCGCTGATGATCGCCGCGGCGGCGTGCGGCGGTTCGTTGGCGAGTGCGCCTCGCACGCTCGCCGGTGCTATGCCGTGCACGGCTTGCGCGGTTCGCGCAATGCTCGCGCGTTCGTTCATGCCGCGCACCAGCGCACCGACCGGAGCGCCGGCCCAGCGCAGCGCGAAGAGCGCCGCGATAACGACGACCAGCGTCGGCAACACCGGAACGATTGCTCCGTACGCCAGCCACCACGCGTCTTTCTTCGCAGTAAGGCTATGCGTGAAGGCGATTGCCGCAACGTCGATGGTGTCGCCGCGGTGCGGGTCGATGCCGAGCGCCGCACCGGCAAGTTGACGCACTTGCGCCACGTCGATCCCGCGCGACGCATCCACGAATACTGCTGCGGAAATTCGCGAGACGCGGCCGGGAGCAGCGGTCGCGGAAACTTCGTGCGTATCGCTGCCGCGATCGACTTGCCGATCGGAACGGTCGTAGCGTTTGCCTTCGCCGGTATATCGTTCGTCTTGCGTCGTAGCGGCAATCGGCAGTGAAGATAGCGGGCTGCGCCGGACGTCTTTGCTGGTAATCGTACGGCGATCGTATTCCACGTGTACGCGCACGATCGACGCACCCTCGCCGATGGCCGAATCGAGCGCGCTTTGCAGCGAACGCTGCAGATCGCCGGCATCCTCGTCGGTCGAACCTTCGCCCAGCGCAACGCCGCGATCGTCGACGATGGTGACGCGGCGTTCGTCGAGCCCCGGCACGCTGGCCGCCACGAACGAGCGAATGCCGCTCACCGCATCGGCAGAAAGTTGTGAGCCCGGCGTCAGTTGCAAGCGCACGCTGGCGCTGGCGTCGCGCGAGCTCTCGTCGGCGAAGTACCCTTGCTTTGCGGGTGCGATAATCACGCGCGCGTCCTGCACGCCGTCGATGCCGCGCAGCCCGAGTTCGATGTCGCCCGCCAGTCCGTCGCGCGTTTGCGCGTCGATCACCGCTTGCGGCGTCAGCGCGCCGAGTTTGCCAAGCACGTCGGTCGAGCCGTCGATGTGCGCGTGTGGAACGCCCGCCAGCGAAAGCCGCAGCAGCACGCCGTTGCGCCGCTTTTCGTCGACCAATACGTTGTCTGCCGTCGGCGTAAAAGGAATATTCCAACTGGCCAGGCGTTCTTCGACTTCCGAGAGTTGTTCGGGATGCAGTGGACTTGCGAATACAGACGCGCGCGACGGGTGCGTCAGTACGCCGGCGATGAGCGATACGGCGAGGGCGCCGGCAACCGCAATACCCGCTATCGTGCGAACCTTCGCGGGAAGCGCGTTCCAGCGAGCGAGCAGCGCAGCAAGATCCATTTCGTGTTACACCTGCATATTGAGGATGGACTGCAGCGCTTGCGCCGTGCGCTGCGCGGCGGCCGTCGCAACCGAAAGCGCCACATCGGCGCGTGCGCGCTCGTACACTGCCGTTTGCAAGTCGCCCGCCCCGGTTGCAAAGGCATCTTCAGCGTGCTCCGCGCTGCCGAGCACGGAGCCCAAATCATCGAGCAGTTTGCCGAACCCCGCGGCGTCGGCGTTGCGGCTTTGCTGCATCGGTGCGGTGTCCGGAACGATCGTTTCTATTCTCATATTTTGCCCATGTCGATGGTGCGCTCCGCCAACCGTTTGCCGATGTCGAAAATCGAAGCATTGGCCTCGTACGCACGCGTTGCGTTGAGCACCGCGACCATTTCGGTGATGACGTCGACGCTCGATCCATGCTGCACGTGCGATCCGGCGACGCGCACTTCCGGCGTGCCCCGCTCGTCCTGCACGATTTGAAAATCCGGAACCAGGCGCGGATACGAACCTTTCGGGCCCGCCGCTTCCGCAGCGGCAACGTTGCGCGCTTCCACGTCGAGCACCGCGCGCTGCGCGTCCATGCCGGACGCAGCGGTCTTCAATAACGCAAGGGTGTCCATCAGCCGTGCGCGACGCTCTTGATTTCAGCAAGCCGTGCGTGCACCGCGCTCAGCAGCGCTTCTTGAAAGATCGCTTGCCGCGCCGCGGTCGCCATTACGGCGTCCGTGCGTTGCGGCCCGAACGGCGTTTGCGACCGGGAGGTTGCCGAGGCCGCGCCGCGCAATCCGCCGCCGGACTGGTTGAGCGCGTTGATGAGCGTACCGCCTACATCGAACATGCGGCAATCCTACGCCGCAAATGTTAGCGAATTATTGCGTGGATGCTATCGCTTCGTCGAGCGTTCCGCAGAGGATCCACAGCGAATGAAAACCCGCCACGCCGAGCACGCGGCGCACGCTGCCCTCGCCCAGCACCAAACGCGCGGACGGAAATCCTTTGGCGACCCGCTGCGTACGCGCGCGTACGAGCATCCCGACGCAATGCTGATCCATGTAGCGCACGTTCGACATGTCGATGACGAGGCGCGGATACGCAACCGCCGTTTCGAGTCTCTCACGCAGCTCGTGTCCGCGCGAGAGATCCCACTCGCCCTCCAGCGTGATGACGTGCACCTCGTGTTCGCCGGCCGAGCCGCTTACGTCGCCACTACAGACGCGTGGTGCATAGCGAACGCCGAGTAATTCGTCCACTCGTGCGCGGCTCAGTTGGCGCGCTGTGCTGCTCGCAGGACGCACGAGCGTTTCGAAGGTTCCGCCGCAACGCTGCCGCGCGCGCAGCAAAAGGCGAACGCCGAGCGAGCCGATGTACCGGCACTGCGTCAGATCGATGATGACGTCGCGGTACAAATGCAAAACGCGATCGAGAACCTCTTCGAGTTCGCAAACGTTGTGACGATCGACGTCGCCCACGACGTGGACGACCTCGCCGCGGGCAGTAGGTTCGTGCACGACCGCGCCGGCCAGGAGAGCCATGGTAAAATTCTCTCAGGACGGTGATCCGCGTACAAGATGTGGTTGCGGGTGGTATCAGAGGCGCGATGCAAACGTACGCGCCGCGCGCATGAGCGGCGCCTGGATCTCTTCAAGCGGCTGGCTTCGCAGCATCAGTGCGGGGATGCCGTCGTCGAGATGCGGGTTGCTTCCCTGAAACCACGCGCGCACGGATTCATAGCCGTCGCCGTCGGCAATCATCAGCGCGATTTGCAAGGCGAAGCGCAAGACGTGTTCGCGGTGCGGGCCGCGCCCGGTTGTCCATTGGTGCACCGCGCGAGTTTCCGTTACGCCGCCGATGACGGCGACCGTCGTGGCGCCGAGTATGTCTATCAGTTGCGCGACCACGCTGCCGATGGGCCGCGACATCGCCAGGTTGTGGGCGTCGTTGTCGGACAGGGGACGGCTAGACTGTTTCTCCTGCACGCCGACCAATATACCCTGGTAAATCCCAGGTCTAAAACCGCCGCGAACCGCGGGTTACCGGCAGGCCATCCGCGTCCAGCGGGATGCCCGCGACGAGCTTGGTGACCTCGTCGTAGTTCTGCACGCCGGACGCCACGTGGTTGCTCTTGAGATAACTGTTGTAGACCCGCCACGAAAACCGCGAGAAGTTGAGGTTGACGAAGTGCTTGTTGCGCTCGCGAATGGCTGCGAAGTCCGCCCAAACGCGGGGCACGAATTCGCTTTTGGCGTAATGCCTCTTTTGCGGCAGATAGAGAAAGAGTTCGAGCCAGCCGGAGTACTGCGCGACGACGTCGCTATCGCGTAAGCACGCGACCACGGCGATGTAGTTGGCTTCGTCTTCGCGGTTGAAACCGGCGACGTGCGCCCATTCGTGTGCCTGCGAGAACGGGCGCTCGAACCACAGCAAATCCGGCGCGAGTTGCGTTTCGAGCGTGAACGGATTGGTGAATCCGCTCGTCCCGCTCTTGTCCATGAACCATCCGGCGAGCGCCGGTTTCGAAGGGCCGACCGACGGCACCCACGCATCGCCTAAACGCTGCACAACGGGAGTCCACGCATCTCTCAGGGCCACCACATCGAACTCGTCATGGTGAGCCTGTCGAACCAGCCCCCTTTGCTGCGCGTGGGCGAGCGGCGCCAAGCGATTCAACTGCGCAATCGCGCGCGCGCGCAGCGCAAGCACTTGCACCTCGCTCACACGCGAATCGGAATACGCGGTGCGGACTTGCACCGGCGCGCGGTCGTACCCGAATCCCCACCCCGCGTAAAACCATATCGCGTACAACCCCGCGACTGCGGCGATGCCGACCAGCATGCGCCACCACGGCCGCGCGAAGACGAGCGCAAGAACGACGACCGCAACTCCGGCCGCGATGACGGCGTCGCCCAGCGCGAACGGCACGGCCGACGCGAGCGAACTCCAGAACTGCTGCCAGTGCGGATAGTAACCGTTGGTAAAGCGCTGCTCGACCCATGCGGGCGACGGGCGCCAGAGCGCAACGATGCCGCCTAACACGATGAGCGCGATGTCAAGCGGCAGCGTGTACGATGTAAAAGAGCCGCGCTTGGCGGCTCTTTTGGTGGTCATTAGCGCTTGGAGAACTGGAAGCGTTTGCGGGCGCGTTTGCGGCCGTACTTCTTCGATTCTTTTTCGCGGGGGTCGCGCGTGAGCAGGCCCGCTTTGCGCAGCACTTCACGCAGCGACTCGTCCATGGAAACGAGCGCGCGAGCGATACCGTGGCGAACCGCGCCGGCCTGACCGGTGGGACCGCCGCCTTCGGCTTTTACGTCGATGTCGAAACGCGACGCGCTCTGCGTGGCTTCGAGCGGCTGGCGCACGATCTGCTGGAGCGTCTTACGCGGGAAGTAGTCGTCGATCGACTTCTTGTTGATCGTAATGACGCCTTGGCCGAGCGAGATGCGGACTCGCGCGATGGAGCGTTTACGACGGCCGGTGCCTTGAAAATTTTCGTTCACGAGTACTCCTACGCCAGCGGCTTCGGCTGCTGCGCGTCATGCGGATGAGCCGTTCCGGTATAGACTTTGAGACGATTGAGTTGGACGTTGCGCATGCGGTTCGTCGGAAGCATGCCGCGCACGGCGCGCTCGATGAGCCGCTCGGGATGCTTGTCCTTGACCTGGCGCGCCGTTTCAATCTTCAGGCCGCCCGGGTAGCCGCTGTGGCGATAATAGACTTTGTTGTCCCACTTCTTGCCGCCCAGTTCGATCTTGTCGGCGTTGATGACCACGACGTGGTCGCCGTCGTCGATGTGGGGCGTCCAGGTGGGTTTGTGCTTGCCGGAAAGCGCTCGCGCGATACGCACCGCGAGCGTGCCAAGGCGCTGCCCGGCGGCGTCGATGATGTACCAGTCGTGCTTGGCGTCGGCAGTCTTCTGCTGAAAGGTTCGCATGACCGGCCAAGTTTACGGGAAATTTCACTGCGCGTCAAGCACTTTTACGCAGGCATTTGCTTGACAAGTACATGAGTTGTCAAGTATTGTGGCTTTCATGCTGACCGAGAACGTCGCCATAGCCTTGGGCGTGGCCCGCATCGACGCCTGGCTGCGCAAGCGCGTGGAGTCCGTCCTGCCGGGCATCGGCTTCACCGACTTCGTCATCCTGAACGAACTGGCGTCCGTGGTGGGCGGACGTTTGCGTCCGGTCGACCTGGCGAACCGGCTGCAGTTGACGGCGTCCGGCGTGACGCGTGCGGTGTTGCCGCTGGCGAAGATTGGGCTGGTCGAGCGTGCCGCGCACGAGCGTGACGCGCGGGCCAGTTACGTTGCCATCACGCAAGCCGGGCGCGAGCGCCTGGAAGAGGCGCTCGACGACGTCGACCGAGTCGTTGGCGAAACGCTCGCCTCGACGATCACGCGCACCGATCGCATTGCATTACTGGGATTGTTCGAACGTTTGGGGTATTAGCGGCGCCTATGAACCCGCATTTCTTGAAATCAATCGGCAATACCGCGCTAGTGGAATTGCACAGCGTGGTGCCCGCCGGCTGCGCGCGGATCTTCGTCAAGTTGGAATGGCAAAATCCCACCGGCAGCATGAAAGATCGCATGGCCGTCGCGACGATCGATCGTGCCGAAAAAACGGGCCGGCTCAAGCCTGGCGATACCATCGTTGAATATACCGGCGGCAGCACCGGCGCATCGCTCGCAATGGTATGCGCGGCAAAGGGTTACAACATTCACGTCGTCAGTTCGACGGCGTTCAGCGCCGAAAAACTTACCCACATGCAAGCATACGGCGCGCAATTGACGCTCGTACCGTACGACGGACGCGGCATTACCAAGCAAGTTTTTCTCGACATGATCGAAGCGGCGCGAAATCTGACCGCGCAGCCTAACACGTTTTGGACAAACCAGCTCGAGAACCCCGACATGGCCGCCGGCTACGAAGCAATCGGTGATGAAGCGTGGCAGCAAAGCGGCGGCCGCGTCGATGCCTTCGTTCAAATGGTCGGCACGTCGCATTCGCTGCGGGGCGCTGCAACAGCGCTCAGACGCCACAACGAACGGCTCACGGTCGTTGCTGTTGAGCCAGCCGAATCGGCGGTACTTTCCGGCGGAACGCCCGGCGCGCACGACATCGAAGGCGTCGGCATCGGCTATCTGCCGCCGCTTTGGGATCCGTCGCTCGTAGACCGCGTCGTCCCCGTGTCCACCGGAGATGCAAAAGCGATGGCGCGGCGGCTTGCGCGCGAGGAGGGTTTGTTCGCCGGCACGTCTTCCGGAGCGAACGTGTGCGCAGCAATCGAGATTGGTAAGGAGCTGGGCCCGCAGGCGCGCGTCGTCACGCTGATGATCGACTCGGGCTTGAAATATTTGAGTACGGACCTTTATAAAACGTAACGGGCTCTAGGCCTGCGCCGCGGGCGCAAGCGTCGGGCGTTTTCCGCCCGGAAGAATCACGCCGGTCAGGTTCAGCGGATCGTACGAAGCGAGGTCCGGTAAAGAGCCCTCGTCGGCACTGCGCCGCGACGCGCGCAGCGCTTCGATCGCTTCGGGCAGCGCAAACTGTTCGCCGACGAATCCGGACACAAAGCGTCCTCCACGAATCTCGCCGCGCGCTTCCATCCGGCGAAGCGCGAGCAGCAGCTCGCGCCACGGCGGCGCCATGGACTCGCGCGCAATCACGTCACGGAACACCACGCCCCAGCGCGCAAGCAAACGGCGCGCAAATTTGTCGGCGTCGATACGCTCCGTACCGGACGTAAGTAAGGTCCAGCGGCCGCTCGAGGATCGTGGGCGTGCGCGCAGACCTTTCTCACCAAGCCGGCGCTTCGCGTCGATGAGCGAGCGCAGCGCGTCGAATCCATCGGCGGTTACGAGTCCCGCGGCGACGAGTTGCCAAAGTGCTTCCTCCACTTCGGCCGGCAAACGTTTCGTGCCGCGCACGATGTCCATGAAGAACGGCGCACCCCGGCGCTGAATTTCGTCGAGCACCTCGCGCGCCGCGTGCGAGAGTCCAGCCGTTCCAACGTCGCTGCGAACGATCAGTTCTTCCGCGTCCTCGCGAGTAAAAAGCGAAATAGGTGCAAGTTTCGTCGGCCGAATGCGACGCGCGGTTTCGTCTTGATCTGCAGAAAGCGTGGGGTGCGGCGCGAGCCTGCCCCACATCACTTCGCCCGAATAGCACAACTTGTCGAGATATTCAGTGCGGTAACTTGCCACGCGCTTGGGAAGAATTTGCGTCTCCCATGCGGCCGCGGGAATTTCATAGCCTTCGAGTTGACGGATGATTTGCAGTGTGCCGTCGACGCCATGCAGCCGCGACGCCGGCACGACGTGCTGCCAGCGATGGAGAAAGCGGTGATACTCCGCAGCGGTAACCGGCTCGATTTCACGCCGCAACTGCCCAATCGTACGGCGATGAATGCGCGCGAGCACGCGCCGGTTGCACCATTCTTCCTCGGCGCCCTCTCGCTGGTCCGCGGTACGGAATCGGCCGCGCAGCAATTGCCCTTCCGTTTCCAAGCGAAGCAGCGCCATTTCGATGACGGTGCGCTCGACGCCGAACACATCCAAGAGCTCCGTGATGGTGCGCGGGCCGCTGCATTCCAGCCAGCCGCGCAGCACTTCCGCAAACGCGTCCTCTTGCTGCAGTTCGAGCGCGCGATGCGCGAGTTCGCCGCGCTCGGCGGCGACCCAAAACTCGCGTGCGTTTGCGGTAAGCGTAAAAGCACGATTCTCGGCGACGAGTCCGCGATACCATCCTTCGACAAGCTCAGGATGACGAGTTGCGGGGTCAGGATGACGAGGCGAACGGTTTGCGTTCGGCGGCAACGCGATGAGCGTGAGCAGCGCGTCGTGCAATTCGTCGGCGTCGCGAACGACGGGCCACGATTCCTCCGCGACTTCGGCGATGACCGCCGCATCCAAGATGCCGGCGCCGTCGAGGTCGTCACGATGCTTCGACGGGCTCAGCACGCGGCGCAGTTGCACCGCGCGAGCGCGACGTTCTTCCAGCGGTGCGTCGTCGAGATACGCATAGGGATTGGCGTTCAAAATTTCATGGCAGAACGGTGAGGGCTCGGGCGTATCCACTGCTGCGGTGCGAATCGCTCCGCTCTCCACGCCGTGCAAAACCTTCATCAGGCCGTCGAGGTCCATCGCTTCATGCAGACAGTTGTCGATCGTTTCGCGCACCAGCACGTGGTCCGGAATGCGAATCGGCCCGGTGAGGTTCTCTGCGCACGCCGCCTGATCGGGAAAGCACGACGCGAGCAAATCGTCGGCGCGCATGCGCATGAGTTGCGGCGGTACTTTGCGCCCGCCGCGCATCCGCAGGATGGCGAGCGCGCGCGTGGCGTTCCACCGCCAGCGTGCACCGAACATCGGCGCGGCGAGCAACGCTTGCGTCAGCGTATATTCCACGCTCGCGGTTTTCACGTATTCGAAAACGATCTCGAGCGGGAACGCGTGCTGATCGGTCAGTGAAAGCACGATGCCGTTGTCGGTGGCGGCGGCCTGCAGTTCAATGTTGAACGAGCGGCAGAATTTTTTGCGCAGCGCGAGGCCCCATGCGCGGTTGATGCGCGCTCCGAACGGCGTGTGGAGGATCAACTGCATGCCGCCGCCTTCGTCGAAAAAACGCTCGGCGACGATCGTCGTATCCGTTGGAACGACGCCGAGAATTTTCTTACCCGCGCGAACATAGGCGACGGCCTGTTCCGCGCCGGCGCGGTCGAGCGCGCATTCGTGCATCAGCAGCTCGCACGCCGCCTCGTCCTCGCGTTCGTCGATCTGCGCACGCAAACGAGCGACTTCATGCGAAAGTTCAATCGTGCGGCCCGGCCCTTCTCCGTTCCAAAACGGCACGGTCGGCGCAGCGCCGTGCGCATCTTCCACGCGCACGGTTCCAGGCTCGACGCGCCGGATGCGCCACGAGTTCGTTCCGAGCAAAAACACGTCGCCGGCGAGACTCTCGACGGCGAAGTCTTCGTCGAGCGTCCCGACGATATGGCCTTCGGGCTCCGCGACGACGTTGTAGTTCGCGGTTTCGGGAATGGCGCCGCCCGACGTAATCGCTGCCATACGCGCGCCGCGCCGTGCGCGCACGCGATTGTTGACGCGATCGTAATGCAGAAACGCGCCGCTGCGTCCGCGCGAATGCGCGACGCCCTCGCCCAGCATCGTCAACACCTCGTCGAAGTCTTTTCTCGCGAGATCACGATACGGATATGCCGTGCGAACGAGATCGTAGAGCGCGTCGGTTTTCCACTCATCCGTCGATGCGGCGGCGACGATCTGCTGCGCGAGAATATCGAGCGGCGCGCTGGGGATGCGCAAGGCGTCGAGGCGGCCTCCGCGGATGCAGCGCACGAGCGCGGCACATTCGATCAGTTCGTCGCGGGTCGCCGCGAACAGGCGGCCTTCCGGTTTAGCACCGACCCAATGACCGGAACGCCCGACGCGCTGCATCGCCACGGCAACGGATCGCGGGGATCCAAGTTGCACGACCAGATCGATGGTGCCGATATCGATGCCCAGTTCCAACGACGCCGTAGCAACGACGGCGCGCAGTTCGCCGTTCTTCAAGCGGTTTTCCGCCTCGAAACGCTTCTCTTTGGACAAACTGCCGTGGTGCGGCATCACCACGCCCTCGCCCAAACGCTCGGTCAGCGCGAACGCGACGCGCTCGCTCATCCTGCGGGTACCGACGAACACGAGCGTCGTGCGCCGCGCACGGATGTGCTCGGCGACGCGATCGTAGATCTCCGCCCACATTTCGTTGCTAGCAACCGGGCCGAGCTCGTCTCGCGGCACCTCGACGGCGAGATCCATGTCGCGTTTGCTGCCGACGTCGACGATGTGTGCGCGCGGACTCAGGAAACGGGCAACGTCTTGGAGCGGTCGAACCGTCGCGGAGAGGCCGATGCGCTGCGGCGTACGGCCGGTCTGTTCGCGCACCAGTGCGTCGAGCCGAGCGAGCGTGAGTGCAAGATGCGATCCACGTTTATCGCCGGCCATTGCGTGAATTTCGTCGACGATGACGGTGGACACGCCGGTCAGCAGCGCCCTCGACTTGTCCGCCGTGAGCAGAATGAACAGCGATTCGGGCGTGGTCACCAGCACGTGCGGCGGTTTACGCAACATACGCGCGCGATCCGCGGCGGTGGTATCGCCGGTGCGCACCGCGGTGCGAATCGGCTGCAACGCCATACCGCCGCCGGCGGCCAGCTCCATGATCTCGCCGAGCGGAATCTCCAAATTCTTGCGCACGTCGTTCGTGAGCGCTTTGAGCGGCGAGACGTAGACGACGAGCGTCCGGTCCGGCAGCGCGCAGCGCTCGGCTTGCCCGATCAGCTCGTCAAGGCAAATACTGAAGGCAGCGAGCGTCTTACCGGACCCGGTCGGCGCCGAAATCAGGACGTCATGGCCCGCGCGGATAAGCGGCCAGCCCTCGATTTGCGGCTGAGTTGGGGTCCACGTGCGGATTTGGAACCACTGCCGGAGCAGCGGGTGGAATTCGTCGAGCACTGCTCTGGTATTCAACACTCCCGGCGCAGGACAGTTTGCAACCGGCCCGCCCCTAGGAGAAACCCGCACGGCCGCGTCGAATACGTGCGCCCGTCGTGCAGCAATATCTTGAATTTCTCCGTCACATCATGGAACGCGGTGCCGAAAAGAGCGACCGTACCGGAACCGGAACACGCAGCGTCTTCGGCTATCAGATGCGGTTCGATCTGCACGCCGGCTTCCCGCTGCTCACGACGAAAAGACTTCACACGAAATCCATCGTGTACGAGTTGCTGTGGTTTTTGCGCGGGGACACGAACGTGCAGTACCTGCGCGATAACGGCGTGACGATTTGGGACGAGTGGGCCGACGCAGACGGCGACTTGGGCCCGGTGTACGGAAAACAATGGCGATCGTGGCAAGCACCGGATGGGCGCGCGATCGATCAGATCTCGAGCGTGCTCGACGAAATCAAACGCAATCCGGATTCGCGCCGCCTCATCGTCAGCGCGTGGAACGTCGGCGACCTCGACGCGATGGCGCTCGCACCGTGTCACTTGCTGTTCCAATTTTACGTTGCGGACGGCCGCCTCTCGTGCCAGCTCTATCAGCGCAGCGCCGACGCGTTTTTAGGCGTACCGTTCAACATCGCATCGTACGCGCTCCTCACGCACATGATCGCCCACCAGTGTCATTTGGAGCCGGGCGAGTTCATCTGGACGGGCGGCGATTGCCACTTGTACTCCAATCACCTGGAGCAGGCACAATTGCAGCTCACGCGCGACCCGCTGCCGCCGCCGGCGCTCGTGTTCAAGCGGCGTCCGCATTCACTCTTTGATTATCGCTACGAGGACATCGTCTTCGCGGGATACGAAGCGCACCCGCCGATTCGCGCGCAGGTCGCGGTGTAGCGATGCGCCGTCCGCGCGTCATATTCGTCGTCGCGCACGACCGGCGCCGCGTCATGGGAAAAAATGGCGGACTTCCCTGGCATTTGCCCGACGACCTGAAGCATTTCAAGCGGCTCACGCTGGAAAAGCCGGTCGTCATGGGACGCAAAACCTTTGACTCGATCGGCAAACCGCTGCCCAAGCGGCGCAACATCGTCGTCACGCGCAGCAGCGGCTATGCACCCGAAGGTGTGGAGATCGCGCGCGGCGTGGCGGAGGTTTTCGAACTCACGCGCGACGAGCCGGAGATCGCGATCATCGGCGGAGCGCAAATCTTCAACGAGTTCGCGCCCTATGTCGACACCGCGTTCGTTACCGAGGTGGACGCGCACGTGGATGGCGACGTGATCTACACGCCGCCGCAGCGGCCGTGCGCGCGCGAAGTGATTGGGGCATGCCCCGCCGACGATCGCAACGCCTATGCGATGACGTTCGTCCGCTGCGACTACACGAACGACGACGTGACCGGCGGTTCCTTGAACGAATCATAGCCGCCCTCGTAGCGGACGCCGGCGAGGTAGAGGCCTTGAGGCGGCGCCGTCAAGCCGGCGGCGGCGCGATCGCGCGCCCGTAATACGCGAGGGATATCCGCCGGGTCGCGGCGGCCGGTGGCGCACTCGGTGAGCGTTCCAACGATCGTGCGCACCATGCGATGCAAAAAGCCGTTCGCGCGAATCTCAACGCGTATCAGATCGCCTAGGCGACGCGCCTGCAGCATGCGCACCGTGCGGATCGTCGGCCCCCTTTCGGGCAGCATGCCGCAGAACGAGCGAAAATCATGCTCGCCGATCAAGTGCTGCGCACCCTGCAAGAACAAATCGATATCGATGCGGCGCCACGCGTGATAGGCATAGCGCGAAAGCAACGGCGACGGTTCTCGCCGGTTGTAAATTGCGTAGACGTACGCACGCTCCCGCGCGGAAAAGCGCGCTGAGAAATCATCGTCGACGATGGCCACGTCGCGCACATTTACATCGGGCGGCAAGGTGCTGTTCAGTGCAATCGCCAGACGATCGAACGGAAACGCCGCCGGCGTTCTGAAGGAAACGACCTGTCCCGTTGCATGCACGCCCGCATCGGTGCGGCCCGCGGCGGTGATCTTTACGTCATGCTCGAGCATGCGCGAGAGCACGCGTTGGACTTCGCCCGCCACGGTTCGCACCGCAGGCTGATATTGCAATCCGCAAAAGTTCGTGCCGTCATATTCGATGACAGCGCGAACCGTGGTTAGACGCTCGCCGCCTCGCGCCGCGGAACCGGCCGCTTCTCGTCCAGATCCAGCAGGTCGGCCCAGCTCGTCACGTCCGTCCGATCCGGCGCAATCTGGCTGCGCAGTTTCAGAAAGTATTCCAGCGAGGGACCTTCCGGCTTGTGGGTCACCCATTCATGGTTCCAGCGCTCGATCTCGCCGGGAGTCTTCCGGTCGATGAACGGCTTGCTGTATGCCTCGATCTCCGCATCGCTCTTGGCGTTCTTGATTACCTGCAGGAGTTCATCGCCGCTCATGCCGAGGAATTCGAACAGCGCCTTGTCCATGGGACAGTGGTAGTTATACTCGCCGGCGTTGCCGTGGGCTGTCGCCTTGCCTTTATCGACGGTGCGCGCAAGCTGCACGATGCCGAGCATCTTCTCGTGCACGCTGCGGGGGTACGTTTTCGTCAAATCCATATTGCCCATGACAACGGCTACTTTTAATTGGTTTCGGACCCAAGATAGCCTATGCTAGTGCGGACCGACCGTAAACCCCCATGCGGCAAAGGCCGTGAACAGGCCGGCGCGCTCCTTCAAGAAGTCGAAGGGGCGCGGTTTTCCGCTTCCACCCGCATAGTTCAGGTACCGCACCCCGTACATCCACCGATGCCCGGCCCGCTCGCCTGTTTCGAAGGTCGCTGATGCATCGACCAGCGATCCCGTCCCGAAACTGGGATACGGCGACGAGATCAGTCCATTGATCCAGTTCGTCGATCGCTCGTGCATGCGCGGTGCCACGCCCGCGTCCAGCATCACCTGCGCACCGCTCGGCAGCGCAAACGTGCGCATCGCTTCGTAGCGCAATCCCGCCGCACGCACGGCGAGTTGCACACCGTCGGATAAACTGGAGCGTGAATCGTACAACGCATCGCCCACGCCGAAACCGGCCTTTCCGCTCGGCAGCCAGTATCGCGCGCCCGCCGTCGCATATCCCACTGCAACGCTATACGTAACCTGCGGCGAGGCCGCGCGCAACGTACCGGAAAACGCGTGTACCGCCGGGGTTCCCTGCGCGAACAGTTCGTAGCGGTCGCGCCGAGCGCGCAGTGCGAACAGCGGCGTCGTGATGCCGCCGTCGTTCGGGCGAAGCAAGCCGGCACGATGGCTCGCAGTTCCGATTTGCGCACCGACGAACGCTTCGAGGTGCGGCAGCCACTTACGCGACACGCACGTCGTTGCATTGTATGAGCGCAAGTGCGACTGCTCGTTGCCGAAAAAGCGTTGTACGCCGACATAGGGCATCAGCAGCGAGTTCGCATCGGCAAAGCGCGACGCGGACCACTGCGTGTATGCGGCGACATAATTGAGATAACGAACGCCGTAAGAAATGGCGTAGTCACCGATGCGATCGCGAAAGCGCGCGTTCGCGTCGACTTGCGATGCGCGTTCCCAACTGCTGGGGCTGCTGAACGTGACGTCCTGCGTGTTGCTGTGAACCTGCGTAACGTACGAATAGCGTCCGTGCATCGACGGGTCCACGCCGAGCGTCGCGAGCAGTTCCTTGCCGCCGTGAAGCGGCAGACGGCCGGTAATCTCGTACCGCGTGCCGGCAACGCGAGACGAATCCAATTCCGTCCCGACATGCGTTGCGTCGAGCGCGCGCGCGAAATTCGTGCGCTGATTGTACAGCGACTCGCCGACGCCGACGGCCAGCGTGCCCGCCCGATTCCAGTAGCGCACCGCGGTATCGAGATACGTCAGCGAAATATCCTGCATGCCGATTGGGTTGTTCGCTATGTGAATGGGGCCCATCGGCGGCAAACCTTCGGCAGCGACTTCGATGCAGCCGAAACGCTGCGATGCCGTCACGATCGGCACGGGAATAAGCGGAGCGACCGCCGTCCCGTCGCTCTCGCGATGCGTTCCATGCGTTCCGGTCAACTGTACGCCGATCGAGGTTTGATCCGCGCGTACCGGCTGCGGCCCCAGTAATGCCGCCAGAAGTATCGTTACCCACACCCGCCGTTTCATCGTTATCCTTTTTCTCCGTGCCAGTAATCCAAATCTTTTCCGCCGGCGCCGCTGACCATTCGCGGCATCATTCCGCGCCCGAACAGCAGTTTGTCCGAATCGAGATACGCGCAGCCTTCGCCGGGAGCGATGTTGGAGAGCGCGAGCACCACCATGCGTTCCGAGCCGTCGTTCTTGAGTTGATGCGCGCCGTCCATGCCGGCCGGAAACGCGATAAAGTCGCCTTTGCGCACCGGATACTCGCCGCGCGGAACGCGAATCGTTCCGGACCCTTCCAGGATGACGTAGAGTTCTTCTTCCTGCGTGTGCGCGTGCATCGGCGCTGCCCAATCGCCGCGCTCCACGTGAAAGAGTTGGTAGCCCAGTTTTTGCGCGCCGATGAGCAGGCCGATCTCCGATTGCCGCCGGTGCAAACGCCCGGGGCCGCGACGTTCCACCCACTGCGAGAGTTCGTCGATGTTGATTTTGTTGACGAGCACGTCGGCACGCGACTGCAGGCACGTGCCGACGGCGGCCGTCGCGTTACCGAAGATGCACGTGCCGTCGCCGACCAGGATGTTGCGCGGCTCCAGCGCCCATACGCGCCGCAAACTGAGCGCGGCTCTGCGCGCGTCGATGAGTTTTTCGTCGGGCATCATGGTGAGCGCGCCCGCCGGCTTGCCCCAGAGCGCATCGCCGACGATGACCGTCGCGCAGTCCGCCAGGTGCAATGCAATCTCACCCGCGCTCGTGATCGCGATTCGTCACGACGATCCACTGCGCGCCGCCTTGCGAGCCAATCAGTTCGAACACGCCGTCGTCGGCCGGCAACGGATCGACGACGATGTTCTCCTCGCCGCGCACGAAAAACGAATTGAAAGACAGACCGCGATCGGGCTGCCAGTTCGACCACATCCACACGCCGTCAACGGCCGTCTGCGTAAGCATTGCTACGATACCAACCTCGCGAGAACGAATGCCACGGCCGCCGCGATGCCTCCGGTGAGCAGCGTCTGCAGTCCACCGCGAAACGGCGGAATGCCGGTCAGGCGGCCTTTCACAAAACCAAACACGAAAAGCGCCAAGAGCGTGACGATGGCGCTGATAATCAGCGCTTCACGTGCGGCGGGAACGAGCATGTACGGCACCAGCGGAATGAGGCCGCCGACAACGTACGCGCCGCCGATGGTGAGCGCGCTGCGAAACGCGCGCCGCGGATCCGGTTCTTCCAGGCCGAGTTCGAACTTCATCATGAACTCGACCCAGCGGTGCGCATCGGCCGAAATCTCGTCGACGACTTTGCCGCGCACGTCTTGGCTGATGCCGTAGCGTTCCAGAATCTCGTCGATCTCTTTACGCTCCACGTCGGGCAGTTCGCGCGTTTCCCGCTCTTCGCGCGCGCGCTCGCTTTGATAATGCTCTGCGTCGGTGCGAGCGGCCAGATACCCGCCCACGCCCATCGCAATCCCGCCTGCGGCAAGTTCGGCAATGCCGGCGGTAACGACGACGTGCGATGCGGCAATCGCACCCGAAATACCCGCGGCGAGTGCAAACGGTACCGTCAGGCCGTCGGACATGCCGATGACGACGTCGCGCACGGCTTCACCGGCGCTGAAATGCTTTTCGACGTGCGCTACGGTGACGGGCACTGCACTACCGCGCTTCGCAGGAAGAGTGACCGCAACGGCACCCGGTATGCGAGGGTGAAAGGTTGCCTTGCGTCGCGTCCTCCTTACATGCTTTGCTGCAGTACTGCTCGCCGACCTCGACGCTGCAGGTACACGCTTCGTGCGCGCATTTGACTTGCTGCATGCTGCGCTATCCGTGTTGCCGCTGCAGCGGAAAGAGAATGACGTCGCGCACGCTCTGCTGATTAGTGAGCAGCATCACGAGGCGGTCGACGCCGATGCCGATGCCTGCGGTCGGCGGCATGCCGTACTCCAGCGCGCGCACGAAATCCCAATCCGGTTCCGGAATCTCCTCGTCGCCTTGTGCGCGCTCCTTGATCTGCGCTTCGAAACGCGAGCGCTGATCGTCCGGATCGTTAAGCTCCGTGAACGCGTTGCTGATCTCCATATTCGCGCAAAAGAGTTCGTACCGGTCGGTGATGTCCGCATCGCCCTGGCGGCGTTTTGCGAGCGGCGAGATAAGCACCGGGTAGCCGGTCACGAAAGTCGGATGCACCAGATGCGGCTCGAGCACGCGTTCGAATATTTTGTCGAGCGCGTGGCCGTGCGTCGGAGATTTTGGCAACCCGAGTTCTTGCGTAATTTTTGCCGCGCCTTCGGGATCGAGCAATTGTTCGCGCGTGTAGCCGCCGTGCTGCGCAATGCCGTCGAGATATTCGATTCGCGCGAAGGGGCGCGTGAAAGAAATCGTTTGATCGCCGTACGCCAATTCATCTCTTCCGCCGGTCACGGTCGAAACGAGATGTGCGACGAGCGCTTCATTGAACTCCATCATGTCGCTCACGTCCCAGTAGGCCGCGTAGAGTTCGAGCATCGTGAACTCGGGATTGTGCGTGGTGTCGATGCCTTCGTTGCGGAAGATGCGGCCGATCTCGTAGACGCGCTCCATACCGCCCACGATGAGGCGCTTGAGATTGAGCTCCGTGGCGATGCGCATCTGCATCTGCTGATCCAGCGCATTCACGTGTGTGATGAACGGGCGCGCGGCGGCGCCGCCCGCGACATGCAGCAGCGTCGGCGTTTCCACTTCGAAAAACCCGTGCGAGTCGATGAAGCGCCGCATTTCGGAGATGATGCGGCTGCGCAGCACGAACGTGTCGCGCACGTCGGGGTTGACGATGAGATCCACGTACCGCTGGCGGTAGCGTTTCTCGACGTCGGTCAACCCGTGCCACTTGTCGGGCAACGGATAGAGCGATTTGCAGAGCACCGCGAACGTTCGCACGTGCAGCGAGAGTTCGCCCTTTTGCGAGCGGAACATGAACCCGTGTACGCCTGCCAGATCACCGATGTCCAGGTCTTTCCAATCGGCGAACGCCGACTCGCCCACTTCATCCTTGCGAACGTAGAGCTGCAAGCGGCCGGTGCGATCGTGCAGATCGGCAAAAATCGTCTTGCCCATGTCGCGCTTGGACATGATGCGTCCCGCCAGCGACCAATCTTCGCTCTCCGCTTTTTGGCCCGTTTCGAGGAACGCGTACTTTTCGAGCAGTTCGGAAACGTGCGTGTCCACGGCGTAGCGCGTCCGGACGAACGGATCGCCGCCTCGCGCGCGCATGGCGGCTAAATTATCGCGCCGGGCCTGCACCAGCGCCGCTTCGGTTTTTCCGAGATCCTCGTTCATCGCGCCGTAGGTTCGAGCAAAGAGAAAACCCGCCTTGCGGCGGGTTTTCAAACCTACGAGGCCTTCTTCGCGGCCTTTTTCGGAGCGGTGCCGCCCCCGGTGCTCTTGATCGCCTCGATTTTGTATTTCACGGTGCCGCGCGGCGTCACCACATCGACCGTCTCGCCTTTTTTGTGCGTCATCAGCGCACGCCCGAGGGGCGATTCGTTGCTGATGCGATGGTTGGCAGGGTCCGCTTCGGCCGAACCGACGATCGAGAATTCGTGGCTCGAATTGGTCTTGAGGTCTTTCACCTTGACGGTGCAGCCCAGATGCACTTCGCCGGCCGCATACTCCGAGTCTTCGATGATGCGCGCGTTGCGAATCATGGACTCCAGTTTCAAAATGCGTCCTTCGATGAAGGCCTGCTCTTGTTTGGCGTCTTCGTACTCCGCGTTTTCGCTCAGGTCGCCGAACTCTTTGGCCTGACGGATGCGGTCGTTCACTTCCTTGCGATGAATGGTCTTTAGATCGTCGAGCTCGCGCTCGAGCTTTTCCAGGCCCTCTCTCGTAAGGACGATCTCTTTTTCGTTCAAGTACAGACCCTCAGTAATGAAGGCGTCCGGCCCATAACCGAACGGCCTGGCGTGCAATGAAGCGCCCTATAGTGGGGCGCCAGCGCGGTTGGTTCGCAGTGCCCGGGAACGTGGCCTGCCGCTTTTCCGACAGTCCCGCCGCCCCGCCACGCCGCAAATGGTACGCCCATACATACCCCACCCAACGCAATGTATGCCAAAAACCGCTCCTCCATCGAAATGGTGGCACCCACCGACGCCGCCGAGGGTAAGCAAGCGGACCAAGGGTGCGACGACGCCGCCCCACATAGCCTCCCGCCGAGCCAGAAGGATGCGAACCGCCGCCGCGCTTGAAGTGGTCGCAGGATTTCAAACGGTCCCGCTTGTCACACTACAACTATGTCGTGATTACCGGCACGGTGGGGCGATTCGATGGTGTCGACGGCCAGTCTGACCAACTCGGCTGCAAGGAGTTCGATTCTCCTTCGCTCCACCCGCGTTTGAGTGCGCGGCAACGATGTGATAGAGTTGGGGCGTTGGTCAGACTGGTCACATCATCGGAACGGGGCGCTCGTAAGAGCGCCCCGCGCCCATTTTTTAGCGGTTGTGGAGGCGCGCTACCAAATACTCGATGCCGAGGTTACGCCGCACGAAGTCCCAACCGAACAGCAGCGACGCGGAGGCAAAGCCGAGGCAAAAGCCTCCGGCTGCGTCCCATACGTCAAAACCCGGAAACCGCAGCGACGGAACGCGCCCAAGCGCGATCAGTACTGCCCCGGCGATTCCGAATATCAACGTACCCGTAAGACGATCCTTGTTCATGCCGCTCTCCTAATTCAGTTCGATTACGCGCGGGCGCAAATGCAATTCGTGGAGCACACGCTCGTAATCGCCGGGCGTAACTTCATCCCACTTCTTGCCGAGCAGCGCGAGAAGTGCCGCTTCCACGACGTTCGTGCCGAAGGAACGCCCCTGGAAATCGGGCGTCGTGGTGATGAGCATCTTCACGCCGCGCTTGCGCAGTTCGTCGACGTCCTTTTCCGTAACCGTGTTGGTGAGCACGATCTTACCGTTCAAGTCGTCGGGCATGAACTGACGCATGAAGTGAAAATCGCCCGCGATAATGTCGGCGTCGTGGTAATACTGCGGATACTTGGGCTCGGGCGGCTTCTCTTGTTTCTTCCCGGTGGGATAGAAAAACTGGAAAGGCAACTTGCACGCGTCGGGCAAATATTTTTGCGCCATCTCTTCGAACTCGTGCAAGCCTTTGACCGGCTTGTCGAGATCGAGCGCGAAGATGAAATCGCCGAAAAGCACGTCTGCCCCGGCGTCGACCAGTGCTTGCGCCATGCCGAATCGATCGAGCGCGCTCACCATGAGCACGTGTTTGCCGCGCAGGCTGATACCCAGATCTTCTTGCATGAAGCGCACCGCCTCACGTTCCAAGGTGTTTTTCAGTCCGCTGCCGTCGACCACCGGCGTGACTTTCGCGGCCTCGAGCAGGCGCAACCCGTCGCGCAACGCGTAGCGGTGCTTGCCGGCGTACAAATACACGTCGATACCGCCAAGGCCGATTGCGTCGACCTTGCCGTCGAGTTCGTGCACCTTCGCAATTGCGGCGTCCAGTTTACCGTCGGTGCCGACGCGCGAGATATCGAAATCTTCGCCAAGCAGATTCACCACGGCGCGATGGTCGCGCGTGCTGCTTCCGAGAGAAACCGAAACGACCGTCTTCACGCGACAACACCTTTGCGGCGTTCTTGCGCGGCAGCGCGCGTCGCGGCGATTTTCTCCGGCGTGATTGCCGTGTCGAATGCGCGCATGTCGGCAAGCGTGAAGCCGCAACGGTTTGCCATCGCCTGAATTTCGACGACCTTTTGCAGTTCGATGCCGCGCCCGAGCGTATACGGCTCCAAGCGGTTCTCCAGCGCGAGCACCATGGTCTCACTCATGCACGCGAGCGCCGTACGCGGCGGCAAATTCGTATCCCAATCCAAACCGGGCTCGCGCACGCGTTCGAATCGGACGTTGCCCGGAACGAGCATATTGCCGCCTTCGGTGACGAGCACGTCCGGCCGCAGTTCCGCCACGCGGCGGCTGACGTCGTGCGGAAGCGAGAGTTCGCACACGACCGCTCCGGTTTGCAGGTCTTCCGGCTGGATGACGTCCTGCGTGGAGCTCGTCGCAGTCAAAATAAGTTGGCCTTGCCGTACCGCCTCGGAAATGTCCGTGGTGTACGACGACGTGCACGGCAACTCGTCTTTGATGGACTCGTGAAACTTCGAGAGGCGCGTGTTGTTGCGCGCGACCAGTATGATGTGCTTGACTTTCGGCGCGATGAGATGAACGCACGCCGAGCCGATCGATCCCGTTGCGCCAACCACGACCGCCGTGGAGTCCGCGGCCTCGATGCCCATCTCATCGGCGCCGCGGAAGAGACTCTGAATTCCAGCCGCAATCGTGAGCGAATTACCGGTCGTGACCGGAATCGGCGAGCGCTCCGCAACGGTGACGCCGCCATCGCCGACCACGCCGGTAAAGGCACCCAGACCGGCAACTTCGGCGCCGAGCTCCGCGCCAATCTCAATGGCGCGAACGATGCGCTTATAGACCTCTTCGCGCGGAAATTCGATCATTTGCTCGGGAAAGAGCGCCGCCGAAACGAACCAGCCTTCCGTTTCGCGGCCGTCGGGCGTGCGCACGCCGGTAACGTGCACCGCCGCCCACGGCGGCATCCATTCCATGATCTTGCGGATGATTGCCGGGCCTTTGCCTTTCGCGCTCGGTTCGTACCGCTCGATGTCTTCGAGCGAGAGCGGATGCACGACAAAGCAAAACTTGGGCGTATTGATCATTTACAAGGCGCTCCGGCCTAGCCTGCGCGCCCCCCACTTCGTGGGGCCCCCCAGCCTCATGGCGCGTAAATGTACGTTCATTGCATTAGTTCCCCGAGGGCGCCGCATGAGACTCGGCTTCTTTCTTTAATGCGGCGAGCATCATGTCGCTGTTCTCGCGCACTTTGCGTTCCAGCGTCGGGCCGATGAG
>DASSEZ010000020.1:0-6362 GCA_035694945.1 Vulcanimicrobiaceae bacterium
CGACTTCGGGATGAAACTGCACGCCGTAAATTTTCCGCTCGTCGTTCGCCATCGCGGCAACCGCACAGCGTGCCGTAGAACCCGCTTTTTTGAAGCCGTCCGGCATGCGCACGACGGAATCGCCGTGCGACATCCACACGCGCGATTCCGTCGACACGCCTTCGAAGAGCGGCGTTTCCGGATGCACGACCAGCAGTGTCGCCGGGCCGTATTCCGCATGGTCGAGTTTGACCAGTTCGGCGCCGCATTCGCGTGCGACGAGCTGCATGCCGTAGCAAATGCCCAGCACCGGAACACCGCTGCGAATAATCTCCGGATCCATCTGCGGCGCACCGGGCACCAGCGTGCTCTCCGGTCCACCGCTCAGGATGATGGCCGCCGGCTTGCGCGGCGCAAGCGCGCTCCATGGCGTGTCAAACGGCACGATCTCGCAGTACACGTTCAGTTCGCGCGTGCGCCGCGCGATGAGCTGGCTGTACTGCGCGCCGAAGTCCAAAATAAATACGGTGGCAGGCTGCGTCGAAGCCGCGCCTGGAGCCTCCAGGGTATCGGGAAGGGTCATCGTTTCCACCCATTCGGCCCCCCGGCGCCCCGTTCTTGTTAGCAGCAGGCTAGGCGTTTACTGCCGTGGCCAAAGTCGGAGAGCCTGCGTAACTTCACGTCGCTTTCCTCTTTGCTCCACGTGTCTGCGCGAGCGGCGTACCACGGCTTACGACATAAGCCGCCATCAGGCGAAAACTCCGCGATGCGCGCTCACCTAAGCACTTAAGAGTTGGGCTTGAAATACACCACGTTGTTAGCGTAATCGAAGTACAGCGTAAAGGCCGAGAGAACGTCACGGCCGATGATGCCGTCTTCGCCGGGCTCCATCAGCCAGCCGTCTTCAGACGGAACCGCAACGGATGCAACGCGAAATTCGACCGGCCCAACGACGACATCCGGTACGTGATAAAAACGGGAATCGACCGAGCCGCCGATGCCGCCCATCTCCGGCTCGTAGAGTGCGGAGAGCAGTTGCTTGCCGGATATGCTTGCGGCAAACGGCGGATTGAGCACTGTTATGTCCGCTCCGGTATCTAACACAAAGCGGCCCGTGTGCCCATTGAACGATGCGGTGATATGCGGAACGCATCCGTCATAGTCCGCGCGAACGGGAACGGCTCCGAGCGCCTTGGCGTCGAACGTATCGGGCGAAAGAAGCGTAACGGTCTTCGAGTGAAAATCCAGCGCCGCGATCGCGGGCACGAGCAAGTCGCAGCCGAGCAGACCAACTACACGTTGGCTACGATCCGGAATAACGTCAAAGGCGACATTCTCCATGTGAAGCGGACCGACCGACATCGAGGGAACGAGCGAGTGGCCCACGTCGATGTCGCCGGCGACGCGCTGACGGTACGCAAGTTGCGAATGAAGACCCAAACGGCTAAGGGCGCCGGCGTCAATATTCAACGCCGACGAGCCGGTATCGAGAAGAAAATCCAGCGTTTGATCCTGCAATCTCACCGGCACGATGATGCCGCTATCGGTAAACTCGGCCTTCAGCGTGATGTTCTCGCCGGGTTTTAGCGAGTACAGCATGCGCGGCTGCGGCGGTTCGAGCGATGATTGGGCATCGTCGCGCTCGAAATGCACTATCGTGCGCACTCGCGCGTTCGCCGAATTTCCATCCGAATAGGACGTGGTGAACGCCCGCTTCTCACCGAATACGTCATGATAGTCGGCGTACGCGGTCACCTTGTCGACGCCATTCCTCTGACGAACTTCATGTTTGTCCAGTAAGAACGTCGCGGCATTGTAGTAATCGAGAACCGTATCCACACCGGCTTGACGCCGCAAGACGTACTCCGCGGGTTGTGTATCTGTCATGCCGAGCAGCACCGGTGCTCCCTCGCCGGTATCGCCGGTATCAGCGCTATCGGGCCGCTCGAAAACGATCATCCCGTTCTCGTCTTGATACCACGGATGACCCTGAAAGGAACCCCACGACGTATCGAACGGCCCAGTTCCGGACTGGGTCAGGTAATCGTCGCCGCTGAACCTTGTAACGACAACGTGCGGTCCTTCCGGCGAGGTCACACGCGTAACGATGCGATACCGGCCCGGCGCGAGCGTGCCTTTGGCGGCATCGATCTTCTGCTGCAAATCCGCCAATGACATACTAGCCGGCACATAAGCGGCTGCCACACCCGCTGCAACAATCATTTAGGTTAGGACCTCCTCCAGCCGGTCTGAATCCCGCGCAAAGACAACTTCCATCGCGATGCGCTCACCCACGGAAACGTCGCGGCCCCAGCGATAGGCGGAATACGGCGTATAGCGCGTACCGGGCGAGCCCGGAATACGCAATGACACGTCGTAGCAAACGAATTCTTTCGGCGGTCCGGCGACGATGATGCACTGCAGCGCGAACGGCCCAATCACGCCCGGCGGGTTGACTTCCCGTGCGACACGCACGAACCGTTCGCCCATTTCAAACGCTTTTTCGAGCGTCGATTCCGTCAGCGTCGCCGCGATGTGGCCTGCCTCTTCCAAACGCATCGGTACGTTACGTAATCCTTCGAACGCGGCCGGCGGCACGTTGCGAAAACCTTCGAGATTGGTTTGACGGCGCGTGTCGGTGCCGCAGAGTTCCAACTCGCCGAGCAAGGGCGAATAAAAGAAGTTGAGATTCACCGACGGCCCGAGCGCGTATTCCTCGATGACGGCGTTGGCGAGACCTTCTTCGGTAAGCATGCCGTCGCGAATCAAGCGCGCCGATACGTCGCGATACTCCTGCGGCGACGAGCAAAGAAAGAACGCGCGCTCGAAACTCACTTTCGCGTGCGGCGCTTTCACCATCACCAGGCGATCGATGTCGGCGGGCGATGCAAACTGCAGCGGATGGCGGATGCCGGCGCGCTGCATCAGCGCGTACTGATTGTGCTCCTCGTCGCGCTCTTCCGCGCGAAGCAGGCGCCGGTTGCCGAACATCGGCACTTTCATGCCGCGCTCGATTTCGTCGTAGCTGTACTTCTGGTGCAAGTACACCTCGAACGACCGGTTCGCCAGAAAGATGACGTTGCGCTCGCGCAGTTGCAGCTGCACGTCATCGTTCAGTAAATCGGGAAACGCCACCAGTTCGAGCGTTTCGTCGACGCAGCCGCGCGGCGGATCGCCTCGGCGGGCGTAATAGCGCGTGTACGTCTTCTCGCGCCCCTTCGCGGTCACCACGAGATTACGCAAGCCCTGCGCGCGCGCGCCGAAGGCAACCTCCAGCGCGGAATGACTCCCGATGGAGCACAGGGTCAGCGCGGTACGGTCGTATCCCGCCAGCAAATCGCCGCTAGTCACGCGCGCGAGGTTAGACGCGCGCACAAGAGGCACCCGCCCGGGCACGGCCAAACTACGCCGAGTGACCATCGGAGAACTCAACGGCATGGACGCCGGCGCATTTACCGATGCGGTCGGCTTCGCATTCGAAGATTCGCCGTGGATAGCGCACGCCGCGTGGGCGCAGCGACCGTTTCGCGACGTTTCCGAACTTCACCGGGCCATGGTGCGCATCGTCGAAGAGTCCACGCAAGAGCGCCGCGTCGCGCTCATCGCCGCGCATCCCGATTTAGCCGGCCGCGCCGCGCGAGAAGGACGGCTCACGGCCTCGTCCACGGGCGAACAGCGTTCGGCCGGGCTCGACCGGCTGAGCGCCGAGGAGTTTGCGCGCTTCGATCGCTTGAACACCGCTTACCGCGCAAAATTCGGTTTTCCGTTCGTCATCTGCGCGCGAGAACACGACAAGGAGAGCATCTTGGCAACGCTCGATGCACGCACACACAACGATCGCCGGAGCGAGATTCGCACCGCGTTGGGCGAGATCGCGAAGATCGCGTACCTGCGCTTGCGCGAGGCGATTTCGCAATGAGCGCGTATGCCATGCAATGGATCGATCTGGTCGTCCGCTGGTTTCATTTCGTCGCGGGCATTTCGTGGATCGGCGCATCGTTCTATTTCATCTGGCTCGACGACAGCTTGGATAAGCCCGCGCACGCGAGCGATTCCCAGCGCGGCGTTCTCGGCGAACTGTGGTCCGTGCACGGCGGCGGCTTCTACCACAATCAGAAGTATCTGACCGGCCCCACCGACGAGCCGCTGCCGGAAAAACTCCACTGGTTCAAATGGGAAGCGTACAGCACGTGGCTTTCGGGCCTCGCGATGCTGGCTATCGTGTATTACGTGAACGCGACGACGTTTCTCATCGATCCGTCGGTGCTTCAACTAACGCCGGCGCAGGCGATCCTGATTAGTCTCGGTACGCTCGTTACGGGGTGGATCGTGTACGACGTGTTGTGCCGGCTGCTGCAATCGCGCCCGCTCGTTCTCGGTGCGGTGATTTTCGTGCTGCTCGCCGCCGCCGCATTCGGACTGGAACACGTGTTCAGCGGGCGCGCGGCATACATCCATATCGGCGCCATTATGGGCACGATCATGGCAGCCAACGTTTTCATCGTCATTATTCCGGGGCAGCGCAAGATGCTCGCGCAAATACGCGCCGGCAAAACGCCCGATCCGCTGCCGGGGCGTTTGGGCAAAATCCGCTCCGTGCACAACACGTATCTCACGCTGCCCGTGCTGTTCACGATGATCAGCTTCCACTATCCCGCGGCATACCAGAACGGGTATGGCTGGCTGATTCTCGTCATACTCGGCGTTGCGGGCGTGGCCGTGCGGTACTTCTTCATTCTCTCGCACAAGCAGCGCCTGATCTTCGCGCTGCCGCTTGGTGCGGCTGCGTTGATTGCCGCTGCTGCGATCGTTGCGCTTCCACATCCGCAGGCTGCCGGGGCGCAGCCGCACGTGGCATTCGCGCAGATCGAGCCGATCGTGCGTGAACGCTGCGCGGTCTGCCACAGCACGCATCCCACGCAACCCGGATTCGCGAGCGCGCCGCTCGGCGTGCTCCTCGATACGCCGCAGCACATACAATCCAACGCGCAGCGCATCTACGCGCAGGCGGTCACGACGCACGCGATGCCCCTCGCGAACGCCACGCACATGACGCTGGCCGAACGCAATCTGGTTGGCGGATGGATCTCGCAAGGAGCGCATTTATGACGCTATCGGCGCACGTTCTGGACATCTCGCGCGGCACACCCGCAAGCGGCATCGACGTCGTGCTCTCTGTGCTCGAAGATGGCGCACGACGCGAACTTGCGCGCGCGCAAACGAACGCCGATGGCCGCATCCCTTCGCCCTTTGGCGGCGAGCTGCTCGCGGGAGACTACGAGCTCGAATTCAGCGCCGGCGCGTATTTCGCGGCGCGCGACGAGCGCGCGTTTTACGATCGCATCCCCGTACGTTTTCGCCTAGCAAACGAAGCGGCGCATTATCACGTGCCGCTGCTGCTCTCGCCGTGGGGCTACTCGACGTACCGCGGAAGCTGAACAAACGCGTGTCGCCCTGAGGTATCGAAGGGCCGCCGAGCGTAGTCGAGGCGCGCGATCATGCGGGCCTCGATACCTCGGCCATGCTTCGATACCTCAGCATGACAACAGGCTGCGCGTTACAAGCGGGCCTCGATACCTCGGCCGTGCTTCGATACCTCAGCGTGACACACGCGAGCGCTACGCATGACACGAGCTGCGCGTAAAGCTTAGTGGTTGGCCGAGGCTTTGAACGCGGCCCAGCCGCCGTGATGCGAGATGTCCTTGTAGCCGCGCTGCTCGATCAGGTCGCGGGGGTAGATCATCGCGTTCACGCTCGAGCCATCGTCGAGCACGATCGGCGCCTCGTACAGATCCGGCGGTTCGGTTTCCAGCAGATGCTTGTGCTGCTCGTCCGTGAACTCGTAGAGCTCGCCCGCGATGGAGATGCCGCCCTCGGGGACTTCGTAGATGCCGGGATGTTCGTCACGCACCGAATGTAACCGATAGCGCGGCGCCGTGCGCGCTTCTCCCAGGAACTTCGCATCGCCGAGATTCTTGTGATCGGGTTGACCGCGCAGCGCGGAGCCGCAAATGAAAAAACGCATGGGCCCGCCCGTTCTAGGTGAGTGCCCGGTCAACCTCGACGATTGCGGCCGCCAGCGCCTCGACGCCAAGTTCCAGGTCGCGTTCGTCCGTGCGCTCCTGCGCGACGTGGCTGCGCCCGCCGGCGCTCGGTACGAAGATCATCGCCGCGGGCACGATGCGCGAAAGACACATCGCGTCGTGACCGGCGCCGCTGGGAATGTCAATGGCTCGCCGGTCGAGGGAGGCGATTGCGCGATGGACCGCGGCGCGCATGCGCTCGTCCATCGGCGCGGGCGTGCGCGCTTCGAGCCGCTCGACGACGACGCGAACGCCGCGCTCGCGATCCGCCTGCGTCGCGGCTCGGTGCAGCGCCGCTTC
>DASSEZ010000021.1:0-77653 GCA_035694945.1 Vulcanimicrobiaceae bacterium
CGTACCCGACGCCGTCGTTGCCAGCGCCGGTGCCATCGTCGTTGCGACGATGCCGGCGAAGGCCGCTAGAGACAGGAGCTTTTTCACGTTCGGTCCTTTCACAATGCGCAATGTTTCGTGCCGTCCTTGGCAGAATGCGAAAAGCGTTACCTAAGCGTTATCGGCAGCTCCCCTTGGCGAGTTAGCAGCAGTCCGCGCATCAGCGGTTCAGATATCTTTACACTGAAAACGTACACGCGGCCGGTAACCGGATGTGAAAGTTTTGTAATTTGACCGTTAGGCCAGCGTATAGTGTCGCCGGGTTGCACGTTCGCGAGGAAGCGCGCACGTACTGTAACATATTGGCCGACGTGCGCCCGCGCCGGCGTGATCTTAAAGGAGACGAGCGGTATCGCGGGATCGATTGTCAGGTCGGCGTATGCGTTCGTTTCGGACTTGCCGTTGGCGGCCCTGATCGTTGCGACAATTGTCGTTTTGCCGGCTTTGACGACGGGCGGTACGATAATGGTCGCGACCCAACGCTTGCGCGTACCGTCATACCTGAAGCGAACCGTCTTCCCCAATGCCTGCGTTGTCACGGATTCTGCGGGTCCACCTGCATCCACGACGGCCTGGGTCGCTCCATTGGGCGGAAGCGCCGACTCCGTAAGCGTCATACTGGCGGCCGCAACGGTTTCGGTGCTCTTGAGCGAAAAAATGACTTGTTTCAATTTGCGGCCGATAACGAAATTCACGCCCTGCATGTTTTGATCGCCCGCAAGGGTAACGGTCTGCGCTCCGCGGTTATTCCCGGTATTTTCCGGCACCGTCTCCGGATCCACATCGAGCGTATACGTGCCAGCTGGCAGATTGTCCAGCAGGTACGATCCGTCTTCGTTCGTGATTGCAGCGAAGTCGCCGGGTTCGGCGACGACGTACGCGTTGAACACGCCGCCCTTGTGGCCTGGCGCTAGTTCCGGCGCGTACGTCACGAATCCGGCGATGGATCCCAAGGGATTCGCTGTGAAATCGAGAGTAGCGACTTCTCCGTTCTTGACGTCGATCGTCTGGTTTTCCAAAGATTTCGGAAACGTTACGGTAGCGGGCAGCGATGTTTCATCAACGGAGATTGTGTGTTTGCCAGCGCTCAACCGCCCAAAACTGTAGGCTCCAAGTTGATCGGTGCGCGAGTATATCGTGCCGTCCAATTTGACGCCGACGTTTTCCAGCGGCTCCGGCTGGCCACTGGCATCGCGACCGTAGATGTGACCGGCAATCGCACCAAATGTGCCGACCCGGAAGAAAATCTGGGCCGACTGGCCACCTTGTACGGTTACTGACGCGTACGGCTGGTCGACGGTGACCCCACGCGGAAGCGACGAACTTTCCAAACGTACTTGGTGCACTCCCGGCGCGACGAAATTGAACTGGTAATGTCCAGTGAGATCCGTGCGCTGCACGGTATTATTATCGAGGACGACGACGACGTTCGCCATGCCATCACTAAGCGGTGATGTAAAGCCATATTGATTTTGACTGTCGACGTCGTTGAGGACGCTCCCGCTAATCGTAGCTGGAAGCCGCGGATCACTGCGACCTTGCACGACGCCGCTTCCTATCGCAAACGGCGCGGAGATTTGTACGCTGAAAATGCGGTTACGCCCGTTGTTCGCCGGGTTCGTGAGGTCGCGCGTTCGCTGTTCCCCATACGTCACGCCAATTGAAACCGCAGGCGAAATACGCCGCGAGACCGTTATGGTCGGCGCGGTTTGCACGAGATTGTCTGCGCCGTTTAAAGTATGCGCCTGCGTCATGTTTAGCGCAACGCCCGTCGCACCAAACACTCTTGCCAGCGTGAACGTTCCTAGGGCCTGAAGACCGCCTTCGTCGCTGGTTTGACGCGTGTTTTGATACACCGCGGACGCGGAGTATAAGCCAAACTGGCGTTGCAGCGAGGCGCTGTAAGTGATAAGACCCTGCGGAGCCCCGTAGTTGAGCGTCGCGCGCTGAAACTGCGCACCGATGAGCGCGGAGATATTCGCGAAGTCGAACCCGATTTGCCCGGAGATTCCGCCGGTCCAATCGATTCCTTGAGCACTTTCGCGGCGCTGGTCCGTAAGGCCGAGGGACGTTTCAATGTTGCTTCGAGAAAACAAGTGCGTGTACGACAGCGCACCGCGTCTGGTGGCAACTTCTTGGTCGGACACGCCGGAGGTTTCGAACGATTGATCGACATCGAACGAATTCGTTCCGGTTGAATATCGCACGGCGGCATCGACGAAATTATCTCTCTGCAGCGCGCCGCTCCCGAAGGCGAGAAAGCCGTTCCCGATGTGCCGAGAAGTGAAGCTTCCATAAAGCGCACCGGAACCATAGTCGGCCCGGTACTGATACGCGAATGCACGCTGCGATGTGCCGTCCCCCGGCCGAATCCGTTCCGCGGACGCCTCCAGCGCCTCGTTCAATATTCCGGAAGTTCGAGCCGCGCCCACAAGGAGCGCGTCCACATTGAACCCTTGATTACTGCGTCCCCGGTCGGCCCCAAACTCGAAGAGGGTGCCGCCGGCCATTATGCGCCCGCGCAGCCCCATCACGTCGAGCATCTGCAAATTCGAGCCGAACGCCGGACCGCTATAAAAGGTGAGATCGCCGTTATGCAGCGGTGTTACGGCTGCGAATGATCGCAGTGTTTGCCCAAGCGGCACTCCGCCCAAGAAAGAAAGAGGCTGCGGCCCGTACTCTAGCCCATATTTCGGCGTATAGTACCCGACCGTAAGATCGCCGAAGCTTGCGTTGTGCAGAGCGAGCCCCAGCGGCAGCGCGAGCTGAAGTGTAGTAGTAGCGGTACGGCGCTGGATGTTTGCCAAAAGGCCCGCGGTATCGGTCGCGGTCGACGTGCTCGTCGAAATGCGATCGCTCGAGCCGTCGCCGTGAGAACTATTTTGGAGACGCTGGCCGAGCGAGAGTGCCCCCGACAGTGAAAAAGTGATCGGGCCGCCGCGACTGAGCTGCGGACCGGGAGTCGGAGACGGCGTCGCTGGGGCCGGAGCGGGATGGGCCGCTTGGACCGCGCTACTCACGTCGGCTACGAGGACATGGGCGAGCGCCGCCAGCGGCGCGGCAAGGCTCGGCTCAAGGCCGCTATCCAGTGCAGCCCCGCTCATCGAGAACGCGATCAATGCCAAACCGACGGCACGCAGCGCGAGCGCGAGCCGCCGGCGCTTCTGCCGGTCCGTCATCCTTGTTCATAGGGTGTTTCGGAACGGCGGCTCCCTGGCTTAATGAAGAAGGTGCCTCTTTTTCGCAATTTTTTCGCCGATTCGCCGATATGAGGATCACAGGGAAGTTTCACGGAGGAAGCCTTCTCTCTTCATGGATGTGCTGGGGAGCACGGGATGGGTAGAGCTCAACCTATTCCGGACTCAAATGGACGAGGAACGCCAAACACGCGCGCTGGCCAGTGGCCTTCGCGTTGTTTCTGCTTCTGATGATCCCAGCGGCCTCGCAATCAGCGAACATATCCAAGGTCAAGTCCTCGGCCTTCAGCAAGGCATCCAGAACGTACAAACGGCCGGCAATCTTCTCAGCGTTGCCGACGGTACGTTAGCAACCGTACAAAAGATCCTATCCCGCATCCACTCGCTGATCGTTGAAGCGGCGAGCGACCTCAACAGCGTTTCGCAACTAAGCGGAATCCAATCGGAAATTGACTCACTGCTGCAAGAGGTCAACAAGATCGCTTCGACATCGAAATTCAACGGCATCACGTTGTTCGATGGTTCGCATGACGGTTCGCTCGGGCTCTATACACAAGCCCAAGCCGTGCAGCTCACGGCGACGCCGAACACCGACGGTACAATTGCGACTTCAGACGTATATGCACAGCAAACACCCGGTACGTCGAACCCCGGTCCGCTCATGTACAATGTGTTTTACGGTTCTCCGGGCTTTGTTCCAGGCTTGATCGAAGTTGAAATTACCGGATACAGTTCAAACCCGACGGATCCAACCAGCGGAACGGCGTTGGGACAGCCCGGCGTATACGTGAAAGTCGTCCAGTACAGCACAAGTTCCGGCTTCAACGCGACTGGCGGCGCAACGGAGCAAGTGTACACGCAGGCCCTTCCAACGGACACCGGACCGGACGTCGGCTCCGGAATGCCTGTTTTTCTTGGAAACGCAGACAATTCGCAAAATATGCTGCGATTCGACTTGGCGAATCTCTCGCAGCAAGACGTAGGCGTTGCAATGGCATTCGAAACGTTCGACGCGTCAAATACGTCTGGAACGCCCACCGGTACCGCCCTCCAGGTCAACTCAACCGGCACCGAGGGCGGCATAGTGTCGATCAATCTACCGCAAGTTTCGACGAACGCGCTGGACATTAGCGGCATCACCGTCTTGCCGCCGGACACGGTTGGTGCTTTTAACGATCAAACCGGCCAGGATACATCAAATGCCGTCGCCGCCATGGATGCCGAGGCACGAGTGCAAAACGCCATCGAAGCAATCAGCGGCGCACGCGCAAAAATCGGCGCCCAGACAGTAGCATTGCAAGAAGACGCGAGCGATGCGGCAATTCAGGTTGTAAATCAAACCGCGAGCGAGAGCGCCATTCGCGATGTCGACATGGGCCAAGCCGTAACGCAATTTACAAAAGACCAGGTCATGTCGCAAATCGGAACGAGCGTACTCGCGCAAATGCAGGCAAATGCGCAACTCGTGATCGAGCTCGTGAGCGGAATCAATCCGGGTATTTCAGGCAAGGTTTAATCCAGCGCGAGCTTGCCGTGGCGCCCCCATTCGGACGAGACAGAGCCGCGCAGTTGCATAGCGCCGCAGACAACGACGCCAGCCAAAAAGATCGATAAGGCGAAAAACGGCGTGGTTAAAATCACTGGCGCTCCTAGGGTTGATAACCAACAGACCTGTCGCGCGGCCGTTCGGGGTTGACGCAGACGCCTATACTAAAGAAGGATACCTCGCTAGGTGAGGCGTCCACGCGATACACAGGCCGCTGCCCAGAAACGTCGAGAGACGCCAACCGGGTAGACCAGACTGCGCCGATACAAGGCGATGTCTAATGCGGCTCCCCTCGGGGGTACGGCGCGTGGTGCCAAAGCATACGCGACTGGGGTATGGCGCGCTCACCCGCGCGAGGCTGTCCTGCGGACAGTCTTTTTTATTTTCGCCCTTCGACAAAACTCAGGGCGGGATTGGAGGTGAGCGGCGATGGCATTCCACGAGGGCTTCGTGTCGGAACTCGTCGGCCGGCGGGCGACGGTCAACGACTTGCCAATCGGCAAGGTCGCGGATTTTCTGGTCAACAAGCCGGAAGACACGTTCCCGGCCGTCGATGGGCTGGTCATAAAAACGGCACAGGGCCCGCGCTTCGCGCCGATGGAAACGATCGCGGATGTCGACCACGACGGCGCCGTCGCGCTCACCAGCGCTCCGAAAGTGGCCGCCCCGCCGGATAGCGATTCCCTCTACCTCGTAAGCGATCTGCTCGACAAACAGATCGTCGACGTCGACGGGCGCAAAGTCGTTCGCATCAACGACATCGAGCTTGCCAACACCGGCGGCAAATTGCGCGTCGTCGCCGCCGACGTCGGCGTGAGCGGCTTGCTGCGCCGCCTGGGCCTCAAGAGTTTCGGCAAACGCTTCACGCCGTGGATTTACAAGAACGTGCCGCGTTCGCTCATTGCGTGGAACTCGGTCGCGCCGATACGCGAGACGAATCCTTCGCACGTGCAACTCTCGCAGGAGAGCAAATTCGCGCGCATGCACCCGAGCGAACTGGCGGAGATCATCACCGATCTCTCCGCGCGTGAAGCGGCTGCGGTTATCCACCAACTCGACGACGAAACGGCGGCCGACGCGCTCGAACATCTCGATGCCGAAACGCAGCGCACGATCATCGAGGACATCGGCACCGAGCGCGCCGCCGACATCATCGAAGAGATGGACTCGGACGACGCCGCGGACTTGCTGGCCGAGTTGCCGGAAGATCAGCAGACGCAATTGCTCGCGGAGATGAACGAGTACACCGCCGGCGAGCTGCGCGAACTGGTGAAGTACTCCGAGGATACGGCCGGCGGTTTGATGACCACGGATTACACGTGGATCTATCCGCACCGCACGGCGGAGCAGACAATTCGCAAAATACGCGAGATTGCGCCGGAATCGGAATTCATCTACTACTTGTACGTGGTCGACAAACAGGACCGGCTGCTCGGTGTGCTGACGCTGCGCGCGCTGCTCCTCGCGCCGCCCGATGCAACCATCGAGCACATCATGGAAAGCGACGTGGTGACGCTCGCGACCGACACGCCGGCGCGCGATGTGGCGGCAACGATCGCGCGTTACGATTTGCTCGCGGTACCGGTTGTCGATGCCGATTTCAAGATGCTGGGCATCGTCACTGTGGACGACGCGATCGACGCGATCATGCCGGAGAATCTCGCCAGAGAGTTGCCGCGCATAACAGCGCGCAAGCACCCTCGCCCTTCGACAAGCTCAGGATGACGAGCGGTAGTGAAAATGCGTAAGCGAAGCTTTTGGCGTTCGCTCCTGTTGCTGCTGTCCGTGCTTGGGCCGGGTTTTGTCACCGCGTCCGCAGGCAACGACGTCGGAGGCATTGCCACGTACTCCGCAGCGGGCGCGCAGTTCGGGTATCGCGTGCTGTGGACGCTGGTTCCGCTCGCCGTCTCGCTTATCGTCGTGCAAGAAATGGCCACGCGCATGGGCGCGGTTACCGGCAAAGGCCTTGCCTCGCTCGTGCGCGAGAACTTCGGGGTACGCACCTCGTTCTTTGCGATGTTCGCACTGTTCGTCATCAACACGGGCATCACCGCGACGGAATTCGTCGGCATCGCCACGGCATCGCAGATGTTCGGCATTTCGCGCTACATCGTCATTCCGATTGCCGTCGTGGCGGTCTTCTTCTTCATCTTACGCTTCAACAACAAGGTGGTCGAGCGCACGTTCGTCGTGTTCTCGCTCATCTACCTCACGTACATCGTGTCGGCGGTGCTCGCGCATCCGGATTGGCATGCCGTCGTCATGGGCACCGTCGTCCCCGATCTGCATTTCAACAACATCGAGTATTTAGTCGTCGTGGTAGGCCTCATCGGCACGACGATCTCGCCGTACATGCAATTCTTTTTGCAATCCGCGGTAGTCGAAAAGGGCACCGACGAACAAGATTTGTGGATGGCGCGGACCGACGTGGTGACCGGGTCCATTCTCGCCATCGCGCTCGCCGGATTCATGATCATCGCGAACGCCGCGACGATTTACGTAGCCAACGCGCACGGCGCGCATCTGGCTCCCAAGGAAGCCGCGGATTTCGCCGCGGCGCTCCAGCCGCTCGCCGGTGAAGGCGCGGCGGTGATCTTCGCGCTCGGCATTCTGAACGCGGGGTTGTTTACCGCGACGGTGCTTCCGCTCTCCACCAGTTACGTCGTGTGCGAAGCGCTCGGCTTTGAAGCGGCCGTGGATCGCAAATTTTCGGAAGCGCCGGTGTTCTTCACGCTGTTCGGTGTGGGTCTCATCGCGGGCGCGGCGATGGTGCTCATTCCGGGCCTGCCGTTTTTGAAGTTCACGATTTACGCACAAGTCGTGCAGGGCATGCTGTTGCCGTTTGAACTGATACTGATGCTGATTATCATCAACAAGCGCAGCGTGATGGGCACGTACACGAACTCGGTGCTCGCCAATGCAATCGGTTGGGCCACCGTCGTCATCATCGGCGGCCTCTCACTTTTTTACGGCATCCACCTGATTCTGGGCGGTTTTCGCTAGAGCGAGCCCTCTTCGCGATAGAACTGCCACTGATTTCGGCCGGCGCGTTTTGCGCGATAGAGCGCGCGATCGGCGCGATCCATCAGTTCGTCGGTGCTCTTGCCGTCTTGCGGATAGAGCGCGATGCCGATGCTGGTATGTACCACGCGATCGAATTCTTCGATTTGCAGCGGCGTCTGCATCGTCGCGATGATTTTTCGCGCGAGGTCCGATGCATCGCTCGGCCCGTTGACGACCGGCTGCAAGATGACGAATTCATCGCCGCCGAAACGCGCGACGGTGTCGCTGTCGCGCAGCGACTGCACCAGACGATCCGCCACCGCTTTGAGCACCAAATCGCCCGCGGGATGGCCGAAGCGGTCGTTGATGTCTTTGAACTCGTCCAAGTCCAAGTACATGACGGCAAAGCCGCGGTTGTAGCGGCGCGCGGCGCCCATCGTCTGACGGATGCGATCATTGAATAGCACGCGGTTCGGCAATCCGGTCAGCGAGTCGTAGAACGCCAACTGCTCGATCCGCTCCGCATGCTGCGCGCGCTCCAGCGCTGCCGCAACGAACAGCGCCATGAGTTGCAGCAGATCGCGGTCCAGTTCCGCAAGACCACCCGGCCGCGAGTGGCGGCTGGCAAACACGAGCGCACCGAACTCCTGCGGCCCGACGACGAGTTTCGTGGCAAAATACGCTTGCCACGGTGCGCTTGCGCGCGCGGGGTCTTTGTCCCACGGCGGCTCGTCGAGATCCGAAATGAGCAGCGTCTGCCGGTCGCCGAGCAGGTGCCGCGAGAGCGCTTGTCCTTTGGGAAAAACGCTGCCCGCCTCGACGCCCGACCCTTCGCCCACCGCGTTCACGATGCTGACCGTCGTTTCGTCAAAACGCGTCAAATAACCGTAGTCGAATCCGAACAGACGGCAACCGAGCGCGAGCGTGTTGTCGATCTGCGCTTCGATCGATTCGCCGCGCGCCGCCGCCGCGATATACAACTCGCGAATGCGTTCGCCTTGCAGGGCAACCGCGCGCTCCGCGCTGCGCTGCGCCACGACGTTTTTGGCGATCGCGTACGCGCCCTCGGTGTGGTCGCCGACGCGCAGCGGAACGAGTTTCAACTGCACGTCGATACGATTGCCAAGCCTGTCGAGCAAATACGAATCGAACTCGATCGCCTCGCCGCGCGAGACCTGGCGGAACGCATCGAGCGCTTCGTCACGGCATTCCGGTGCGATGAGCGCGCTCCAATCCTTGCCGATGAGCTGCTCGCCGTAAAAACCGGTCCCGGCCTCGAGCGCGACGTTGACGCGCGAAATTTCGCCGTTGCTCTTGAGTGCCATGATCGCGTCTGGATGGTATTCGAAGAGCGAGCGGAAGCGCTGCTGATTCAGTTCGAGCGACTGCTCCGCCGTGCGCAGCGCCACCAAATCGTGCGCCTGCGCGAACACGCCGGCCACCGTTCCGTCTTGAATAGCGGGGAAGAGATGCACTTCGACGGGGATCTCGGTTCCCGCACTCGTGCGCATCATCGTTTCGAAATGCTCGATGAAGCCTGCCATCGCCGAGGCGAATGCGTGACTAACGCTGTCGTGGTCGTCGGACATGATGTGGAGCTTGAAATGCGTGCCCGCCATCTGCGCTTCGGAGAAGCCGGCGAGTTTACTGGCGGCCGGATTACAGGCTACGAACAGCCCTTGCGAGTCGTACACGGCAATAGCATCCGGACAGCCTTCATAGAAGGACGCCAGTAGATCCGCGAGCCGCATATTCGTTTGCATGCAAAGTCTCGGCCGAACCTTCGCCGAAAAGCCCGGTATGACTGCCGACGAACTGATCGCGTTCGCCGAAGAATTGGCAAAGGTTGCGTCCGCCGGGGGCGGCTGCAAAGCCTTGGCCGATCTTCTGGCGCAGCGTACGGGCGCCGGGGTATTGGTCGAAGACGCGGACTGGCGGCACCTGGCCGCGGCGGGCACGGGACTGCCCAGCAGCGTTCGCCCCATGCTCGATGGTTCGGCGCGCGGATACGCCGCGCTGAAAGACGGTTACGCCGGCCGCACCCAGGAGATTCGCGCGGGCGAACGGCGCCTGGGGCAGATATCGGTGTTCGGTACTGCGGACCTCGACGCGCTGGAACATTTCGTGCGTCTGGCCGCCGGCGTGATGGGGGTGGAACTGGCGCGCGAACAGGGCGGCCAGCCCGCACGGCGCCGCGCGTTTTGGGAGCGCCTTGCGACGCAGGCGTACGTGGATGCATCGGCGGCACGAGACGACGCCGCGGCGCGCGGCGTCACCCTGGCCACGCACTATGTGGCGATCGCGCTCGAACCGGAAGTCAGCGACGCGCAGACTGCGGCGGCCGATCAGGCCGCGCTTCGCGAGGCCGCCGCGCAAGCGTTCCGCTCGAGCGATGCGGACGCGGGCTTGTGGGAACGCGGCGCGACGCTGTTCTTTTTTGTCCCCGCCGCGCGCGAAATCGACAGCGCGAATGCGCGCACTGCCGCAACGCTGCTCGGCAAGAGCCTGGCGAAGAAACATCCGCATCTGCGCGTGGGCGGCGGCGTTGGTACGCGCGTCCCATTCTTCGACGTGCACGCGTCGATCGCACAAGCCGGCGCGGCGCTGACGATCTCTCGCCGCCTGTACGGCGCCGGCCGCATCGGCATTCACGACGAACTCGGCGCGTATCCGCTGCTGCTGGCGGGCGCCGATGCCTGCGCGCTGCGGGAGTTCGCTGCGCGAACGCTCGCGCCGCTGCGTGCGTACGACGACAAACATCAGACCGAACTGGAAAAAACGCTGCGGCTCTATTTCGCTGTCGGCGAAAACGTTAAAACCGCATCGGAGCAGCTCAACGTGCACCGGCACACCGTATTCTACCGCCTGCGGCAAATCGGCGAGATTTGCGCCTGCAAACTCGACGACCCGCACGATCAACTCACACTCAGAATGGCGATGGCAATTGATGCACTCACGAACTAAAAAGGACGTTCTGCGGCTGGCGAAGGAGCGCGACGTGCGTTTCGTACGCCTGGCGTTTGCCGACGTGCTGGGCGTCGGCAAGAACGTGTCGATTCCAGTCGGTGAATTGGAAGCCGCGCTCGACGGAAAAGTGACGTTCGACGGCGGTTCCATCGACGGGTTCGTCCGCGGCGAGGAACTCGACATGGTGCTAAAACCCGATCCGTCGACGTTCGCGCTCTATCCGTGGCCGGGCGCCGAAGCGCGCCTGCTGTGCGACATCGCCATGCCCGACGGATCGCCCTTCGAAGGCTGTCCGCGCACCACGCTCAAACGCGCGGTCCAAGAATGCACGCGCAGCATTCCGGATTTGAGCGTCAGTCTGGAAGTCGAGTTCTATCTCTTCGAAGCGCGCGAGAGCGAGTACGGTTCGACGCGCACGTCCGACGTGGGATCGTATTTCGATTTTTCCGCGAACGACCGCGGCGAGGACGCCCGCAGCGCCATCGTTTCAGCGCTGCAGTCCATGGACGTGGCCGTTGCGAGCGCGCATCACGAACACGGGCCCGGCCAGCACGAGATCGATTTTCCGCATACGGGCGTGCTGGAAGCGGCGGATGCGCTGCTCACGCTGCGCACGATAGCCAAGCACGTCGCCGCGGGATACGGCTTGGAAGCAACCTTCATGCCGAAACCGCTCGAAGATCGCGCGGGCAGCGGACTGCACGTAAACTTTCGCATCGGCGAAGACGAAAAGTTGTACGCGATCGGCGGCTTGTTGCAGCATGCGCCGGCACTGACCGCCGTGTGCAATGCGACGGTGAATTCGTATAAACGCCTGGTCGCCGCATGGGACGCGCCGATCTACACCGTGTGGTCCGAGCGCAGCGCAAACGCACTGGTGCGCGTTCCGCCGCACGAGCAGCCGCCGCAAGTGGAGATGCGCAGCCCGGATGCCGCGTGTAACCCGTACTTGGCACTCGCGGTTCTCGCGGGCGCGCTGGCCGACGGCGTGCAGCAGCGCACGCTTCCGGGCGATCCGCTGGTCGGATCGACCTACGATCTTTCCGATCGCGATCGCCACGAGCGTGGCGTCGGCACGCTGCCCAAGTCGCTGCGCCAAGCCATCACCGAACTCGACGGCGACGCCGTTGTGCGCGCGGCGCTGGGCGATCACGTCTATCATGCGTTCCGCGATGCGAAACTCGCGGAGTACGAACGCTACCGGCGTGCGGTGCACCCGTGGGAGCACCGGGCGTATTTACGGTTGTACTAACGCCCTTCGCCCCTTCGACAAGCTCAGGATGACGAGTTAAGGACAAGCTCAGGATGACGAAGCAGTGGACAATTCCAGGCGCGCGCGGTCGGCGAGTTGGATCGCGTTCTGCAGATCCGATCCGAGAAACGGATTGGGTAGCGTCGCGTTCCACGAACCCTTGGGCGTGCCGTTGCCCGAAATTGCGATGAGCCCAATGTGCGGATGTGCCTGCTTCGCGCGTTTGAATAGAGACGACGGATCCGCGGCGACCGTGTCGCGATCGACGATGACGATGTCGGCTTCCTCCACGCTCAAACGCTCCAGCGCCGCCGTCAGCGTCTTGTCACGGCGCGACGCGTATCCGTGCGTTCGCAATTCGTGCAGGATATAAGGGCCTAAATTCTCGTCGCCCGTGACGACCAGCACACGCAGAACGCCGCCGACACCGTCGCGCATCCGCGGAAGCACGATTGTAAACGTACTGCCCTCGCCAAGTTTGCTTTGCACTTGAATGTTGCCGCCGTGCCGCTCGACGAGCGTCTTGGCCAGATACAAACCGAGGCCCGTGCCTTTGATTTTCGATCGTTTCGCGTTCGATGCGCGTGTAAAACGCTCGAACAAGAACTTCATCTCGTCCGACGGAATGCCGATGCCGCGGTCGTGCACCGCAATACGCACGGTACGATCCGTTTCGGTGAGGCGCACTTCCACCGGCGTACCGTCGGGCGAATATTTTATCGCATTGCCGATGACGTTTTCGAACACCTGACGAAGACGTGCCGGATCGCCGCGCACGACCGGATCCTGCGTCTTGAACGCCACCTTGATCTGCCGCTGCGGCGCCAGCGATTCAGCGGCCTCTTTGACAATGTCGCCGACATTGACCGGATCGGTGGCAAGATTCAGTTCACCTTGTTCGACGCGTGAGAGCGCAAGCGTGTCGTTCGCCAAATCCGCGAGCCGCATCGCCGATTGACGAATGGTGCGCAGCGCGGCTTCCCCATCTTCGCCCTCGAGCGCGTGCTGCTCCAGCAATTCCGTAAAGCCGATGATCGTCGTGAGCGGCCCTTTGAAATCGTGCGCCAGCACGGCGATAAGATCGTCTTTGAGCTGGTTGAGTTGAATTACGCTCGCGCGCTGCGACTGCAGTTCTCCGAACAGCGCGACGTTTTGAATCGCGATACCGATGTACTGGCGCAGCAGTTCCAGCGCGAAAACGTCGTTTTCGCCGAAGAGCCGCTCCGACGCGTTGATGTCGAGAATCCACTCGTTGCGACCGCTCGTACCCGGTATCGGAAACGCCAGGCGCGACCGATCGTCGCTGAGCACCGGCTTGCGCGAACCGAACGCGTCCAGCAAAAAGGCATCGGGAGTGCGGCGCTCTCCAGTGCTTTCGGCATACACCAACTCGCCCGAGGCGCGCAGTGCGTAGAGTGTTACGCTGCCGCCCCACAGCCGGCGCGCTTCCGCGGCGAGCAAGCCGACGACCGCCCGTACGTCCAGTGTCGCGAAAACGCGCCCCGCAGCATCGGTAAGACGGCGCAAGATGACGTTTTCTTCTTGCAGGCGCGCTTCGCTCTGAGCGATGCGGTCGAGCAACTGTTGGCGTTCGATAGCATACCGAAGCGCGCGCCGGAGCGAGACGTGATCGACGTGACCTTTGATGAGGTAGTCCTGCGCACCGGCCTGTACGGCTTCGGTCGCGACCGACTCGTCTTCCAGGCCGCTCAAGATGACGATTGGCACGTGCGGGGCCGCGGTTCGCATGCGCCGCACCGCATCCACGCCCTGCGCGTCGGGCAGCGACATATCCAGCAAGATCACGTCGAGCGGCGCGGTTTGCGCTATGGCCAGCGCGTCGGACAAACGCGAAGCAGTATGAACCTCCGGCGCCTGTGAATCGCGCTGGAGGTACCGCTGCACAATGGTCGAGTCGGTGTTACTGTCCTCGACGATGAGAACGCGCATGCATTAGCGTTAGCCCAAGCGGGCGGCCATACCTCGCAGCAGTTCCCATGCTGCCGCAACATCGTCGCGCGTGGTTCGAAGATTGCCGATAGCCAGGCGCAGCGCGTATCGTTCCCCGAGTTTGGTGTGCGAAAGAAATACGTCGCCCGTTGCGTTGACGGCTTCCATGATCGCGGCGTTGAGCGCTTCCAACTGCGCCGGCGTACGACCGGGCGGCGCATAGCGAAAACAGACGACCGAGAACGGGTGCGGCGCGAGAATTTCCCAATCCGGTTGCGCGCGAACCCACCCCGCGAACTCCTGCGCGAGCGCCACGTGCGTGCGCAGCCGTTCGCGCAGCCCTTCGGCACCGAAGTACCGCAGCACGAACCACAGTTTGAGCGCGCGGAACCGCCGGCCCAGTTGCAAACCGTAGTCCATGTAGTTGCGCACGGATTCTTCGGGCGTGCGCAGATATTCCGGAATCAAACTGAACGTGCGCTGCAGCAATTCCCGCTCGCGCACGTAGAGCGCCGAGCAGTCCATCGGCACAAACAGCCATTTATGGGGATTGACGACAATCGAATCCGCGCTTTGCGCGCCTTCGAGCACCCAGCGAAACTCGGGCATGATCGCCGCAACGCCCGCGTACGCCGCATCGACGTGCATCCACACCTTGCGCTCGCGCGCGATCTGCACGACCGCTTCGAGCGGATCGCGCGACGTGGTGGACGTCGTACCGGCGGTTGCCACAATCGCCATTGGCCGCATGCCTGCCGCCACGTCGGCGTCGATACGCGCAGCGAGATCGTCCGGCGACATGCGAAATTCCGCGTCGCACGCAACGCGCACGACATTCTCGCGCCCGATGCCCAGCGCAATGCACGCTTTCTCGATGTGCGAATGCGTATGCTCGGTGACGTAGACACGCAAGACGGGCAGATCTCGTCCGATCATGCCATGCTCGCGAATACCGAGATCGAGCGATTCACGAGCGGCCGCGAGCGCCGTGAAACCGCCGATCGATGCCGTGTCGTAGATGATGCCGGTATACGTGTCGGGCAACCCCATCAGCCGCCCAAGCCATTGCATCACGACTTCTTCGAGCTCGGTCGCAGCCGGAGAGGTGCGCCACAGCATCGCTTTGACGTCGAGAGCGGCGGCAAGCGCTTCAGCCGCAACGGCGACGGGAGCGGCGCTCGTCGCAAAATAGGCAAAAAAGCGCGGGCTGTTCCAATGCGTAATGCCGGGAAGTACGACGCGTTCGAAGTCGGCCATGAGCCGTTCGAACGGCTCGCCGTTTTCCGGTGCGCTGCCGGGCAACTGTGCCGCGATCTCGCCAGGCTGTACTTGAGAAAGTACCGGATATTCGCGCTCGCCGGAAAGATACGCGTCGATCCATTCGGCGACGGCAGCAAACTCGCTTTGGAACGTCTTCACGAAGCGGATTGTACCAGCTGCGGCTTGAATCGGCCACGCCATGATACGCACGGATAAAGCGCCCGCGCCGATCGGGCCGTACAGTCAAGCGATTCTCGCGGGCAACGAACTGTTTTGCTCCGGGCAGATTGCCATCGATCCGGCCACCGGCGAACTGAGCGGCGCGGACGCCGCCGCGCAAGCGCAGCGGGTCCTCAAAAACTTGGGCGCAGTGCTGGAAGCGGCACAGATGAGCTACGGCAACGTCGTGAAAACGACGATCTTTTTGGTCGACATGAACGACTTCGCGTCCGTCAACGAAGTCTACGCGAAATACTTCGACGCTGCGAAGCCCGCCCGCTCAACGATCGCCGTCGCCGCATTACCGAAAGGCGCACGCGTAGAAATCGAAGCAATCGCGAAGAAGTAAGTGACTCGCGCAGCGCGATGCGCTACGCTCCGCGAATGCTCAGGGCGTTGGTTTAGGTTTCTTCACGTGCAATGCAGCCACGCGCTGCTGCGCAAGCTTCTGCACGTCCGGATCGAGATCGTCCGAACTCGCGGCGAGTTTATACTGCTGCTCCGCCATGGCTTCGTTGCCTTGATGCTGGTACGCGTCGCCCAGCAAGAAGTGCAATCTGCCGTCGAGCGGCGCGACCGCTAGTCCCTTGACCAGTGCCGCTTGTGCCAGCTGGTAGAGGCCGTGCACGTTGTACGTGTATCCGAGATCGATGTACGCGTCCGGTGAATACGGATACACCGTCATCGCCTGCACGTACAGCGAAATCGCCTTCTTCCAATCGCCGTTCACATCGGCCAGATAGCCGAGATTGACGAGCGCTTCCGCTCGCTCGGGCTGCAGCGCATGTGCGCGGTCGAGGACGGCACCGGCCATCGGAAAACGCGCGCTCTCCAGATACGTGGCGCCCAGATTGTCCTCGCACGCGTAGTTGAACTGATCCAGCCGCAAGCACGTGTTGAATTGCGCGACGGCTTCGTCGTACCGGTTCTCGTCCATGTACGCAAGGCCCAACCCGTTGAGCGCGAGCAGCGAGTTGGGATCATTGTCCAGCGCGCGTTGGAAGTAGAGTCTTGCGAGCTCCGGCTGATGCAGCGCCTCGTACACTTGCGCGAGTTCCAGTTGTGCTTCGGAGTCGGTCGGAAAATCGCGCGCGGCTTTCTCGCGCTCTTGCCGGTACTGTTTGAAGTCGCCCTTGCGCAGATGCAGTTGGACGAGATCGGGAACGGAGTCGGTGCCGGGCAAACTGCGGTTGAACTCGGCAATGGCCGCGTCGATGTGATTTTCGGTCGCGTACACCGAACCCAGGCGCGCGTGCGTTTCTTTGTCGAGCGGCGCATAGAGCAGAACGTGCGCGTACGTTTCTTCCGCTTTATGCATATCGCCGCGCCGGTAATACAGATCGCCCAGCAGACGCTCCGGGCCGACTTCGCCGTAATGCCCGGCGACGTACGTCGCAAGCATCGCGATCGCGCCGTTCAAGTCGCCTGCGGCGACGCGCTCTCGCGCGCGGTCCATGGCGCCTTGCGGATCGGAGGGAAGTTGAACGCGAACCTGCGGATTGAGCTCGATGTTCGCCGTCCCCGGCGGTGCCGCACTTGCAACACCGGCACCGAAACATGACAAAGCAACGGCAATCGCAATCAGCCTAGCTAATCGGCGCATGGGTACCATCCTCCGGCTCCGGACTCCATCTTAGCGCGAAAACGCGCCCAGCGTAAGGACTGTGACGGACGGCGCTCGCTTGCCTTACTTCGCCTGAACGGCGAACGTTACGGTCCCGCTCGAAGTTTGGCCGGTAAAGCCGGACGGATAGAGTTGAAAACTGCCGCCGCCGATCGTGCACGTGAAACTCGTCGCGCCGACGCCGCTCGGATGCGAAGCGTCGTACGTGCACGTCGTGCCTGCTGTCGTATCGCCGCACGCCCCCCAACCGCTACTGTACACGCCGCAGTTCGTACCGGCAGTGCCCGCGCTCAATGCGTTTACCAAACCGCCGGTGTACGTGCCCCAGTTCGTACCGTTCAGTCCGCCCAACCCGTCGTCGCTCACGACGAGCGACCCCGCTTGCGTTTGCGGAAACGCGGCCGCGATTTGTCCCTCCGTCCCCTTGCCGCCGCCGGAAACGATGTTCGCATACTGCACCGAGTATCTGATCACACCGCTCGGGCAGACGCCGGACGGCGGACTGACGCCCGAGGGGCACCCGGTCGTTACGACGGTGCTCGATTTGGCAATCGGCACGAAGCCGGCGTACAGTTCATTGTGCGTCACGTTTTCGGCCGGCGTAGCGGGACTGATTTGATCGTCTTGCGCGTCTATTGTCGCGTCGTAACGGGAAAACGCCGTATACGTTCCGGTTGGTCCGGTGTAAACAGCCCAGTATGCGAGAATCTGCGGATTGCTCGCGCCGTTCGTGCCGTTGCGGTAACAAAATTGCGCGGTAGCGGTCGATCCCGCCGCGCTAATGTTCATCCATTGATTGGCGTTCGTGCTTTTACACGTCGTGGATTGCGTACCGTACCCGCAGTTCGGTGTTCCGCCGTTGTCCGGACAGAGTTGCACGCTCCACTGCGAGGGTAAGACCGGCGCGGTGGCGGTGAGCGTGACAGTGTGGTTCGCCTTCGCGGTATTGACGTAGTACAGTGCATTTTCCACGTTTACGCTCGGCGAGGAACTTACCGAAAACGTGTTGCCGATTGGCGAGAGCGCGCTCGTTCCCGTGTTTTGCGGAACCGGTGATGGCGTTGGCAGCGGAATCTCGCGTGCGGTGAAGTCGTTGTTGTTGGTCGCGCTTTGCACGCCGTCGTAGGACCCGGTATACGCAGCGCCGTTGTACGTGGCATCGCCGGAATCGTACGGCCCGGTGTACATCGTCGCAGTCCCCGAACCGGTGGAACTATAACAATCCGCGCCTGAGCCAATTCCGGGAATGCTCGTCGGGTCGATAACTGACGACGAATATCCGCTCGATCCCGCAGCTGCGCCGTACGACGTCGAATTCGGCGTTGTCGTGCCGTAGGTACCGCCGCTAACGGACGCGCTGACGAAACTCGAACTGAGCACGATACCGCCGCCTCCGCCGCCGCCCGGCCCGTGCTGATTTCCAGGAAACGATCCCGCCGCGTCCGCCGTGGTTCCCGCTGCGCCGTTTGCGTATACCGTGATGCCGGTAAATGCATTCGGTGACGTGATGATCACCGTACCGCCGGCACCGCCGCCCCCGCCGCCGTCGTTGTTGGGCGCAAGTCCGGTTGTGCCGTTCGCGTAGATGGTCGCGGCGGAACCGCTCGTGTTCGCGATGCGCAGCAGCACGACACCGCCGCCGGTGCCGCCGGAACTGCCATAGTTATTGTAGGTGTTGTTGTTCGAGCCGTTGTTGTTAGCGCCCGCGCCGCCGCCTCCGCCCATGAACGCACGGCCGATTGACGCGCTCAGCGCAGCGCCGCCCCGTCCGCCGATGTCGCCGCTGTTCGACGTGCTGTAACTTGCGGCGGTGTGCAAACCGAGCGCCGAATACATCGACGTGTTGCCGGAATACTGCGGCGTCCACGGATAGCCGCCTTTGCCGCCGGCGCCGCCGTTGCCGCCGCCTCCGCCGCCGGTGTTTTGATCGTTCGAAACCGGATCGTCGTCCGTTCCGCCGCCGCCCGCATTTCCCGGCGCGCCCATGCCTTGATCGCCGCCGGAATACCCGTTCGCGCCGGAACTCGTCACGGTGGGTGTCGTCGGATTCGACGGCGTGGTGAAACTCGTGTAATAGAACACGTAGTTCGGCGTGCCCAAGATGCCTTCGCCTTTGCTGCCGAACCCCGGTTTGCCGGCGCCGTTCATCGTTGAAGATGCGGCATAATAATTGTTGAGAACGGCCGTCGGCGTCGTTGTTGCGGTCGTGACGCCGCCGCCGCGAAAACCGTCGCCCGTCGCATAGATCGACGCCCCGCCCAAGTTCAGCGTGGACGAAATGTCGAGCGCGGCGACGCCGCCGGTCTTGCCGTCCCAATACGCCGCGGTGAAATTTGACGTCAACGTCGCGGTCGTATATTCGGGAACGCGCACGATTTGATAGCGCTGATTGTTCGCGGTGTTTTCGTAATACGAATTGATGAGTCCGCCGCCGCTGCCCGCGCCCTGCACGGTCGCCACGCCGCCCACGACGCTGCTAACGAAGACATATTCGTACAAACCCGCGTTGCCGATGGACGTATAGCCGCTGCCGCTTCCACTGCCGTCGCCGTACAAAGAAGTGTTCGACGTGTTGAACGAGCCGTTGCCGCCGTCTTGCATCTGCATAATGAGCAGTTCATCGCCCTGCGAGACAGCGGTGGTCGCGCCGCCATTTCCGGTATCCATGGTACCGAGCGTCACCGATGTCGATCCCGCCGCGAGCGTTCCGGCCGCAGGCTGGTAATACGTATTCGTTGCCGAGCTCAGCGTGCCGCCCGCTTGAAAGTTCATGCTTCCCGTCGGGCAGGGCGGCGTGGTCGAAGCCACGGCACGCGGCGCGTGCACCGCGCCGATGTGCATGCTCATCGAGCTTTGCGCGAGCGTGAACGCGAGCGCCGCTATCGCCGCTTTGCGTGCGTTGTTGCATACGAACCGCTTTACTGCTGCTTGCCCCATCCAAAAATCCGGTCAACGAGTGTCGTAATCGTGAAGTACAGTCCGCGGCGCTGCGGCGTCCCGGTCAACGACGGATCAGCGCTCGCGGAAAAGTTGTAACCAAGCGCAAATCGCGTTTGCCCCGCAGCGTATCCAGCCTCCGTTGCGAAATCAGTAGAACGCGCGTTCGCAATTCCTGGAATTGAGAGCACGCGCAATTCCGCGCCAGCATCCCAGCGCGATCCGATCGTCTGGCGCACGCGCAGCCCCGCAAGCGAGGTGTGCGCGACGTAGTACTGATCGCCGTCGAGTTTGTAGGCAAAACGTCCGCCGATTTCCAAACGCCCGGTCGGGCGAAACAGCTCTTCGAGCGAAACGACGCTGGCGGCGCCGCCGTTCCAAAATCCGCCGTTGGAACGCGCATACGAGAAAAGCGAAATGAACCGATCGTCTTTCGCCGGGCGGTACGCGAGCGACATCTTGTCGTCGATGGACCGCGCGGCAGTGCTATACGCGCGCTGCACGGTACCGACGACCGCGATATTCTGTGAGAGGTGCCCCGCAACGCCGGCCGAGAGCGTCGCGCCGCCGCCAAACCCCGAACGCGTCTGGTAAGCCATCGATGCCTGCAGCGTTTGCGCGTTTGCATAGCTGAGCATGCCGCCCAGCACCGTGAATCCCTGCGCGCCGCTTCCTACCGCGTTCGCCGATTGGGCAAGCAGGTTACCGCCAACGTATTTCGAGATGCGAAAGCGCTCCTGCACGCCCAGCGCGCTGTAAATGTTCGTCGCATTGCCCGTTCCGCTTACCACGTAGTCGCTGCTCACAGTCGTCGCGGGAGACAGTGCACGCTCCAAGCCGAGTTGCATCGAATGCGTCGCGCCGGAACCAAACGTAATGCCGCTGCTCGCGTTGGCAAACGTGGTCGTGGGCGCGGCGCTCCACAGCTCGCGCAAGTACGCGCGTCCGTGTCCATCCATGTCGTAACTGAGCTGTGCAAGCGTTTGAGAAGGTTGGGTTGATCCGGCATCGCTGCCGCTAATCGTCTGGAACTGCTCGACCGTTATGCCGACGCGTTTGCCGGCCTTGTACTCAACGCCGGCCTGCGCCTGCGTTTGGGTGAGCGCCGGAAGCGAGGCTGATGCGTTCTCGCTGCGCTGCGTGTGCCGCACCAAACCGCCCAGCAGCGAAAGCTGTGGCGTCGCAAACCAGCGCACTGTCGCGCTTTGATTGGCTTCCGAATCGTTCACGCCGGCGCCGTTGTTGCTCTGACCGTCCGCGGCCACGGTTAGCGCCACCCGTTTTGGAACGGCGTGCGTGAAAGCCGCATGGTACGCGAGCAATCCCGCCATAGAGAGCCCGCCGAACGGATTCGAAAAGCCGGCACTGGTGTTTTGAAAGTCAAGGTCGAGACTGTCGAGGACGGTATGCGCGTTCATGCGAAACGCAAGCGCGTCGCCGCCGCGCTGGGCGGGAAACGGATTGCTCGGATTTGGCAGAAAGCCGTACGACGATGCATGCGAGAGCTCCAAGGAGCCGCCGTCCCAGCGCCGCGAGAGCGCCTGTGAAAGAATCGCGAAGTTTTGCGTTCCCGTCGCGTCGTTCACGTATCCCAGATGCAACTGCGTGGCGCGGTCCATGCCGAGCGCCACGTCAATACCAGCTCCGGTGGTCTGGGAGACCACGCCCGGACCTTCGTATTGATACTGCAGTTGGATGACCTGCGGATTGAACTGCGCGTCAAACGGAAGCGGAACGTTGATGAACCGTAAAACTCCGGTCGCATAGTCGAGCGTGTAATCGACATTGCGCACGAGCGGCACTTGTGAAACGACCGCTCCGCTGTGGCGGTCCAGTGCGACCAGCTGCAGGTAGTCGGAGCCGACGACGATATTCGCACGCAACTGCTGCATGAGCGTCGACAGGCCCGATACCGGCAGCACCTGCGAGACGAACGCCATATCGTTTCGCGCGGTAAAACCGGTAACCGTCACGCGATCGTTCTTGTCGTGAAGCTCGGCCTGCGCGCCGCTGAGCAGTTGATGGTACGCGCCGGCATCGCTCGTACCGATTTGCGCGTTGAACTGCCCCCAGGTCACACTGCTGCGTCCGTTTTCGAGTCGCGCAAAGACGCGATCGCCGGAGTGAACCGGGCTCGCGACCGTTGATGCGTCGCCGTACGTCTGGTATGGCCGCTCGTTGGGGTCTTGCACGAACGGTCCGTACGACGAAACCGGTGAAAGCCGGTTCTGCGACTCATACGCGGCGGTCAGCAGCATGTTCTTGCCCACTTTGCCGCTGGCATACAGTGCTGCGCGAACGCGGCGCGATCCGCCGCCGTCAGGAATCCCGTCGCCGTCGACGCCGTCGACAACCGAACCGGCGCCAAGCGATACGACGCCGTTGACGAACGGCTTGCGCAGAAACGGTTCGATGTAATAGGTCTTGCGCAAATGCGCGGCACCGGCGTCAATCTGCAATTCAAGCGTTCCCGAACGCGTGCCCGGACGAATGTCAATCTGCATGTAGCCGCCGGGCGCAATCGCCTCTTCGATCGTTTGCGCGGTCGCCGGCGTTGCGTCATCGCCTGTTGCACGCACGTCCGGCGTTGGCTGCGAGGCGGGGGCGGCTGTATCCGAAATGGCGGCATCGCCGCGAACGATGGTAAACCGCAGCTTCGATCCGGGTTGTGCCGCATTCCCGTACCGATCGCGGATCCAAATGCGCACCGGAACCTCAGTCTTGCCATCCGCGATTGGCGCGGTTGCAAAGTCGGCGTAAATCGATGCCGGCTCCCCGGGACCAAACACCGTTTCGCTTACCGGTTCACCGCGCAAGCCGTCCGCGCCAAGCGGCACGATCGTCAACATATTGGGCCCTGGCTGGAGCGGTACGCCGTAAAAGAAGTACTGCGTCTCACCAGTTTTATTGTTGACGGTGCGTTTGCCGAGCTGTTGATATGGAATCACCGAACCGTTGGCGCTCAGTTCGATGCCGGCTCCCTTAATGGTCGACGCGACCACCTGTGTTGCGGCAATGGGCGAGGCTTGTTGTGGAAGCGGCGAGACGAACGCGGCGTGTAATCCCGTGGTCGCGGTGAATTGCAAATGCGTCAGGTCTCCGAAGGTTGTCGACGGCTCTTGAGCAGTCGAGGCGCACGTCAGCGCGGCGCTCACCGCTAATGCAACAAAGGTGCTGCCGATACGGCGAAGCGCGGTTGCGATAGCGACGCGCAGGCGCCGGTTCATTGTCGACCGCCCGCCAGCGCGAATTCAACGTCTTCCATCGTGGAACCATCGAGAATCCCATGCAAGAGACGCTGCTTGGAGCGCGTTGAGTTCATCGGCGCATCTTTAAAGAACGTTACCCCGTCAGGCAGTGTCGACGGATCGATGCGCAGTACGTGCATCCCCGGACGAACGGCAGCGAACGAGAAGAAACCCTGCGCGTCCGTGACGACAAAACTCCCATCTTCCAAGTAGATTCGAACCCCCGGTACGGGGTTGTCGCCTTTCGAGAAGTGTCCCGTGGCGCGCACGTCGACGAACACGCGGCCGGTGACAACGCGCCGATCCGAAAACATGCCGCCGGTGACGATCACCGAAGTACTCGCTGAACCCGATTCATTCAGTCCCGGTCCGGCAGCACCGCTCACGTTGACGCTGTTGACCAGCGTCGCGCCGGACGGTGTTGAGGGGAAAATTACTGCGGCGTACGTAAGCGCATGCCACGCTCCCGCCGCGAGCGCCGGGAGTTGCCACGTCAGCGTGCGTCCCTTTACGGCGGGTTCCACACCGCTCAGGCCGTCCAGCCGCGTTGTGCCCGGCGCGTACACGAGCCCCGCGTCAAGCGTGTCCGTTACGGTCACATTGTTCAGTGCAAGCGAGGATGCATTGGTGAATTGCACCGTGTAGACGATGCGGTCACCGGGCTGCGCGGTGCCGCGATCTGCCGTTTTCGTGACGTTTATTGGACTGGATTGAAAGAGCGGCAGATTACCGAATAGCCCGAAAACGTTTGCGAGTTGCACGGCATCGTTCGTCAATGTGAAGCCGCCTGCAGCGGCCAGCGGCTGTCCGTCAGCGGAGGACGCCTTGACGCTGTACAGTTCGTTTTCGACCCCAGGTGTGATAACGAGTTCAATTTTGCGGTTCAAGTAGCCCGGCGCGTCGATCGTCAAAAAGAATGTCGTTCCCGCCGCACTGATTTGCGATGGTTGCAGCGCAAAACCGTACGTCCCATCCGCGCCCGTAACGACCGGGTTGCTCGTGCCGCCGCCGGAAAATGTACCTTGCAGGCGCGCGGCAGACGCGTGCGCTGCATCTTCCAACCGCACGGGTTGCTCGTTTGCATCGAGCAGTGAAATCGTAGCGCCGCCGATCGGATGATTCGGTCCGCCGAAGCCGTCGAAGACGATATTCGCCGATCCGGTAAACACGCTCGCAGCGCTGGTCGGCTGCTGGGGGATTGCCGCTCCCGAGATGTTTGCGACGTTGACAAAACTCAAGCCAAGTGCGGATGCGGCTGAAACATCGGTATCGAACGAAACGTCGAGCGACGCGCCCGCCGGAATCGTACCAACCTTCACGGACAAATTTTGGCCCTGCGCGGTCGCGCCGCTGCCCGCAGGCTGCCCGTTGATTTTGACGCTGGACAACACGATGCTCAGCCCGTCTGGAACCGTGTCGGTCACGACGATGTCTTGCGCGGGCGATCCGCCCGAGTTCATCGCGACGATGTCGAACGTCACTGTGGCGCCCGGCCGGCTTTGCACCACGGTAACTTTGTTGACGGTTTTGGACACTTGCGATCCCGAACCGCCGGGACCGCTCAGCGACGGTACGCTTCCACCGACGATCCATTCGCGTCCCGAATCGCTTTGCAGCCCGTTGACCGTTCCGGACGTAGTCGTCTGCACCGTCACGTTCACCGGTACTTGCGCAGCAACGCTCATACCGCTGCTGGAGACGACAACGACAAGCGAAATGGAAGCGCCTGGGGCAACGGCTGGTGAAACGGCGCCGCCGTTTGCGTCCGTCGACGACCCGTTCACGACCCACTTTGCGGAGGTAATTGCAAGCGAAGCGGCGGTCAAAGCCGTTACGCGGTATGAATCGGTAATGTTGCTGCCGTTAAATACGGTGAACGTGCGGGCCGCCGGTTGTCCGACGGGGACGGTTTCCGTTGCGGTGTCGGCCTTGCTCTCTTTGGGTGACACCACGATCGACGCAATCTCGGCCACGGTTGCGACAACCGTATTCGAACGCGTCGAATACGCCGTTCCACGTGCGTCGGCGTACGTCGCCGTCACGGAATTGTCGATGGACGTCCCGCCCGATGAAGCGGCAGCGCCGCGCTCCGCTGCTGCAAAGCAGAAGAGCGCGGCGCACACGAGCCCGATTACTTCACGGTGAGCGAGAATGTAATCGTGCCTTGCCAATCCTGGCTGCTCGAAGGGCTGTTGTAGTTTTTGGGAACCAGCGAGAACGACGTGCCGCCCGGTGTTACCGTGAAGGCCGTGGCGCCCGCGCTGAACGTGGAGCCGTAGGAACCGCGCGGCGTGCCGGTTGCGTACTGGAACGTGGTTCCGGTGCGTGCCGACGCTGTGCTGTTCTTGTCGACGGGTGCCGCTTGCAGGCCTGTGGTGAAGTAGCCCCAGTTGTTTTGCGTAGTCGATGAGCTGGAACTCGTCACCGTACCGTCGTCCGTAATCACCAGCACGTTCCCGCTGCCGGTCTGCGTCGTACAACTGTCAAACGAAACGTTTGTGTCGCTGGTACCGAGAACCAGATTGCGGTAGTCGATCGTGTACGCGATGGAATCGCCGGTGCACACCGTTCCCGCAACATACGACGGTGACGCGCCGCTGGGGCAGTTGGTCGAACTGATGTTTTGCGACTTCGTGAGCGCGACGAAGCTCGAGTAGAGCTCGTCGTGCGTGTCGTCGCTCTTGGTGTTGTCACCGACGCTCACCGCGTGTACGAGCGAATCGAAACGCGTGAAGTATGTGGTTCCCGTCGGAGCGGTGTAACCGACATAGTAGGTGAGCGACGATCCCGACGTGACGGCGACGTTTGATGCAGTCGAACTGGCGCTCCCGCCGGTCGCGCCGCCGAGCGCGGAACTGCACGCATTGTTCGAATACACGCCGACCGTCCACGTCCCGACCTGCGTCCCGCCCGCGCTGAACGAAGCGGTGAAGCTTTGCCCGCCGGTAGTTGGAATGGAGAACGCCGTCGGCGCGTACGCCGTGATGTTGTAACTGTCGTCTTTGTTGCCGCTATTCTTAATCGTATTGGCAACACAGATCGTGGTGGCGCTGCCCGTCGTCACGGCCGTTACCGGCGTGCCGGCGGTCGTGCCGGTGTTCGCGATCGAATCCGCGCTCACGCCGAACGAAGCGGCAGTGAAATCGTCATTCGAACTAGTGGCCGCCGAACCGTCGTACGAGCCCGACGATCCGGGTTGGCCGGAGGGGCCGTTCAGCACGTTGTACATCGCCAGCGCTTTATTGGTGGTTTGATTGGAAGCGCCGCCCGTGGACGTGTTCGTCGTATTGTTGACGCCTTGTCCCGACGTGGTGAGCGCGGTCGAAGACGTGCTGTCCGCGGTCGAGGCGGCGATACCAGGGCCCAGAATGTGTTCCGTGGGCTGGTTGTCTCCGATAACGCCGTTGGCAAGGTTCGTGACCGCATTGGTGTTGCCCGAACCGGATCCGGTAGGCTGCCCCACGACGAATGAGAATTGCACCGCCGCGGCACTCGCGACGTTGACATTGCCGGGATTCGTCGAATGGCCGCTGTCGGCGCACAATTCGAGCCCGCTGGTGCTGCTGCAACTTCCACCGTGGATGAAGATGCCGATGTAGGTGACCGTGCCGTCCGTCGGGAGATTGCCGGTCGCCTTCGTCCATCCGGTCGTGCCGTTCGCCGAGGTGGTGTAATACGTGTCCGCGACGGCGCTGCTCGCAAAACCGTAGGTGGCGTTGGTCGTAACCGTTACCGTGCCGCTGTTGCTCAGCGCGAGCGGCGAGCCGCCGAACTGCGGTATTTTATCCGTGATGAGCACACCATTGGCGCCAGCACCCAGCAGCGTCTTGACCGACTGCAGGTCTTTTGCCGCGAACGACCCGCCGTTGTGAGCGGAGATTGTGTAGGTAATATCGCCGGTGCTGCCGTTTTGCGAGCTGCTCTTGTACAAGTCCAGACGCGCATCGGCTTGCACCGTGTTGGTTTCGGTTCCCGATTGATTGCCCGATGTTTCGCTTGGGGCACTGCCGGCAACCGCATACGTGACGTTCGCCGTAATCGACGACGTAACGGTATTGGACGCACCGGTCGCGGCATTGCTTGCGAGCGTGTAGTACACGCTTATCGTGACGCTCGAGCTGCTCGATGTCAGGGGATTCGTGTTTTTTAGCCAGTAGTTGAGTGAGTTGTTATCGGTGGTCGAATTGTAACTGGTGAAATAATACGTCGTTCCGCCGACGGTCGCGGCATATTTGCACGCCGATGACTGCGAGCCGACCGGCGTCGTGCACGTCGTGGCCCCGTTGCCAAGTGACGCGGAGGCGGCGTCCGTACCGCCGAGCGTTGCGTCACCGGTAAGCTGAAAGTATCCGCTTGCGTTGCCGGTGTTGCTGAGAACGAACGTGTCGGTGACGACCTGCGCGGGGGCGTAATTCGTTCCCGTGCCTGCGGTGTTCGTCAAACTCGGCGCGTTTTGAACGACCGTCGTGACCACGTTCGACGTCGTGGTGTATGAGTTGCCGTTCGCATCTTTATACGTTGCGGACGCGCTGTTGGTGATTTGCGTACCGGGCGCATCCGATGCGGCCGAAACCGTCAGCGGACGCTGCGCGCCGGTCAGCGAGGCGAGAAACGCGAACGCGAGCGTCCATGCGATAAGGCGCTTCATTTCACCACCACTTCATAGGTGTAGTGGAACGTCGCTTTGGGCGCGAGCGCGTTTTTCGCCGTGAACCGTACCGAAACGTACCTGCTCGCAGGCGCGGGCTTGCGCTCGTCTCCGTGCGCGGTTTTCACGATTTCCGTGGGATGCGCCGACCACGTCTTGCCGTCTATCGAGTATTCGATGGAGGCCGGCTGCGCTGCACGCGCGCTGCCGGAAACGTATTGCATGTGCGCGGGAACCGGTCCGACGCTGCTGAAGCCCATTGCGGCCTGGTCGCCGTTGTTGGTCGCGTCGATGGAATACTGCACGACGTCGCCGGCATGGAGCGTGAGGCCCTGCACCGGTTTGAGCGTGACTTTTCCGTCTACGTGCTGAACCAGCGCCCCGCTGAAATGTAGATTGACGGCCGGACGCGCAAGCGCGATTCCGCTGAGCAATAGGAAAACCGCGCTGCTGCTAAACAGCGCACGTACGATGTTCATTCAATTCTCCCCTAAGCGCAAATCGCGGCACGTATAAATGCCGGATTTGTCCCCTCGTTGTTATCACGCTTACAGCTGTTCTGTCTAGCGCTGAAGCATACGCTTGACACAAAAAACATGAGCGGGGTCACAAAATGCAAAAAACGGCAGGGTTTTGCTGCCGTTTTTGGTGCTTTGTACCTACTGTAGGCTTACTTCACGAGCGGCAACACGTTGCTCGGCGTAAGCGGATAAAACGTCATCACCACGACGAGCGCGACGCAAATTGCCACTGTCACATAGGCTAGCGGCAAGGGCGCCGAACCGGAATCCTGCGGTTTCACATGCCGGTCGTACATCAGGCGAATCACTTTGAAATACGCGAACAGCGAGATCGCCGTGCCGGCGATCAGCAGTGCGGCCAGCCACGGGAAACCTGCCGCCACGTTCGTTGAAAGAATGAGGATTTTGCCCAGGAATCCGGCAGTCGGCGGAAAGCCCGCAAGCGCCAACAGGAAAAACGTCATGGCCGCCGCGAGCGCCGGACGGCGCACGCCAAGGCCCTGGAACGATTCGATGCTCGACCCTTCGTCTGCCGTCGACGGGCTGAGCAGCGCGACGACCGCGAACGCGCCCAAATTCATGAACATGTACGCGACGAGGTAGTAGATCGCATAGCGCACGCCGAGCGCGGTCGTGCCCGCGAGCGCGGCAACGATGTAGCCGATCTGGGCGATGCCGGAATACGCCAGCAGCCGTTTCATATCGGTCTGCGCGAGCATACCGAGGTTTCCGGCAACCATCGAGATACCGGCGATGAGAAAGAACGGCACGAGCAGCGCGTGCGACGACGCTGCCGGAATGGCGTACGCAAACCGCGCGAATACCGCCAGGGCGCCGGCTTTCGTCACTACGCTCATGAACGCGGTCACGGGGAGTGGGGCGCCTTCGTACACGTCGGGCGACCACACGTGAAACGGCACCAAACTCAGTTTAAAGGCCAGGCCGATCAGGAACAGACCGCCGCCGAGCCAGTACAGCGGAGTCGCCGCCGCGGCGGGATTGGCCAGCGACGCGATCGTCATGCTTCCTGACGCGCCGAACAGCATCGCCATGCCGAACAGCAAGAAACCCGAAGCAGTCGACGAGAGAATCAAATACTTCAATCCCGACTCACGCGAAGTCGGGCGATCGGAAAGCGCGCACAAGCAGTAGAGCGCGAGCGAAAGAAGCTCCAGACCGAGGAATACCGTCATCAGATTCGCGGCGCCGGCCATCAGCATCGCGCCGCTCGTCGCCCACAACACGAGCGCCACCACGCCACCCATGCGGTCCGGACGGTAATTCGCATGGAACAGCACGAGCGTGAAGTTCGCGGAGATGAGGATGACCTCTTGCAATACCACCGCGAAGCCGCCTTGGATGAAACCACCGTAAAATGCGTTGTGCGCTTGTTCGTACGTTTGGCCCGCATAGACCGCTGCAGCGATGAGGCCCGCGACGCCGAGCACGATGGACACCCATCCGCTCGCCTTGCGCATCACCAAATCGGCAAGCAGAATCACGACGGCGGTGCCGCCCACGATGAACAGCGGCAGGACGGCGCTCCAATCAGCCCAGGTGTACGGATTCTGAATCATCGCGCAACTCCCAAGAGCGAAGCGGCATACAAGACGGCGTGCGGGTAGACGCCGAGAATTACGAGTGCCGCAAGCAGCGGTGCGACGGCCAATCCTTCGATCCACGTAAGGTCGCGGCGTTCCGGAATGTCTTCGCGCAGCGGCCCGTTGATGATATCTTGCAGCAAGCGCAGCATATACGCCGACGCAAGCACGATCGGAACGAGCGCAATGAGCGCCGGCCAGAAATAGCCGTTCTTGAAGACACCGGTCAAGATGACGATCTCGCCGACGAATCCCGCCAGACCCGGCAAACCGAGCGCCGCGAGCGCCGCGATCGTAAACGCGCCGGCGAGTTTGGGGTTGATTTTACCCAGGCCGCCTAGCCGCACGAGCGAACGCGTGTCTTCGCGCTCTTCGATGTAGCCGAGTATGAGGAATAGCGCGGCGCTGAACAGTGAGTGCGCCACGATATAAATGAACGCACCTTGAATCGCGATGGGATTCTGGCTGAAGATTGCCAGGACGATCAGCCCCAAGTGCGAGAGCGACGAGTACGCAACGATGCGCTTCGCATCGGTCTGCACGAGCGCGATGAACGCACCGTACAGCAGCGACACCAAACTGGCGACGATGAAGATCCACTTCCACGCGCCCATCGCGTCGGCAAAGAACGGCAGCCCGATAATCAAAAAGCCGAAGAGCCCGGCTTTGGATTGCAAGGAACTCACCAGCGAAACCATCACCGGCGGCGTGTCGCTGTACGTTGCGGGCATCCAGGTGTGCAACGGAAACAGCGGCGTCTTGACCGCGAATGCAATTGCGAAGCCCGCGAAGATCCATGGCGCCCACTGGCCCACGAGTTGATGCGTGGTGCCGATTACGTCGGTCGATCCGTACAGGACGCCAAATGCCGCGGTTGAGAGCAGCAGCAGCAAACCACCCGAAAAATTATAGATGAGATAGCGCCAAGCCGTATCGCGATGCTCGCCCCAACCGACGAGCGCGAAGAACGGCGGAATCAGCATGAGGTCCCAGAACAGCGCGAACGCCAGAATGTCGCGCGCCATGAAAACACCCATCATCGTGCCTTCGAGCATGAGCAGCAGCGCAACCATCGTACGCGTTTGCGCCATGTTCGTGGCCAGAATCGCGCAGAACGTGCAGAGCGCCAGCAGCAGCACCATCCAGAACGCGAGACCGCCCCACGACCAGTGCAGCGAAGCGGTGAACGGACGCGAGAGCCAGCGAGCCGCGAACGTGCCGTCGCTTCCCGCAATCAGCGGCAAAAAGAACGTAATTGCCGCGACGATACAGCCGCTCACGCGGCTGATGGCGCGATCCGTGCGCGGCACGAGAAAGAGCGCGCATCCCAGGAGTATCGGCAGCAGAATCTCGATCAAACTCATCTAGCGCATCGCTCCTTCCAGCGCGTAGTACACCGCAAAACACGCCGCGCCGAACACGATGATCAGCGCGTACGCGCGCAGCAGTCCCGTTTGAAAACTGCGCATCAGCGAGCCCAGAAATCGGTTCGTCAGCACGATTTCGCGCACGACGCCGTCGACGAAATGCGGGTCCATCCAGCGGCCGAAGAATTCGCCGAGTACTTGCGAGGGCTTGACGAACAGCCATTCGATGAGATCGTCCCAGTAGTACAAGCGCACGAGCACAGCGGGAAGCGTTTCGCTTTCGCGTTTGAGACGCGCGGGTGCGTCGGCGAGCGCGGCACGCGTTCCGTACCGCCAGTACGCGACCGCCGCGCCAACGATCAGCATCACGATGGCAAGTCCCGTGGTCACGGCTTCGCTAATGGCCGTGGGCGGCAGCGTTTCGCGCGGGAACGATTGATCGAAGAAGCGCGCCCACGGCGAGCCCGGACCGATCATGATGTAGCCCGCAATCACCGAGAACACGCCGAGAATTGCAACCGGTACGCCCATGATCCATCCGGGCGCGTGGTCGTGATCTTGCGCGTGCGGTTCGTGCGTCTCGTGCGCAATCATCGCACCTTGGTGGCTCTGGTCATCCTGAGCCTGTCGAAGGGCAATGCCGACGTCCGCGGGATTCATGTCGCCGCGATACGCGCCGAAGAACGTTACGATGAACAGACGCAGCATGTAATACGCGGTTATGCCCGCCGTGAGCAGGCCAATCGCCCACATCCATGCGTACCCGTGTTCCAACGCCCCGTAGATGACCTGATCCTTACTGAAATAGCCGGAGAATCCCGGAACGCCGCTGATAGCGAGCACCGCGCCGCCCATCGCCCAAAACGCAACCGGCGTGCGTTTGCGCATGCCGCCCATCAAACGAATGTCCTGTTCGTCCGAGAGCGCGTGAATGATGATGCCGGAACCCAGGAACAAGCACGCCTTGAAAAACGCATGCGTAAAAAAGTGCGCGACGCCCGCCGTAAACGCACCGACGCCCACGCCCATGATCATGTAGCCGATCTGCGACATCGTGGAATAGGCCAGAATCCGTTTGATGTCCCATTGCGCGATGCCGAGCAGCGCGCCAGCGAGCGCCGTCAACGCGCCCACTGCGCCGACCAGCGTTTGCGCGTCGTGCGAGGCGCTCCAGAGCGGCGCGCAGCGCGCAACCAGATAGACGCCAGCGGTGACCATCGTTGCGGCGTGGATGAGCGCGGAAACCGGCGTCGGGCCTTCCATTGCGTCGGGAAGCCACGTGTGCAACGGCAGTTGCGCCGACTTTGCCGCGGCGCCGATAAAGAGGAAGACGCACGTCCAGAACAGCCACGGGTCGAGCGCGTGCGGATTCGCGAACACGTCCGCAAACCGAATCGAACCGGCTTTGGTGACGATGATGAAGATCGCGAACATGATGCCGACGTCGCCCACCACGTTCATGACGAACGCTTTGCGCGCGGCGGCCACGGCCGACGGCTTGAAAAACCAAAAACCGATGAGGAAGTACGAAGCCAAACCCACGAGGCCCCAACCGACGAGCAAGCCCACGAAATTGTCGGACAGGACGAGCGTGAGCATCGCGAACACGAAAAAGTTCAGGTACGCGAAGAAGCGCGCGATGGCGTTGTCGCTCCACATGTAGCCGACCGAGTACAGGTGGATCAGGAAGCCGACGCCGGTAATGATGAGCACCCAGATCAGCGAGAGCGGATCGAGAAGCAACCCGAAGTCGAAGCCTTGCAGCCACGTGAACAGCGGCTGCTGCGCGCCGATCTGCGTTCCGCTGCCTTGCGTGGCGATGCCCCACGACACGAGCGCGGCGACGAACGATGCCGCAATGGCCGCGCTGCCGAGCACGCCGGCGAAGCGTTTGAGCTGCGGACCGAATGCCCAAATCGCGATTGCACCGAGCAACGGCAAGAGCCAAATGACGAAGAGGACGGGATAGCTTCCCGTGACGCCCATCTGATGCTGCATTCCTAGCCTTTCATCAACGCGACTTCGTCGACGTCGACGTTCGCACGCGCCCTAAAGACGACCACTACGATGGCAAGACCGATTGCGGCTTCTGCCGCCGCAACGGTGATCACCAAAAATGCGAAGATGTGTCCCGCGTTGTTCATCCACGACCGCGCGAAGGCGAGAAAAAGCAGGTTTGCCGCGTTCCACATCAGTTCGATGCTCATCAGCATGATGAGCGGATTGCGCCGCAGCAGCACGCCCGCAACGCCGATGAGAAAGATTACCAGCGAAAGGCTGATGTAATTTATGAGCGCGACGGGCAGCAGTGATTCGTGCGGCATCTCTACTCCTCACCCGCCCGCAGAATCGCTTCGCGCATGTCGCGCTCCACGATCCGCGCGCGCCGGCGCGACTGGACGTACGGCGCCGCATCGCCCGCGAGCAGAATTACGCCGATGACGGCAACCATCAAAATGAATGCGGTAATTTCGAACGGCAGCAGATTCGTCGTAAACAGCGCCTTACCGAAATCCCCGACCGAGCCGAACACGTTGGCCGCTCCGACCGGACCGTGCGTCGATCCGGTACCCGTCTGCGCAACGCTTGGATTCGGAGCGCCAAACGTGCCGTTTACCAGGGCGCTCTGACCAACGCCGTGCGGTGCGACGGCGGGTACGTGAGCGACGCCGTAAATCAGAAACGCCAGAATAACGGCGACGGTAAGAATCGCCGGAACCGCGATCTTCGGCAGCCGGTTGGGACCGACGCTGAACGGCGCCACGCCGCTGGAGAGCAGCGCGATGACGAACACGAACAGCATCAAAATAGCGCCGCTGTACACGATCAGTTGAATGACGGCCAAAAACTCCGCGGCGAGCGTCAGATACATGATCGCGAGTGCGGCGAAATGGAGCAGTAAGCCGACGACGCTGTAAACCGCTTTCTTCGCAGTGATGACGAAGATGGCGCTCGCGATAAGGACAAACGCGAGAACGTAAAACTCAATCATTTCGAAAGGCGCTCCGGCCTAGCCTCCGCGCCCCCACTTCGTGGGGCCCCCAATGCGTCCGGTAAGCGGTATAGAATCGCCGCGTTACGACGCAGCGATTCTTTACTTGCAACAGGTTCACTTTTCTGCGAGCCCCTTCTTCTGGGTTTTCAGCACGGTTCCGCGCCAGGTTGCATCGTAGCCTTCGCGCCAGTCGACGGTCGATTTTTTCTCCGCGACGCTGCCGAGATCGGCGGGAATACCGCCGGGGCGGTCGTCCGGCGGCGCGCCGACGCCGGCTTCGGGCGGAACGAGCAGACGATCTTTGGCGTATATCAGCGAACCACGCCGATAGTCCGACATTTCGAAACGCGGCGTAAGCACGATGGCGTCGGTCGGGCACGCCTCTTCGCACATGCCGCAGAAAATGCAGCGTAGTTCGTCGATCTCATAGCGCGCCGCATAGCGCTCACCCGGTGAGCGACGGTCGTCCGGCGCGTTTTCCGCACCGACGACGGTAATGGCGTTCGCGGGGCACACGCTCGAACACAGTTCGCAGCCGATGCAGCGCTCTTTGCCGTCGGCGTAGCGGCGCAGTTCGTGCAAACCGTGAAAACGCGGTGCGTGCTTCTTCTTCTCCGACGGATATTGAATCGTCGGCTTCTTCTGGAACATGTATTTGAACGTGACTGCGAGGCCTTCGACCAAGCCCCAGACGTTGTATAATTTTTTCTTGGCCACGGTGCTAACCCCAAACCGCGACGACGACGGCCGTCACGACCAGGTTGAGGGCTGCGACCGGCAAGAGCACCTTCCAGCCGAACGCCATTAAGCGGTCGTACCGCAAGCGCGGAAACGTCGATCGCAGCCAAATGTAAAAGAACATGAAGAACGCGACTTTGATGAGGAACCACACGATGCCCGGAACGACGGTCCAGCCGAACGGTGCGATCCACCCGCCCAGAAACACGAGCGTCGCGATGCACGAAACGGTCAGCATGTTGATGTATTCGGCGATGAAAAACAGACCGAAACGCAAACCCGAATACTCCGTGTTAAAACCGCCAACCAATTCCGCATCGGCTTCGACCAAGTCGAACGGCGCGCGATTCGTTTCCGCCACCGCGGTCACGACGTAGATTAAAAAGCCGACGAGCTGCGGAATGAAGTACCACAGTTTCGCCTGTCCGTTTACGATGCCGACCAGCGAGGTCGTGCCGGCAAGAATGAGCACGCCGATGAGCGACATGGACATCGCCAGTTCGTAGCTGATCATCTGCGCGGTGGCGCGCACGCTGCCGAGCAGCGGATACTTCGACCCCGACGCCCAGCCGCCCAACGTGACGCCGTACACGGCAATCGACGTGAGCGCAAGGACGAACAGGATGCCCGCATTTACGTCGCTGATCGCCCACACGTTTCCGGGCGCGGGCTGCGAAAACGGAATGACCGCATAGACCGAAAATGCCGTGACGAGCGAGATGAACGGCGCCAAGCGATAGATCAGCGGGTCGGCCGTTTTCGGCGTGAGGTCTTCTTTCAGAATGAGCTTCACCGCGTCGACGGCCGGCTGCAGCAGACCCCACGGCCCGACGCGGTTCGGGCCCGGACGCAATTGCATCCAGCCCATCACCTTGCGTTCGAACAGCATCGCGTACGCGAACGTGGTGATGACCACGAATAGCAGCACGACGCATTTTATCAAAACGACCCACCAAATGTCGGCGGCCGGCGTCCACCACGCGTTGCTCACGGCGTCACCGCCTCGAGCACGGCATGCGTCTTACGAATGTTGGTCACTTCTACGTGTGCGCCCTCAGGGAAGCAGTTGCCGGGATCGTCGGGCAAGCCGTCGATCAGCGCGAGCGAACCTTGCGGCATGTTCGCACGTACGTCTACGAGCAGATCGTGGATGACCGTTTCGTCATTCTGAGCCCGCCTTTTGTCATCCTGAGCCTGTCGAAGGATGAGATCCACGTAATCGCCCGTTTTCAACCCGAGCGCCGACGCATCGCTTGGCGAGAACGCCGCTTCGGGCAACGGACGAAGTTCGGCAAGCCGATCGTCGTGCGCGCTCGTACCGCCTCCCGCGAAGATCTTCGTTTGCAGTACGACACGCAACGCCTTGGTGTCATGCTGAGCTTGTCGAAGGACGCGCGCATACCGCTCGTCGCCGAACGTAAACGACTCGTCGGTCGAGGCTAAACGCTTGATGACCGAATCGTCGAGTTCTTCGGCAGACGGTAAATCGACACCGAGCTGCTGCGCGAGGCCGACGATGATTTCAAGATCGGTGAGCGCGCCGTCCGGCGAGATCAGCGACTTCGCCGCATTCACCGGCAAGACGTCGCCGGCAAGATTGGTCGTCGTGCCGCTCTTCTCGAACGCCGCCTTCGCGGGCAGTACGAGCGTTGCGAGCTCCGCAGTTTCCGTCATGAACAGATCGCTCACGACCAGAAACGGTACGTTCTGCAGTGCTTTGCGCACGAACGGTGCGTCGGGATAATGCAGCATCGGATTCGCGCCGAAGATCGAGAGCACCGCAAGATTGCCGTCGTGTGCCGCAGCGAGCATGGCGCTGGTATCCATCGCGCCGGCTTGCGGCAGCATACCCATCGCTTCCGCGCCGCGCGCATTGGGCTGCTCGCCGGTGATGAACGTGAGCACCTGCGCGTCCTGCGGCATCGCTTCCACCGCGGTCTTGCCGGCGGACACATCCACGCCGTCCCAGATCAGCGCGATGCGCTTGGCATTCTGCGGCAGTGCTTTTACCGCATCGGCAATGCTCGCAACGTCCTGACACGGAATCGGCGGGGGGTACGGTTCCTCGAACGAGCCGACGCGAATGAGCTTCGCGCGTTTCTGGAACGCCGCTTTGCGCACGCGCAAGTCCATGATCGGCGCGCGCTCCGCGGGTGATTCGCCGATGATGACGATGGCATCCACGCTTTCCAAATCGAGCAGTTTGCCGCTGCCGCGTCCCGGCGAGGCCTGCCGCTGGCGCCCGGCGCGCCAATCCAGATTCTGCACGCCGCTCGCGCGATGCATGTGCGCGAGCAAATACGCTTCTTCATTCGTCAAACGTCCGCCGCCGATGGCGCCGACCGTCTTCGGATTCGCTTTGACCGCTTCGTTTATCGCGGTAGCCCAGAGCGCCAGCGCATCGTCCCACCCGATCTGCATCCATTCGCCGCTCTGCTTATAGAGCGGCTGGGTGATGCGCGCGGGGTGGTCGTAAAAATTGATGTTGTAGCGTCCGCGATCGCACAGCCACCAATCGGAGATCGCATCGTCGTTCGTCACCGTCATCGTACGCTGCGTCTTGCCGTGCCGGACGTCGACGTGCATCTGGCAACCAACGGAACACTGCGTGCACGAGGTCGTCGTGCGGCGCAAATCCCACGGACGCGCCTTAAAGCGGTACTGCTTGGACGTAAGCGCACCGACCGGACACAGTTCGGTAACGTTGCCCGTGAAGTTGTGCCGGTACGGCTCGCCCGTCGCCGTCGCGATGATGTTTTTCACGCCGCGGTCTTTGAGCACGAGTTGGCGTTCGCCCACGATGATGTCGTCGAAACGCACGCAGCGCTGGCACACGACGCAGCGTTCTTCGTCCAGCACGATCGTCGGGCCGAGGTCGACCGCCTTCGGTTTTGGCACCTTCGGATCGATGCTCGCGGAAAAACCTTGTCCGTAGGCCATCGAGTAGTCTTGCAGATCGCACTCGCCGCCCTTATCGCAAATCGGACAGTCCAGCGGATGGTTCTTCAGATAGAATTCGAGAACCGATCGGCGCCCTTCCGACGCGTTGGCACTTTGCGTATGCACCACCATGCCGTCGGTTGCAGCCGTGTTGCAGCCGATCTGCAGTTTCGGCATGCCTTCGACTTCGACCAAGCAAATGCGGCACAGCCCCGCCGGCCCCATCTTCGTGTGATAACAGTAGACCGGAATCTCGCGTTTGATGAGCTTCGCGGCTTCAACGAGCAGCGTACCTTTGGGCACCTGCACCTGCACGCCGTCGATGGTAACGGTTACCAAATTTTCTTGCGCCGTATCGGCCATTATGCGGACACCGTTTCTTTGAGCACGCGCGCTTCGAACTGCTCCGGGAAGCGCTTGAGGACGGAAAGCAAGAACGGCTCGATCGAATCACCGAGCGGACACAGGTTGATGCCGGTGATCTGATGGCCGACGCGCCGCAGCATTTCGATATCCGAGGGAACGCCGCGTCCTTCGACGAGCCGATGCAACACCGTCTCGAGCCAGTCGCCGCCTTCGCGGCACGGCGTACACTGGCCGCACGATTCGTGCGCGAAGAAACGCACCATGTTGTGTGCCGCTTTCACGAAATCGGTGGTGTCGTCCATCACCACCATGGCGCCCGAACCGAGCATCGTGCCCGCTTTGGCGAGCGATTCATAGTCGTACGGCAGATCGAGATGTTCTTCGAAAATGCACGCCGACGAACCGCCGCCCGGCTGAATCGCCATGAGTTTACGCCCTTCGCGCAAACCGCCGGCAATCTCGATAAGTTCGCGCACGGGCGTGCCCAGCGCAACTTCGTAGTTGCCCGGTTTTTGCACGTGGCCGCTGATCGAAATAATCTTGTAGCCTTTGCTGCGTTCGGTTCCGACCGAAGCAAACCACTCGGCGCCTTTTTCGAGAATCGGCACGAGATACGCCAGCGTCTCGACGTTGTTCACGACAGTCGGCATGCCGTAGAGACCCGCGACGGCTGGAAACGGCGGCTTGAGCCGCGGCTCGCCGCGCTTGCCTTCGAGCGAATTGAGCAGCGCGGTTTCTTCGCCGCAAATGTACGCGCCCGCGCCGCGATGCACGGTCACTTCCAAATCGTAGCCGGTTCCGAAGAGGTTTTTACCGATGAGGCCGGCTTTGCGCGCCTGCTCGATCGTCCGGTTGAAGATCTCCGCGCCGCGCTTGAATTCGCCGCGTATATAGATGTAGGCGTGATGCGAGCCGATGCCGTAGGCGCCGAGCAGAATGCCCTCGAGCACCAGATGCGGCGTCTCTTCGAGGAGCATGTGGTCTTTGAACGTGCCGGGCTCGGCTTCGTCGCAGTTGCACACCAAGTACCGCGGTTTGTCGTTGGACGGCAAGAACGACCATTTGCGTCCGGTCGGAAATCCGGCGCCGCCGCGCCCGCGCAGGCCCGACTTGTCGGCCGCTTCGAGCACGTCCGCCGGCTTCATCGTTTTGAACGCGCGTTCGAGCTGTTTGTAGCCGCCGCGTTTGCGATACACGTCGATGTCGCGCAGATCCGCCTCGCCGATGCCGGCGGTGAGCACTTTGGTAACCGGCATTACTGGAGATCCTCGTGTTCGAGCACGCTGGTGATCGACGGCTCGACGTTCGCCAGGCGTTCTTTCGTGCGCCCTTCGAACCGCGGCTGCTGCGCGAGAATGCGATCGATCATGATGACGCCGTCTTTGTCGATGCCCGATCCATTGTTCGGATTCGGCTGGCCGATCGCACCGAACGACTTGCCGCCGCGCGCGACCTGCAAATCTTGCACCGTTTTCCACGTGCGCTCGGGCGCGTCGGTTTGCGCCATCGGCACGACGGCGTACGTGCCCGCACGCATCGCATCGAGCATTTCGTCGATCATCCGCGGCGTGAGGTCATAAACGAAATCGAGGTTGACCTGCATGCACGTCGCGCGGTCGCACGCGGCCAGACACTCGACTTCTTCGTACGAGAACAAGCCGTCGTCCGTCGTTTGCAGGTGACCGATGCCGAGTTTCTCGCGGAAATACGCCATGATGTCTTCGGCGCCGTTGATCGAGCACGCCAGACCGCGGCAGACCTGCAGCATATACTTGCCGACCGGTTTGCGGAAAAACAGGGTGTAGAACGACACAGTCGATTCAACGACGGCCGGCGTGAGTTGCAGCATCTCCGCGACCGCGTTCTGCGCTTGCGCGCTCGCGTAGCCTTCGTGCTCCTGGAAGAGATGGATCAGCGGCAAAAGCGCCGAGCGCGAATGCTCGTAGCGGCCGATGATTTCTTCGCATTGCGGCCGCAGCCGTTCCAAGAGGGCTGGAAAGTCTTCGGAGCGTTTCCTCATCTGTCGACCTCGCCGAAGACGGGATCCAGCGAACCGATCATCACGACCAAGTCTGCGATCAGATTGCCCGGCGCCATGCCCTTGAGCGATTGGAGATTGTACATCGACGGCGGGCGCGTGCGCACGCGGTACGGGCGGTTGCCGCCGTCGGAGACGATGTAGTACGCAAGTTCGCCGCGCGGGCTTTCGGTCGCCTGATACACGTCGCCCGGCGGCACGCGAAAGCCTTCGGTCATGTATTTGAAATGATGGATCAGCGCTTCCATCGAGAGCGCGATCGTTTCTTTCGGCGGCGGCGCCACTTTCGTGTCGTCGATCATTACCGGCCCACGCACTTTTTTCAAGCGGTCGCGGCACTGTTTGATAATCTCGAGCGAGACTTCCATCTCGTCCAAGCGCACCAGGAAGCGCGCATACGAATCGCCCTCTTCGCGCGTCGGAACGTCGAAGTCGTACGTTTCGTATCCCGAATACGGATAGGCTTTTCTAACGTCGTACGCAACGCCGCTCGCGCGCAAACTCGGTCCGGTCACATTCCACTGCACCGCTTCTTCGGGCGTCATGATGCCGACGTCGATCATGCGGTCCTGCAGAATCGGGTTTGCCTGGAGCAGCGCACGCAAATCGCGCATGCGGCCCGGAAACTTCTCAATCAACGCATCCAGGCGTTCCATATAGCCGTCGGGCAGATCACCATTCACGCCGCCGACGCGAATATAATTCGGATGCATGCGCGCGCCGCCGGCGGCTTCTTGCATGTCCAAAATGTTCTCGCGCAGATCGAACGTGTAGAAGAATACGGAAAGCGCGCCGAGATCGATGCCGCCGGTGCCCAGCCACACGCAGTGCGAGGCGATGCGCGTAAGTTCGGCGTTGAGCACGCGAATGATCTGCGCGCGCTCGGGAATCTCGTTCGTTATGCCGAGCAGTTTTTCAACCGCCAGCGCGTAGCAAAACGCGTTATTGCTCGGCGCCAGGTAGTCCATGCGCTCGCAGTTGGTCTGCGCCGTGGACCAGAACTGGCCTTCGCAATTCTTCTCGATGCCGGTATGCAGATACCCGATCTCGGGCTCGGCTTTGACGATGTTCTCGCCTTCAATCTCCAGCATGATTTGCAGCACGCCGTGCGTGGACGGATGCTGCGGCCCCATCGAGAGCACCATCGCGTTGCCGTCTTGCGAAACGATCTCCGGCGTGAGCGGTGTCGCGCTGATGCTCATGAATGTTCACCACGTGCTTTGGAGATTTGTTTTTGCAGCGCTTCCAGCGTGCGTCCCGACGGTGGCGTGCCGGCGCTGACGTTCGTTTTCAGCGCGAACGCGGGCCGCGGCGAACGCTCGCGCGCCGGGCCACGCATTGGATAATCCTTGCGTAGCGGATAGCCTTCCCAATCGTTGGGCATTTGAATGCGGCGCATGTCCGGATGTCCGTCGAACGTAATGCCGAACAGATCGTAGATTTCTCGTTCGGCCCAGTCGGCGGACTTCCACAAATCGGTCGCCGTCGGCAGCGTGGTATGCTCCGCGGGAACGCCGCACAGCAGGCGCAGTCGCTGCGGTGTACCGACTTCTTTCACGGTCGTTTTGCGCAGCGGCATTTTCAATAAGTGATACACCACGTCGAAACGCGGCGTGCGCTGCGGATAATCGACGCCGCCGACATCGAGCAGCATCGTATAGCCTTCGTCTTTGAGCTCCGCCAAACGCTGGTGCACGCGCGACGGATCGACGCGTTCGATGATCGCATCATCGATGGGCGGGCGCACGGCGGTCGGGTCAATCGCGCCGCCCAAGAGCGGCGGTGATTGCGTACTCGGCATATGTTGAACTCGCTTTGTGTCTAGGCTCGTGCCAGAAGGCCGCCGCGGCCGCCTTCACGGATCTGCTGTTGAATCAAGTTGACGGCATACAGCAAGCCGTCGGGCGTGGGCGGGCAGCCGGGAACGTACACGTCGACCGGAATGACCGTGTCGACGCCCTGAACGACGGCATAATTATCGAACACACCGCCGGAACTGGCGCACGCGCCCATCGAGATGACCCACTTCGGATCGGCCATTTGATCGTACAAGCGCTTGACGACCGGCGCCATCTTCTGCGCAACGCGGCCGGAAACGATCATCAGATCCGCTTGACGCGGCGATGGACGAAACACTTCGGAACCCAGGCGCGCGATGTCGTACTCGGAGGAGGTCACCGACATCATCTCGATCGCGCAGCACGCAAGGCCCATGGTCAGCGGCCACACGCTCGAACTCTGCGCCCAGCGCGCGACGTCGTCGAGTTTGGCCAGCAGAAACTGCCCCGGCCCTATCTCCATTTGTTTAACCGGCGCATCCGCGCTGCGCGCTGCGCGCCCCCCGTCGGCGGAGCCGCCGGGGTCCCCCGGCCTTCGGCCCACGTTAGCAGTTGTCTATCGCTGTCCAAGCGATTCATCATCTCCATTCGAAGCCTCGCTTCTTCCACACGTACGCGTAGCCGATCGCGAGCACCACGACAAACACGATCATTTCGAGCAGTCCGAACAGGCGCAGTGCGTGCATCTGAACCGCCCACGGATAAAACGACGCCGCCTCGACGTCCAGGACGACGAACAGCATCGCAATGAGGTAAAATTTCACCGGAAACCGGCCGGCAACGCTCGAAGTCGGCTCGACGCCGCACTCGTACGCCTGTTCCTTTTCCGGGTTGGGCTTGCGCTGCGCGAGCAGTCCGGGCAACAGGCTGAAGCCCAGTGCCGCCACGAACGCAACGGCCACAAAAATCGCTACAGGACCATAGGGAGTCATCGCTTGTGAAATTTTTCACAAGCGGTACCGAACACCTACCCGCGCAACGAGACCGCGGGTGCTGATTATCTGGCACGGAGTGGCCGCCAGTGGCGCTTAACGTCGATCGCGAAGGAGCAATCATGCGGAAATTGTGGGTTCTGGGATTCGTCTTCTTGCTGAGCCTGGGCGCCAACGGCGGCGGCTGCAGCAATCCAAACGCCGTGGGCGTCCAGGAATACGGAACGATCGTCGGGCGCGTTCTGGACGCGACGAATAACCAGCCCGTCGGCAACGTCCTCATCTCAGTCGGCTCGCTCTATACCGCATACACCGATCCCAGCGGCGCTTTTTCGCTTTCGAACATTCCAATCGGCCATCAGACGGTAACCGCCAGCAAGGCCGGGTACGAGCGCAATTCGGCCGAGGCCGCCGTCCATCAGGACAAGACGACGAGCATCGGCTACTTGCGCATCATGCCGCTGACCGGCGGACCGACCGCACCGCCGCCCGCGACACCCTCGCCAACGCCGGGTCCGGCGACGCCGATTCCCGCGGAAACGCCGACGCCCACTGCTAGCGCGAGCCCAGCCCCGTAAGCGCTCAGGACCTCGCCGCCGCCGCGGGCGGACTGTTCATCGTCGCGGTAGCGCTGCGCGACGTATTTCAAGGCGTCATCGTTCCTCGCGCGGAGAACACGACGCTGCGCGTGAGCCGTTTTCTCATGCGCACGCTCTGGCGCGTGTGGCCGCGCATTGCGTATCTGCTGTACGGCAACGACGAACGCCGGCGCGAGGATTTTTTGGGCACGTTCGCGCCCTTTCATTTAATCCTGATCCTCGTCGTGTGGGTCGTGATGCTGGTGATCGGCTGGGGCTTGTTTTTCTACGGCATCCGCCACCAGTTGCGGCCGTCGAACGTCGATTTTTCAGGAGCTATTTACTACGCCGGCGCATCGCTCCTAACGATCGGCTACGGCGACATTGTCGCAACGTCCACGTTCGCTCGCGTCATGTCGCTGCTGGCCGCGGCAAGCGGCCTGGGCGTCGTTGCCGTCGTCACGTCATTTTTGTTTGCGGTGTTCGGTGCGTTTCAAAACCGTGAAACGTTCGTCGTCACAATCGGAGCGCGCGCGGGCGTACCGCCAAGCGGCGTCGGCCTGCTCGCCGTGCACGGTTTTGCCGGCATTCGCGACGATCTCGCGCAAGTTTTTCGCGACGGTCAAGCATGGACCGCGCAAGTGATGGAAAGTCATCTCGCCTATCCCGTCCTAATGTTGTTCCGCTCCAGCCACGACTACGAATCGTGGCTCGGCACGCTTGGCACCTTGCTCGATGCCGCCGTGCTGGTGATGAGCACGCTCGATCCGCAGCATATGAACAATCCGCAAACGCAAGGTCAGGCGCGCATCATGTACGACATCGGGCGCCATCTTGCCGTCGACTTTTCGTCGTATCTGCGCTTCAGACACATTCCGCAGCATAGTACGGTGGGCGTGGAGCATCACCAATTCGCCGCGGCGTACGCACATTTGGAAAAAGCCGGCTACACATTGCGCAACCTCGACACCGCATGGGCCGAGTTCTCGCGGCTGCGCGCGTCATACAGCAAACCGCTTAATACGCTGGCGCGCTGGCTGGAAATCCCCCCCGTGCAGTGGGTGGGATGATTGCGCTGCTGGCTGCGCTGATGCTCGGTGCATCGGCGCACGCGCACGACTGCTATTACGCGGATCGCATCGCAACATGCGGATACGTCAGCGTTCCCGAAAACCGTGCAAAACCGCACGGCCGGACGATCGACGTGCAGTTCGTCGCCGTGCGCGGTGCGCAACGCTCCGGCGTTCCGGTGTTCTTCATCGCCGGCGGCCCGGGACAAAGCATGATCGACGTTGGGCGCGCGGTCATGCAAACGGATCTCGGCCAAACGCTGCGGGCGCGGCACGATCTCGTCTTTATCGATCAGCGCGGCACGGGGAGTTCGCATCCGCTGAATTGCGCTTTGTACGGCGCGCAGGCAACGCCCGCGCAAGTACTCGCATCGCTGTTTCCGCCGCGAGCCATTGCCGCGTGCCGGAAACGCTTGAGCGCAAACGCCGATCTGAGCGCATACACGACGCAAGCGGCAGCCGACGACATGAACGACGTCCGCGCGGCGCTTGGCTACAAGCGCATTGCCCTGTGGGGCGTTTCTTACGGCTCGGAGTTCGTGTTCGAGTATCTGCGCACGCACGAATCGAGCGTGCAGAGCGCCGTGGTCGAAGACGTTGCGCCCCCGCAATTCCGTGTCTTCCCGCCGTTCGAGCGCGGCGCGTCGCAAGCGATCGCTTATGCCGATCGTTCCTCGCCCGGATTTGCCGATGAGGTCGCGCTGCTGGAACGGGAAGGCGTGCCCGCCATCTCGCGTGCGTCACTGGTCAACGGCATCCTGGAAGCGCTCACGGATCCAACCAACGGAAAGATGCTCGCGATGCTCGTGCGGCAAGCGGTGCTGCACGATCCCAAGCCGCTGCAGACGTATCTGGCGCAGCGCCGTCAGCGCGAAGTACAAGACTTGGCGATGGGGATGCACCTCTCCGTAACGTGCGCCGAAAACATGCCGTTCATCGCGCACGCCGCGTTCGTCATCGTGCAAGCGTACCGGCGTGCATGCGCGGTTTGGAACGTGCAGCCGGTGAGCGCATCGTTTATCGCTCCGGTACGTTCGAACGTGCCGGTGCTGATGTTCTCCGGCGCCTACGATCCCTGGACGCCGCCGTACGAAGCCGACGAAGCGCTGCGCTATTTACCAAATGGTAAGCACGTCGTCATTCCGGATGCGGGGCACGATTTGGATCGCCCTTCGCTGACCGCGCAAGGCGCGGCATTTATCGACGCGGCCGGTTCTTAAAGGCCGTGCCGCGCGTCGACGCGGTGCAAAAAATGCTTCGCCTCTTCAATCGGCAATGCGAAGCCAATCGAACGCTCTTCGTCGAAACGCGACTCCGCCATGCCGACGACCTCGCCCGTGTCCGCGAGAAATACCGGGCTTCCGCTCTCGCCCGGAACGATCTGCAGCGTCACTTCAATCGCGTCGGTGCGCTGTGAAGACACGCGTCCCGAGTTCAGAGACGTTGCCAGCCCCAAACCCTCGTCGTCGAACTGATCGGGAATAGGATATCCCAGCAGGCCGATCGTCCGCCCGGGCTGCGCGTCGGCCGAGCTGCCAAGTTTGACGGCCGGCAGATTCTTGCGTTTCGTGCGCACGAGCGCCACGTCCAGATCCTCGTTCTTTGCAACGATCTTCGCGGTCGCTTTTTCTTTGTTGTCGATCGTGACGCGCAAATTCCATGCGCCTTCGATGGCGTGCTCCACGGTGAGGATGTCGCTGCCCCACGCACCGCTTGCGACCACGGTGCCCGTTGCGTATTCCGTATCGGGGCTATCTTTGGGATTTTCCGGCGGTACGTCCATGGAAAGCAGCACCACAGAGGGGCGCAGCCGCGCGGCCGAGGCTACGAAATCGTCGTCGGGATAATGCCGTTTCCCACAGCCTGCCAGCGCAAGCAGCATGAACAGAACCGCGAACACGGGGCGCAGACGCATCGCTCGGACTTATAGTGAAACGGCCGCGCTATTCCCGCCGCTCACGACGACGCAGACGCGTTCGCCGCGTTCTGGCGTATAAGCGCCTGACAGCAGCGCCGCGTACGCCGCCGCACCGCCCGGTTCGGCGACGATCGTTGCGTCGCGCCAGAGCTCGCGCTGCGCCTGCTCGATCGCCGCGTCGGATACCAGCACAACGCGTTCCACGAAACGCTGGGCGATTGGGAACATCAGTTCACCGACGCGCCGCGGTGCGAGCGAATCGGCCGCAATGCTGCCCGTAGGCGCATCGACCGGTTTTCCGGCTTCCATCGCCATCGCGAGCGTCGGCGCGCCTTCGGGTTCCACGGCGACGATCTTCGCCGTTCCCGCAAACCAGGTGGCGATGCCGCCGATGAGGCCGCCACCGCCGACCGCGACGAGCACCGTGTCCACGCCGGCGATCTGCTCCGCGATCTCCATGCCGAGCGTCCCTTGACCGAGCAGCGTTTCGGGTTGATCGAATGCATGTACCGCCATCGCGCCCGATTGCGCGATCCACTCTTCGCTCGCCGCGAGCGCATCGGCGTAGCGTTCGCCGCCCACGACGAGCTGCGCACCGTACGAACGGATGCGCTCGATTTTCATCGGTGAGGAAATGCTGGGCACGAAAATCTTTGCCGCAACGCCCAGGCGCATCGCCGCATACGCAACCGCGGCACCGTGGTTTCCTCCTGATGCGGCGACGACGCCGGCTTGCGGAACCTTTCGCAGCAGCAGATTCGCGAATGCGCCGCGCGTTTTGAACGAAGCGGCATGCTGCAGCAGTTCAAGTTTGAGTGCGACGCCGTCGAGATCGAGAACCGGCGTACGACGGACGTACGGCGCGATAACGCGCGCCACTTGGGCGATATGCTCGCGATCGATGTGCTGCTGCAGTTCCACGTCAGATTTTTTCCAATGCTTCTTTCAATTCCGCAATACCGGTGCCGGCCCGCGCGCTCACGCACAGCGCCCCCGCAGGGTGCGCCGGCTCGCCGTCGAGCGCGTCGCACTTGTTGAACACGAGCAATCTGGGCTTGGCTTCGAGATGCAAATCGTGCAGCGTGCCTTCCACGGCCTGCATCTGCCGCGGCCAGTCCGCGTTCGACGCGTCCACGACGTGTACGAGCAAGTCGGCCTCGTCCAATTCTTCGAGCGTTGCGCGGAACGCGTTCACAAGATCTTTCGGCAGGTCCGTGATGAACCCAACCGTATCGACCAGCCGGATGTAGTGCTTTCCCGAAAGCCACACGCGCCGCATCGTCGGGTCGAGCGTCGCAAACGGCTGGTCGGCGACGAACGCAGCGGAACGCGCAAGCCGGTTGAGCAGCGACGATTTCCCGACATTCGTGTATCCGACGAGCGCGGCAAGCGGTTCGCCGTGCGGCGCGGCGCGGCGCGTGGCACGCTGGCGGCGCACTTCTTCCAACTGGCGGCGCAGCACGCTGATGCGCTGCGCGATGCGGCGCCGGTCCACTTCCAGCTTCGTTTCACCGGGTCCGCGCGTTCCGATGCCGCCGCCCAAACGCGAAAGATCGGCACCCACGCCGATGAGGTTCGACTGCCGATAGCGCAGTTGCGCGAGTTCCACTTGCAGTTTACCTTCGCGGCTGCGCGCGTGCTGCGCGAACACGTCGAGTATCAGCATCGTACGATCGACGATTGGAAGCGGAACGATCTTTTCGAGATTCTTGCGCTGTCGCGGACGCAGATCGTTGAGCACCAGCAGCAGATCTGCGCCCGCCTCCTTCGCGAGCTCCGCGATCTCGTGCGCTTTTCCGCTGCCGACGAGCGTTGCGGGATCCAGATGCTCGCGCTTCTGCACGACACGCGCGACGATCTGCGCGCCCGACGCTTGCGCGAGCGCTTCGAACTCCGCGAGTTCCGGTTCGATGGGGCGTTTCGGATCGCGTACGTCGACGGCGACCAGAACCGCGCGTTGCCTTACGTGCTCAGTGGCCGTAAGCGTTCGATGAGCCAGGAGAGTCCCTCGTTATAGCGCGGCCCGGGACGTTCGAGCAATCCCGGATCCGGAAGAATGAACACATGGCGATCGCGTACCGCGCGGAGCGAGCGCCACGGTTCGCGGGTGAGGAGCAATTGCAATTGCGTGTCGCTGCCCGCGACAATCGCGTCGGGCTGCAGCGCAATGAGCGCTTCGGCGCTGTATTGGGCGTACGGACGCGGCAACTGCGTTACCGCGTTGCGCGCGCCGGCCATGCGCAGCAGCGTACTGATGTACGATTGGGGTCCAACCGTCCAAATGGGCTGCGCCTGCAGCACGACGAACACGCGTGCGCTTCGCTTGAAATGCTCCGACGATTGCAGTTGCCGCGTGCGCGCCTGCATTTTTGCGATGAGCGCTTGCGCTTGCGCACGCCGGTCGCTGAGTGCGCCGAGTTGCCGCACGTCGGCGAAAATGTCGGCGTACGATTCGTCCCGCAAGAACACCGTAGCGATACCCGCTCGACGCAGCGGCGCCGTCAGTATACGTTGCGCCGGAATGCCGACCACGGCGTCCGGATGCAGCGCGACGATCTTCTCCGCATCGACGGACGCGAAATTCGCGACGGCCGGGGCGGTTCGCGCACACGATCCGCTTTTGCCGTATTCCGAGACGCCCACGATATCGGCACCCGCGCCGATTGCGCACAAGTCTTCCGCGAACGATGGCATGAGCGCGACGATGCGAGGCGCGTGCGCCGGCGAGGCGTTCGCGCGCGGCGAACCGGCGCATCCGCCGAGCGAAGCGGCCAGGGCGAGTATAAGCAACGGGGCACAGCGTCTTGCGTTCACGGCTGCACCCGGTTCAAGACCGAGGAACCGCCGCCTGCATGTGGTAACCTTGTCCGTTCGCGTTTGCGCGCGGGAAGCCGGTCCAATGCCGGCACGGTCGCGCCACTGTAGGCGGGGAGCCGCCCGAATGTCACTCTCGCTTCGGCGGGGGGAAGGCACGGGCAATCGGCAACGATCCGCGAGTCAGGATACCTGCGCAAGCGCCGCATACCACCTCGCGTCAAGGAAAGGTTCGCAGGATGTTTCTGTTATCGGCGTGCGCGCTCTGCGCGGCGGTCGCTGTTGCGCCGTCTCCATCTCCGTCCCCGTCGGCATTGCCGGACATCGCCCACATATACACCACGGATCGTACGAATGAAACGATCAAGGATGCGACGCGCACGACGTACGTCGTCACGCGCGATCAGATCGCGCGCTACGGCTATCGCACCGTGGGCGAAGCGCTCCAGAGCGTACCCGGCGTCACGGTTCTGCCATACGGACCGCTCGGAGCAAGCGTAAATTACGGCATTCGCGGCAGCAATACGGCGCAAGTGCTCGTGCTGATCGACGGTTTGCCGGCACCCGGTTCGTTCGACAACTCCGTCGAACTGGGCAATCTCCCGGTCAACGGCGTCGATCGCATCGAGGTAGTCGAGGGCGGCGGATCGACGCTGTACGGCACGGGCGCAGTCGGCGGCATCATCAACGTCATTACCGATCGGTCCGCGACGTCTTCCGCACTGATGGCGTACGGCTCGTTCGGCGAACGGCGCCTGCAAGTGAGCACGCCGCACGTGCAATTTTCGCGCACGCTTGCTTCGAATGCGTTCGGATTGCCGGGCGGCGCGGTACGTCCGGATAGCGATTATGCCTCGTCTTCGCTGCACGTGAACGGTTCGCGGAACATCGGCGCATTCGACGTCGTGCTGCGCGCGGGACTTACGGCCGATCACGTCGGCGCGCCAGGGTTTTACGGTTTCGAATCGCCGACTTCGCGCGAAAACGACCTCAACGGCGATGCGAACGTGAGCGCCGTTCGCAAGACCGCGCAATCGGAAACCACGTTCGAATTCGGGGGCACGCGACAGCAGATCACGTTTGCATGCGATGCGAGCGATGCGAATTGCTACCAGCCGATTCCCGCGCTGAATACGGAAAGCCGCCTGGACTTCAGCGCGCGCAGCGTCGTCTCGGGCGCGAACGAACAACTGCTCTACGGCATCGATCTCGCGCGAGGCACCGTGCGCGACGATGCGGGCGGCACCGTTTCGGTCAACCCAATGGCCCAAGCGGCAGCGTACGTCCAGCACAAGGTCGGTACGAAGTGGGGCAGCGTGTATTATGGCGTGCGCGGCGAACGCGACGGCGCCCTCGGCGGAGAATTTTCGCCGTCCGCCGGCGTGCTGGTGCGTCTTTCGAACGAAGCTTCGCTCAAAGCGAACGTCGCCACCGCGTTCCGCGCGCCCAACGCCAGTGAACTCTATTTTCCGGGATACGGAAACACTTCGCTCGTTCCGGAACGCGCGAAAGTCGCGGACGTGAGCATTACCGACGCGCGCGTGCTCGGCGGGGCCTCAGTCGGCTGGTTCACCAATCGCACGAACAACCTCATCGTCCCAACGCCGGTGAAAACCGGCAGCACGTGCGTCGTCGATCCGGGCAGTTTCTCGTACGAACCGTGCAACGTGGATCACGCGTTCATCCAAGGCCTCACGCTCGACGTGCGCACGCCGCGCTTTCACGGCTTCACGACCTCGCTCAACGTCACCGACCTCTATCGCGCGCAGGATGTCGACACGGCGACCCGTCTTCCGGATCAACCGGTGATCGCCGCCAATCTGCGCTTGGATTACACTGGCAAGGCGACGTCGATCATCGACTCGTGGGGCGTGTGGATGCACGCAGCGGGCGCGCGCGGATTCGTCGATTCTGCGCAACCGCTGTTTTATCAGCCGGCGGCATTTACGACGGTAAACGCCTACGCACGCATTCGCGCGGGCCGCAACCTGCTCGTGAGCCTGCGCGGATACAATCTCGGCAACGAGCGGTACGCGGCGGTAAGCGGGTTTCCAATGCCGGGCCGTTCCTTCGTGCTCGAGGTGTCGGCGAAATAACATGATCGCGCGGTTGGCGGCGCTGCTCGGGCTCGCGATTCTCGCGATGCTCGGCAGCCTGCTGGCCGGCGGCACGTGGATAGCGCTGCCGCAAGTTCTCGCGGCGATCGCGCATCCGCATAGCGGCAGTGATGCAGCGACCATCGTTTGGCAACTGCGCTTGCCGCGCGTGTGTATCGGCGCGCTCGTCGGCACCGCGCTTTCGATCGCCGGCGCGCTGCTGCAAGGGCTGCTGCGCAATCCCATCGTCGATCCGTTTCTTACCGGCGTGAGCGCGGGAGCCGCCGTGGCAATCGTGGTGGGTATGACCGCAGGCGTTGCGCTCGCGGCGCTTCCCGCGCTCGGTTTTGCCGCCGGTATCGCAACCGCGCTCGTCGTTGCCGCGCTCGCGCGGCGCGGCAGCGGCCTGGATGCAACGCGCTTAATCTTGGCCGGCGTTTCGCTCTCATCACTGTTTTCCGCCATCATCGCGCTCGTTCTCACGCGCTTGCAAACGACGGATGCTGCTCCCGCGATCATCGGCTGGCTTGCAGGATCGCTCGCCGGACGCGGATGGAACGATCTTGCGTTTGCGCTGCCGTACGCGTTTGCGGGCGTGGTGCTCGCGTTCATAAGCGTGCCCTCACTCAACGCGCTGCGATTGGGCGACGTGCGAGCCGCATCCATCGGTGTAAACGTCGCTCGTGCGCAGTGGCTGATTCTCTGCTCCGCATCGCTTCTTACGGCGTGCGCGGTGACGTTATCGGGAACCGTCGGCTTCGTGGGCCTCATCGTGCCGCATATCGCGCGACGTGCGGTGGGGTCGGACGTGCGCTACGCATTACCGGCGTCCGCGTTCATCGGTGCTGCACTTACGGTGTGCGCCGACGCGCTGTGCCGCACCGTCGCGGCACCGACCGAGATTCCCATCGGCGTGCTGCTCGCGTTCGTCGGCGTACCGGCGTTTCTGTATCTGTATCTTCGTTCGGAGCGCGCGGCGGCCGCATGATCGAAGCGGAAAACGTCGCGCTGCGGATCGGAACGCGCACGCTGCTCTCGCAAGCGTCGTTCGCGGCACAACCCGGTGAATTCATCGCCGTGCTCGGCGCAAACGGCGTCGGCAAGACGACACTGCTGCGCACGCTCGCGGGAGTGCGCCAACCGGACGAAGGACGCGTGCTGCTCAGTGGCCGCAGCCTCGCGCAGTTTCCCACGGCGCAGCGCGCTCGCGCCATCGCGCACATCGCGGGCGACGACGTGTTTTTGGACCAACTCATCGTACGCGACGTCGTCGCCATGGGGCGCTACGCGCATCACTCCTGGTGGCAATGGCACGCGCAACCGAAAGACGACGCTGCGGTCGCGCACGCGTTGCAAGCCGTCCACCTGCACGCATTTGCGGATCGCCGCTTCGACACGCTTTCGAGTGGCGAACGGCAGCGCGTGTGGATCGCGATGGCGCTCGCGCAAGAGGCGCCGCTGCTGCTGCTCGACGAGCCGACGAGTCATTTGGACGTGCGCGTCGCACGCGAAATTCTGCATCTGCTGCGCGCACAAGTGCAAACCGGAAAAACCGTCGTTTGCGCTCTGCACGATTTGAACGAAGCGGCGGAATTTGCCGACCGCATTCTGTTGCTGGGCTGCGACGAACTACTCGCGCTCGCGCCGCCCGCGCAAGCGCTCACACCCGAACTGCTGGAACGCGCTTACGGCATCCGCATGGACGTGATGCGTTCACCATCCGGCACGATCCGTATATTCCCCGCTTCAACCGATCACGTTCGTCTTTAGGTGCGGGTTTGAGCGGTCCCGAGGCGGCATGTTGGCCTCACACCAAGATGGCTACCAAGGCTCGCGCGCTTCGGGAATCCCTTTGCCGCGAAGATCGGACGAGCTCACCCATCCGTAGCGGCCGCGAAATTTGCCCGTGACAATCAGCACGCCGACTGCGTCGTCTGCATCCATGCTGAATTTTTGGTGCACGATGCCGGCAACGCACGATTCCACAACTGCGCGGGTTCCCGGGCGAGTCAGCATCGCGTGCGGAAGTAGAAAGCGCCGCGTGTCGGTCGACCCGGCGCCGTAATTGACGAGGCGATTGCGCGAATCCCAGACGAGCACGTCGGGATCATCCACGCCGCCGAACAACGTGACGTGCATACCGCGTTGCGCATGGCACGGCTGCTGCTGTGCTGCCGATGCCGCCGTAACGATGCCGGCGAGCAGCACGAGTGTCAGCAGCGCATGCTTATACATCCGCAATGGCCTCGATGCCGGCGGTCGTACCGGTTTCCGTCCCGCGTTTTGGAGGCAGCGCGCTGGGACGCTTCACGGCGATCGCGAGTACCGCGACGTCGTCGCGCATGGTGTTGCTGGATCGCGCGCGAGCGCGTTCGATGAGACGGCCCGCGAGTTGCGTCGGATCCTCGCCTTCCTCGGCTATCCACTTCATCGCGCCGGATGCTTCCAGGAAATTGCCGTGGCTGTCGCGTGCTTCGGTCAAGCCGTCCGTGGAAAGCACGATCATGTCGCCGTCTTCCAAATACAGCGTCTTCACGTCGAACGGCTCTTCCATCACGCCCAGCACCGGGCCGGTGACGGCAAGTTGCTCCACGTTCTTGCCGCGGCGAACGAACGCGATGTCGTGACCGGCGCTGGCATAGTCCAGACGCAGCGTCCAGGTGTCGAGTATGCCGACGAACATCGATACGAACAGATACGGGTTGCCGACCGTGCGAGGGAACGCCCGGTTGAACTCCTGCAGAATAAAGCCAGGATCGCGCCGGCGCAGCGCTATACCGCGAATCGTAAACTTGATGAACGCCGTCAGCACGGCCGCGTCGACGCCTTTGCCGCTGACGTCCGCAATGACGATGAGGCCGAGCCGGTCCGAAAGTTGGTGCACGTCGAACACGTCACCGCCGACGGCCAAGTGGCTGCTTGCTGCGCCGTACGCGCTGCCGATGCGGCAGTTGGGCAACGGCACGTGCTCGCTGCGGAACGCTCGCTGCAGCGTTTGCGTAGTGAGGCGTTCGTCTTCGAGCGCGCTGGTCAGACGCGAGCGCCAGCCATTGAGCAAAATGGCGATGAGTCCGAAAACGACGAGCCAAATCATGCGCTGATAGAGCGTATTGTTGATTTGCTGCTGCGTCGAACTCAGCACGTCGCGGTTGCGCCGGTCCAAACGCTGCTCGATGAACCGGGCGGCCCCGCTCTGCGATTCGACCAGCATTTTGCCGCGTTTTTCGAGTTCTCGCACGGCGGTACTGGGCGCGCGCAGCATGGGATTAGCAACCTGCGTATGCCAGTCCCGGTGCGCCATTTCATAGTCTTCCAGCGCACCGAGCGCGTCGCTGAGCCCCTCGCGCTGTAAAATGCCCGCCAGCGTGTTGCGTTCGTTCTGGAACTGCCCGCTGACCGCGCGATAGGAGTCCAGGTCGGACGGATCGCGCGTGATGACGTACGCGCGAACGTAGTTTTCCTCGTCCAACTGGATCTTCAGCATGCGCTCCAGCGACAGTTGCGCTCGCTCGATCTGCATCTGCTCGGTGAACGACACGTTAATCGCGTGCCGCGTCATAAGCGCACCCGTCACGGCGATAATGAGCGCGAAGGCCAAAATAGCCGTCGCCGTCAGCGTGCCGGCGCCGCGGAGCACCGGGCGCGGCAGCCGAGGAAGTCGTATCATGCCCGCCTGCTCATCGGGTATATAGGACCGGGCAGCCTCCTAGGTCTGGCCAACCGCACCTCCGAAACGAAAAACACATGCAAATGCAACTGAACACTGCTATTTTCAAGAGCTACGACGTTCGCGGCATTTATCCGGCAGAGCTTAACGAAGACGTAGCATATCAGATTGGGCGCTGCTTCGCTGCGCTGCTCGGAGCGAAGACCGTCGCGGTCGGCCGCGACATGCGTCCGTCGGGTCAGACCCTGTTCGAAGCGTTTGCACGCGGTGCGAGCGAAGCAGGCGCCGACGTCGTCGACATCGGCATGGTTTCCACCGACGCGCTGTATTTCGCCGTCGGCAAATTCGGTTACGACGGCGGCGTCATGATCACGGCCTCGCACAATCCCGCCAACTACAACGGCATGAAGTTCACGCGCGAACAGGCGCAGGCGATCTCGCTGGAAACGGGCCTAGCCGAGATTCGCGATCGCATTCTGTCGGGAACGCTGCCGCCCAAAGCCGTCAAGCCCGGTACGATCACGCACGCCGACGTGCTCGATGATTTCGCCGAACATTGCCTTTCGTTCATCGACCGCGCGAAAGTCAAGCCGCTGAAAATCGCGGTCGATGCCGGTAACGGTATGGCGGGTGAAACCGTTCCACACGTGTTCAAGCATTTGCCGTGCGAAGTCATTCCGCTGTACTTCGAACTGGACGGAAGTTTTCCGAATCATCCGGCCAGCCCGATAGAACCGGAGAACATGGCCGATCTGCAGGCCGCGGTCCGCAAGCATCATTGCGATCTTGGCGTAGCGTTCGACGGTGATGCGGATCGCATGTTCATCGTCGACGAAAAAGGTGATCTCATCGACGGCAGCACTGTCACGGCGCTGGTTGCGCTCAACACGCTCAAACGCCATCCCGGCGGCAAGATTCTGTATAATCTCATATGCAGCCGCAGCGTTCCAGAACTCATTTCAAAACATGGCGGCATTCCGATCCGCTCCCAAGTCGGACACTCACTCATCAAAGCAACGATGCGCGAACAAGACGTGATTTTCGGCGGCGAGCATAGCGGGCATTTCTACTTTCGGGAGAACTGGTACGCCGACTCGGGCATGATCGCGCTGATGCAATGCTTGGAACTGTTCAGTGAGGCCGATAAGCCGGTCAGCGAAGTGATCGCGCCGATCGATACGCGTTTTCGCTCGGGCGAAATCAACAGCACGGTCAAGGACATTCCCGCAAAACTCAAAGAGATTCAAGAGCACTATAAAGACGCGGATATCGATCATTTGGACGGCGTCACGATCTCGTATCCGCACTGGTGGATGAACATCCGTCCCTCGAATACGGAACCACTGCTGCGCCTGAACGTTGAAGGCGACACGAAAGCGCTCATGGAGCAGCATCGGGACGAAGCGCTCGCACTCATAAGGAACTGATCGACTCACAGGCCCTTGCGCGATACGACGAGACGCGTCTGGCGGTTCTCGAGCGTATCCGCGCCCTGGAAGCGCTCGTCGGGCCCGAGCAGCAGCACGAAATCGCAACGGCGCGTGAACGTTTGGAACGCGCGACGTTTCTGCTTGCCGTCGTGGGCGAGTTCTCCAGTGGAAAATCGTTTCTGCTCAACGCGCTGCTCGGCAAATTTCGCTACGAGCAAATCGCCGGGCGCGAACAAATCGTCGGCCTGCTCGCGACGGACATCAACCCGTCGACCGCCACGATCACCGAATTGGAGTACGCACGCGAAAGCCAAGCATACGCCTATCACGACGACGGGCGCGTAGAGCGCGTTCCGCTCGACCGGCTCTCGCAATTCGTTGCCGTCGCGTCGAGCGTGGGCGACGCGGGCGCGATTCACGATGCGGTGAAGGACGAAAAGGACGCACCGTCGCGCGTCGTCGTGAAAGTCGATTCGCCGTTCCTGCGGCGCGGCTTCAGCGTTGCCGACACGCCGGGCTTGGCGTCGATCAACCCGGCACACCGTCGAGCGACGCTGCAGTTTCTTCCCAACGCCGATGCGGTGTTGTATCTCATCGACACGCAGCAGCCGTTCACCGAAGGCGATGCGTCGTTCTTGGGCATCATCCGCCAGCACCTCGACACGATTTTCATCGTTCAAACGAAAATCGATCTGTGGGACCAGCCGGGTGAGGATGGGAAGGCAGCGTGGGAATCGGCCTACGAGCGCATTGCGAAACTTGCCGCAGTACACGCACCCGGCACCTACGTCTACGCATTGTCGGCGCGGCAATACGTCGAGGGTACGCTGCGTGACGACGCGCAGATGGTCGAGCATTCACGCTTTCCGCGGTTTGTTTCCGCGCTCGATGCGTCCCTCGTGCGAAACAGCGGCCGCGCGCGTCTTCGCCGCGCACGCGAACAAGCCGCGCTCGCGACACACGACTCCGTCGCGCGCCTGGATCGCGACTCGGACATGCTCGCGCTCGGGACGGACGAACTGCAGCGCCGCCGCGCTGCCGCCCAGCCGCAGATCGAACAACTGGACGAGGTCGCAACGCAAGCACGCGCGCGCGTTCTTTCCGCGTCCGAACGTATGGCACAGGCTCTGCACGATCGCGGCGCGCTGCTTGCGCAAGATGCCGAACGATCATTGACGCAAGCATTCGATACTGCCGACGTCGCGCGGCTGCGCGACCGCGCGCGCCTGCACATGATCGTCGACCGCACGCTGGGCGAAACGGTGGAGCTCTTCGCTTCAGAAGTCGCAGCGGCGGTTTATGCCGAGTACGAACGGGAAGTGCAAACACTCGCGGTGCGCCTTCCGCTGCGGTTTGCTTTTGGCCGAGCCGCTGCGCGGGCGTTTGGCTCGGACGGACACGGCAGCATGTGGGCGGAGGATCCGGAGCGCGCGCTCTGCGCGACTATTGTTTTGGACGCCATCGGCGGGCCGGCGATCGCGCTGGTACATGCAATTGCGACGCGCTTTGCTTCCGCACCGCCCGGCTCGTACATGAAGCGCGAACTCACGGCCGATCTTCGGGCGACGATCTGGCCCCAATTCAACGATGACATGAGCGCCTTCGCGGCGCAAACTGCCGCGAAACTTTCCGGTATTGCCAAGGCATACGCGCGCGCCGTGGACGATGCGCTCGCGCATGCGCGCGATGCGGCACTCGGCAGTATCGATCGCGCGCTCGAGGCGCACGGTCGCGGCGAGCCGGCGGCGCAAAGCATCGCCGCAATGGCGCAGCGCAAAGCGGAGATGCACGCGCTGCTTGAAATGATCGATGCGCAGGTCGAGGCATTTCTGGCGCGAGGCGAAGAGATCGCAAGCGCCGATCCCGGCGCTGAAGCCGTGCGCCGCTCGCACGTGGAGGCGCAGTTCGACCGCGAAGCATATCAGCGCGGACTGCGTCCGCAACGCTGGCGCGTTGCCGTGCTCGGCGCGCTTCGCCGCGGAAAATCCAGCCTCATCAACGCGTTCGCCGGCCGGCGCGTGCTCGCCGACGAGAGCGCCGGAGAAATCGCATATCCGGTGCACGTGCGTTACGGCGAGCAAGAGGGCGCGTTCGCACTGCAGCCCGACGGCACGTGGCATGAAGTGGAAATCGAATCCGCACTCGAAGAAGCGACGCGCAATCCGGTGCTGATTCTCACGCCGTGGAAATTACCGCGCGAACTCGTGCTCGTGCACGCACCGGCGTTTGACGCGGGCGATGCCGCGCTCGAAGACGTGTGCATGGTTACGGCGCGCGCCGCCAGCGAAGTGCTATGCCTGTTTTCGCGGCAACTTTCCGATCGTGAACTCGCCCTGTACGAGCGCGTCGCGCAACTCGGCAAACCGATGATGTTCGCGCACACGCTGGCGGACAACGAATCTGCGTCGGAACGGCGCCACGTAGTCGAACTGGCTCAGCAATATCTGCGCGAACGCGCCATCGCGGCGCAGCGGATCTTCACCGTTTCAACGCTGGAGTACGCGCAAGCCAAACGCGAGCAGCGCGCGCCCGCCGGCTGGAACGAACTCGACGCGCTCGTTTCGACGATCTGCGCGCACGCAGAGGAACACATGGCACGCTTGGAGCGCCTGGAGCGCGCGCAAAGCGCAAAAAGCGACCAACGTCAGCAAGCAAACGAGCAGCCGGCCGTAAAGCCGCGCGGATTCTTCGCGCGCTTGTTTTCCCGCTAATGGGGACCGGCGGCAAGGAGAGCGAATGACCTTTTCCGGCATCATGGCATCCCCGAAAATTGACCGCTTCACCCTGGGCCCTGCGACCATTGCGCACGGCGACGGCACTTCCACCTACGGCCGGATCTCCGTCGAAAACGGGCGTATCCGCGAAATCTTGGCAGCCGACGGCCCCAGCGATTACCGCCTTCCGCCGGGGACGCACGTGGCGCCGGGCCTCATCGACGTCCATACGAACGGCGCGGGCGATTTTCTCTTCAACCGCGACCAGGGCTACGCCGTGCCGGTGGCAGCGGTTGAGTACGCGCGCCAGGGCGCGACGGCATTCGTTGCGGGCATCATGACGGCACCGTGGGAGTCGATGCTGCACGCCGCGGGCGAAGTGGTCGAAGCCGCGCACCAATTGGAAGAAGACGAACCGCGCGGCGCGCGCTGCCTGGGCGTGCATTTCGAAGGCCCGTTCCTCAATTCGAAGTTCCGTCGCGTGCATCAGCAGCAGTGGGTCATTCCGGCGAGCACCGATCACGCGCGCGCGCTCGTCGAAGCGTGCAAAGGCGCGTGTCTCATGGTAACGCTCGCGCCCGAAGTGGAAGGCGCGACCGATGCCGCGCGCGTGTTCTTGGAACACGGCGTGATTTGCTCGGCCGGCCATACGTCGGCGCGGTATCGCGAAGGCATGCTTGCCATCGGCCTTGGTTTTCGTTCGCTCACGCACGCGTTCAACGCGATGCCGCCACTCGACCACCGCGATCCGTCGATACTCGCGGCCTTCATTCAAGACCCGCGCACGTTCGTGCAACTGATTTGCGACGGACACCACGTCGCACCCGTCATGGTCGACATTCTGCATCGAACGCTCGGCAACCGCATCGTAATCGCAACGGACAACATGCCTCCCGCGGGCCCCGGCTATCACATCGAAGGCGGCGTGATGCGCGCCGAAGACGGAACGATCGCCGGCAGCGCGTTGCGCATGGACGAAGGCGTGCGTAATTACATGGCGTACACGGAGTTGCCGTTCGCGAAAGCGGTCGTTGCGGCAACGCATGCTCCGGCGAGATTGCTCGGGCTCGATCGCGAACTCGGACGGATTGCCCCTGGTTTGCGCGCCGACATCTCATTCTGGGACGAAGAGTTTACCGTCATCGGCACCATGGTCGGCGGTCACACGGTATTCGGCGAGGTCTGCACACCCGCCGCAGCCTAGCGCGCCGAATCACTCTCCAGCAGCTCTTTGAGCTTCTCGAAGCTCGTTTCCCAACCGGCGGCCGTATTCGCGCAGGCTTCGGCGTTCGTGAAGCCCGTGTGTTGGAGCGTTACGCGCGTGCCGCGTTCGCTGCGTTCGAGCACATAGCTCACCGTCGTTGCGGGCGCAGGCGCTCCGGCCACATGCCATGTGTGCATGAGTTTTGCGGGCGCCTGCACTTCGAGGAACTCGCCCTCGAGCGTATAGGGATTGCCGCCGCCGATACCACTGGCGGTCCAGCGCCCGCCCACGCGCGGATCGCCGTTCCATTCACGCGTATCGAATACGCCGGGGCGCACCCACCATTGCGTAATCTCTTCTGACGCGAGCGCGTGAAAGACGCGCTCCGGCGAGGCCTGTACATCGAGTGTTGCAATGAGCGAACCGTACACGCCGTGCAAACGCTGCAATATGGAAGTCCAGCCGTTCGCGTGGTTTTGCCGCGATTCGTCCGACGAAAGACGCTCGTGCGTGAGGATCAATTCCGTTCCTGAGCCCAGCGGATTGAACTCGAGGGTCAGCAGCGTTTCATGCTCCTCGGCGGGGCTCTCTTCTTGCCATTGCCACGTCATGGTGAGGCGCCGGCCGGGCTGCACGTCGCGATATGTTCCGAACGCGACGTATGCTTCGCCTTCCGGGGTGCGCATGTCGATGCGATAGCTGCCGCCGGCGCGCACGTCCATCGCGGCGTCGGCGACCGTCATTCCCTGCGGACACAAGAACTGACGCGCGAGATCCGGATTCGTCCAGGCATCGTAGACTCGCTGCGGCGGCGCGGCGTATTCGCGACGAATCACCAGAGCCGGTACGGTGAACGATTTCATGATAGCCTACTTTCTTTTCTTGGGCGCTTGTGCGAGCAGCGTGTCGAGGCGGTCGAGTGCCGCATTCCAATACGCGCGCTGCTTATCCAGCCACTTGGACGCCGATTCCATCGCCGCGGGTGATAGCGTGCAATGATGTACGCGGCCGGTAACCCGCCGCTTGAGCAGGCCGGATTCTTCGAGCACGCGCACGTGTTTCGAGATGGCCGGTTGAGATATCGAAAACTCCGCGGCGATTTCGCCGACCGTGAGCGGCCGCTGCGAGAGGCGTTCGACGATTCTCCGGCGCGTCGGATCTGAAAGTGCGCCAAAAACGCGGTCGAGCGTCGAATTATTAACCATAAGGTTATATAACCATACGGCTAAATATCCGGGGTGTCAATCCCCGGCGCGGTCATCGTGCGCTCGGGGCCGGCGCTATTCCGGAACGATTGCTCCCGCGCCGACTGCGGCTTCGGACTTGCGTTCGACAATCGCGGAACGCAGCATCATGATTGCGGTATAGATAACGACCGCGGCGACGAGCCAGCGCAGCGCCGAAACGTTGAGCGACTTCACGATATACGCGGCGGCGAGAACACCGGGTACACCGCCAATCGTCAAACCAACCGCCGCTTTGATCGTATACGCGTCGAACTTGATGAAGCGCCAGCCCGCAATCGGCATGAGGAACGCGCACGAACCCATCATAATCGGAAACGCCGCAATGGGACTCATGCCGAGCAACGCAACCATGATCATGGCGGGGGCGTAGAGGCCGATGCCGATCGTCATCAGTGCGCCAAGCACGAAGTTGCCGGCGACGCCTATCCACAGCAGCGTACCGCTCAATCCGAGCGCGTTTCCGCCGCCTTGCAGAATGTTGAGGTTCTTCATGATGAAGAAAATGCCGGCAGCAATCAGCGCCAGACCCATGCCGAGCTGTACGTAACGACGTGGCCACTTCGCAACAACGCCTGCGCCTAACCACGATCCGACGATTGCCGCGACGATCAAGAGTACGAGCGTGACCGGCGCGACGTTCACGATGCCGATGAAGATCAGCGCCTCCGCGATTGTCGGCAGCGCATGTCCGACGTTGAGTGTGCCTGGAATGCGTTCGTCCGGAGCGATCTTCCAAAACTTGAACATGGTGGTCGTGGGCGCGAACGACCCGATGCCGAGGGTATCAAAAAAGTCGGTGATGAAACCGACTCCCACTTCGAGCCAACTCGGAAGCACGAACCCGCGGCGCTTCATTTCCGCTGCCCACACGATGATGTAGACGACGGCGAAAACGCCAAGCAGGGCCAGGAGGATCGCGTGTACGCTCATCCCCCGTTAGTCCACCGAGGCGGCGTGGTAACCCTGCGCCGCTTGCCCCGAAAGCGGCGCTTCCTCGAGTGCTAGGCGGTCGTGAGTTCGCGCGTCGCCGCGGCGTTGAAATATGACGCCTTCGGGTGATGCAGCACGATTGCGGCCGTCGACTGCTCCGGCATGATTTGAAATCCCGCCGTTAGCGACACGCCGATGGCGTTCGTGGCGTCGAGCACCCGGAACGCGATCTCGTGCTGCGAGAGATCGGGGCACGCGCCGTATCCCCACGAATAGCGTTTGCCTTGTTCGTCCTGCAGCCCCAGTTCGGAACGGATGAGCCGGTGCGAGTACTCCGCCAGCGCCTCCGCGCTCTGCACGGAGAAGCCGTGTAGGAAATACGATTCGCTGTACTCGCCGGCTTTTTGCAACTGCTCGGTGCGCTCGGATGCGCGCGTACCCATCGTCACGACCTGCAGCGCAACCACGTCGACGCCGCGGCCGTCCTCCGGCTCGCGCACGTAATCGGCAAGCGACAGATGTTCGCCGCCGATCTGGCGGCTGAACGGGAACCGCGCGATCTCCTTGGATGGATCCTGCGGATCGTAGATTATCACGTCGTTACCGCTGCTTGCCGCGGGAAAATACCCGTACACGAAGCGCGGCTCCAAAAGCCGTTCTTCGATCGCCATCTGCTGATAGCGGTGCAGACGCGGTTCGAAGTCGTCGCGGACCAATGCATCAAACGCTTCACCCTTGGTGTTTGCGGCGCCCCACGACAGCCGGTACAAACTACGAAGATCGAAACACGACCACAGTTTCGGAAGATCGATCTCCGTAACGACGCGCGTTCCCCAGAACGGCGGTTTGGGAGTGGGTACGCGTTCCGATTTGACGGCCGAGTACACGATCTCGCCATCGGCGTGCGCCGTTACCGCGCGCTGGCGTTCGCGCAGCGCAAATGCTTCGCGTTTGGCCTTCTCGACCAGCGCCGCTCGCTGCTGCGGATCGCTCAGCGACTCCATGATCTGCAGCCCTTCGAACGCGTCTTTCGCATAGAAGAGACCCGGCTCGAAGAAGCGCTCGCCCTCGTCGAGCAGCGAGATGCGGCGTCCGAAGTCGCGATTGATCGCCGCCCCGCCGACCATCACGGGGAACTGCAAGCCGCGCGCATCCTGTTCTTGGACGCAGACCGGCATTTGTTTGCTCGTCGACACGAGCAGCGCGGAAAGCCCGATGGCGTCGGCTTTTTCTTCCACTGCGCGTTCCAGAATCGTATTCATCGGTACTTGCTTGCCGAGGTCGACAACCGTGTAGCCGTTATTCGAAAGAATCGTTCCGACCAGATTTTTGCCAATGTCGTGAACGTCGCCGAACACCGTCGCAAGCACGACCTTGCCTTTGGTCGCGCCCTCTTTCTTCTCGAGAAACTGTTCGAGATGCGCGACGGCCTTCTTCATCACTTCGGCCGACTGCAGCACGAACGGCAGAATCAGCTCTCCCGAACCGAACTTGTCGCCGACTTCTTTCATCGCCGGCAGCAGAATGTCGTTGAGCACGCCGACGGCATCGCGCGTTTTGAGCGCCTCGTCGATCTTCTCTTCGATGCCGTCCTTACGGCGGCGCAGGATGGCATTGTGGATGCGCACCTCAGGCGGCGCATCCGCATCGTCGTCTTTCGCCGGCCCGCTGCTTTGCGCTGCGGCACCCGCCGATTCAAAGTGCTCGATGAGCCGCTGCAATGCATCGGGACGGCGGTTGAACACCAGATCGTCGCACAGTTCGCGTTCGGTCGTATCGAGTTCGGCGTACGGGGTGATCTCTTTCGGATGTACGAGCGCCAAATCCAGGCCCGCCTGCACGCAGTGATGCAAGAACACCGAGTTGAGCGCCGCGCGCGCATGCGCTTTTAGCCCAAACGACACGTTACTCACGCCAAGCGAGGTGAGCACGCCGGGCAACGCCGCTTTGATCGCACGGATGCCTTCGATCGTTTCGACGGCGGAGTCGATGTATTCCGCGTCGCCCGTCGCCAGCGTAAACGTCAGGTCGTCGAAGATCAGCGCGCCGGGCGCGAGCCCGTATTCGCCGACGACGATGTCGTAGATGCGTTTGGCGACTTCGGCTTTGCGCTGCGCCGTTTTCGCCATGCCGCTCTCGTCGATCGTGAGCGCGACGACCGCTGCACCGTGTTCCTTGGCCATAGGCAGGATCGAATCGATCTTCGTGCGCCCGCTTTCGAGGTGAACGGAGTTGACGATCGCGCGCCCGGGGTAATTTTCAAGCGCGACTTTGACGACGCGCGGTTCCGTTGAATCGATCATCAGCGGCGATTCGACCGACTGGGCGAGTTTCCGCACGACCGTACGCATTTGCTCGTCTTCGTCGGTACGTTCGGTGAGCGCGCAGCAGATGTCCAGCACGTGTGCGCCGCCCTCGACCTGATCGCGCGCGACCACGGCGATGTCGTCGTACCGATCCTCGAGCAGCAGTTTCTTGAGTTTGCGCGATCCTTGCGCGTTGATGCGCTCGCCGACCAGCAGCGGGCGCGGCTCTTGTTCGAGCGACAGCGCGGTCATGGCGCTTGCGGCGTATTGGGGGCGACGTGGTTCGACAGGCTCACCATGACGAGTGCCGGCGCCATCGCGAGAACGCTCTTCAGCGATTGCATTCACGCGCTCGCCAATCGCCTTGATGTGTGCGGGCGTCGTGCCGCAGCAGCCGCCGACGACGTTTACGCCGAACTCGCGCACGAAGCCGGCGAGCTCCGCCGCAAGTTCGTCGGGCGTTTCGGGATAGATCGTTTCGCCCTTGGGACCCATGATCGGTAATCCGGCGTTCGGAATGACGCTGATAAATCGATCGGACATCTCGCTCAAATAGCGTACGGAATCGCGCATTTGCGCGGGTCCCGTCGAGCAGTTCAAACCGATGACGTCTACCGGAAGCGCACCGAGCGTCGCGCAGATAGCGCGAATATCCGTACCGAGCAGCATGCGGCCTTCGGTGATCAGCGTCGGCTGCGCTTGAATCGGAACGCGGCGCAGGCCCTTGTCGAACTCACGGACGATACCGGCGATCGCCGCTTTGAGTTCGAGCAAATCTTGCATCGTCTCGAGCAGCAGCAGATCGACGCCGCCCTCGACCAGATACCGTGCCTGCTCGCCGTAGATGTTCGCGAGTTCTTCGAACGTGATCTTCGAGAGCGACGGATCGGACGACGAAATAAGCATTCCCGTCGGTCCCATCGATCCGGCGACGAATCGCGGCCGGTCGGGCGCGCTGAATTTTTCGCAGGCTTGGCGTGCCAAACGCGCCGCGTCGCGATTGATCTCCGCGACCTTCTCGCCTAACCCGTATTCGTCCAGTTTCAGACGCGACGCGGTGAACGTATCGGTTTCGACGACATCCGCACCGGCCTCGAGATACGATTCGTGTATACGCTGGATGACGTCCGGGCGCGAAAGCACGAGCGCCTCGTTGCATCCATGATACTTCGCGCCGCCGAAGTCGTCGGCGGTCAATTCCAGCGCCATGAGTTGCGTGCCCATGGCGCCGTCGAACACGAGCACGCGCTCGCGCAACAGCTGCAGATAGGTAGACAATTTAAATCGTGGTACTCGCTTTTTCGATGGCGACGGTACTTGCGGCACGCACCTGCCCGACGGCGCGTCCGGCTCGATTATATACTATCGGCCGCTCCAGGTCCGTGAGTTCTGTCAACTTACCCTCGTCCATCAAGCCCATCTGACGGACAGCGCCAAGCACTGCGGGCGCGCGGCCACGTGAGGCCCCATCCAAGACTTTACAAACCATGCCGACGCCCACATCGACGAACGCCGCGCCGTGAACGCCTTCCGCGCCCCCCTTACACACCAGCGTGCCGCCTGCCGCCTGCATGAGGCGCGTATCGAACTCCCCCGTACCGGACACGTACTCGGGATGCGCGGCCATTGCATCGCGCACGATACGCAGCGCCGCCGCATCGTCTTCGCGCATGTCGCGCAGCGTCGCCAGCCGTACGAAAGAACGCGTCGCGTTGCTCAGCGGCGTTGCATAGACCGGAATGCCGCAGCCGTCTACGCCGAGCACGAAGTCTTCGATACGCTGATCGGATACGCGAGCGCAGAGATCCAAAATCCGCTGCTGCGCGGGGTTCGCCACGTCCAAATAGGTCGCCGGATCGGCTCCGATCATTGTACACAACGCCAAGATGCCCGCGTGTTTTCCGGAACAGTTGTTGTGCACGGCTCCCGGCGTAATGCCGGCTTCGCGCAACGCCTGCGCGGCTTGGAGGTTGTACGGTTCGTGCGCGCCGCATTGCAGCGCGCTTTCCTTCATACCGATCTTCGCCAAAATCGATCGCACGGCGTCCACGTGAAATGCTTGGCCCGTGTGCGAAGCGGCCATGACCGCAATCTCGCGGGGCTCGAGTCCGAAACGCTCGCGGGCACCAGCGGCAATTGCCGCCGCGGCGATGAACGGTTTTGCGGTCGATCGCAAAAAGACCGGCGCATTGGTATCGCCGGCAGAAAAAATGACGTTGTACTGCGCATCCATCGCGCAAACGGCGACATGATGGAACGACTCCACCATGCCGCCGCGAGTCACTTCGATCACAAGGGCTGACACTTCGCGTCAGCCCCGCCCAAACTGACGCGGGCGGGACCCCAATACGAAACTACGCCAGGGCTGGTTCGACAATATTCGCTTCCTGTTCTGCGTAAACCGGATTCGAGAGATACCGCTCGCCGGTGTCGCATCCGATCGTCACAATGAGCTTGCCTTTCGACTCCGGCCGCACCGCCACTTGCAGCGCCGCCCAAATGTTCGCTCCCGAAGAGATGCCGAGCAGCATGCCTTCCTCGCGCGCCGCGCGCCGGGTCATTGCGATAGCATCGGCATCGGTTACGCGAATGACCTCCTCATACGCGCTCGTGTTGAGCACCTTCGGTACGAATCCCGTGCCGGTCCCTTGGATCTTGTGCGGTCCCGGTTGTCCGCCGGAGAGCACGGCCGATGCATCGGGCTCGACGGCGATGATGCGCACGCCCGGCTTGCGTTCTTTGAGCACTTCACTAACGCCGGTGATCGTGCCGCCGGTGCCTACCGCCGCTACGACAATGTCGACCGTGCCATCGGTGTCGCGCCAGATTTCTTCCGCGGTCGTGCGGCGGTGAATTTCCGGATTCGCCGGATTTTCAAATTGCTGCGGAATGAAATACTTTGCCGGATTGCTGGAGACGATCTCGTTGGCCTTTGCAATCGCGGCTTTCATCCCGTCGGCGCCGGGAGTAAGAATGACTTGAGCGCCGTACGCTTTGAGCAAATTTCGGCGCTCCACCGTCATCGTGTCGGGCATGATGAGAATCACCGGATAACCTTTGGCCGCGGCGACGAAGGCCAGCGCGATACCGGTATTGCCGCTCGTCGGCTCGACGATGACGCTATCCGGGCGCAGCCGTCCGTCGCGCTCGGCCGCTTCGATCATCGAAACGCCGATGCGGTCTTTCACGGACCCGGCGGGATTGAACGACTCCAACTTTACCGCCACCGTGCCGGGCAGGCCCTTGCCAAGCCGAGAGAGCTTGACCAGCGGCGTATTGCCGAACGTGTCGGCTAAATTGTTATAGATCCGTGCCATACAGTTGTCCTCAGATGGGCGTATTGTCGTAACGTGTCCATCATAACCGAAAAGGATGCGTAAAGGCTGCAAGCGCCCGGGTCGGTCCGCGGCGCGCGCAGAATGCTGGTGTTCCCGTGTTTTCGCTCACTGAAAAGTCGCTTTACGTCGAAGCGATCGACCTGTGGATCGACTCCATGCGCACGCGCGATCGGTGCTATGTTTCGCACGGGCATTCCGATCACGCACGGGAACACGCACTCGTGCTCGCCACGCCCAACACCGCGCGCATTTGCCGCGCGCGCTTTTCGCGGCGCGAAGAGCGCGCCATGCAGACGTCGCTGCTCGAAGCGGTGAAGCCGCCGCGTCCGCCGGTGCAGTTCGAAGAGCATGCGTACAACGACCCGTGGTGGCATGGCGATCATCGGCTCACGCTCTTTTCCGCGGGACACGTCCTCGGTAGTTCGCAAATCCTCATCGAGAGCGAACGCGGCCGTTTCGTGTACACGGGCGATTTCAAACTCGAGCCGTCGCTCACTTCGGAAACGCCCGAGGTGAAACACTGCGATGTCGTGCTCATGGAATGTACGTACGGCCGCCCGCAATACGCGTTTCCGCCGCGCGAAGAAGTCGCGGGCGAGATGATCGCGTTCGCCAAGGACGCGCTGGAATACGGTGCGGTGCCGGTGTTCTTCGCGTATTCCCTCGGCAAAGCGCAAGAAGCGCTCGCAATTTTGGGCAAAGCCAACCTTCCGATTACCGTGCACGGCGCGATCGAAACACTGTGCGACGTGTATCGTGCGTGCGGCGTAGAGCTGCCGCCGTATGCGACGTACGACGCGCGGCACTTCAACCGGCAGAGCGCGCTGATTTGGCCTCCGTCGGGCCGCGCTTTGCCCAAAGCCGTACACGGTAAGCCCGTTCGCACGGCCGTTCTCACCGGCTGGACGCTGGATCGCGGCGCGCTGGTCCGCTACGGCGCGGACCGCGGATTTGCGCTCTCGGACCACGCCGATTACCCGGCATTGCTGCGCTATATCGAACTGGCGCAGCCCCAGAAAGTGCTGCTCAACCACGGCTGGCGCGATTTCGCTTATCGCTTGCGGGCGATCGGCGTAAACGCGGAGTATCTGGAAGAGCATGCGCAGCTCGCTTTGTTTTAAGACCGCGTTCGTCCTCACGGCCGCGCTCACGTGCTCGGCGCCCGCTCTCGCGGCATCGTCGCCTCCGACCGTAGACGACGCGCTCGATCGCATCGCACAGTACGCGCCGCAGGCACTTGCAGAGCAAGGCGCTCCCGGCATGATTGTTGCGATTACCGATGCGACGCATACACTGCGCCTCATCCCCATCGGGTACGCGAACGCGGCATCGAAAACGCCGGTGACGACACAGACGCGCTTTGGCATCGGTTCGCTCAGCAAGTCGATGACGGCGACCGCGCTGCTCGAATTGCGCGATGCCGGCCGCTTCAATCCGCAGCGTCCGGTGACGGCATACCTTCCGTGGTTTTCAATCCACACGCGCTGGCGCGCGATAACGCCGCACGATCTCTTCACGCATACCAGCGGGCTGCCCGACGGCGGTCTGTCCACTGGTCTCTCGGCGGTCTACGGATTACGTGACTGGATGACCGGATTCGCTCCCGGCACGCATTGGTCGTATTCCAACGTCGGATACGACACGCTCGGCGCGATCCTCGAAACGCTCGATCGTTCGAATTATCCCGAGATCATGCAGCGGCGAGTGTTCGCTCCGCTCGGCATGACGAACACCACCGCGCAATGGGATCCGCGCGATCTGGAAAACGCGGCGCAAGGCTACCTCTACCGCGCCGACGACATCGCCGTTCCGCAAGACCCGCTGCTCATGCCCGCCCCGACCACGCACTTCGTGGATCCCGCCGGCTCGGTGCTTTCGACCGGCGCCGACATGGCCGCGTACATGCGCTATCTAATCGACGGCGGCAAAGGGCCGAGTGGCGCGCTCATTTCGCCGCAAAGCTACGGGCTGCTCAGTTCGCCCGGTGTAACGGACGGACACGAACTCGGAGACGATCAGCCCGGAATGTACCACCGCTACGGATACGGCTTGGCGATCATGAACGTCGGCGGCGACAAACTGCTCGCGCATACGGGCGGTGTGATTGCATACACGGCATGCATCATGGTCGACGTCACTCGCCGCTTCGGCGTCATCGCGCTCTCGAATTTAGGCTACGTCGGCCCGCGTCCATGCGCGATTGTTTCGTACGCAATCAAGACGCTGCAGGCGCAGTCGCAAGGGAAAGCGCTCCCACCGGTTCCACCGCCCGCCGACCCGGCGCACGTCGTGCATGCCGGCGACTACGCTGGAACGTACAGCGCGCCGAGCGGACACGCGGTAAGCGTCAGCGCCTCGGGCGATCGGCTCACGCTGCACGACGGCACTTCCGAGTTTGCGCTCTATCCGCGCGGCGGCGACGCATTTTGGGCTGCGGATCCGGCGTTTCGCACGTTCGGTCTGCAGTTCGGCCGCGACTCCAAGCAGCAGGTTGTGGAACTGGCGTCCGGCCCGCAGTGGTTCACGAGCCGGCGCTATACCGGGCCGCGGCGGTTTTCATATCCGCCCGCATGGTCACGTTACACCGGCACCTACGAAAGCGTCGACGCAAACGGCTATTACTGGTCGATGCACGTCTACGAACTCAAAGGCAAACTGCTCGCCGACGGCTCGCCGCTGCTTCCGCTCAAGGGGACACTGTTTCACATGGGCGAGCGAGCGTGGCAGCCGTCGTGGGTACGCTTTCAGGAAACGGTCGATGGAAAAACCCAAATCGCGAGCATGCCGGGCACGATGCTCTACCGCACGAGCCCGTACTAGCGAACGCTAATCGACGCCGATGTCCCAGAGCATTCCGAGATCTTTTTTCGAGAACGATCGGAATGCGATGAGCGTTTCGGTGTCGTTGATGCCTTCCAGCGCGCCAATCTTTTCGGTCACGAGGTCGCTGAGCTGCTCGTGTTCCTTGACCCGTACGATCGCAATCATGTCGAACGGGCCGGCGACGCTGTACACCTCGGCGATGCCGTCGATGGCAAGGAGATCGTCGGCAATGCTCTTCAGGCGAGGACGCTCGACGTTGATGAGGATAAATGCCGTGACCATGGGTAACCCCATTCCATGATCCGGTTCGGGCAAACCTGCGCGGCAATCGCGGCCAGAGCGGGAAAGCTCGAAAAAATCGCTGTTCTGGCGGCGTACCTGCGCGAACTGTCCGATGCGGACCTGGCTCCGGCATCGCGGTTTTTCACCGGCAACCCGTTCCCGGCGCGGGACGAACGCAGTCTGGGCATCGGATGGCGTACCATCGTGGAGGCTGCGCGCAACGCGTGGGGTGTGGGCGAAACGCAACTCGCGCCGGCATATCGCGAACACGGCGATCTCGGCGCCGCCCTCGGACCGTTCGTGCGCGCGCCGATGCATTTGGCGCTCTTTTCGGAAACGCTCACGCCGAGCGTGCTCTACGCGTTATTCGAACAGATCGCCGCGGCTAGCGGTAAAGCCGCGGGACGAAAGCGCGAAGCGATCTGCGAGCGCATTTTGAGCGCATGCACCGACGCGGCGGAAGCCACGTACGTCATCAAAATCATGACGGGCGATCTGCGCATCGGCCTGCGTGAAGGGCTCATCGTCGATGCCATCGCGCAAGCATTCCTAGCAGATCACCACGCAGTGCGGCGCGCGACAATGGCCGCAGGTGATATCGGCGCCGTCGCGATCGCGGCACGCCGCAAAGGGCTGGACGACATTACGATTGCGTACGGATCGCCCATCGGTTTCATGCTCGCTACACCGCTGGCATACGGCTCCGAATACAAGGATCTGCGCGAGGGCGTATGGATTGCGGAGGAAAAGTTCGACGGCATTCGTGCGCAGGCGCATAAGAGCGGCGATACCGTTCGCATTTTCTCTCGCACGCTGAACGACGTCACACAGTCGTATCCGGAGATTGCCGCTGCGCTCGCGCAGATTCCCGGCGATTTCATGCTCGACGGCGAGATCGTTGCCCGCCGCGACGGACAGGTGCTGCCGTTTCGCTACTTGCAGGCACGCTTGCAGCGCAAAACCGTCGATCCGCAGTTGCTGGGCGAGATTCCGGTGACCTACATGGTGTTCGACGCGCTTGCTGCCGGCGACGAATTTCTCATCGACGAGCCGCTGGTCGAACGACGAGCGAAGCTCGCCGAAATCGTGCGTTCCAACGAATGGGTCGTGCTTGCGCGTTTCGCGCGCTTGGGTGAACCCGCATCGGGCGACGAGCTGCACGAACGGTTCGAAGCGGCGCGAGCAGCAGGACACGAGGGGCTCATGCTCAAGCGCACGGATTCGCCGTATCATCCCGGACGCCGCGGCAAGTGGTGGCTCAAACTCAAACGCGAACTCACGACGCTCGACGTGGTCGTCGTTGCCGTCGAGTGGGGACACGGGAAGCGCGCAAAAGTGCTGTCCGACTATACGTTTGCGGTGCGGGGCCGAAGCGGCGAGCTGCTCACCATCGGCAAGGCGTATTCGGGACTCACCGACGCGGAGATCGCGCAGCTCACGCAGTGGTTTTTGGAGCACCAAATCGGTCGCGCGGCGCATCGCATCCTCGTGCAGCCCGAGATCGTTTTGGAAGTCGCGTTCGATATTCTGCAGCCCAGCGATCTGCACGAGAGCGGGTTTTCGATGCGCTTTCCCCGCATCGTGCGCTTGCGCGACGACAAGCTCGCCGCCGAGATTGACACCATCGATCGCGTGGAAGAAGTGTACCGCGAGATGCTCGCACGCGAGGGCGTCGGCCGCTAGGCGCGAAGCGGGCCCGCAAGGAGGCATATGATGCACGTCTTTTTCAAAACAGCCGCCGCAGCCGGCCTGGCGGCACTGCTCCTTGGCGCAACTCCGGTACGCACGGCAAATCCGATTCACATGCTCGGGTATCTCGTTGGACGATGGAAGTGCACGTCCACCGCGGGCGGCCAAAGCACGACGTACACCGCCACGTATTCCTACGCGCTGGGCGGCACGTGGCTGCGCGAAGTAGATTCGTCAAACGAGGGTACTAGCGAAGAACTCCTCGGCTATCAGCCCGGTACCTGGCGCGCCATCCATCTCGACTCGCAGGGCTCGGCAATGATCATGGATGGCCGCGACACGGGCCTCGCGCACATCGCCGTGCAGGAAAAATACCCGCAAACCGGCCTGCAGCTAACGTTCGACCGTCAGTCGTTTCGCAAATATACGCTCACGTTCGGCGGAACGATGAACGGCAAGCCCGCCAAATGGCAGGACGTGTGCAACAAAGCGTAGCGCCGGGCGGTTAACGTCCGCCGTACTTCCGATCGCGTTCTTCCTGAATTCGCAGCGCGCGTTCGTATGCATCGAACGCGCGCTGCTTTTTTTGGGGCGATTGCAGTTGGCGGCGTAAACGCGCGTATCCGATGAAAATCAGCAGCGCGATGGCGGCGAATGCGAAGACCGGGCGCGGCCGGCCTCCGATGTTTACAACCGAGAGACTCGCCAGCACTACCGCGAGCAGCGCCACGTACGTCTCCCACTTGTTCATTAGAGCGGCTGACCGTCGTCCGCCGCGCCCAAGATAAATGGACGAAGCAGCGGAATCGGCGGATCGCCGTGCGCCAGCAGCGCATCATGGAACTTCTCCAGCGTAAACGCGCTGCCCAGTTTCTTCTTGTAGTCTTCGCGCAGTTTCAAGATCATGAGTTTGCCGAGCGTGTAATAGCCGTACATCGGATCCTGCGTACCGCGCATGGATTCTTCGAGCGCAACCGCGGGCGTTTGGAAGCACTGTGTTTGGAAAAGTTGCTCGGCTTGCTTGACGCTCCAGCCCGCCGTGTGCAGCTTTACACCCGCGACGTAGCGGCATTCACGCAGCAGCGCTTCTTCCAATTGCGCGAGGCGAACCTTCGGATCGCCGTTGCCCCAGCCTTCGTCCACCATCATCTGCTCGCTGTAGTGCGCCCAGCCTTCCGCGAACTCCGCACTTCCGGCCAGTTTGCGCGTGAGACTCAATTTGAGATGGCGAGCGACTGCGAAGTTTGTAAAGTGACCGGGATACACTTCGTGCGCCGAGATGATTGGAAACTGGTAGTTGTTGAATTGCGCCATGAAACCCGCCGTGCGCTCTGCCGGCCATTTCGGATCCGGCGGCGTCACGTAGTAGTAAGCTTGCGTCGCGACGGTTTCCAGTGCTCCCGGTGAATCTTCCGCCGCGGTGATGAACGCGCGTTCGAACGGGGGCGTCTCAATGACTTTGATATTCGCATCCGCCGGCATGGTGATGATGTGGTGCGAGATGACGAACGCACGCAGCGCTTTGAGATCGTTTGTCGCCGTCGCGAGCAGTTGAGTCGGCGGCGGATAGTCCTTTGCAAGCGATGCGTACACTTGCTGCGGCGTTTTATTTGGATCGATTTCTTTCGCGGTCGCAATGAACTGCGTACGTGTTTGCGCCAGCGCTTTTTCACCGTAGGACAAGTATTGTTCGACGGGCATGCTCAGCGCGTCTTCGTACTGCAGTTTCTTCTCGTACGCGTCGCGCCCAATCGCAAACGTGCCTTGGGGCTTGAGTGATGTAATCCACTTCGCATAGCCCGCCAGCGCCAGCATTGCCCGCGCGTTCGCGCTCTTGAGCTGTGCCTGCAGCGCTGTGTTCTTGACGGACGCGAACGCCATGGGAACGGTCTGCTGGAAGAAGCCGATGCCACCCTGCGCTTGTTCCGCCGCAATTTGCTGCGTCATTGCGTCGACTGAGACGATGTTCTTCTTGGCCTGCTCCAGCATCGCCGGAATCGCGTTTTCTCGCGCAATGGCGTCGCGCATACGCGTTTGCAGCGGCGCGAATTCTCGCGATATCAACAAGAACACGCTGCCGCTCGCGAGACCGCTGTACATGTCCGGATTATGCTTCCAGTCTTGCAGCGTCTCCGAAGAGAGCAGGCTGTCCCTAATCGCGTCGATGATGAGGGTGCGGTCGAGGGCATCGTCGCGCGTTAGTGCAGCCGGATGGATCGCTTCAAACTTCGCCAAATACGCGTTCATCGTCGCGTCGCGACGCGCAACGGCAGCGGCCGACATGTCGTCGAGCCGCGCGTCGTACGCGTGAACGCCGACGGCAGTTGCCTGAACCGGTGATTCCTTGAAGCCCCAATAGAAAAAGTCGTGAGCGAGCGCTTGGAACCGCGCGTCCGCGCCGGCCGTGCCGGCAACCGAAGGCACGGGCATCGCACCGGTGAGGCCAATCAGTGCGACGGCCGCCAGAATACGTCGTATGCTCTGCATACGACGGTGCTTCGACTACCCGCCCGCCGGTGCTTTCGCCGAAGTTTGGGGAGCGCGGATCGTGACAGGAATCTGGCGTACGACGAGCACCGGCGATGCCGCGTTTCGGATAACGCCTTCGGCGACGCTGCCGAGCAGCAGCCGCGGCAGCCCGCTGCGGCCGTGGCTCCCGATCACGATCAAATCAACGCCGCTGGCCTTCGCGTGCTCGACGATATTCTCAACGGGCGCACCGTCGAGGACTGTAGTGTCCGCCGGCCAAATCGGCCGTATGCGCGCGGCGGCGTCTTCTACCAGCATCTTGCCCTCTTCATCAAGCGCGTCCAAGGCTGCGGACGTCATTGCCGCTTCGCCGAATGCCATTGCCGCCGCTTTTGCCGGATCGACCACCGTGCAGATGCTGAGCACCGCGCCTTGCTCTTTGGCGAACGCGGCTGCGGTATCGAGTGCCTGAAGAGAACAATCGGAGCCGTCCACCGGCACGAGAATGTGTCTGAACATGCTCGCAGCGTAGCGCCGGTGCGGGTACCCCTGGGGAAAAACTCAAGAACAGCCGGGGCAAACAAAAGAGCCTGCGCAGAGCAGGCTCTTTTCCGGTTTACGGGGCGCGCCGCTACTTGTTTTTGAACTTCGCGACGCGCTTTTCGTTGTAGGCGGCGATGCCTTCTTTGGCGTCTTCGCTTTTGAACAGCAGCGATTGCAGTTCGCGTTCGAGTGCCAGCGCATCGTTGAGCGGCAGTTCCATGCCGGTCTGCACGCTGCGTTTGATGTGACCGACGGCCATCGGCGCCTTGTTGGGCGTTGTGAACTGCTTGGCGTACGAGAGCATCTGCTCGCGGAAGCTCTGCGCATCGCCTTCGAAAATGTCGCTCAAGATGCCCCATTCCATCGCTTGCTCGAAGCTGTACGTGCGGCCCGTGCACATCAGTTCGATCGCGCGCGATTTGCCGACCAAACGCGCGAGGCGCTGCGTGCCGCCGGTTCCCGGAAGGACCCCGAGCGCGACTTCCGGCAACCCGATTTTGCCCGCGTCCTGGCGTGCGATGCGGATATCGCAGGCCATCGCAATTTCAAGCCCGCCGCCCACGCAATGTCCGTTGAGCGCCGCAATGACGAGTTTCGGCGTTTGCTCCAGTCTTGAGAGCGTTTCGTTGGCGTGCAGGCAGAAATTGTATTTGAACTCCGGCGTCACGCTGTTGAGCATGCCGATGTTCGCGCCCGCCGAGAAAAACTTTTCGCCCTTGCCGGTCAGGAGAATCACCTCGACGTCCTGATCGAAGCGCGCATCCAGAATCGCCTCGTCCAGTTGGCGCATCATCTCATGCGTGTACGTGTTCGCCGGCGGATCGTCCATCTCGATGACGGCCACGTGGCCGTCTTTCGAATAATTGATGACGCGCTTGCCGTCGAACGGACGCTGCTCGCGGCCGAACGGCGTTTGCTGAGCCTTGTCATCCTGAGCTTGTCGAAGGGCATTTACTGTCGTGCTCATTTACGCTGCCTCACTCTTGCCTTTGGGTGCGATCCAGTTCGGATCTTTGAAAAACTCTTTGAGCCGCTCCTCGTCTTGCGCGGAGGGCAGCACGCTGGGAGCATACGCGTCCCACTGTTCTTTGGTCAGTTCGCGCCCGTCGACCGTCCAATATTGACCCGCATACGCGCCGATCTTGCGGTTGAAGCGGTTGTCGGGCAGATACAGTTTGGTTTCCGACGGATTCACCGCGTTCACACGTTCGATCGTTTTGCCGCATTCGTCGTAGAACTGCCCGCGCGCGCGTTCGTTCAGATGTTCTTTGTCGGCGCTATCTTCCGTCTTGTCTTCATCCACGCGGCC